>DASPVV010000183.1:0-10464 GCA_035622175.1 Terriglobales bacterium | reverse complement strand
ATCGAGCTCAAGCGTGGAGCCGAGCCTCAGATCGTACTGAATCAACTGTTCAAACACACGCAGATGCAGGAAAGCTTCAGCATGATCCTGCTGGCGGTCGTCCATGGCCAGCCCAGGGAAATGGGGTTGATGCAAGCGATTCAGTACTTCATCGACCATCGCGTGGATGTGGTGCGCCGCCGTACTGCCTTCTTGCTCGCCAAGGCGAAGGAGCGCGAACATATCCTCGAAGGCTACAAGACCGCGCTCGACCACCTCGACAACGTGATCACGATCATTCGCGGCAGTGCGAATCGGCCCGACGCGCGCGACAACCTGGTGCTCTACTTCGCCGGCAAGAAGATCGATATCAATATCACCGGCCGGCCGCCCAAGCTCGATCCGGAAAGGCCCTTTACCGCGGCTCAGGCCGACGCGATCCTCGAGTTGCAACTGCATCGCCTGACTAAGCTTTCGATCGACGAAATCAGCAAGGAGCTGGCGCTGACCCGGGAAAACATCGCCGAGTTCGAGTCGATCCTTGGTTCAGAAAAGAAGGTTCGTGGGGTCATCATCAAAGAGCTGGAAGAGGTCAAGAAGCTATACGGGGACGAGCGCCGCACCCGCATTGAAGACGAGGCCGCGGAAATCCATCTGGAAGACCTTATTGCGGATGAGCAAGTGGCGGTCACCGTAAGCCATGGGGGGTATCTCAAGCGTACGCCCATCTCGACCTACCGCATGCAACGGCGCGGAGGCACGGGTCGAACCGGGATGAAGACCCGCGACGAAGATTTCGTCGAGCATCTGTTCATCGCTTCGACCCACGCCTACATTCTCGTTTTCAGCAATACCGGCCGCGTGTACTGGCTGAAGGTGTATGAGATTCCCGACGTAGGGGCTGCGGGCAAGGGTAAACACATTGGGAACCTGGTCGGCCTGCAGCCGGGAGAAACCGTGCGCACGATGCTCGCCGTACGCGACCTCGAAGAAGAGGGGAAATTCATATTTTTTGCCACCCGCAACGGTACGGTGAAGAAGACTGAGCTCAAAGACTTCTCCCACGTTATGGCGCGTGGCATCATCGCCATCGGCGTCGAAAAGGGTGACGAGCTGGTTGGGGTCACGCTGACCGATGGCGACCAGATCGTGTTCTTGGCATCGCACGACGGTCAGGCGATTCGCTTCGGCGAAGAGGATGTTCGCCCGATGGGACGCCCGGCTTTCGGCGTTCGCGGCATGAAGCTCGATCGCGATGACTACATCGTTGGCATGGCGACTACGCCCAAGGACTTGCAGAAAGCCGAAGCCAGCGCGGAGGAGGCAAAGGCCAGAGCGGGAGTCCCCGAGGCGACAGCCACGGACGAGACGATTCCGATCAAAGGTTCCCTCATTCTCTCCGTGACCGAGAACGGTTACGGCAAGCGCACTCCGGCGGAGGAATACCGTCTACAAGGACGCGGCGGCTCGGGCGTGATCAATGTCAAGACCACGGAGCGCAACGGCAAAGTCGTAGGCATTGCGCAGGTTACGGAAGACTCCGAAGTGATGTTAATTAGTCAATACGGCAAGATCATTCGCATGGATTCCGGTACCATCCGCGAATCCGGCCGCGCCGCCCAAGGGGTCCGGCTCTTGCAGCTCGAACCAGGGGATCGCGTCGCCGCTGCCGTGGTGATCCCGCCGGAGGAAGAGGAGGAAACGTTGATCCACTGACCCTCTTAGCTTAGCCGAACGCCTGCACGCAAGCCCAGCGTGAGCGTGCACACGAGCCTTAAGAGTCCCTCCATCCTTGCTCAACCGGCCTGTCGGAGCCTGATTTCCCCTTGACAGTGCCTTACAGACGAAAGTACAAGTAAGCCTTCGTAAGATCCCGAATGCCGCGCCCGCAACCCGGGAGGGTTTGGCTTCCAAGGAGAAATGCTTATGCGACTCAAGGTGTCCCTGCGGCGCAACCCGGGCATGGCTCGGCCCGTGGTCTTAGCGATCGTCCTGCTGCTGGCGCACTCGCTTGCCGGACAAATTGGGGCTCGCTACTTTGTGGCGAAAGAAGGCAGCAACCGCAATCGTGGCACGCTCAGCTCGCCGTGGTTAACCATCCAGCATGCGGCGAATTCGGTCTCGGCGGGTGCCACCGTATACGTGCTCGAGGGTGTGTACCACGAGTCGGTGAGCTTTCCGGCCTCGGGAACGGCGTCGGCGCCCATCACCTTCCAGAGCTACCCAGGGCAGACGGCAATCATTGATGGCACCGGCGTAAAGTGCTGCTCCTCGAACCCGCCGTCGAGCGGAAACCAGACCCAGGGTCTCATCAATATCGTAAACCGGAGCTACCTTACGCTCCGCGGATTTGAAATCCGCAACTACACGACCGACAACCCTGCGTACACCCCGACGGGTGTCTGGATCACAGGCGCGGGCACTGGAATCCAGATTTTGAACAATCAGGTGCACAACATCACGACTACGTCGGAGGCAAACGGCAACGCCTTTGGCATCTCGGTTTACGGCACCTCGAAGACTCCCATCACGCAGCTGTTCATCAGTGGCAACGAGGTCTACGACCTGAGGACCGGGAGCAGCGAATCGGTGAATGTGGATGGAAACGTGACCCATTTTTACATCACCAATAACCTAGTTCATGACAATGACAACATCGGCATCGACGCGATCGGGTATGAAGGGGTTGGTCCGGTCGGCTACGACGAAGCGATGTATGGGGAAATCAGCGGCAACACGGTCTATAACATCAGCGGGATCACCAATGCCGGTGAGGGTTATGAGTATGACGCCGACGGACTCTACTGTGACGGCTGCGCCTATGTCACCTTCGAGCGGAACGTCATCGTGCAGGTCGACTACGGCATCGAAACCACCAGCGAGAATCAAGTCTGCCTGCCCAACGGCACCGAGTGGTCAGGCCCCGACAATACCGGAACTCCGGCCAGAGGCAAGTCGCCGTGTTACGGCAGGTATGCTACCGTGCGCAACAACCTGTTCTACAACTCCAACGCCTGCGGAAACTCCGTCGGGGGCTATGCCGGCGCCTCCCGCGAAGGTGGCGCGAGCAATGGAGGAGGCAGTAGCTACCGCGACGTCTTCGTCAACAACACGCTGTACAACAACGCCACCCAACCCGGCAACGAATCTGAAGGCGGCGCGACCGGCGAATTCCAGGTTCAGTGGCAGGTGGGCAGCGCGCAAGGCGTCCGGTTCGAGAACAACATCGTCTATGCCGGCGCCTTCAATACCTGGATCTTCAGCTACGTCCCCGTTTCGTCCGCCTACCCTGCCCCGCCCGCCACGCTCGATTGGAACCTGTACCACTCGTTGGCGGGCTACGTCGAAGGCACATCCATCTGGTGGGGGAACGTGACTCGGTACACGAGTTTTTCCAACTGGCAGAGCTTGAGCCGGGAAGATGCCCACTCCCTGGACACCGATCCCCTGTTTGTCGATCTGGGAGATTCGCCGCCCAACTTTTCCACCATCCCCGCCTCGCCGGTCATCGGCGCCGGTGGCACCAGCCTGTCGTGCAGCCTGGGCTGGTGTGATCCCCACGGCAGTTCCCCGCACTCGATCTATGGGCATACCGACTTCCTTGGGAATCCGCGGATGCACGGCTCGAAGATTGACATTGGCGCCTACGAAAACACGGGGATGGCCGCCGCCAACTCGTTGACCGTGGATCTGAAGGCAGGAACCTACACGCTCAAGCCCGGGCAGGCGACTACTCTGACGGTTCGGGTGTCGGCCAACCCGGGAGGCGGGGGGGTACCGAGCGGTACGGTAAAGTTCCTCCGGGGGTCGACCGTGCTCGAAACGCGACCTCTGGTGCCCTCGAGCGCCACCGAGTCCGTGGCCAGTCTGCCGCTCAAGGCGTCACTGCTCACACCCGGCGCTCACACCTTGACCGCGGTGTACTCGGGGAATTCGATTCGGGCCTGTTGTCCAGTATCGGGGCCAGAGCGAAGCGTTTACGAACCCGCAACCTCGGCGCCCATCACCGTGAAGAAGATACGATAAGTCGGCCAACCTCGGAAGAGACGCGCCTCGAACATGACTCAGTGTTTGCAGGGAATAGAGAATTGTCCCGTACCCAAGTTCCGTGGTAATTAGTCATTGACTTGAATCTCTGACCTGTCTTATAAGAAAACACTGGTTGGTGTATCCGGGAAGCCGGTGAGAATCCGGCACGGCCCCGCCACTGTAAGCACGGAGAGTTCGAGCGAACGATGCCACTGGGAGCTTCCTGGGAAGGCGGCTCGAAATCGAAGATGCGCAAGTCAGGAGACCGACCAACCACCCACAACCTGTTGATCGACTTCGAAGGGAGAGTCGATGGCGATGTCTCGAAACCAACTACTTGGGTATTCGAGTAGGAACCGTCGCAGTCTCGATCCCTCCAGAACTGGACACTAGCGGTGCCGCCAGCCATGGAGACATATCCCAGGCGAGTGACCCTTGTGCTCGGTGGAGCGCGCAGCGGGAAGAGCCACTACGCACAGGTTTTAGCCTCTGGCTACCGGCGCGTGACTTTCCTGGCCACGGCGCGTCCGAGCGATGCCGAGATGCGGGCGAGAATCGCCATGCACCGGCGCGAGCGACCGGCGACATGGAAGACCGTCGAAGCCCCGCTTGCCCTTCACAAGACCATCGCTTCCGAATCGCTCAAAGCCGACCTGCTGCTGGTGGACTGCCTCACGCTGTTTTTGGCCAACGCGATGCGAAAAAAGAGCAGCGTCCGAATCGCCACTCGGCAGCTCTGTCAAGCAATTCGCTCATCGAGGGCTTCGCTGATTCTGGTGTCGAACGAGGTCGGCAGCGGAATCGTCCCCGCTTATCGTTCGGGGCGAATGTATCGAGATCTGCTCGGACAGATGAACCAGGAAATTGCCGAGATTGCCGACCAGGTCGTCCTGATGATCGCGGGAATTCCACTTACGTTGAAGGGAAAGCGCGGAAAGAGCGGGTGATCTTGGGTGGCTATCGATCTCGTTCATCACGGCGAAACTCATTGCAACCGCAGACACCGGTTGCGAGGGATTCGCGACCTGCCTCGGAACGGTGTTGGCTCGCGGCAAGCTCGTGGATTGGCCGAGCGGTTTCGTCGCTTGACCATCGGGTCGGTGATCCGGGCGCAGAGCGATGGCCGGTTGAGGTCGAGGACGATCGGCGAGAGATCGATCACGGCAGCTGGACGGGCATGACGATGGGAGAGATCGCCAAACGACATTGCGAGGAACTCCTCCTCTGGAGGTGGGGCGGGGAGAGATTTCAGCCTCGAAGCGGCGCACTGTTCGGGTCCGTGTGTCGCCGCAGCCCCGGCATCTTGCACCTACCGTTCCTATTGAGCATGGCGAAAAGCGTGGAGTGTCTTGGCCATGGTTGAGGCGGGTACACAGCGATCGCCGCGGGAGATCATTCGGGAGGTCGCGGATCAGATCCCCGCAATTGAGCCGGAGTGGCGGGGACGCGCGCTCGGTCACTTGGACAATCTGACCAAACCGCGGGGGAGTCTGGGGAGGCTTGAAGAGATCGCCGCGCGGCTGGCGGGCATCCAGCAACGGGACATTTTAGACTGCAAGAACAAAGCAATTTTTACCCTGGCTGCGGACCATGGTGTGACGGAGGAAAACGTGAGCGCCTATCCCAAGGCGGTCACGGGTCAAATGGTTCGGAATTTTCTTCTAGGAGGCGCGGCCATCAACGTCCTTTGCCGGCAGTTCGGCATCGAAGTCATCGTTGTCGATATCGGAGTGGACGGGAAGCTTGACCTCGCCACCGGACTGGTAGATCGCAAGATCGCGAACGGGACGCGCAACATTGCCCGAGGCGCGGCCATGGATGAAAAAGAACTGGCGACAGCTTTCGAGGTGGGGGTCGAATTGGCGGCGGGTGCAGCCGAACGGGGTTGCACGCTGATCGGAACCGGAGAAATGGGAATCGGAAACACGACCGTGGCGAGCGCAATGACTGCGCTGCTTACGGGCAGGCCGGCGTCGCAGGTGACCGGCGCGGGAACCGGCTTGGACTCCGCCGGGGTCGCACGCAAGATCGCGGTCATTGAGCGCGCGATTGCGGTCAACCGTCCCAATCCATCGGACGCGCTCGACATCCTGCAAAAGGTCGGTGGACTCGAGATCGCCGGACTGACTGGACTGATCCTCGGCGGCGCGGCGCGCCGTCTCGCCGTGGTTGTCGATGGCTTCATTTCGACCGCCGCCGCGGCTCTGGCCTGCGCCCTCGAGCCCCGCGCGGGAAACTTCCTGTTTGCCGCCCATCGCTCGAGCGAGCCCGGCCATGGGGCCCTGCTGGATCTTATTGCGCAGCGTCCGCTCCTCGATCTCGAAATGCGCCTGGGCGAAGGCACAGGCTCGGCGCTGGCCATGGCTGTGATTGAGTCGGCAGCCAATCTGTTCAACCAAATGGCGACGTTCTCCTCGGCGCGGGTGAGTGGAGCCGTGGCATGAGAGCAATGACAAATTCTTTTCTCGTCGCGACGCAATTCTTGACGCGTCTGCCGGTGGCCCCGAGGGAAGGGTTTTCCTCAGACCGCTTGGCGGCCTCGACCGTCTTCTTTCCTTTGGTCGGGTTGCTGGTCGGGGCAGGAGGGGTGCTCCTCCACTGGATTCTTTCTCCGTACGTCGACCGCAGCGTGGTGGTGGTTGTAATTCTGATGTATCTCGTCGTCGTGACCGGAGGATTGCACGAAGATGCGTTGGCCGATGCTGCAGACGGATTCGGCGGGGGCTGGGATCGGGAACAGGTCCTCGCCATCATGCGTGACAGCCGCATCGGAAGTTTTGGCGCCCTTGCGCTGGTGCTGGGACTGCTCGGCCGCTTCGTATTTCTCACGAATCTGCCGGCAGAGAAGTTCACAAGCTACCTGTTGGCCGGTCAGGTGCTGAGTCGCTGGACGACATTGCCTCTGGCCTATTTCTTGCCGTCGGCGCGGGCGGGCAGCCAAGCAAGCCCGATCGCCCAAAGGATCGGTGCCGGCTCGCTCGTGATGGGAACGATTCTATCCCTTGGAGTTGTCGGCATCTTCTTGAAGCTGCGAACCGTCTGGCTGCTGATGGTGGCAATCGGCGTGGCCGCGCTCACCGGCGCCTATTACCGGAGGCGGATCGGCGGGGTTACCGGAGATTGTTTTGGCGCCACCATTCAAATCACCGAACTGGCGATTTACTTTTCGGGGGTGATGCTGAGGTGAGGGACGTCAGCGCACAACCGGGCTCGGTCTTGCCCGAATTCTCTCGGGCGGAGAAGCGGGGCGTGTACAAGGCGATTTACAAGCGTCGCGACGTTCGCGGCCATTTCCTGCCCCATGCGGTGGCCAACGAGTTGATCGAGAAGCTGCTCGATGCAGCCCACCACGCTGGATCCGTGGGGTTCATGCAGCCATGGTCGTTCATCGTGATCCGCAGTGACGAGGTCAAACGGCGGGTAAAGCGTGTGTTCGATCGCGCCAACCAATCTGCCGCCAAGGTTTACCAGAGCGAACGGCGCGAGTTGTATTCGCGGCTGAAGCTGGAGGGCATCCTGGAGGCTCCGGTGAATCTGTGCGTGACCTGCGATCCGACCCGACATGGGCCGCATGTCCTCGGTCGGCATACCATTCGGGAAACCGATGTCTACAGCACCTGCTGCGCCATTCAGAACTTCTGGCTGGCGGCTCGTGCCGAAGGGATTGGCGTCGGTTGGGTTAGCATTTTCGACCCGGCAGAGCTCCGGCAAGTGCTCCATATCCCTGAACATGTCATTCCCGTCGCTTATCTGTGTGTGGGGTACGTGCGCGAATTTCTGCCGCGTCCAGAGCTGGAATCGGCGGGTTGGCTCTCCAGGCTTCCCCTGGAGGAACTGATTTTCCATGAGCAATGGGGGCGCCGTCATGCGGATCAGACGTGACCAACCGGGGTGCCGACTGGTTCTCGTGCGGCATGCCGCAGCGGAAGGAGGAGGGCGATTCCAAGGGCAGGCCGATACACAGCTGTCCCCAGAAGGTCGCCGGCAGCTGCCGGGGTTGGTTCGAAAACTGGGCCGCTATCCGATCACGATCGCCTATGCCAGCGATCTTCGCCGGGCAGGTTCGACGGCCGCCTTTGCTGCGCGGCGGCTGGGAGTGCGGCTCGAAATCCGGAAGGGCCTGCGGGAGATCGATTTCGGGAGATGGCAGGGGCTTTCCTGGGAGCAGATTCTCGAGCAGTCGCCGCAGCTGGCGCGACGCTGGGCGAAGCGGTTTTACCGTCGGCGCATTCCCGGCGGAGAACGCTTCGCACAGTTCAAGAAGCGAATCCGGCGCGAATTGCGGGAGATTGCCGCCGCGAACCCCGCGCAAAGTGTTCTGGTGGTGACCCATGCCGGCGTAATTCGAGTTGCCGTGGCCAGCGCGCTGGGCATGCCGGACAGGAATCTTTTCCGTCTGGCTGTCGATCCCTGCGGGCTCAGCGTGATCGATCACTTTCGCCGCGGCAGCGTGGTTCGGTGCGTCAATGGCTGAAGCGAAAAAGGGATTTGTGGTGGCGGGGAGTGCCAGCGGAGTGGGAAAGACAACCGTGGCGCTCGCCCTGATCGCGGCTTATCGCAGGCGCGGTTTGGTTGTGCAAACTTTCAAGTGCGGGCCCGATTTCATCGACGGCGGCTATCACGCGCGCGCCGGCGGCCGGGCGTCGCACAATCTGGACGGATGGATGTTGTCCGCGGAAACCAACCGGGAGATTTTCTTTCGCGGCGGCGAAGCGGCCAACCTGATGGTCGTCGAGGGGATGATGGGCCTGTTCGACGGAGTCGATGGCCGATCGAATCGAGGCAGCACCTCTGAGATTGCCCGCTGGCTGGGTCTTCCGGTGATTCTGGTGGTGGACGCTTCTTCCATGGCGCGCAGCGCGGCCGCACTGGTCCATGGATTTGCGACCTTTGATCCCAGCCTGAGGGTGGCAGGGGTCGTTTTCAACCGAGTGGCCGGGCCGTCGCACTTCCAGCTTTTAGCGGAGGCTCTGAGCGGCGGAACGCCGGTTCGACCCTTGGGGTACCTTCCACCAAGTCGGGAGATCGAGATTCCGGAACGCCATCTTGGACTCGTTACCGCCAGGGAAGAAGCTGTTCCCAGCTCAATCTTCTCTCTCCTCGGTGAACTGGCAGAGCAAACCATCGATCTCGATGCTTTGTGGGAGCTGGCCGCACCGATCTCGGCGCAGAACGCCGCGGTGACGTCCGAGCGGCGAGCGACGGTCAGGATCGGCGTAGCCAGGGACAAGGCGTTTTCCTTCTACTACGAAGAGAATCTCGACGCGTTGCGCAGAGCTGGTGCCGAGATTGTGGAGTTTAGCCCGCTCGCCGATAGCGGACTTCCGCGGGGGGTCGATGCGGTCTACTTTGGGGGTGGTTACCCGGAGGTGTTCGCGATGGAGCTGGCCGCGAACCAATCCATGATGCGAGACGTGCGCGCCATGGCCGAGGAGGGGTTGGCGATGTACGCCGAATGCGGCGGCTTGATGTATCTGGCGCGCGAGATCGTTACCCCGACGGGACCTCCCGTGCCCATGGCGGCAGTCCTGCCGTTGTCGGTCGAAATGACCGAGAGACTGGTCAACTTCGGTTATAGCGAAGTGTCGTTCACCTCCGACTGTCTGCTGGGTGCTGCCGGGGGCCAAGCACGCGGGCACGGGTTTCATTGTTCGAGGATTCGCGATGCCGGGCAGCTGGAGAGCGTGTATCGGGCCAAGAACTGGAGGACGAAACGCGAGGAGCGGGAAGGATTTCGCCGCAAGAACGTTCTCGCCAGCTACATCCACCTGCATTTTCTCTCCAATCCAGCTATGGCCCACGCGTTCGTCGAATCTGTCGAGCGTGCCCGATCGTCTCGCGGGCTGCAGTTTGCCGATCAGGTTCCCCCCTCGAGCGGAGTGGGAAAGTCGTGAAAGTGACCATTACACGTGCGGGTGCGGGCGTGAGAAAGAAGAAGGGGCTGATCATTGTCCACACCGGCAACGGCAAGGGCAAAACGACAGCCGCTCTGGGCCTGGCCTTGCGCGCTTCCGGCTGCGGGATGAAAGTCCTCATGCTGCAGTTCTTCAAGGGGAAGTGGAAATGCGGGGAGCTTCGCAGCGCCCCGAAGCTGGACAACTTCGAGATTTGCCCTATGGGCAAGGGATTCACCTGGGAGAGCAAAGACGTGGAGGTCGACAAGGCAATGGTTCGGAATGCCTGGAGGGCGGCACAAGAGAAGATTCTGTCGGGCAACTACGATGTCGTGGTTCTCGATGAAATCAACTATGCCCTCGGCTATGGCTTCTTGCCGCTGGACGATGTCGTCGAGTTTTTGCGCAAGAAGCCGGCCATGCTGCATGTGGTTCTCACCGGTCGGAATGCAAAACCCGAAATCGTCGAAATCGCCGACCTGGTGACGGAGATGCGCCAAGTCAAGCATCCTTTCGAGCAAGGCATCGGCGCACAGAGAGGCATCGAGTTCTAAGCCGGGGG
>DASPVV010000182.1:0-29063 GCA_035622175.1 Terriglobales bacterium | reverse complement strand
TTAACGTCTCCGGGTGTCCCTCGGCGACCAGGCGCAGACCTTCGCAGCGGATGTTCTTCGCAGCGTTCCCATCCCGCGCGTGCTGCGTCCCGCACCCCGGGCAGCTCCAGGCTCGCTCCGAGAGCGAAAGCGCGTCGTTTTTATAACCGCATGTCGAGCATCGCCGGGTGGACGGAAAGTACCGGCCTACCTGGACAAAGTGTTTGCCATGCCACAACGCTTTGTACTTCACCTGGCGGAGCAACTCGCCAAATGCGGCGTCCCGCCATGATTTCGCCTGCTTGGTTCTCGCCAGCGATTTCAGGCTTAAGGTCTCGAAACAGAGGACCGACCATGATCCGACGATCCAGTGCGACAACTGGTGCAGAAACTCCTGGCGCAGGTTGGCCGTACGGTGGTGGACTTGGGCCACTCGCAACCGGGCTCGGGCCCGATTCCGGCTGCCCGGCCGCGCGCGCGACAGACGGCGCTGCGCCCGCCGCAGTTTCCTCTGCCCAGCCCGATAGTACCGCGGCGCACGCACTTCACTGCCGTCGGAGCCCACCAGAAAGTTCGGCGGCGCAAGCACCAGATCGAAGCCGATCGCCTCCTCTTCCCGCACCGCAACCTTACTCTCCGGCAGCGCGAACTCCACCACCAGAGTTACGAACCAGTGGCCCACCGCCGTGCGCTTGAAGGTGGCGCTCTTGGTCGTGCCCTTGATCTCCTGTGACTGGCGAATCCGCACCCGGCCAATCGAAGGGACGTAGACGCATCCATTCTTCACCACAACCCGCTGCGGGATGCGGAACGACTGCCGGGCCGATTTCTTCTTCTTGAATTTGGGAAAGGCCGCCCGATGGGCGAAGAAATTCATGTAGGCACGCCGCAGATCGGCTAGAGCCTGTTGCAGCATTTGCGCATCAAAATCGTACAGCCAGGGCTCGGTCTTCTTCAGCTGGGTGAGCTCGGCCGAGAGCTCGTTCCAGGGCTTGCCTCGTCTGTGCTGCTTATAATGCTCTTGACAGCGCTCGAGTCCCCAGTTATAGACGAAGCGAGCCACCGCCGCCGCGCGATTCAGTTCCAATCCCTGCAGCTCCGTCGGCTCCATGCGAAACTTGTAGACCTTATGGCATTGGATGGTCTTAGCCATGCTTGTGCTCGACCCGAACGCCCGTCCGGGTTCGCTATGGCGAGGGTATCACGATAGCGAACAAAAAGCGAAGCATTATTTACGAGGCTCTAGGCCAGTCGTACGCAGGCTACTTAGATCACTGACCAGGCCCGACATCCGATATTCAAATCCACAAAAACGCGTCTGACTCATCCCCAGGCCTGAAGGCAGGGCTTTCGCTTAGCGGTTCTGGTAAGTTCTGGCTTTCCGATGACAGATCGCAACCGCCCTTTCGTCTGCAGGTGGAAAAGCAAAGAGCGACGTTGGGGTCCACAAGCTACTTCTTTAGCTGTGCAGGCCAGTTTTGCACCATGGTGAGGGGCTGGTTTTCCTCTTTCACGTCGCCACTGTTAATGAGAAATTTCTTGCCGTCGGCCGTGACGTCATAAGGCCCCAGCGTATTTTGAATTCCCACCGCGCGAAAGAGCGCGTGAGGAGTGCCCAGCTGGACGTTGTCTCCGGACGTATTTACATCGACCGCCATCAAGTTGTCAGCAGGATCAAGGAAGAATAGTTCCTTGTTGTCGCGTCGCCATTTTGGAGCTGCGCCGCCCTTTGTAGAGACTTGCCATTTAGCTCCGCCTCCCGGAAATGCAGTCAGATAGACTTCGAAGCGCCCAGATTCATCGCTGCCATAGGCTATCCACTTGCCGTTCGGCGCAATTTTGGCGCGGGAGAGCGAGGATAACCCAGCTACAGAAGTATTAAAGACACTCCTTACTACGGGAATGGGTTTGCGCTCACCGGTTAAAGGCAGCGCCCACATTTCCGTACCTGTATTACTAACAGTTCGCAAGTACAGCAAAAACTTAGAGTCGGAGGAAACATCCTCCGGAAATTCGATGGAATCCTCATTCTCGAGAATAACCTCTTCGGGGCCGTTGCCATTCGATACCTTCGCGTAAATGTGGTATCCGCCCTTCCTATTCGAACCGTAATAGATTGTTTTCCCGTCGGGAGTCCACACTGGATACCTCTGACTCGCGGGCCCAAAGGTTAAACGCGTTTTGCTGTTCCGCACCAGGTCGAAGATCCAAACATCTCCGGTTCCCTGGCTGGTCAGCAGGTGTGCGGCAATCCTCGTGCCGTCGAAGGAAATCGTGGGATCGAAATAACGGTCGAAGTCTGCGATGGCACCGGTCGGCTTCCCGTCTCGAGCGAACCACAACAGTCGCCATCCGCCTTGCTCGTTTCCCGTCTGATAGATCAGAGTACCGTTGTCCGAGGCCGAAAAAACCGGGCGGCCCGTATTCGAATTCATCGCTACGTTCTCTGCGATGGGTACTGGTGAACCGTTCACTTCCAACCGGTCCGCATTAAAGCCTTGCGCCATCAGCGTCTGGTCGCGCAAGAAAAGCAGATACCCGGCGACGTAAGCCGCCATCGTTTGGCCCCTCGCCACCGGCTGGGCGTCGAGGGAGCCCACCACCCCGAGGTAGGTCGTGTTTTCTTGAGGGCCACGGGAATTACGCGACCAGAACAGAAAGTGCTTGCCATCGGGCAGAAAGTAAGGCCAGCGGTGGCTGTTTTCACCGCGCGTTATATCCATCGTCGTGGCTGGCTCGGTTCGGCCGCCGGCAGCCGATACGCGCTGCAGTGCTACCTGCGGACCGGGGGCAAAAACGATTACGCCGTCCTTACTCCACGCACCCCCGCGCCCTGCGGTCGCCACACACAGAACCTGCGGCGGGCCTCCGTTAGCATCGATCTTCTTCAGTTCGCCATCCGCAAAGAAGCCGATCTCGCGACTATCCGGCGACCAGAAAGGATAACTGGCGTTCTCGGTCCCCGAGAGTGGAATCGCTGTGAGGTAACTCAGCGGACGAATGTAAAGTTGCTCTCTTCCCTTGTCATCGCGCGCGCCGAAAACGAGCCGGCTTCCGTCGGGTGAAATCACAGGCGTTGCTGATGCAGGCGCGAGGGTTACAAATGAAGTGCCCGCCGGCGGCGGAATGAACGATCGCACCACTGCCGGGTTCGGCTGCCGGGAAAGTGTGCCGATGTAGGCTGCGATGGCTGCAAGCGCGATCAGCAGAGTGACGCCAGCTACCAGCCATGGCAGCCGCTGCGACTTGCGAACCGGCAGAGCGAGTACAGCTTGGGAGCCACCCTCGGCAATCCATTTCAACTGCACTTGAACGTCGTGAGCGTTTTGGAAACGATCATCAGGATTCTTTTCCAGGCATGTCCGCACGACGTGATCGAGCGACGCGGGAGATGCCGGCTGCACGCAGCTGACCGGGTCGGGGTCTTTCTCAAGAATGGCCGTCAGTACGCCTAACTGGCTCTTGCCTTCGAAGGCGTGGCGACCGGTGGCCATTTCGTAGAGCACGCATCCCAGACTGAAGATGTCGCTGCGCGCGTCGGAGTCCATTCCCTGCAGCAGCTCTGGCGCCATGTACTGAAACGTGCCCACGACGGTTCCCTGCTGAGTCAACGCTTTCGCGGGCGAACTCAACTCGGCGACCGTCATCGTGGGAGTGGACGGGGGCATGCTGCTAATGGCGCCAACCGCCGATCCGGCGAGCAAGGGGACGTTCTTGGCGAGTCCGAAGTCGAGTAGCTTGGCGCCGCCTGCAGTGAGCATCACGTTGCCCGGCTTCAGATCGCGGTGCAGAATGCCTGCCCGGTGAGCCGCACAGAGAGCTTCGGCGATTTGCACGCCGATCTGCAGCAGCGGCTTGAGGGGGAGCGCACCCTTTCGGAGGCGGTCGGCGAGAGATTCGCCGTCCAAATACTCCATCACAAGGTAGGAGGTACCGTCGTGCGAGCCGATGTCGTACAGGTGACAGATATTTGGATGATTGAGGGCAGAGACAGCTCGTGCTTCACGTTCGAAGCGAGCGTTCAGCTCGGCGTTCGCAGAAAGGTGGGCTGGGAGTATTTTGATGGCGACGCTGCGATCAAGGCGGGTGTCCCGGGCACGATAGACTTCGCCCATTCCGCCCGCACCCAGCACGGACTGAATCTCATAGGGGCCCAAGCGAGTTCCAAGCGTCAACGGCATGGGCGTCGAACGATTGTACCGTGGCGGTTGTGAATCGGGGAAGGCGGGCAAACCTTCCGTTGAGTCTTTTAGGGAAGAGTTGCCGATGTCACCTCCTCCCGTCCGAATGCCGCGAGTCTTCCTCGCTTTCTAGGAATTGGGGTGGGAATATAAGTTTGTGTCATCCGGTGCGACACTGAAATTGTCTTGCATCTCAGAATTCGCTTCGTTGTGCTGAAATTGAGAAGGCGGATATAATGCCGCGCAATGACTGGCTTAGGAGGCGGTAGGAGGTCAGCTTGCCGTTAACGATTGAGCGGCGCACGGTGGGAAAGGTAGCGGTGATTCGATGCAAGGGACGCATCACCGCCGGGGATGAGGCGGAGTCATTGCGGGACTATGTTTGCGGTATGTTTGCCAATCACAAAGACTTCATTCTGCACCTCGAGGACGTTGGCTTCATCGACAGCAGCGGGTTGGGAACCGTGGTGCGCCTCCTGGCAAGCACTCGCCGCCTCGACGGCGATTTGAAGCTGTGCAATGTTCCGCCAGCGCTTGCGAAAGCCCTGAGAATCACAAATCTGACCAAGCTTTTTGAGATCTATGAATCCGAAGAGAACGCCATCAGGGCTTTCTATTGCCGATCCAAGGGCTCGGATAAACTGGCGTCCGTAGGCGTGTCGCTGGTTTGTGTCGATAAGAATGCCGATCTGCTCGCTTATCTGGGAGAACTGTTGCGGCGAGCCGGATATGATGTCCACACTACTTGCAGCCTATCTGATTCCCTGATCCTTATTCAGGTCATCCGCCCTCGTTTGGTCCTGGTGGGACCGAGCTTGACGGGGTCGCCGGACACCCGGCAGGCCACCTCTTCTGCCTTCGCTAATCTTGCGGTGATAGAACTGGGATGCGATTTCTCTAAGCTGGATGCTGGGGAAGCCGCATCGAGACTGCTGCAAGAGATCCAGCTTCGGCTACAGGCCTCGCAGGGTTCGGTCACAGTGAAACACAGTTGATCAACATCGTGCGAAGCACAAGGGCTGATTCAGGCAGCCGAATTTTCTCCACGACGCGTTTTTAAAATCCCAACGTATCATCCGCCGACGGCCCGTACGTGGCCGGTACCGGCTTATCGTTCATTCGAAGATAAACACCGAGCTGCGCTCGATGATGCACCAAGTGATTCAAAAACATCTGCCGGTACGCGAGAAACCGGGTGCCACTAAAGATCGGCTTACCCTGGAAACTGAGCTTCCACGGCTGTGTCCACGCCTCGTCGGATAGGCCTTTCAGCGCAGCCCGCGCCTTGACTACGTTCTCATCAAAAACCTTCAACAATCCTGCGGATTCAAACGGCGGGCGCGAGCGCTGAGGGCCCGTGCTGAAATCCAATTCTGGAGTGGTCAGGATGGTGGTGCCAAAGCCGGCTAACTCGGCCACATGCGGAGCCAGTCTCTCCAAGGGCATCGACTTGGTGTGCGGTTTGAAACCCTGCCTGTCGAAAGGAACACGCTCGAGGGTGGTGCGGGTAGTTTTCATCTCTGCGTCAAATTCGCCCAACAAAAGATCGGTAACGGACATGTCTCTCTCCTGATGTGAACCGCGGATTGAATCGCCAGCGTTTTATTAGAAACAGATATCGCTGTTCCTATAGATTCAGTGGCGGCTGGCGTGATGAAAAATGTTTTCGGGCGACTGTCTGCGAAATCCCGGTCGCCTTTTCCGGGACAGCTAGCAGCAAGAGGAAAGCATTGCATTTCACCAAAGGAAGATGGTTGCGACGAAACTCACTGTGGTCGGTCGCAATCGTATTGGCCTAAGCTTTCCTGTCGCTTGGGTCAAGCTGCCTCAACACCTAACGCCGATGTTGCTAGCAAGAGATCATGCCCACTGATTCAGGGTGAATACTTCGGCGGAAGCCTACTTAGCAGGACCAAGATATCGGTCCAGCCAGTCGAGCGTCTCTTTGATCATCTCGTTTCGCGGCACGACGTGACCCGTATCAAACAAGGCCTGACGCTTATCTTTTAGAGGAGTCCCCAACAATCGAAACAGCGGGATTTGGCACGTATTGAGGGGAGTGTCGAAATCGTATCTGCCGTTGATCATCAAAACAGGAATTGTCACCCGCGGCACGAAATTAATTGCATCGACCTCTGCTGGTTCGAGCTCACTGGGTAACCCTCCTCCGACTAGAACTCCGACTTTCACACGCTTTTCTAAAGCGAGCAGTCTTGGTCCAACTGTAGCGCCCCAACTGAGGCCGTAAAAACCCAATTTCCCCTGGTCCACGTCCGGCCGAGTCTCCAAGTAGTCGACCGACCTGAAGAAATCCTTTGCCCTTTGGATGGTCAAATCCCTCCGGACATTAGTCGCAGGTTGGTCGATTTCGACGTGCCGCTCAAAAGTACCCTTGTATACCGGATACAACAATGCGCGGCCACTCTTGATGATGAAGTCGACAAAGCGCAGATCCAGGTTCTCACTGGACCTTAGCTCCCGCGCCCCCGAGTGGGGATAATAAATGATGGCCTGGTAAGGCGGCGTCGCATTTTTCGGCAGAAACATGTAGGCGATGATGCGCTCGTTTCCGTATGCCGCATTGAAGGTGATTTTCTGTTTTGTCCAATATCCGCCGCTGTCGTCGGCTGATTCCAAGTTCGGTGCGAGCTCGAATTTGTCGTAGGCGTAGAACTTCTTATAGATTTCAAAAACCTGGTCTGAGACCGGTTTCTCGTTGTTGTAGTCCCGTGTCAGGTTCTCGATTGGCTGTTTCAATACCTCCCCATTCGCGTCAGGCATGCCCAGATTCTTCATGCATCGAAATCCGTAGGTGGGCAAGCGCTCGAAGGGGGATTGGGCGTCATCGTCGACGAACATATACATCGCCTCATTCCACCCGCCACCGAGAATGTAGCGACGGTTTCCCGACCGGTTCCAGCACCACTCCTTTACGTTTCCCGCCATGTCGTAGGTCCCGTAAGGATTGATTCCGCCCAGGCTGCCCACACGAACCGGACCGTTCCCGCTAAAATTGCTGAAGTTCACACTGTCGGAGAAAATGCGCACATCGGCTGCGTTATACCAGTGATAGACGGTAGGAAGACTCTTGCCTGCGAATTCTGCGTAAGCGGCAGCCTCGTACCAACTTACCCCGCCCACCGGAAAATCATCCTGCCCCTGAGGATAGTCTCCCGTCTCCCAAGTAGCAGGCCCCGGTCTGCCGGTTCGATCGCGGAATTCCTTCATAGCGTCGCCCCAGGTCAGGGTGCGTCCACCCTTTACGAATGGCTCTTTCCAGTACTCGGGTTTTCTGTATCCGCCGTTGTCAACGAACTTCTTGAACTCGCGATTCGTGACTTCATACTTGTCCAGCACGTAGTCCGGCAGCTCGACCGGTTTAGCGCTTCCCCACTGGAAGTGTCCACCCGGGACACGCACCATTCCGGCCGGAAGGCTACCTTCGGGATCGAGCGTAAAATTGATTACCTGGGAAGGACCGGCTGCTGCCTCCACGGTTCCATAACCTAGCTTTGAGATCTTCCATCGCAAATACCCGAACGGAAGACGGACGTTGTCGAGTGGGGACCTACCAAGGCGTTGCCACTCGCCAGTCAGGTCTGCATACCCCTTCATGAAGACATCCGCACCCGGTGGAGCGGTCCGGATTGAAACGACGACGGAGTAGTCTCGATCCAACTTGGCGAGGAATGGATCGCTCGGTATATACTCTTTCGCCTTCCGTGCCAGATCGAACGCAGAAACGTATTGCCCATTTTCAACCAACCGCGAGATTTCTGGGATCGCCTGTTCCCTGGCCCATCGAACACGCGCATTGTGTCGGACTAGCCAGCCTGCGCCGCCCAGCAGCAACAGGACGATAAGCACAGTCGGTACCACTACCAGGGGCTTCCGAATGAGCTGAGTAACCGGTGCCGTAGCCACTCCCCGCGGGCCTAACTGCTGCTGTAAGCGTTTCAGATCCTCTGCCAGTTCGCGCGCCGATTGATATCGTTTCCCACGATCCTTCTCGAGCGCCTTGCTGATGATGGTTGCTAGGCCCTTCGGTACCGTGGGATTCAATTGCGAGAGCGAGGCCGGAGCCTGGTGCAAGATCCCGTCGAAAATTACGGCGGACGTTGTTCCCGTAAATGGCCTCTTCCCGGTCGTCATCTCATAGAGCACAGCCCCGAGAGAGAAAATGTCCGTGCGTCCGTCCAGTTCCTCGCCGCGTGCCTGTTCAGGAGACATGTAAGCAATAGTCCCCAGGGCCAGGCCCGGGCTCGTGAGCGACTCTTCCAGAGTCTGAGTCGCCGCCGCCGACAGTGCGGTTTCTCCCTCAGCCGGCGGCCGCGGCACCACCGCCTTGGCCAGGCCAAAATCAAGTACCTTGGCTTGACCTCGCTTGGTTATGAAGATGTTCCCCGGCTTGATGTCGCGATGAATAATGCCTTGGAAGTGGGCAGCGTCGAGCGCATCGGCCAACTCGGCTCCCAACGCCACAACTTCCTCCGCTGGAAGTGCTCGGCCCGCGATGCGGCACGCAAGGGTCAGGCCGGTGAGCAGTTCCATGGCGATGAAGGGTCGGCCTTCATATTCATCCACTTCGTAGATGGTGCAGATATTGGGGTGATTCAAAGCAGAGGCGGACTGCGCCTCGCGACGAAACCGGACCAAGGTCGGAGCATCTTTGGCCACTTCATCCGGTAGAAACTTGAGAGCAACGAATCGATGCAGCCTTGTGTCCTCAGCCTTGTACACCACACCCATCCCGCCGACGCCCAGCTTCTCGACAACCCGGTAGTGCGAAATGCTCTGGCCGATCATCGGGATAAAATCCTAGGACGGGGCAGTGGGGCAAGTCAACGTGTGCGGAACTCGTGAATGACCACTTCTCTATTGCCTCGAAGCCACGGCACGCGACAACATTCTTGCACGTGTAGATCCCGATCCGACAGTGCCGCTTGAATCCCACGATGGAGACGAGCAGTTCACAACCAGATCGCTATTGTAGAGGCGGTTCAATCATTCCCTGAAAGGTCGTCCCAAGAAACTCTCCTTGCGCGTTGAAATTCCAATTGAAGATGGCGGATCCAGCACTCGCGCAAGCGTGGCACCCGTTGCGAAGCGGATACCCTACAGTGAACTGTGTTCCGCCATTGGGTCCGGCTTGCGAGTTGGGCCATGTTTTTCCGTCCCGATCGCCCGGCCAGAGATCGACGTTGGGGAATTGTCCCTTGAGGTCTTGAAACTGGGCACTCTGTTTCATGGTTTTTACGTCGAGCAGCTTAAGATCCTCAACATTGACGATTCGCGGCTTCCCGTTCACCAGCAACAGACCATAATTGGTATTGGCCCGCAAGGGATATGTGATCCATGCAAAGGCAACCGGGCCCTCGTTCTGGAGTCCGGTCATGATGCCGAACTCGCCGTGACTTTCTTTGTAGAGTTCTCGCGTAAAGCTTACGGCTTCGGCCGGAGCGCCGGCTTTCGCCATCTGACCGATCATGCATTCCCCATAGGCGGAAGACGATGACTGCTCGCAGGCGGCGTGCGCTGTCTTCATAAACTCGGGCGGCATCTGCCAGGTGGCAGAGGCCCCAATCTTGGCTGACAAGTGCTTCGATTGCGCTAGCAAGCAGGTAGCCAAGAAGAGCAAAACTAACGTGGGGCGAACTACCGGATGGCCGCTTTGCCTTTTCACGCTTGGCCCCCACACTGCGCGACATGCAAGGAAAAAGGCTAATCGTGCGATTGCCAGCACGCTCCTCTGAAGACCAACAGTTACAAGTTGGGACAGTCCAGGCAAGAGAATGTCAGCAGACAGAACGCTTCTTTCGCATAATGCGCATATTATTACGCAACTCACGGACACTGGCAAACTGCCACTTGCACAAACAGGTGAGAAACAGTAGGAAACCAGTCTGAGAGACTTGTTTAGGGATATAGAGACCTTCCGACGTGTGGGTGACCTTTATAGACAGCCGTGATGTGCACGCGTGGGTTTCTTCGAGGTCACGAACTGGTACGAACAACTGGCTGCTCTCGGCTTCGAGACTGAACCAGCTTAATCCTACGGCGTATACCGCCGCATCAACACTTGTTCTTTTGGATGCGACTGGAATGCGGGGGGGACCTGCCGCCTTACAACATTTACGGGTTGCGATTTGAACGAGGATCAGCCAAAGACGAGCACCTGTTTAGTTCGCGACCTTTTCTCTGCAACTTTTGTGTAAGCCTCAACAGCTTTGTCAAATTTGTTGGTGTCTGGTTGCGAGACATGCAGAAAGCCAGCCTGAAAACCTTCTCGCAACCGGTTCATCAAGCCGGCAATTTCGGGGCCCGTGAGTTTCTGCGTATCAACACCGATCAGATGGAGTTGTTTATGGTAGAAGTCAGTCAAATTCAGATGAACCTCGGCGTCGGGACCGGAGGCGTTGGCGATCGCAACCTGTCTTCCTCCGACCCGAAGCGAACGGAGGCATGAACTAAACAAGTTTGCCCCGACCGTATCGAGAACCATGTCGACTCCTCCGCCGCCGGTCGCTTGCTGCACACCAGTCACAAGATCGGTTTCTTTAAGATTCAAAAACATATCCGCATCGGGCACCCGCTCTGCGATGTCGGCGGCCAGCACAGACGCCCCCTTCCAGTGAGCAATCTGGATCGCGGCGCTGCCCACAGCCCCGCTGGCTCCCGTGACTAGGAGTCGCTCGTCCTTTTGCAAATGTCCTGCTTCCACAAGGGACTGCCAAGCCGCGAGGTAAGGCACGCCGACCACCGCTGCCTGCTCCATGCTCAACCCTTCTGGCTTCTCCGATAGCCACGAAGAAGGCATCGCGACAAATTCAGCGTGGGCGCCAGGGCGCACAACCCCGAAGCCGCACCCTGTGCCCCATACCTGCTTCCCCGTCCACGCGCCCTCCACCACGACTCCAGCGAAGTCACGTCCCGGAGTCATCGGAAGTCTAGAGTGGAAACGACCAGCAACTGTGCCAACATCGGACGGATTAATGCTCGACGCCTTGATCTGCACCAACACTTCGCCTTGTTCCGACGCAGGAAGCGGCAAGTCCTCAATGCCTAGAACAGAGGGCGGACCGTACGTTTTGAACCGGAGCGCTTTCATCTTCTTGAGCCCCTTGGAAGAACGAACGTTGGAGAGGTTCTATCTTTACAGCAAGGGACATTAGATCACACACTGGCATGTGTTGACTGCTGGCAATCGCAGACTACTTCTCGATCCCAGACGAAGAAATCAAACAGCTCGAGTCGTTGTTGACAGATTGGCGAAGTAGTGTAAACCCCGAGTGAATATCGGAACTGGCTCCGTCCCGCCCTGTTGGTTACTCCAAGCTGGTCTCCGGTCGCCCACTGCGGCGGGCAGGCGCGGAGCCTTAGAGCCAAGCGTCGGAATATGCAAGTCAGGCATTCCTGCTCGCAGCCATTCACGCCTCTTGGGAAGTGCGCCAAGGACACAGTCAGGTTCTGGCAGAGTTAGGAGGGTGGAGTCTTGGGTACGGCTGTTTTGTTATTCTGATCCTAGAGGATAAATAACGATGAAATTCGCTATTGGCTGATTCCTCGGTTTCCCGGTCGGGGTCGGTTATCGGCTCTTCGACACTCCCCTGAAAAACCCTTCCGTGGTTCCCGGAGCAGTTCTGGTTCTCGCCATGATTCCCGGATATTCGACAACGAACCAGTTCTCCATCCCTGTTTCACCGGCGACCGGACCGTTAATACGTCACGATCACGGCTTCGTAGTCGATGTCCGCGGAGTCCGACGAATTATTCGACGAAAGCTGGATCCAGATCTGGTCGTTGCTCGAATTCACGTAGTTTGACAACGTGCCCGGCACGGTAAATGTCAGGATCGTCCACGCGCCCCAATCCGGCGCTCCCGCGTTGGTGCCCACAGCCACGTACGCCGCAGTCACCCAGTTGTAGATGGACCAGGTCCATGTCTGGTTCGCTGCCGAGGGTCCTTGGTAATTGACCTCGACTTGCATATTGGTGATGGAGCTGGCAGCGATCGTCGTGGGCAGAGTAAAGACTTGATAGCCCGTGTACAAACCATCGAATTCAACATACTTGTTCCAAATATTCTCCGTCCCCGACTCGTCCAAAACATCGATCGAGCTCGCAACCGGCTGACCTCCCGTCGTCCCTTCCGTCGTCACATAGGAAGAGGGCACGAGTGTGATCGTGGACGCCGAACTGCTGGCCGCAACGTTGGTTAGCGCAAAACTAGCCGCCGTCGAAACGCCCGATACGCTCGCGGTCACGCTGTAGCTGCCCGCCGTGGAATTGGCCGTGAACGCAACCGACGTCGCCACTCCCGATGCGTTCGTCGTCGCCGTGTTCACGCCCCCCGCAAACGTGCCCGAAGCCCCGCTACTCGGAGCCGTGAAGGTCACCGTCACGCCGCTCACTCCCGTGCCGCTCGAATTCAGCACCGTGGCCACCAGCGGACTGGCGAACGCCGTGCTCACCGTGGCGCTCTGCGGCGTCCCGCTCGTCGCTGTGATCGAAGCGGGACTCACGGCTTGGTTGGTGAGCGCAAAACTGGCCGCCGTCGAAACGCCCGATACGCTCGCGGTCACGCTGTAGCTGCCCGCCGTGGAATTGGCCGTGAACACCCCCGAGGTCGCCACTCCCGATGCATTCGTCGTCGCCGTGTTCACGCCCCCAGCAAACGTGCCCGAAGCCCCGCTGCTCGGAGCCGTGAACGTCACTGTCACGCCACTCACTCCCGTCCCGCTCGAATTCAGCACCGTGGCCACCAGCGGACTGGCGAACGCCGTGCTCACCGTGGCGCTCTGCGGCGTCCCGCTCGTCGCCGTGATCGAAGCAGCGCTCCCGGTGGTGGGGGCAGAACTGGTCACGATCACGGCTTCGTAGTCGATGTCAGCGGAGTCCGACGAGTTATTCGACGAAAGTTGGATCCAGATCTGGTCATTGCTCGAATTCACGTAGTTTGACAACGTGCCCGGCACGGAAAACGTCAGGATCTTCCACGCGCCCCACTCCGGCGCTCCCGCGTTGGTGCCCACGGCCACATACGACGCAGTCACCCAGTTGTAGATGGACCAGGTCCATGTCTGGTTCGCTGTCGAGGGTCCTTGGTAATTGACCTCGACTTGCATATTGGTGATGGAACTCGCAGTGACGGTCGTGGGCAGAGTAAAGACCTGATAGCCCGTGTACAGACCATCGAATTCAACATACTTGGTCCAAATATTCTCCGTCCCCGACTCGTCCAAAATATCGATCGAGCTCGCAACCGGCTGACCTCCCGTCGTCCCTACCGTCGTCACATAGGAAGAGGGCACGAGTGTGATCGTGGACGCCGAACTGCTGGCCGCAACGTTGGTTAGCGCAAAACTAGCCGCCGTTGAGACGCCCGATACGCTCGCGGTCACGCTGTAGCTGCCCGCCGTGGAATTGGCCGTGAACGCAACCGACGTCGCCACTCCCGATGCGTTCGTCGTCGCCGTGTTCACGCCCCCCGCAAACGTGCCCGAGGCCCCGCTACTCGGAGCCGTGAACGTCACCGTCACACCGCTCACTCCCGTGCCGTTCGAATTCAGCACCGTAGCCACCAGCGGACTGGCGAACGCGGTGCTCACCGTGGCGCTCTGCGGCGTCCCGCTCGTCGCCGTGATCGAAGCGGGACTCCCGGCTTGGTTGGTGAGCGCAAAACTGGCCGCCGTCGTAACACCCGCTACGCTCGCGCTTACCGTGTAGCTGCCCGCCGTCGAATTAGCCGTGAACGCCGCCGACGTCGCCACCCCCGATGCGTTCGTCGTCGCCGTGTTCACGCCCCCAGCAAACGTGCCCGAAGCTCCGCTGCTCGGGGCCGTGAACGTCACCGTCACCCCGCTCACTCCCGTCCCGCTCGAATTCAGCACCGTGGCCACTAGTGGATTGGCGAACGCCGTGCTAATCGTCGCGGTTTGCGGAGTTCCGCTGCTGGCTGAGATAGATGCTGGGCTGCTCGAAGAGTTGGACACCGTAAAGGTGTAGGTGGTATTGGTCGAGGGCGCCACAAAGGTTCGCGGATTCGCCGTCGAACCGTCGCTCCAGCTAACGAACCGGTATGGTGTCGACGGAGATACCTGTACGGTGCAGCTGGCGCCGGCCGTCCACGGCAATGTGGTCGGCGTCAGGTAACTGCCCGCGCTGCAGCCGGTTCCCGTGACGCTGAAAATGATGGTCGCTACGTTTGAGGTGATGGTGATCTGTGGAGGCGGGGTTCCGTTGTAGAAGCGCTCGGCCGAAGTAAGCGCCGCATTGCCGATTGTGCCTCCGGCTGCCAACACCGAGCCGTCGCTCAGCGCAGTCAGCGTATGTTCATACCGCGCCTGCGACATGCTCGCGGTGATCGCCCACGTTTGCGTTGCGGCAGTGAAAATCTGCGCCGTGTTCATGGTGCTCTCCGGCGTATCGCAACACGAATAGCCTCCGGACACTAACATCTCAGCGCCGCCGGAAAGCGGGGCAGAAGCCAGGTAGTAAGCGCCTACGCTCATGGCCGGCATTAGCTGCCATGATTCGGTGGCAGTCGAGTAGAGTTCGTCGGAGGAAAGCCCGCTACAGCAGCCTCCTGGATCGCCTCCGGCCACCAGCACTTCATCGTTGGTCAATAGCCCGGAAGTCGCGTAATATCTGGCGGTATTCAGATTGCCGACCGCCGACCAAGTCCCGGTCGTGGGATTGTAGACTTCCGACGCACTGACCACCTCCGGCCCCGCAGGCAGTTCCAGGGATATACCTCCCTCCACGAGCACGGTGCCATTGGTGAGCACGTTGGCGGTGTGGAAGGCGTGCATGTTGACCATCGAGCCGGTCAAGGTCCATTGTCCCGTTGCCGGATTCCATAACTCACTGGAGGTAAGACCCTCGTCGATCAGCTGGCTATAGCCAGGAACGCTGGCCGCAATGCAGCAGCCTCCGGCAACCAGCACCATGCCATTGGGCAGCAGCGACGCGGTGTGGCCATAGCGCGAGACGTTCATGCTGCCCGTCGCCGTCCAGGTCTGCGTCGCCGGATTATAGATTTCCGCCGATGTGCCGGTCGCGTCGCCTCCGGCGACAAGAACCTCACCGTTACTGAGCAGGGTCGCGGTGTGGTTCTCGCGCGCGTTCGCCATGCTGCCGACCACGGTCCAGCTATTCGTGGTCGGGTTGTAGATCTCGGCCGACGCAGTGACACCGACCGTCGAACTGACCCAGCCACCTGCGACAAGTACCGTGCCGTCGTTCAGCAGCGTCGCGGTGTGGAGTTCACGCCCCGTCGTCATATTTCCTGCGGACGTCCACTCCGCTGTCTGAGCACTGGCGGGTCGCGGGGGCACAAGCGCGATTCCGAGCAAAAGCCACGCCGTCAAACGGCACACGCAGGCGAAGTTGCGCGAAATGTACGGTCGGCTCATGCGAGACCTCCCTATATCTATCTCTTGTCTCCACTGCTGTGCGGAGATGGCGGCGGGTTCTGCCTTGGTGAGCAAGAATGCTAGCGTGCGGATCTGGGTAGCGGAAAGAGGTCCAGCTACTATGGAGCGAGTGAGAACAATCTACGGGGCCACTATGGGCATATTCAGCGGAGAAACAAGTCCCGGAGCTAGGATGTGATTTGTGTTGTTGCCCGTGGCTGTTGGAGTTCAGCCGCTTCCCGCGGCGGCTTGTGAAAGAGCTACTATTCCTCTGCCCTGGTTTTTGGAGCTGCTGATTATAAACGACTTAACCACGAGGTGATGGCAGTGCGCATCCTAATGTAGTTAAAGTCATTTTCGATTTGTTGGATGACAAATGGCTCGGGGGTGCGACCATAAATCGATAAAGTTCCTTTGGAATGAGCCGGTCTAAGAGATCCTGGAAGTGTGGTCCCGGGTATTCATATAGAAGGAGCTGAAGGGTTTGCAAGACTGATGACTGCCAAATTCATGCCGACACCGAGCGGTTTCTTGCCTGCGCAAAATCCAACCGTTCCCTGCCCGTTTTCATTTCGGAAACCTGGAAGGTTTAGGGGATGGAATGTCGCTCCAATCCACATCGTTCAGCGATCAGGATGATAATTCGAGAATTGTCTGGGTGTCCGGCTTCGTGGTGTCTAATAGGCTTTTGAGTGTTTGTCCCACCATGTACTGGTGGCGATGGCTAGTCTGGCGGAAGAAACTTCAGGACGACATGAGGGGCGAGGCCTGTCGGTAATTAGCAGCGGATCAAGGGAAAACCCAAGTTGAGAACAGGCCGAGGTCGGCGTGCGCGACGTGAGGATGAGTCCTCTTCGCAGCGCATGTGAACAAGAATTCAACCCTTGGCGACAAGGCGGTGTGCTGCGGCTTCAGCTGATGATGGCAGGATGAAGGGTCGTGCCTGCTGCATTTTGCTGGGAACCACCCCTGTTGGATAATAAGTGCACAAAGCTGGTGCGGCCTGGCCAGATCTGTACGTGGGAGTCAGCCCCGGGATGCAGTCATTCCCTCATTCAGCACCTGCGAAATCTCCACCCTTGCCGGAGAATGCAGACCTGCAGCCGGCCATCGACTATGATGCCAAACCACCTCTTCTTCGCCGTGCGCGTCTTTCTGTTTTGGTGCTGTTCATCGGCTTAGTAATCGGAACCATGCTATGGATGCGGCTTCGCAGCAACGAAGTCACAGCGTCAAAGTCTTCGTCAAGCGCTTCCGCGCAGTTCGCTCATTCGGAACAGGTGCTTCGACTGAAAGGCACGACCGAGGCCGTACAATCCCGCTCCATCGTAGCTCCAGTTCTGGCCGGCCAGCATTTCGGCATGCTTACGATCACGCGGCTGGCAGCTGGCGGGAGTCATGTGAAGCGCGGCGATGTGCTGGCGGAGTTTGATCGCCAGGCGCAGATGCGCGATTTTCTCGATAAGCAAGCGAATTACTCCGAGCTCACCGATCAAGTCGTTGAGGAGCAGGCAAAGGAGAACGCGGCTCGCGCTAAGGACGAAACGGAACTTAAGCAGGCCGAAGACAACCTCCGCCAGACTGAGTTGGAGATACAGAAAGTGGAGATTTTTTCTAAGATCGATGCGGAGAAGGCCCAGGAGAATCTGGACGAGGCGAAAGCCACCCTCGAGCAATTGCGAGAAACCTTTGACCTTAAGCGCCAGGCTGCTAGAGCAGCGATTCGCATCCTGGAAATTCAGCGAGAGCGCACCCGCGAAACCATGCTGCACGCCCAGGCTAATGCTGGTCTAATGCAGATTCACGCTCCGTTGGACGGGGTGGTGGTCCTGAGTACGATCTGGAAGTCAGGCCGGATGGGCGAGGTGGAGGAAGGTGACCAGGTGCGCTCGGGGGTCACTTTCATGGAGGTGGTCGATCCGTCGGTCATGCAGGTGTCCGTGCCGGCGAATCAGGAGGACTTTTTCAGCCTGCACGTGGGTCAAGCTGCCAAGGTGCACCTTGACGCCTATCCGGACGTGGTGTTCCCGGGTAGAGTCGAACAAATTGCGCCACTTGCCAGGGGTGGCGACTTCTCCAGTAAACTTCGGGCTTTGGGGGTAGTCGTCTCGATTCAGGGAACCGATGCACGCCTGATGCCTGACCTTTCTGCCGCCGTTGACGTGGATGTCAGCGATCAGAACGCCGCGGTGAGGACGCCGCAATGATCGAGAAAGTTCAGTCGTTATGGTTGTGTCGGAAGCGTGCCGTCGTCGTTCTCTTGCTTACTCTCGGCAGTGCTGCCTTGCTGGCAGCCACGAAACTGGTCAGCCGCTCGCCTAGTGTTCCCACGTTCGAGGTGAAGCCGGGCGAGTTCCTGGACACACTGCCGCTTCGCGGCGAAGTCAAGGCGCTCAAATCGGTCACGCTTATGGCTCCTGCCGAGGCAGGGACATTGCAGGTCGTCAGAATTGTTGCCGATGGGTCGGCGGTGAAGCCGGGGGATGTTGTAGTCGAATTCGACAAAACCAAGACCGAGCAGGATCTGAAGCAAGATCGCTCAACGGTGAAGTCGGCCGAGGCAGAGATCGAACAGGCACGGGCGCAAGCGCGCCTGACGGAGGAGGCCGACACCACGGAACTGATGAAGGCGCGCTACGAGGTGGAAAAGGCGCGGTTGGACGCCCACAAAGAAGAAGTTGTTTCCAGGATTGAAGGCGAAGAAGCAAAGCTGAAGCTAGCCGACGCAGAACAAAAGCTGATAGAGGCCGAAGCCAAGCTCAAGTCGGATCAGACTCTGGATCGAGCCAATATCGAGAGCAGGATCGCGGCCGGCCGGAAGGCCGCGTTTGACGCCGAACGCGCCCAGCGTGCTCTAACCAAGATGAGCCTGCTGGCGCCAGTTTCTGGGGTGATCAGCCTGATCTCGCTGTGGCATCCGGATGGCGAGTATCCGCTTCGGCCGGGCGATCACGCCTGGGCGGGCGCGCCGATCGCCGAACTGCCAGATACTTCAACCCTGCGAATTACCGCGCGAGTGGATGAAACCGAGCGCAGCCGCGTCGCCCCCGAACAGGCAGTGACGGCGCAGTTCGACGCGGTTCCGGAGCGGCAATTCAAAGGACACGTAGAGGACATCAGCACTCTCGCCAGTAGTGACTTTTCCGGGGGATGGCCCTTTACCCGAAATTTTGAGGTCAAAGTAACGCTCGATCAGATCGACTCCCGGCTGAAACCGGGTATGACGGCTCAACTGACAGTCATCGTCGACCGAATCCCCAATGCACTCTCCATTCCTGCTCAAGCATCCTTTGAGCGTTCTGGGCAAACGGTCGCTTACGTCTGGACCGGTTCAAAATTTGCGGAACGTGTCATCGCGGTTGAGCGCAGGAGTGGCGATCGTATTCTGGTGGAGAAAGGTCTGCGGCCAGGCGACCTCGCAGCACTCAGGGATCCAGCCGCAAAGGAGTAAGCCCAGTATGCCGCGTTGGCAGAACAAGGCAGCCATCGGGTTCGGCCTGTGTTTGGTTGCCGCCATCGCTATGGTTGCTGCCGCGCGCCGCAGCGATGTCCGCGGGGATCATGAGATCCCCATTGCCGTTGTCAGACGCGGAGACCTCGAGATGAAGGTTTACACCAGTGGAGAGTTGCAGGCGACGAGCACCATGACGCTGAGCGCACCAGCGATTGGAGGCGGGGCGCTGCAGATCACCTATCTTCCGAGGCCAGGCACGGCGGTTAAGAAGGGAGACATCGTGATCGAGTTCGACCCCAGCGAACAACGTTACAACCAGGAGCAGAGCCGCTCGGAGCTCCTGCAGGCGGAGCAGGAGATTGCCAAGGCCAGGGCGGACGCAGCCGTGCAGGCGGCGCAAGACAAAGTTGCCCTGCTGAAAGCACGCTACGACGTCCGGCGGGCAGAACTCGACGTGCAACAAAACGAGTTGAAAAGCACCATCGACGCGCAGAAGAACCTGCTCGCCCGCGACGAAGCCAAAAGAGCGTTGGCCCAGCTCGAACAAGACATCAAGTCGCACGCGGTCTCTGGCCAGGCTGCGATTGCGCTCGCGCTCGAGAAGCAGAACAAAGCGAAGTTGTCGATGGATCAGGCACAACAGAATATCGAGAAAATGCGCATAGCTTCGCCCATCAGTGGGCTCGTCTCCATCAACAAGAACGAAGGGAACGGTGGAATCGAGTTTGACGGAATGCCCATGCCCGACTTTCGCGTAGGAGACGAGGTTCAGCCCGGTAGAGCAATTGCGCAGGTCATCGATCCGTCCACCATGAAGGTTGTTGCCAAGGTGGGTGAGCAAGACCGCGACCATATCAAGATCGGCCAACAAGCTGAGATTCAACTCGACGCCTTGCCCGGACATACCTTGCACGGCGTAGTCACCACTCTGGCGGGAATGTCGACCCGGCAATTCTGGGATGACGACGCCGCTGGCGGGTTTGATGTGTCCATCTCACTCACCGATGGCGACCCTGGTTTGCGACCGGGCCTGACCGCGCAAACCGTCATTGTGGGCGATCCACTGAAGGATGTCCTCTATCTTCCGCGACAGGCGCTGTTTTTGAAGGACGGCCGACATCTGCTTTACCTGAAGCATGGCAGCAACTACGCTCCGCAAGAGATCAAAATCCTGGCGCTGAACGAAAGCCGGGCAGCGATCGAAGGCGTAAAAGGGGGAACCACGGTGGCGCTGGTCGATCCCACCGCTACGACCCTGAACCTCAGCCCTGGCCCGGTGGCCACAAATGCGAGCCGAGGGGCACCGTAATGTCAACCCTGGCATCCCTAACCCCTCGCCGTGCCATGCGCACGTACCAGCAGTGGATTCCCGATCTGCGGCTGGGCTTCGACAATCTCCTGCTGCATCGCCTGCGTTCCCTCCTTACCATGCTAGGCATGATCTTCGGCGTGGCAGCGGTGGTTTCTATGCTCTCCATCGGCGCAGGAGCAAGGCAGAAGGTCATGGCGCTGATCGAGCAAATGGGGGTGCATAACCTGATCGTCGAAGCCAAGGAAACCACCGAGTCGCAGGCCCACAGCAAGATTCGCAAGATTTCTCCCGGGTTGACTCTGCAAGATTATCGAGTGATCCAGGATGACCTAAGCGGAATTGCAGCCTCGACCCCGCGCAAACGGTTTACGCCTACAAAGATTATCCCCAAGCCGCAACAGGACGTGCCCGTGGTGTACGGCGTAACCCCGAGCTACCGGAGAATTGGGGGGATTTCCGCCGCCGAGGGCACCTTCTTCGATGACGATGAAGAAAACCGAGCAGCGCCGGTGTGCGTTCTGGGCGCTGGCGCGAAGTCGAGCTTGTTCGGGTCCGCCGATCCGATCCGTCAGTATGTGAAAGTCGATGAGCAATGGTTTCAAGTGATCGGAGTTGCCGGCCCGCAGTTGAGCCCGCAGACAGAACTGGCAGGCATACCGGCGCAAGACCTGAACAATGTTATTTATGTCCCGCTCAAGGCTGCCCTGCTGCGTCTTGAAGATACCTACAGCGATGTGCGGGATGAAATCGATGGCATCTACCTGAACCTGCAGGCTGATGCCGATATTCCCACGGCCGCGCAGCTCGTGCGAGCGGTGCTGAATAATTCCCATCATTCCGCGGGGGATTTTAGCTTGATCGTACCGGCGGAACTCTTGGCGGAACAGAGACGAACGGAGCGCCTGTTCAATGCTGTCATGGTTGCGATCGCCTCCATTTCCCTGCTAGTTGGCGGCATTGGCATTATGAATATCATGCTGGCCAGCATTCTGGAGCGCACGCGCGAGATCGGGGTTCGCCGTGCGGTGGGGGCACGCCAGTCCGATATCGTCCGCCAGTTTGTGATCGAGGCCACGATGATTTCGTTCGTAGGCGGAACTTTAGGCATCGTCTTCGGCTTCTTGATGTCACGCCTCATCGCGTGGCTGGCGGGTTGGTCCACCATCGTGACCCTGAGTTCTATCGCGCTGGCTTTCGCCGTGTCGATTACCGTGGGACTAGTGTTTGGCATTTATCCCGCCGTCAAAGCGGCCCGCCTCGACCCGGTCGAGGCCATCCACTACGAGTAAAAGCAACTGCCTGGCTTCAAACCATTTCGTTGCGCAGATGATCTGCTGGAGGTAGAGAAATGCGAGTCTCCGCTGGCTCCCCAAGCACTGCTGTTTCTGTGTCCCCTGCGGCTTTCATTCGCGATTTCTGCGGTTTAAGGTTTGGGTCGAACTTCCGGAAGGACGTGGTTTTCTGGTTGGTGGCAGGGATTCTGCTGCTTCCTGCCCTGCCCTGCTCAGCCCAGAACGGCGACAGTTATCGGCAATTGATCACGCCGCGTGTGCTCTCGGGTAAGCTCGCGGCGCCAGAGGACATGCGGGATCATGTCGCGGAGGGCAAGCTTCGCCTCAGCTTGCGCGACGCCATTGGGCTCGCCCTCGAGAACAGCAGCGACATTCGCATCGACGAGACGCAGGTGGAGAATCAGAAATTCAACCTGTTGCGGACTTATCAACCCTTCGATCCATCGTTGATGGCCATTTTCGGTGGAAACCGGTATTCCTTTCCGGGCTATAGTCAGTTGCAAGGTATCGGCATTTCAGCGAATGCCACCCTCAACCAACTCACGCAGTCCGGACAACTCACCTTCAGCCAGACCTTCGAGACTGGCACCAACATTCAGGTTGGAGTGGGAAGCATAAAATCCTCCACCAACAGCGGCTTCAACTATTTCAACCCTTATTTCACTTCCACCTGGAACCTGCAGTTCACCCAGCCGTTGTTGCGCAACCGCTGGCTGTTTGCCAATCGCGCGCCCATCCTGGTAGCACGCCGAAACCTCGAGCAATCAAGAGCCAGCTTCGCGGCGCAGGTGAACGACGCTATCCAGCAGGTTGTCGTGCAATATTGGACGGTGGTGCAGGCGCGGGGCAATCTGGCAGTGCAACAGAAATCGCTTGAGTCCGCGCAGGCCAGCTATCAGCGGGACAAGCGGGCGCTCGAGCTGGGGGCGCTGCCTCCGCTGAATATCTACCGCTCAGAGTCGGAAGTAGCTTCTCGCCGAGTGCAGGTGATTCAGGGCGAGTACGATCTGAAACAGCGCGAGGATGGCTTGCGCATACTTATCGGAGCAAATCAAGATCCGTATTTTCGCGCCCTCGATTTGGAATTGACCGAGCAAGCGGAGCCGGACGGTGAGCTTCGAACCATCGACGCTGCGACGGCTCTGCAGCAAGCGCTGGAGCATCGCCCTGAGTTTGATGCTGTGCGATACGCGTTGGCCAACGACGATACGAATTTGCGGCTGGCCCATAACCATCTCGAACCGGATTTATCTTTGACCGGCTTCTACCAGGCGCAAGGTCTGGGCGGCAAACAATACAACCTGACCACCGGGCAATTGATCGCTCAGGGCGGATTGGGCACATCGTTCAGTCAGCTGTTTGCTTTTGGATACCCCGGCTATGGCGCAACCTTGACCTTGAATTTGCCGATCAAGAATAGAGGCGCGCAAGCCGATTTAGGAGCGGCGTTGGTAGCCCGGCGCAACGATTTGTATTCTGAAAGGAAGATCCGCGAACAAATCACCCTCGAAGTCAGCAACGCTGTACATCAACTCGAGTTGGCAAAGCTCACCCTAGCAGCGAGCCGCACCGCAGCGGACCTGGCTCAGAAAAGCGTCTCCGCCGAGCAACGCAAATATGAGCTCGGCGAAGGCACCGTCTTCTTTGTGCTTGAGGCGCAGACGGAGCTGGCGCAGGCCGAACAGGCATTGTTGCAATCGCAGATAAGCTATCAACTGGCCATTACCGCCGTCGATCATGCCACCGGCGGCCTGGCGGAGCCCTATCACGTTCAAATCGAGGGGCTCACGCAGTGACGAAGCTGAGCTCATCTCGGGCCAGACGCAGCCAGCTGCCCGCTCCATTGCGTTGTAATGGCCGAGGTCGGCGCTGCTACCGGAGGAAATTAGAAATGATTGCTCTCAGGACTTGCAGGTCGTTCCTCGGGTCTCTGGCATTATCGCTCTTCGGGCTAGCCGTCTCTCCGTTCTGCGGTGCTCAAGAGCAGGTTGGCATTACCGAGATTACTCGGAAGCTACTGGTGTTTAGCACCACCATGGGCAATGTCGTGGCTTGCGTCGGACCTGACGGGGCTTTGCTAATCGGAACCCCGTCTAGCGCAAGCACCCAAGAGATCAGCAGATCCCTAGCAAGTCGCACCCGTTCCCCGGTTCGCTATGTGGTTATTGCACCCGAGGACTCGGCTCATTCCGAAGGTGATGCAGGATGGGGCCGACTTGGCGCCTTCGTCGCCATGCAAGAGAATGCGCTTCAGCGTATCGGGGGCAACGTTATGGGCGCACCACCGTCATTATCCGACCGCTTCATCAAGCTCGGAGTCGATCGTCCCCGGATTGCTTTCTCCGAAGTTCTAGCTTTCGACCTCAACGATGAATCGATTCACGTCGTTCATCAAAGTCCCGGCTACAGCAATGCAGATGCTATTGTCCATTTTCATGTGGCGAATCTTGTCTATCTCGGTGAAGTGTTTCCCGGAGATGGCTACCCGACGATCGATCTCACGCAAGGCGGTACCCTCGACGGACTCCTGAAAACACTGAGCGGCTGGACGGCTGGCAAATTCCAAGTCGTTCCGGCCCGCGGCAAAGTGACGACCGGTGCGACGGTCAAGGAATTTAGCGACATGATCACAACCGTTCGTGATCGTATCCAGCAAATGATGCATGCGGGACAAGACGAGAACCAAGTTCTTGCCGCGCGCCCTACTTCTGATTTCGATGCTACATGGGGACATGGACGCGTCCCGCCAGACGCCTTCGTCCGCGAGGTTTACGACGCCCTTAAAGAGAGAGAATGACCCCTAAGAAAATGGAGCCGCAAGAATGGATCGGTTCGGCAGGCATCAGATACCTCGGTCGTTGGCCGTTTTCAACGGATAACCGTTGGCCGCCTGTTCCCGTCGCTTCGAACCATGGCTTCCGACCGACCTGGTGGTTCTGAGATAACTAGTATCTCATTCCTTCGGCAGCCGGTTCGTAATGAAGTCCGATATGCGTGTAGCGGCGGGAGGATCCAAGTTGGCCAAGACAGCGATCACATAGCCGGGCCCTGGGCAGATTTCCAACTCGCCGTTCATTCCTGGTGCGCCGCCGCCATGTCCAAAGCACCGTGTGCCGTTAATCGTTTGGTCGCCGAAGCCGTATGCATATCGGCCCCGCGGCGTGTCCACCTTTCCCGTCGTGAGCATTTCCGTGTACTCCGGCTTGAGCAGCGTATGGTTCTCCAGGGCATTCGCGAATTTTAGAAGATCTTCCACGGTGGAATAGCCACCCCCTGCGGATGTACCGCGATAGGGCAGGGTGTCGGTGTTGGTATGCCATGGGCCGTTGCTTCCCATCTTGGTATATCCAACACTCCGGTCGACCGCTGCCTGATCTTCAGGGTCCGAACCGGTTGAGGTCATGCCCGCTGGGTCATAAATGTGCTTCTGCACGTAATCGTAATAGCTTTCTCCACTCGCTTTTTCGATGACCACGCCCAACAGAACAAAGCCGTAGTTGCTATACTCCCACCTGCTCCCGGGTTCAAATTGAGGTCCGCGAGCGCCATACAGCTTCACATAATCCTGCAACGTGCGCAGCTCCAGTCGGTGAGCGTCGAATTCCGCACCGAAGATATCCCCGGTGCCTCCCGTATGCGTCAGTAGTTGCTGGATGGTGACCTTCGTTGCCATCTCCGTATTGGGATAGTCGGTAAGGTACTTTCCCAACGGGTCGTCGAGCCGAAGCTTACCAGCTTGTAGAAGCTGCAAAGTCGCCGTGGCTGTGAACATCTTGTTCATCGATCCGATGCGGAAGCGCGTCTTCAATGTGTTCGGTATCTTGTGGTCGCGATCGGCGAGACCGTAAGCTTCCTCGAATATTGGCCTGCCATTCTTGGCCAGCAATACTGCCCCTGCAAATCGGTCGGCGGCAGCATCATCTGCTGTGTGCATCCCCAATGCTTTTATCAGTTCGCTTTCAGTCATGTGGGGCAGAGCAAATTCGGCAGGGCGCGGGATGGCCGACAACTCCAGCGTCGTGATCAGGTGAGGCTCGCTCGATTGTACTTCCATCGTGAGTCGCGCGAACTGATCCGAGGCGCGCTCCTGAACCAAAACCACCAGCTTGGTCGGGGCAGATTCTTCAACCTTCCTGAATTCAAAACCTCCGGTCCGGTCGCGAAAGTCCAAGTCCCGGTCAGCGAACTGTAGTCGTGAAGGGAAAGTGTTTTGCAGAAACCTTCTATAGGTATCCCGATCACCGCGGTTAAAGCTTACCAGCCAGGCTGCGCACTGATGTGCGGCAGGCGTATCCGGGAGTTGCGGTTCTTCGGCCCGGATTGCACCGACACCCAGCACCCAGAGAACTGTGAAAGACAAAACAATCAGTCGGTTAGCCTTTTTCATCGAGCGCACCTCTGATAACGATCCCTCCAATCGGGCACTCTCGTCAGAACAAGCAGTAGTCCGCACGGTGACGCGGCGATGCAATTCTCCCGTTCACCCCCGGTTGGCCGCCGGAAGAGAAAAACCAGAGCGTTGTGGTTCTGGGTATGTCGGAGATATGGTCGATCGCCGGAAAGGGATTAGCGGGAACCAGTAACCACGCAGACATCTCTTTCCTGCGCATTCGGGCAACTACATCCACACTCGCTATCAGCAACGAATCCTTAGTGCGGATGTCCACCTCCACCTCCACCACTTCTTGGCTGCTGCCTAGCCTGTAGGTGTTCTTGCTCCTGAGCGTGTTTTTCCTCCATTTGCTGCGTCTGCTGCTGATGCCTTTGCTCCATCTGCTGCTTCTCCGCCTCGCTAGCATTTCGCTGCTCCGCCTGCTGGTGGTCCCGGTTCTGCTGCTGCACCATTTTTTGGTGTTCCTGCTCCTGCCTGGCGTAAAGTTTGTCCTGCTGCTCTTGGTATTTCTGATCCAGCTTTGCGTCTCCAGTGTTTGGGGCCTGACCGCGTTGATGCGGAGGAAGATCCTTGGCGTGAATCACTCCGCTTGCATTTGGAGGGCGAGGGACGTTGTTTTCAGGTCGGTAAGGCCCTCCTGCATCTTTCGCCGACTCGGCTCCATGATCGTTAAAGGCCCCGGCTCTCGGTGTCGCCGCGATCGGGGGTTTGCCATGATTCTCGGAAGCTCGTAACTGGGGATCGGTGAGGGCAGCGTGCTCCTGGTGGGTTTGCACAGAGGTAGGCCCAATATGCTTGTCACGTTCCGCGGCCTGCTCCTCAGCCGTGGGACGCGCATCGATCCCTCCCTCGCCTCCGTTGTAGCTGACGCGGTTCACGTTGTTGTTGATCACGGTGGTGTTATAAACGTTGGTAATATTGGTGACGTTTACGTTGTTCACTGCGCGGTTGTAAAAGAAGCTGCCGTTTTCCCAACGTCCGCCAACATAGCCCTGACCGAAATAGCCGAACCCGTAGTTGACTCCGCCATAGAAACCGATCTGCGGACCCCAGTACCCGACATGCCAGATGAATGCTTCTCCGCCCCATCCCCACCATCCCGGCGTCCACAAAAAACCGATCGCGGGAGGCAACACCCAGGTTCCTGGCACCCAGTAATAACCATACGGACCCCAAGCCCAATAGCCAGGTACCCACAGATAGCCGGGATCCGGGCAGAATGGCTGGGCGTACACGGGCAGCGGAGGCGGGCCGATCGTGATCGAGATACCGATCTGCGCAAACGACGCAGTCGAAAAGATAAAGACTACCAGCATGAACAGCACCAGCAAACGACGAGCGTGCGACAGTCGCATAATGTTTTCCTTTTGCTCGATTATCCGTACCTTGCACACAGGATTTCCATTGCCTTTATGCACGGAATCGAGCGAAATCGCTTCCTCAAGCATTCCGATTCTCAATTGTACAAACTCCAATGCGAAAAAGATGCTTTTTCAGTCTAGTGGACCTTTCGTGCCACTCCTAGTGTCGCGCTCTATGCCAAGCAAAGAGAGATTCTGACCTTCTACTGCCAGAAGAGAGATTCGCAGATGAGAACAACCGCGGAGAACTCGCCGTCGCTGAGCGTGCCGCGGTCGGGCGGCATATTTGCCTTCTCTTCTCAATGCTTGTGCGCAAATACGGTTTCGGCGTGACGTTCTGCCCTCAACTCCACCAACCCTCGCCAACCCATCCAGGAATACGCCAACTTTCCGCTATGCGGTTCAAGGGAAGGACGGCCGACGATCCGCTCGCGAAATTCACTGTGGCTGCTTGCGCAAAGGAAAACTGCACAGCGGCCAAGTGGGCAGGATGCGGTTAACCTGTTAGCCTGGGCAAAAGGAATCCAGTACGTTGGGAGTATTCTTCGAATTGAGCGCCGAATTCCTCTCGCAACCAACATTCCTCCTTCCTTGCCTTAATCGACCAAGCGAGGAGGGCCAACGCCAAAGCTAACAATCCGCGCCATTCGCCTTGCGCCAGTGCTGTACCTGCCATCGCGCAGAGCAGACCAGAGTAGATCGGATGGCGCAGGCGCGCATAGGGCCCGGTGCGAACCAGTGAATGACTGGTGCGGATCGTGATCGTCGCGCTCCAATTTGCGCCAAGGTAAGAACGCGCCCAGATGGCCAACCCGATTCCGCAGGCCGTTACACCGATCCCCATCCAAGTCCCGATTTGTGACTTGGGCAGAAATCTCCTGTCCAGGGGACCGAAATGCGCCTGCCTTTCGAGGACAAGTATGAACGCGACGATCATCGCCGCTATGTGAGGTAGCCGGGTGAAAAGCGATTGGCGTTGTTTCGTACCGCTGCTCCGCAGGATGGCAAATGCGACGTAGAGCCCAAGAAGAATCCAAAGGACCTTAATGCTGTCCTTGTAGTAGAAAAGAAATAGAAACGCAATCAATGCCAAGACCGCGTAGAGCAGGCGCGTCAAGAAAGATTCATCCTGGTTAGCTCGCCTCTTCTGGCGTACGGCGGCGAGAACCCAGTACACGGCAAAAATGATCCACAGAGCTTGAATCATGTTTTCTTGCGCCAAATCTCTGGGTTCACCCCACGCGTAGCGTCCGCTGCGCCAGCGGCTTAGTCCTGGCCGACAATCCACTCGGAATCCCGTTTTTCACTTCGCAAAACCCCGTTTCTGGACCGCGAGCGGGGACGGGTCCGGGATGCCAACTCATCGTGGCCCATTCCCCTCATGCCAAGGCGGTGTTGAGCCGGCGGCCTCAATTCTTCCCAGCGGATACTTTGCGGCGCAACTCGTCGAAGAAATTGAAGATGAAGCTGACCTTGTTGACGAGAGGTGGAGCTGTTTCGCCGTTGCCAGCTTTCAGCACGGCAAATCGTTTGCCATCGGGGTGCGGACTATAGTTGCTAAAAACAGAGCGATCTGTGAATTGGCCGGGCGACCACAGTCGCGGCTTATCCGCATGGAAGGAATCGCCCGAAGAAGTGTAGCCGACCACCATGATTCTCGAGTCATTCGTACGATAA
>DASPVV010000181.1:0-17908 GCA_035622175.1 Terriglobales bacterium | reverse complement strand
ACGTTTCGCATCGTTGATCGCTGCCCTTCACGAAGGGCTGCTAAACGACAGAGCATTCGTGGCCATCGTCGACGCTGACCTGCGAAGCGGGCACCATCGCAATCCTACCGACGATATCTCCTTCTTCACAGACGCCTTCTTTCATCGCAATGCTGAAATTCGAGGCGAATTCGAGGAGGGTGGGTTCTCCGTAGCTGCACAAATACCGATCGAAGGTTTGGGCTGCGTTGTAAGTGACATCGACGCTGCTTGGGCTGACCCGAACAGCCAAGAAGCTTTGTTGAACCTGGTGGCGCAAACCGAGATGATCGACGAGATTAGCGGGGTGTCATTTCACGTCATGACGGTGGGACGAAAAGCGCGACAAGGTTGAGTTGAGCAGTCTCAATTACAAATTACCATTCCTGGCGCTGCTCGATCACGATACCTAATGGTTGTGAATCGCCCGATAGGATTGTGACCGCGCGGGAATTCGCCGCGTTGTTCGAATCTCACATCCGCTCCATGACACGACCCCCAAAAACTCCAGCCCTCCATGGACTAGGAGCAGGAGTCCGGACCGGCCAGGACGTTCGCCAGTCCTTTTACGCTCAGCGCGAGCCGAACAAGCTCCGCCAAACCGCGCTTGTTCTCGAAAATGGGGATTTGGTTGGCGCGACCTTCCAAGAATTCAACGGAGGAGCCGGCTGCGACCGCAGACTTGGCCAGGCGCCGATCAGCCCAGATAAAGGTCCGTCTGGACGGGTGTTGTTGACACCAAGTTAGGGCGGCGGCGAGTTGCAGACTTTCAGCCGTCCCCAACTCGTACGCGTCGAGCCGGCAACGTCGCGCACCTCCTCAGACGCCAAAATCTGGCTATTTCGCTTAAGATCTTCTGTGGCTGGGATATTTCTGCGTCGAACCCAACTCTCTGATTGACCGCTGCCCATCGTGCGACCTAACATTTTCAACGATGTCAACCCACACACCCTCGCGTGCCCTCGCCGAAATCCAACGGGTGCATCCGCAGGCTGCATACAACGTGCTTTACGACGCGCAGTGCGAGATTTGTCAGGCTTGCGTGGCATGGCTGAAAACAATTGACCGTGCGAACCAGACCGTCTCGTTGCCAATTAGCCCAGAAATCCTGCCCAAAGTGGATCCCCGGCTCAGGCTTGATGAATGTCTGCGGCAGTTGCATGTCGTCACTCCCGAGGGTGAAATCCTTGTCGGCTGGGATGCGGTTTCATCTCTCGCTCGGTTGTTTCCGCCCACTTGGCTTATTGGCGCGCTTGGACAGCGATTTCCTTTTCGAAATGTGGGACGGCTGTTCTATGGCTTCGTTGCCACAAACCGATATTCTCTTAGCAAGTGTCGCGGCGGTGCGTGCCGCATGGCAAAACCGAAGGAGGTACGACGGCAGGCGCGCGTGGGAGCATTCTGGTCATGCTACAGCCTCGGGTTCTTCCTCCGTTTACCACTTGTTCTCTGGGCGGGACTCAAGGCTGCGGTCGAACGAACAAACCTCTTTGCCCGGACCTATCACAAGAGGCTTGACCTGCTCAACAGCAAGCTGACCCTCTTGTTCCTGAACGGATTCTTGCCCAATGCGGTCCCGTTGCTCTTCGGCGAACAGTTCACGGCGGTGCTCTACGATGGAGTGGCGGTCGATCCCGGTTCGCCCAAGATGCGCAGGTCGCTGCAGCGGCACCTGGACCGCGGCAAACCGAAAATCACGAAAATCATCGCTACCCATGCCCATGAGGAGCATGTCGGCAATCTGAATTGGCTGTCCGAATCGACTCGCGCTCCGATCTATGTTTCGGAGATGACTGCCCGATTCCTAAGGCCGTTCAAGAAGCTGCCCTGGGTGCGAGCGGCGATCCTTGGGCAGCCTCCAAGTTTAAAGGAGCCGTACCGAATTTTGGGCGATGCCGTGGATACCGAATCTGGACAGTTGGAGGTAATCGCAACTCCCGGCCATTGCGATGACCACATCGTTCTGTACGATCCCCAAGAGAAATTGCTACTCGCGGGCGATGCCTTTATGGGCAGCTACTTCGCAACACCCAACCCCGACGTGGACAGCCGAAAATGGCTCCTGAGCCTGGAACGGTTGTTGGAACTCGAGATCGAGATTCTGGTCGAAGGGCATGGCCACATCCACACGCTCAGGACTGACATTCCCGATTTTCCCGGCGTTGTTGTTCGCGAAGACCCGAAGATCGCAGTTTCTCGGAAGCTCGACTACATGCGATGGTTGCGGGAACAAATCGAAAGTGGCTTTGAGGACCGGCTTCCCGCTCGTGTCATCGAAGCCACCTGTTTTCCTTGGGGGAACCGCACTTCGTGGGAGAGTTGCGCGAGCGACGAATGTATCCGGCTCCTGAGCCTCGGCCATTTTTCACGAACTGAACTGGTGCGGAGTTTCGTTCGCACGAGCTCAGAACCGCTACCCACTGTCTACGAGGTGCGCATGACGGGGGGAGAGTAAAGCTGCCTTGATCCGGCTCAGCGAACCGTCGGAAGAGGAAATTCGTCGTTTCATTTCCGAGCTGCACGCATCGCCATTATCTTACCAGGAGGTCGGCGCATCGGCTGGAGCATTGCCCGACGGGTACAACGTCGATCACCATCGTAACGAGCTTGGCAGGGGTGAAATTGTATGGCGCAAAGCAGTTGAAGCGGTGCGTGGATGGCAAATGTTCAACCTCTCTTGGTTGCGACTCTACTGGCCGACGCTACCGATACGCGTCGGAACTGAGGTTGCGGTTCTGGTGCATCGCCTTGGGTTCTTTTGGCTGAACGCTTGTCGTATCGTCTATGTCGTCGATGAGGATGACCGTGTCAGGCGTTTCGGCTTTGCTTACGGCACCTTGTTCGAACACGCAGAGTGTGGCGAGGAGCGATTCACGGTTGAATGGAACCGCAAGGACGATACGGTCTGGTATGAGATTCTCGCCTTTTCTCGACCTGGTCACATATTTGCGAGACTCGGGTATCCTCTCTCGCGCTTGCTCCAACGAAAGTTCGCCGAGGATTCTAAGCAGGCGATGCTTCAATCTGTGGGTCGCTCACGATGAATCGTCTCCGTATTGTTCTGCCCGGCGGCAGCGGACAGATCGGCACCTTGCTCTCACGACATTTTCACGCTCACGGACATGATGTCGTAACTCTTACGCGCAAGGCCGCGCCAGTTCCGTGGCGCGTAGTCGAGTGGGATGGTGAGAGTCTGGGCCACTGGGTATCAGAGTTGGAAAATTCGGATGTAGTCATCAACCTTGCAGGCAAAGGCGTTAATTGCCGATACACAGCGGCCAATCGCGAAGCAATCAAGGAATCTCGAATGCAGACGACACGCTTGCTAGGCAAAGCGATTGGTAAAACGCTGCATCCACGCCGCCTGTGGATGAATGCAAGTACTGCGACAATCTACCGCCATAGCTATGACCGACCAATGGACGAGCAGACAGGGGAAATCGGTGGCAACGAATCGGATGCACCTAGCAAGTGGAAGTTCAGCATTGATGTGGCGACGAGTTGGGAGGCAGCTTTTTTCGAGGCCGTCACCCCGAACACCCGCAAGGTTGCTCTTCGTAGCGCCATGATTATGAGCCCTGATCGCCACGGCGTATTTGACACATTACTTCGTCTTGTTCGGTTCGGGCTTGGAGGTACAACGGCCAACGGCCGACAATTTATTTCGTGGATTCACGACGCCGATTTCATCTCCAGCATTGAATATCTCATTGCCTTGGATGAGCTTTCCGGCACAGTGAATCTTGCATCGCCAAACCCGGTTCCGAACCGCGAATTTATGAGAGCTCTACGACAAGCATGGGGCACGCGCATCGGGCTACCCGCCGCTGGCTGGATGCTGGAAATAGCGACGGTTTTTCTACGCACTGAAACCGAACTGGTGCTCAAGAGCCGTCGCGTCATCCCCAGACGCCTGCTCGAATCTGGTTTCCGATTCCAATTCCCCGATTGGCATCCCGCCGCACAGAATCTGGTTGCCCGCTGGCGGGCGACCCACAAGTTTAAGTCGGGCTAAAGCTCGCGCCACGCTCCTGGGCGTTGTTCTTCGGTGTAGTCCGCCTTGCCCTCCAGGGCCGAGGTTTTTCCGACACCACAGCCACCTCCATCCATTAGCCCAGGTTCGGTTCTTGATGATCACAGGGAGTACTTCTGAGGCTACTGGGGGGCGGGGCTGCCAGTCCCTTCCTAGTTCTTGTTTGCCCGCCCACTGGACTCCGACCACATAGTGTCTACACTGGACTCCGACCACATAGTGTCTACAATGATGTTCTTGCAACGGAGCGTTTCTGCGGTGACAATGCTTTTGTAGCGTAGTCGATGGTTGAGAATTCAATGCATTCGCTCAACGCCCAATCCGAACCCAGGGCGGATGAGGTTCCCCTCCTGGCTTACCGATTTCGTCAAGCGTCAAAAACGATCTCAGCATTCGTTGCTTCGTTGGGACTCGTGGTTCTCGGCGGCTGGGCGTTCAATGTGCCCGCCCTGATCTACATTCGACCTTCATTCTCATCCATGAAGGTCAACACGGCCCTGTCGTTCTTGTGTTTGGGGGTGGGGCTTTGGCTGGCGCAAGATGACAAGTGGCAGCGCAGCAGGCGCATTCTAGGATTCTTGGTAGTTATCGTCGCTGGATTAACGCTCACGGAATACGCCTTCCACATCAGCCTTGGGATTGACCAGTTGTTGTTTCGTGATACACGCACTCCGTCACTCTCTGCGTATCCGGGGAGAATGGCGATTGCGACGGCTATCTGTTTCATACTCTTGGGCTTGGCTGTCGCACTCTTAGGAACAAAGAAAGCGGTTGCCCTGCAACGCTCACTTGTGGCTGTCTGTTTCGCCATCTCCCTTGTAGCTCTGTGCGGCTACTTGTATGGAGTTCATTCGCTCTACTCGATTACCGCCTATTCCACGGTCGCGGTGCATACTGCCGCTGGCATCTTGGCGACGTGTGTGGCTTACTTTTTTTCTCAGCCCGACCAAGGGATAGTGTCCATCGCTGCGAGCGAAACCAACTCCGGTCTTCTGCTGCGAACAGCAGTTCCAGCAATCATAGTTGTGCCTATCGCAATTGGGTGGGCGAGGCTCGCAGGACAGAGAGCAGGTCTGTATGACACATCGTTTGGGGTGGCGTTACAGGTGCTCGGCAGCATCGTTTGCCTGACCGCCTTGACCTTGGTGATTGCTCGATCAATGAATGGTCTGGAACGAGAGCGTTCCCGTGCCGAGAGAGTCCAGCTTAGGTCTGCTGCCATTGTCGAGTCCTCCGACGACGCAATCGCTGGCTTAGACATGAACGGCACCATTACGGATTGGAATAAAGGGGCAGAGCGTCTCTTTGGCTACTCAGCCAATGAAGCGATTGGTCAGAATATTCTTTTTCTGTCACCGGCCGATGCTCGTGATGACGCCAAGGGTGTGCTAAAGAAGGTTTGGCGAGGTGAAGTGGTGAGGCATCACGAAGCTGTGCGCCGGAGGAAAGATGGCACCAGCGTTGAGATATCGCTAACGGTTTCACCGATAGTTGATGCAGAGGGACGGATCGTCGGAGCGGCAGGAATCGCCCGTGACATCACGGAGCGCAAACGGGCAGAAGAGGCGCTACGCGTCAGCGAGGAGCGGCTTCATCTTGCAATTGAATCTGGCTCAGTCGGGGGTTGGGATTACAACCTCAAGACTGGTAAGAAAGTCTGGTTCGGGGAGACGCACGCCCAAGTCGGAATGGCACCCGATGAGACACCGGGATCGTTTGAAGATTCTTGGGGTCGTATCCATAGGGATGACCGCGAACATTTGCGGCATGCACTGCGAGTAGCCAGAGAAAAACACGAGCAATTCACCGAGGAATTTCGTGTTGTTTGGCGGGATGGGACAACTCGCTGGGTGCGCTCACGAGGTAGGTTCTTTTACGCCGCGAACGGGGAACCCGAGCGCCTGCTTGGACTTTCGGTAGACACACGGATCGCAAGCGAGCGGAAGACGCGCTACGCGCCAGCGAGGAGCGGCTGCGATTGGCACAGTGGGCTGCTCGCATTGGAACTTTTGACTGGAATATTCGGACGGGAGTGAATACTTGGACGCCCGAACTGGAGGCGATATACGGCTTACTACCGGGAGGCTTTGGCGGAACGTTGAGCGCCTTTGAAAATCTGGTTCATCCCGACGATCGGGGAAGAGTTATGGCGTTAGTCGATGAGACAATGAAAACGGGACAACCTACAACAGGAGAATGGCGCATTGTCTGGCCTGATGGAAGCGTTCATTGGGTAGCTTCTCGAGCACAGGCGTTTAGGAATGAGGCGGGCGAGCCTTCACGAATGGTTGGCGTCAACATCGACATTACAGAACCTAAGCTCGCCGAGAAGTCGCTAAAGCTGTTTCGAACCCTGGTGGATCAATCCAACGATGCGATCGAAGTCGTTGATCCGGGAACGCTGCGCCTTCTCGATGTCAATGACAAGGCGTGCCAGCAGTTGGGCTATTCCCGCGAAGAGCTTCTAGCCCTAAGCATCTTCGACATTGATCCCTACGTCAATGAGTCCGTGCGTGCGCGAATTCAAAACAAATTGCACGAGTCCAGTTACGCGGTCATGGAGAGTGTTCATCGGCGAAAGGATGGCTCGACCTTCCCAGTCGAAGTGAGCATGAAACTCGTCCGAACAGAGCGAGGTTACATCGTAACGGTCGCACGAGACATCACCGAGCGAAAGAGGGCGGAAGAGGCTCTGTCAGACATGACCCGAAAGTTGATTGAATCGCAGGAGCAAGAACGTGCTCGCATCGGGAGAGAGCTTCACGACGACATCAATCAGCGGATTGCAATGTTGGCATTGGAACTGGAACAACTGAAAGACAATCCTTCCGAGGTCGAGCGCCGGGTGCAAGAACTCCGAAGAAGCATGGCTGAACTTTCGAATGACGTGCAAGCTTTATCCCACGACTTGCACTCCTCAAAGCTGGAGTATCTGGGTGTCGTTTCGGGCATGAAAAGCTGGTGCAGGGAATTCGCCGAGCGGCAGAAATTGGAGGTCGACTTCCGAAGCGACGTGTCCAGTGTCCTGCCACTCGCAGTCGGACTTTCTCTGTTTCGAGTTTTGCAAGAAGCTCTGCACAATGCTATGAAGCACAGCGGGGTAAAACGTGTTGAAGTCGAACTGCGCGAAGACTCCGGCGACATTCATTTGCTCATCAGCGATTTAGGAAGAGGTTTCGACGTTGCAGCAGCATTGCAAGGCAAGGGTCTAGGTCTGACCAGCATGCGCGAGCGACTTCGGCTGGTGAATGGAACGATTTCCATTGTATCGAAGCCGATGGGTGGAACTGCTATCCATGTTCGTGTTCCCCTTGGGTCGGAGAAACTTTCTCAGCGAGCAGTCGGCTAGTGTCCCAGTCCATAAACGGCCGAGTGTTTCGCGCAGATTCTTTCGAGGATTGGGCTGCGTTCCTTCGGAGGCAAAATGCTGGACAAATACCCACAAACAATGTCTATGTTATGGTTTCGGACGAACTCGTCCGTTAGGCGCTCCATCTGCATTGCCGCGTCGACTCTGCCTTCCTTCCATAGAACGGGTGCGAATTCTCCCCAAGCTGCAACCCTAGGGTGGGCTGAGCCATCAATGAGATCACCGAGATCTTCCGCGCAGCGAACCGGATCAGGTAGACCATTACTCCCCATAACTGTTCTCAGGGCATTAAAAACATCCAGCGTAGCGTATCTGCTCGATGAGGGCGTCCACATCCACTGCATCGGCTTTCAAGAGAAGACTAGCTCGGTGTGACTCCGTTGCGATCAAGGTCGCCGTGCTCCCGCTCTCGAGAGCGGCTTCGATGAAGCGAGCAAACCCCTCAACCAGAGATGCGTCGTCTGGGTAGAATTTAGCTCGGCAAGCTTTTCCTGCGCGAACGTTAGTGTGACTGCCTTTTGCCAACGTGATCGTGGTTCTTCAGTGGTCACCCTAAGACCCTTAATGGCCGGGTTTGCGGTGACCTTGAATGGCCGGTTTTGGTTTTTGGGTGTCCACCGAGGTGGGCTCACGCCGCGCATCGGCAGAATCGTGACCCGCCAAACTGGCGCTCACAAATTGCTTGCCCTGAAGAACCGCTTTTACAGCAGGCAAGAGTTCGCTTGCCGCATCCGACTTGACGACATAGCCGCCTGCGCCCGTGCGCAAGGCTTCTACGGCAACGTCCCGCGAGCGGTTTTCGCTCACGAATAGGATTTTGGAAGCGGGCGAAACCTCTCGGATTCGGCGAGCCGCTTCAATCCCATTCAGGGCCGGAAGACCGATGTCTAGCAGGATCACGTCGGGTTGCAGTTCTTCGGCTTGCCGAATGGCTTCCCATCCATCCGATGCTTCGCCGATGACCTGATATTCCGGCTGTTTCTGAAGGGTGGAGGAGAAGAAACGACGCCAAGGCTCGTTATCATCAACGACAAGAACCCCCACTGATGCTGTGTCCAACGAGACCCCCTCTTCTCGGTTGAACCCGGATCCGCCAGAAAAGTGGCACTATTTCAGCCTAGATCAACCACTCGCGAAACTTGTCTCGCCAACGTAAAGTCCAAGTCGCTCAAGGGAAACCTAGCGCACCACGGACCATTCCGACATTGCTCAAGCGCAACTTGAACTCGGAAATGTCTAGAGGCGGACTGCTATTAATGGGTACAACGGGTCTTCTAAGATACGCTGATCAGCACCACCACAAATGCTACTCCCTTTCCTTCCCAGATGGATGCCAATTTCTTGAATAATTAGCGCGAGTGTGTAGACCAGCGGCTACACGATGCGGGGAGGGACAGTTTGGCCAAAATCAGAGGGCATTTGAGGCAGCCGGAGGAAAGCTGAAGGCCATCTATTGGACGTTGGGACAGTATGACGCGGTTGCCATCGGTGAATTTTCCGACGACGAGGCGGGTCTAAGAGTCAACTTACCTGGAGCCATGCAGGGGTTCGTCCGGAGCGAGATCCCCCGAGCTTTTACGGAAGAAGAGTTCCGCAAGGTCATCGCCTCGCTACCCTGACAGCACCAAAATGATCTTTGGCTGGGTAACCCCAGATAAGTGTGCCCCGACAGCGAAGACCAAGTATCCGACACTGGATAAGCGGTCAGTCGAAGCCGAGCGTCTGCTGGCACGCACGGGGCGTGTTGCCCGCAGTGAGGAGCATGCTCAGCGGTTTGGCGCTACTGCTCTTTCTGTACGTGGTGATCTTCACCAAGGCTAGGTAAGAGTTGACTCTGCTTTTGCCTTCACATCCCTGAGGATCGCCGTGCGGATCAGTCCAGAGAACGAGCTGATGACAATCCAGTAGAGACGAAACTTCCACAATGCCGCTCGACCGAAGCATTTTATTCTCGTCTCGGTGGAAAGCACCGTATACCCACCCGACACTGTTCTGAACCTGAAGTTCCACGCCGCCTTCGCATATCCGGGACGTGTAAACTTGCCGAAAGTCCCCGCAGTGAGGTCGAGACAGCGCCCCCCATCGGGACGCCAGAATTTTCCTGCAACGCCAAGGACTAGCTCTTCGCCCGGAACATCGTACAAGATCACAAAACCCGTACCTTGAAGACGTTGAGGAAGATCGTGGGGAACTTGGTTGCGAGCCTGCCGCTTCCCAGTTCTGATGGTCATCAACAGCCGCACAACCCAAAGTTCGTTGAAGTCGGAGGTCAGAAGGCACTGATACACGACGAAAGGCGAGGCATTGATTCGGACTTGGTAGGAAGCACTGACATCGTGGATCGGCAAGAATCCGTCGATCCGTGGACGATCTGTGGCAGTCGTTGTCACCACCCAACTCTTATTTCCGAATACCAATTAGCCACAACTTCAAGTGGACTGCGCTCACTGTATGCGGTCTTCTTGGCCGAGCGTTTGTCGATTGCGGCCGATGACACGCACTTCCTTCCCACGCAGACCCGCGTACTTGATCGCCATGCCGAGAAGCGTCCTCTTGGTAGTCGGCGGCGAACGAATCTTGGAGAAGCATCACCAATTCCGTGTCATCCGCGCACATTCTCGCGAAGCCGGATAGTTTGCTCCTGACGGTTCGCGATCAGGACAGCTTCTCGCTTCCTTCGTTCGTCATCGGTCATGGCACTATGAGAATAGCCGATCTGGGCAAGTTGGACGAAGACGCCGTAGAATGGCTTGCCAACTCACAAGGTCAGTCAGCTAAGACTGACGTAGACCGAAAACATGCCGGGAAATAGGAGACGAATATGAGACCTCAGAATCGGCTAGTTGCTGTACTGCTCTTCTCCGCTACAAGCATGAGCGGATCGCTTGGTCAGGCGAGCGGAAGTGCATCGGAGGCTCTCTTGGCTGCTGATGCTGGGTGGATGAAAGTGTACGCCGCGAAAGACCTAGAGAAATCCGTGGCGTTCTTCGACAAGGAAGGCTCCATGCTGCCATCCAACGCGCCGATTGCAACCGGGAAGGACGCTCTTACGAAATTGATAGGGAGTGCGTTCGCGACCCCCAATTACACGCTCTCATGGCATGCGAACAAAGTCGGAGTTGCCCGCTCCGGCGAACTTGGTTACACAAGTGGCACATACGACTTCAGTGTCAAGGACGCATCCGGGAAGACTATCTCCGACAAGGGGAAGTACCTGACGGTGTGGAAAAAGGAGGCGGACGGCGCATGGAAGGTGCTGTTCGATACGTACAACTCCGACCTGCCGCCGCACTAGGCAAATCGCCGATTCTGACCTCCGGTGATCTCCACGCATCGTCAGGACGAAGGATGACTGGCATTCGGTCGTGGACAGTGGCAGTCACCGCGTTTGGAGTCGTTGTCAGAATGGAGCCTGTCTTTGCCCAGTGCCCTTCAGCATTCTTCCAACCGTCCCATAGCCCAGCCAACGCGAGTTGGTCCGTAAGTGATCCTGTGATCCATCGCTCAGGGTTACGACCGTAGTTTTCAGGTCAACGCAGCGTGAATGCCTAGAGCTCCGGCGACCCTGCGGAGTGGCTGGTCTCTTGTCCAGAGAAGGGTGGGCGGATTGAGAAGGACGGAAGCGATCAACTGTGCGTCGATCAGGCCAATGCCAACCCTGTGTAAACGACGAGCCTCAATCATGAGCCGCAGTTCGCGCAATTGTGCCACGCGCACTTGGGGTAAGAGGTCGAGCATGGCAAGCGTTTTGGCGCGTTCGCGCAGTGACCCGAGGGCCAATTCTGCAATGATCCACGAATGAATCACAATTTGCCCATGGCTCAGAGCCTTCTGCAGGTCTTTGTTACCCGAACGGAAATGGTCGATCCAGACCGAAGTGTCCGCAAGAATCAATTTCGCCGTATCCTGCTCTCGCCCCGGCAGCGGCGCACAATGTTCTTCAAGCCCGGCATCGTGCCTCCCAGGGAGGCCAACCGGCGAGCACTCTCCCGCTCGATTAGGGCTTTGAGAGCTTCCCGAATTAGAGCCGTTTTTTCGGCAACGCCAGTGAACTCCTGGGCGGTGCGTACGAGATCGTCATCGAGGGCAATGGTAGTTCGCATAGAAAACCCAGTACATCAAGTATGGCATCAAATGATGGCTAAAGTTATGCCTGCCAATCGCGAAATGGGTCCCCAGTCAAGACATTCCATGACCATGAACGATTTGCCTTGGGCTTGCATTTCAGAGATCGTGCGAGGTTCGCGTGGTTCAGTTCTTGCTGGCGATCTGACGAGCCAGTGTCGTCTTTCCACATTGCCGAGGTCCGGATAGCACGGTTACAGGTGCATTGCGAAGGCTATACCGAAGGCCTCGCTGCAGAACGTTCGCCCCCGTCATCGAGGCGCTTTTTGGAGCGAAGGCGATCAACGATGACCGGCTACGGATCATGTTCTCCGCTATCTGTATACGGGCGAGCTGCCGGCGTGGCGCGAGCACTTTCTCGCGAATGGCGTGAACGTGTCGGAGATTCACCGGCCGCCGTACATGCCGAGCGGCGAAATTTCTGTTCCTGCCCGGACGGCTACCGCGTCTTTGTCGGGCCCGTGGGACACTACCGAACATCAGCACTGCGAACGCGGAGAGCGGTTGGCAAAACATCGGATAGCAGCCACCTTAACCGTAAGCGAAACCAATTGTCGACAGTTCCCTTGCGTTCACTCCCGCCCGCCTCTTTCCTCGAGGAGGCGTAAAGCTTCTCTACTGACAAATACCCTGCGATGGAAACGTTTGCCCCATAACAGCGGCGTGACATCGCGGTACTCGTGCAGGGTGTCCTCGCCATAGCCGGGGTGCAGCTTCTTGCGGAGCGACGCGCGCACATTCGTATCGGCGCCATGGTCGAGCAGAAGGCAGGTCATGGGTGCCTCGTCGGGCTTCCCGAGGTGATTGACCCAGAAGTTCGGTTGCGAAACCACCGTCCCGAACAGCGCAGTATGACCACCGAACCCGTCGGCGTCGGTGTCGGCTTTCGCATTCACGTCCGCTCCTCGCTCGATCAGCCATCGTGCGATTTCCAGTTCGTCGTAGTCGGCGCACAGGTGTAGCAGCGTGGTTCCGCTCAAAGGCGTTCCCTGGGTTGCGAGTACCTGGTCATGACATCCCAATTCCGGCGGATAAATCTCCTCATGCGAGAATGTGCGGCGCAGCAGGTTCGAGTCACGCCGCAAGTGCGCCTCTAGCAAATCGGTGCGGCCTCGATGCAGCGCCATCGTCGGCGTATCCGGCAGGTCGAGGCCGTGCTGGACATACATTTCAAGGATCTGGTGTTTGGCGTCGGGCTTACGGCTGTCTGTTTCGAGAACCATGTGCACCGGCGCGAGACAGTTGCCATTGGTGTCCGTGACTGGTGCTCCCAACTCTAGCATGAGGGCGGTACCCGATACGCTTAAGGTGTAGCCGGGATCGCGCAGCGCCTGCGCATCGGTGATTCGCGGCGAACCCATGAGCGAGTGCAACAATCGTGCTGCGCCGATCTGGCTCTGGAGCGCGGCACGATTCATTGCTTGCGCGTGATCTTTAGCGCCAAGATCGTGCAGGAGCCGGATAATCCGGTCGCGCCCGAGATTCGCTGCGTAGGACATCGGGGGACCCCAATTGCTTGGCCGAACCAAGGCGTTTTCGTGGAGAAGACGCTGATTCTTCAGTATCATTTCTCGCACGGCTACGGGATCATCCTGCCAGATAGCGTCGATGATCTGGCACGATTGCACTAGGCGCGGCCAGCTTGGCGCTTCGTACGCGCGAGCGAGCGCGAGTTGCGCATCGGCGAGCTTCGCTCTCGTGGGATCGATTTTGTCCGGATGATGTTGATGGAATTCGGCGATGGCGGCCGGATCGCTACGTCGAATATCGCGCAGAAAATTCTTGGCCTGGTGTTTCAGTTGGATGAGGTCAGGACGGACAGGCAGACGGCGTTCAGGCATACGAGCCTCCTTTGTGGTGTGCCCGTGGTCCGCTGGCGTCGGGCGAAAAGGAGGTTCGTTACCGAACCGAATTAAACTGCGAGGTCAGGTGGACTCAGTCCTGTCCGCGGACGGGAGGCGGCCTGCACGCCTCCGTTCAGTATACCGCGCCCTCCGCAGCGGCGAGGCACGGGTGGAAGCCGACTCGCGTGCTGTTTGCGGTCGGCGATCCTGCGGTACTTGCCCGGTTGCTCGACGCGTGGACGGAGGTAGGCGTGCTTTAGCGCGATGCAGTGCTTGTTGATCTTTCCGATCTTCGCCCACTCGTGGGTCGCTTCGCCTACGAGGTCACGCAGCCCTCGGTGAGGAGCACACCCAGCCCAGCAAGAAAAGGTAAGGCATCTTGCTGATGAACCCAGCGATCGCACGACCGCTCATTCTGTGGTTCTACGGTGCAGCGTTTTCTGACTGGATCGTCTTCTTCATGTTTCAATCTGTTCTCGTCCGCACGCGAAACATAAAGTGGCATCGCTTCTTCGGGTGGTTCGGAGCGACACTCGGCGCTGCGATGGTTCTGCTTGGCACGGCTACGGCTATCGTGATGGGTTGCTTCGATACGTACCGACATCACCTATCCGGTGCGGAGCTTTTCCTCGTCATTCCTTTCTTCGACATGACAGCGTTCGGCACGTTCTTTGCGCTCGCGGTCGTGTGGCGCAAGAAGCCGGAACTGCATCGCCGACTGATCTTCATCGCCACTTGCGCACTGCTAGACGCTCCCTTTGCTCGCTTCGACTTCATCTTCAACCACAGCCTTCTTGTCCTCTCTCCCGATCCCGTCATCGGACTCGGCGTCGTGCGCGACCTTCTCGTGAATCGCAGCATCCATCGCATCTATCTCGTCGCGCTGCCGACCCTGATCGTCTTACAAGGTCTAGTGACGCTCATTTGGCGCAGTGAAGCGTCTTGGTGGGTTCGTATTGCCCATGCGATCTTGGCATGACGGGGGAAGAAAGCTCGCAAGGTGCGATTGGCGTTGAGAGAAAACAAGTCATAGAAGAGAACCGTCAAAACAATAGAGCACGCTATTGAGAGGAGGTCGGCTGCGAAAGCCGACCGAAATAAAGGTTGGTGTGCGAGGATGTTGTTCGCTGTGGCTGTGGCGTTGCCTTCTACAGCGACCCTGCCGAGAACAAACATCTGCCCGAACAGGTAACGTTGTTCCGGTGAGCAAATAAGAAATGCCAGCTATTCTAGCCTTGAAACGCGGCGACATTTCTGCAAGCGGTTTTGTGATCGCAGATGTGCTCACACAGTTTCTCCTTAACGAGCGAGCGGACGGACATGGCACGGTCGGACTACGAGCTTACGCCACTACCGCCGATGCCTTCTCGACTGGCTGTTTTGCCGGAGGCAGCGCGATGAGCACCACGCCGACGATGACAAGAGCAGGAATGTCGCCCAACAGATGTCCGCGTTCGGTCGAATTCTGGAATGCCTGCACCGCCATGATCGCCCCATGAACAAGGCTCGACCACGCCGTAAATGCGATCAGGCTACGATTCTCCGATGGGTTGCGCGAGGCGAGCAGCAGGAAAATCCCAAGCGTGGCATACACACCGAGGATCATCTGCTCGTATTCGGGCTGATTCGGTTGCCATCGCCATCCGCTCGGCCAAAAAATCATCGACGGGTAAACACCAAGCACGAAGATCAACCCCACCACCACCAACACAAGCTTCAATGCCCGTTCTCGATTCATGTGCCCTCCTCAGAGGTTGGAACACCATTGAGCGCCAATATTAGGTCGGACAGCAAAGCAGGTCAATCGCAGCAGCGCCTCTGTCTATGTCCAGCGCCTCCAGCGAATGGACAAAGCAGGTGTAAAATTATTGTCGTTTTCGAGTCGAGAGGGGAAGAGACATGTAAATAAAGAGGTTCACACTACGTATTCAATCGCTTCCGGCTGGTTCATCCCATGATCCCACCGTCAACGCGATCATCGACTTCTCTAAACAGGGCTTCGGCGACACCCAGATGTTCGGTCTGCTCGCCCGAAGACCCGAGCTTCTGAAGCGATGCCGCCGCGATGTTTGCGTACTTTCTCGGCGGCGAAGGCGGTCTCATCGAGCCGGAGTTGCTCGAACTGATGCGGCTCCGTAGATGCAATCCGGTTCTACGAGAAGCGCAAGCTGCTGCCTAAGACGGATCGAAGTGCGGGTCGGTTCCGTCTGTACACCGAAGGCACCGTCGAGCGACTGCACTTCATCCAGCAAATGCAAGGACTCGGCTTCTCCCTGCGCGAGGTCGGGGAACTGATCCATCTTCGCGAGAGCAAGGTGGAAGCCTGCGAGTCAGTCAGAGACTTGTTGACAGCAAAACTGGCTGCCGTGCGTGCAAAGATGCGTGAGCTACGCCAACTGGAGACTGAGCTTGAGGCGGATTTTCGCAAGTGCAGCCGTGAATTGAACCATCGTCGGCGGCACGCAGCCTGTCCATGCTCGGTGCTGGAGGAGACTACAGGAATAAAGCGATGAGGATCGAGGTTCTGTACGTGCCCGGCTGTCCGAATTACGAACCTGCTGTGGAGCGCATCCGCAAGGTGTTGGCGTCCGAATCGGTGCAGGTCGGAATTCAGGCAGTATCCGTGAACACCGAAGCAGAAGCCAAGGCTCTGTTGTTCCCCGGCTCCCCGACCGTTCGCATCAACGGCGAGGATGTCGAACCAACCCTGACGACGCTTCCCAACTTGTCCTGTCGCCTGTATGCAAGCCGAAGCGGCGTCCCGTCAGAGGAATTGCTGCGGATCGCGATTTCAAACGCCAAACGGAGAGCGTGAAGATTCTCATGCGAGTGGCAGAGCGAGCAACGCCTGTGGCAGCCGTGATCGCGGTGCTATCGACTCTGGCTTGCTGCGTGCCCTTTACCTTTCTGGGTGCGCTGGGGCTGGCGGGAGCGAGCGTCCGGTTGCAATCGGCACGTCCTTGGCTGCTCGTCATTGCGGCAGTGCTGCTGGGCATCGCTTTCATTCAGCTGTATGTTCGCCGCAATCAATGCAAGAAGCGCAGCGCGATTAGCATCGCTTTGTTCTGGTGTTCGGTAGTGGTAATTCTTCTCGTCATTCTCTTCCCCCAAGCGATAGCGAGTCTGCTTGCTGGCTGAGTAAACACGAATGGTGAAGCCGAAGTACATCACTCTGTCGCTCGTCATCGTGTTGGCACTCCTTGTTTACTGGTACTACTGGGGTTCGTCTCCTCCCGGTCAACCACCACTGACCTCCCTGACACCGATTAATTTCGACCAGTTCAAGCAGGCATTCAACAGCGCGGCTGACCGCTCCCGCTTGGTTCTCCTGCTGTCGCCAACTTGAGCGTATTGCTTGCGGGGGTCTTCCGCGATGGAGGAGATATTGAAGCAAAATCAGTCAGCGCGAGTTCGCGTCCTTGTTGTATGGGAGCCGATGCTGCCGACTGACTGGGCAAGACCAAGCGGATTGGTTCAATCGAGAATTTCAGACCCACGGGTTGTACAATTTTGGGACAAAGACCACCTTGTTGCCGGGGAACTGAAGCAGCAGTTTCCGAGTTCGCAGGCACTTTGTTGCCAGCGCCACGGCGTTCTCTGGGACGTCGCTGCGCTATATCCCAGCAGTGTTCAATGGGGTAGCTCAACACCTGTCTACTTCGGCGGGGCGGTTGGGGATGTAGCTCAGGAGGTTCGCCAAAATCTTTTGGCGCTGCGGTAGGGTTGAGGCGAGCTTTCTGCTCTGCTCCTCTGTGTGGGCTTCTATGCTGGGGACATTTGATGGGCGCTATGATTTCTTTCGATGCTGAACATCGGGCAGTTCATTATCCGCAGGACCGGCGCTTCCACGTTTGGGTACGCCCTTCCATCCTGATTGGGATCGGTGCGGCGATTGCGTTGTCGCTTCTTGCTGCGTGGATTGAGTTCGCCGCTGTCGGTTTGCCCTACGTCCAGCCTGTGCCACAGGTTTATCGCAACAACTTCGCAGGGCCGCATGGCTTTCCGCTCTGGGTACGTTACTGTCATTTCTTCAATTTCCTATTTGTAATGATGCTCATCCGCAGCGGTCTCTCCATCCTGATGGATCATCCGCGCCTCTATTTCAATGACGACTGCACACCGGGCAGCGAATGGATCAGGTTCACACCCATCAAAGTCCCTCGTGACCGTATTTGGACGTCAAAGGACGACGCCCGCTACATTTCGCCGCTAGTCGGCACTCCCGGCTACAAGCACACAGTCGGGATTGCGCGAGTCTGGCACTTCATTGACGTGCATGGGTTCATTGCCACTGGGATCGTCTTCATCATGATGCTGCTCACGACTGAACAGTGGAAGCGGATCGTGCCCACTTCACCAGTTGTGGTCGCACAGGCGTGGAACACGTTCGTTCATTACGCAACATTCCATTTGCCTCCAGAGCCTAACGGCTTTTACGGCTACAACGCACTCCAACAGATTGCATATTTCACGGTTGTTTTCGTCTTCGGGCCGTTAGCTATCCTGACGGGCATCGCA
>DASPVV010000180.1:0-3913 GCA_035622175.1 Terriglobales bacterium | reverse complement strand
ATGTTGAAAGTGAATTCGGTTGCCGACTTCAGCAAGAAGCTCAAGTCCATGGGTGGTAAGGAAGTCCTTCCGCAAATGGTTTGTCCGTGCACCAACGCTTACTTCGCCATTTGGACAGACGCTTTTGGAAATCAGATACTGATCAAAGAGCCGAAAGGCACCGCGGCAGCGCACTAGCTGAGGGTGCCTCAGCTGATACTTACCTTTCTTCTTTCGCCTCGTGCTCCGGCACTTCCTCCGCGCCCGGCATGACTTTCTTCAACGGCGCTTTGCGCTGCTCCTCCAGTTCGGGATGCGGCAGGGGCTTGCGCGGCAGCATCTGGTCACGCATAGCGGTGTTGTAGACGAAGATTGCCTCTACGGTTGCGGCCTGTGCCAGGTCGCCGGGCTGCAGTTCCTCGTAGACATCCATATTGGAGTGGTGGGTGCGAGAGCTGTAATCAAGTCTGTCCTGAATAAACTGGAAACCCGGGATTCCCACCGCATCAAAAGATTCGTGATCGGTGCCGCCGGTGTTGCGCATGGATATTGTGGTAACCCCGAGATCCTTCAGCGGCTCCATCCATTGCGCGAAGATCGGTTCAATCGCGGCGTTTTCCTGCAGGTATATTCCGAGGATCTTTCCGCTGCCGTTATCCACGTTGAAATACCCGGAGATTTTTTCTTGTTCAGGTTTAAGTTGAACCGGACCGACCGCCTTACGGAGCCGCTCCGGAAGCTTCATCTGATCGGGCGCGGTTGAAAGCGGCACGAATCCGAAATGCTGTTTGACGTAACCCGTCGAGCCGAAATGACCCTGTTCTTCTCCCGTCCACAATCCGATGCGAATCGTCCGCCGCGGCTTGACCTGCAGTGTGTTGAAGATGCGCATCGCCTCCATGGCGACCACGGTTCCTGCACCATTGTCGGTCGCACCTGTCCCCGAAGCCCAGGAATCGAGATGTCCTCCCAACATCACGAGTTCATCTTTCAGTTTCGGATCGGTTCCGGGAATTTCAGCAATGGTATCGAAGCCATGTTCGTGATCGCCCGTAAACTTCGTGTCTACATTCATTTCGATCGTGACCGGAACATGGGCTTGAAGCAGCCGATAAACGCGCCCGTAGTTCTCAATTGCCATCACAACAACTGGCAGGGGTGGGGCGTGTTCGCGCTGATAAGAAAACCAGGAAAAACTGCCGTCATCAAAAATCGTTCCGCCTGACCCCCCGGAATCGAGCCCATCGCGGCTGGGAAGAATGACGGCAATTGCGTGCTCGGAGGCGATGAATTTCGCCGCCTTCTCCATCAGCTCGCGCCGCTTGATAAGTTCCACGATGTCGAATGCGTGCTCTGCAGTGAGCGGATATTTGGCAATTTGGGCAAGGTCTTTCTCGTCATCACGCACGAATAAAGGCTTATCAACCGGCTTGACTTCCCGCATTTCACCGAACAGCACGATTTTGGCTGCAAGTTTGCCTTTGAATTTGTCAAGGTCTTCTTCTTTTTTGATTTCCATCGAAATGACCGGGCCGTTGATCGCTCCGTTGCTGGAGGGCGACCAAGGTGCAGCCTGCGCGATGAACACTGCCGTATCGGGCGATGCCATGCGCACCCACGTGTTGAGTTGCTGCCAACCCATGCCGAACTCGCCCCAATCTTCCAGATTAGCGTTGCTGCTGCCCATGACGGTTAGCTGGTCGCGAGCCCAATCATTGGCGCGCTTCAGGTTCGGCGAACCGGTAAGGCGCGGCCCAATACCGTCCGCCAGTGCGGAGGCATATTCCATCACGTGGGAGTGGCGCAACCCCTCCTCCCGGATTCTCTGGTACATCGTGAGATCAAGAGTTTCCTTCACCGGCTGCGGGAGTTCGTAGGAAGGCTTGCCCGGAGGCGTGCTGGTATTCCTTTGCGCTGTCGAGGGAGTCAACCAAGTGAAACACATCAGCAAGACAAGAAGAATGTTCTTGTTGAGCATTTATCTGGAATCTCCTTTTTGACCGCAAAAACGGAAAGCAGCATACCATCATTCCGCCACCTCGCACAGTGTGTGATAATTCCTTGAAGCCCCCATACCGCCCAGGCCTGCTCAAAGCTTTAGAGAGCCTTTCTGAAGTACATCGGCAACTCTTGAAACGACTAGTGGAAACCGCTGAATGACCACGTCGGTATCGTTGTAGCGAGCCCGGGTAATCGCCATCTTCTTGCCGTCCTTCAACCAAGCATAGGCCACAATCGCGGAAAGCTCCGTATCGAAGTGCGTCAACTGAACCGGCGCACCGCCGCTGAGCGGCTGCATGTACGCCCACAGTGTGGATGTATGCTCCACTCGCGATGGAGGGCGGAACCACCTTATGCTCCGTTACAGATAGTATCGAGCCTGCGCTAGACAAAGCCAAAGAAGCCTCTCAGGGCAAAGATGTCCGCATTGGCGGCGGGGTGTCAGTGATTCGGCAATATCTCGCGGGGGCACTAATCGACGAAATGCACTTGGCTTTTGCGCCCGTGCGCCCGGAGAAGGAGAACACTTATTTGTCGGGATGAATTTTCACGGGATGGGTTTTGCGCCGTGTACGACTGTCATGGGGGAGAACGCGATGCACGTTGTCCTTCGAAAGTGAGTTTAATCCTCTATTCCACTTCGCCTGCTTTGGTGCGCTGAAGTGTTCGCGTGAAATGCAATCTTTATGATACTGCGTGTAAGTTACTGGCGGCTGCGGGGCAGGGCGGCTCTATCGGAACGAATCAGCGAAACATAGTCCGGTATGCGTTCGGCGTAATGCCCAACGTGTCCCGAAAGACGTTGGTAAAGTGGCTCTGGCTCGCGAAGCCGAGTATGCCTGAAATCTCCGCGATCGGTGTGCGCCCATTTCTTAGCAGGTTCCGCGCACGTGAGATTCGGTGTGCCTGCACGTAGCGCCACGGTGATAAGCCGGTCGCCAGTCGCAGCTTCTGCGCGAATCGTTGCGGCCCAAGCCCAACGACGTTAGCCAAGTCGATCACGCTAAATCCCGCCTCAATCCGCTCGTCGATGAAGCAGCGAAGGGCCAGCAGTTCTTTCGTACTCAAACCGTCTGGCGGTTTCAGTCGAGGTCGAGTCTCGCTGTGCATTCTTAGAATATGTCCAGCGACGACGTGGCCCACTGACTCGGCATAGAAACGGCTAACGTTATACGGCGTCCCGAACTCCTGTAGCATCAGACGAGCCATCTCTTCAAAGAGTCTTTCCCTGTGAGCGGTAAATGGTCTGATTTCGAAGGTTCCACCAACGCAAAACTCCTCAGCAGCCTCCGCCAGCATCTGCGGCGATAGCTGAAAGACAATCACCTGCCAGCCCTGCTTCCATCCCCCGGAGTGCGGTTGCTTGGATGCGTAGAGGTTCGCGTGTGCTGCGACCATCTTCGACTTGTTTGTAATGTCGGGTCGAAAGTGGACACTCATTTGCGCTTCGAGGTGAGTATGCTCCGGCAACACTGCTGATTCCGGACCGCCATGCAGAATGCTGATGTCTCTGAGGGCGAAGGCTGTGTCTTTGGTGGGCTGCCACAGGTGATTGGACATGCAGGTCTTTTCCTATTCCTTCTAAGCCAAACTAGATGCGGATACCGATTGCTGAGATATACAAAATTTTGCAAGGGGATGTCAGGAAACTGCAAGACGCGACCGTAGGGCGGAATCGTAAGATCGCGATATGGCGAGGAGGTCAGAATGACGAACGTTGCGGTGGTCTTCCAGTCGGGAAAGGGACACACCAAGGTGCTCGCCGATGCGATTCTTAGGGGCGTGCAAGCCGTTACAGATGTTTCTGGACAAGCCTTCGAAATTTCGGGCAAGGATGTCCATGAAGGGCACTTCACAAACGCATCATTGATGGAGACGCTCGACAGGAGCGATGGGATCGTGTTCGGTTGCGCCACGTACATGGGCAGCGCCT
>DASPVV010000179.1:0-22074 GCA_035622175.1 Terriglobales bacterium | reverse complement strand
CTAGTGTGCCGTCCCGGAAATACGTTCGCATAGTCGCTCAACTTTGGCGAAGATCGAATCTGCGGTCGCGGTCCACACGAACGGCTGCGCGTGCTTATTGGAGTTATGAACATAGCGATCGATTTTCTCGATCAACTCCTTCACGCTGCCGAATGTGCCGCGCCGAATCGCCTGCTGGGTGATGCGGTTGAACCAGATCTCTACCTGATTAAGCCAGGAAGCATAAGTCGGGGTGAAGTGTACGTGAAATCGCGGTCGGGAAGCTAACCAGCGTTTGACTCGCGGGTGTTTATGGGTGGCGTAATTGTCCACGATGATGTGCACCTGCAAAGTGGTGGGCACATTCTGCTCAATCTCGCGCAGGAAATCCAGATATTCCTGGTGGCGGTGACGGCGCCGGCATTGGGTGATTACTTTGCCATTCGCCGTATCTAGGGCAGCAAACAGAGTGGTGGTCCCATGCCGTCGATAATCGTGGGTCACCCCCTCCACATAGCCCAGGCCTATGGGCAACATGGGCTGAGTACGTTCCAATGCCTGAATTTGACTTTTTTCATCCACGCACAAAACTACGGCATCTTCCGGTGGATTCAAATACAGCCCTACAATATCTCGTACTTTCTCTACAAAAAATGGATCGTTGGAGAGCCGGAAATGTTTTTGGCGGTGCGGCTGTAAGCCAAAAGCTTGCCAGATGCGGTGCACCGTTGATTTCGACACGCCGGTTTCGCTGGCAATTTGCCGAATACTCCAATGCGTACCCGCTTGGGGTTTCGTCTGCAGTGTCTTGTGAACCAAGTGCGCCACCCGTTCGTCGCTGATGGGACGTGGACGCCCGGGGCGTAACTCATCATGCAATCCCGACACTCCCTCTTCGAGAAAGCGCTGTCGCCACTTGCCTACGGTGGCATTGGCCATCTGCAACTGCCGCGCAATTTCCGAGTTGGTCTTGCCCGCGGCGCTCAGCAAAATAATCTTGGCTCGACTCACCAATCCCGCCGGAAGAGCGCGCGAATGGGCCAAGCTCTCCAGCTGCTCGTGCTGCTGCGGAGACAGAACCAACACCGCCTTCGGTCGTCCCACTGGCATAGGCACCTCCATTGTGCATGGGAAATGCCTATAATTCTCAGCAATAGTATTGCCATTTATTTATGGGACAGAACACTAGCAAGACGCGGACCTCATCGACCAGACGGACACTGTTACGAATCAAGCTTCCCGGCGGGATCAGCGGGTGGCCCATCTCGGCTGCATCCAGGTATGCCGCATCGTGGACAAACTCGGGAAATGGATCTCCGGGATGTTCATAGCTATACGTAGCCAGGCTGATCAACGCCTCAATCTCGGCGATCGCGCCGAGCCACGAACCCACCGCGCGACCGTGCGTCCGTCTCCAGGCTTCGGCGGCAAATGCCACCTGTACCGAATACATCAGGGGAATATCGAGCGCCGCCAAAATTAAGTTTCTACGCGAGTCGCTCAGCTCGAGGATGGTGTTCAGACGGGCAATCGCCCGCGAACTCTGCAGTCCGTGCGAGATAAGCTGGCGTTGCAGCAACTGCAATCGCGGGGCAGAGAAAGCGTGCCGTTCGACTCTCGCCAATAGCCCCGAAAGCAAGCCCAGATCGCGGAATGCGTGCTCAGCGCTATCGAGGACTTCTGCCAGCGGTTTTCCTAAGCGACGCTTCAGAACTGCTTCGAGGACAAGGATCACGATCAGTGGCGTGGCCCTTCCCCACCATCCCCAAAGGGCGGCCGCGGCCAGGGCAGAAACACCAAGGATCAAGCTCAACCATCGCATCCCCTGCGGCCCCATTCGATTCGGCGCTTCCGCCCAACTCAGCAAAGCCTTGCCGTACACACCCACACCTGCATCCTTGCCAACCACGGCCAAGTCTTCTCTCAGATCGAGCTGCTGGCGCAGCGCACGAACCGCAGCCTGCCTTTCCGCAATCTCCTCCACAGCCGAAGGCGTAAGCAGCCAGCCTGCAAGAGCCTCCTCGCCCATACGCGTACGGGCGGTGGAGAGAAGCTCGAATAGGCTGCCGCGGCCAAATAGACCGAGATCTTCCGCGTAAACATGGTGAGGGTCGTTGAAGCGCTCCCCAGTCTGTCCGGTGCCAACCCAGCGGTTTTCGATACGGGCAAGGCCATTTTCGTAAAAGCCCACTGCCCGCTGCGCCAGGTCTCGGGCCTTGAGGAGGCGCGCATGGTAGATTGCAATGCCTGCGAAGAGAATCAGAGGCAGCGCCGTCCACCCAGGTGACAATGCATGCTGTTTGAGGGATTCCCAGGCGATTCCCACAGCCACCAAGGCCAGAAATAACCGCATGTTCCCAAGCCGGACGTGCACTGCCTCCAGGCGATGAACCTCAATTTCGCGGTGCTGGAGGCGTTCCCGATACTCCTCGGCCGCGTGCATAAGAACCTGAGGGGTGGCAGCCCGATCAACCTAAACGGTCAGGAGGCTTCTCCAGGATATACTCTCGGACGGAACCGTTAGCGGCCCCCGTCTTGGCTACTGAATCTCGATGACGCTATCCGCCGCGGCGGACTTAATCTCATCGACTCGCGCCATCACTCTGCGGGCAAAATCGAACAGCGACTTTGCCTGCGGAGAACTCTCGCCTTCGAGCACGGAAGGCTTACCCCAATCGCCGGACTTGCGGATCTCAGGATCGAGTTGAATATTTCCGAGGAACGCGACCCCGAACTGGCTGGCGGTTTTCTCCGCACCCCCACGAGAAAAGATGTCGATCTCATGATGGCAATGCGGACAGACGAAATAGCTCATGTTCTCGACCATGCCCACGAGATCCACCTTCATCTGGCGAAACATTTCGATCGCTTTGCGCCCATCCTGCAGAGAAACATCGGAGGGCGTCGATACCACAATCGCACCCGTCAGCGGCACAGTCTGGATGAGAGACAGGGCCACATCGCCCGTACCCGGAGGCAGATCCACGATGAGATAATCGAGCTGGCCCCATTGGACCGAGCCAAGAAACTGCCGAATGATCGAATGCAACATCGGCCCACGCCAAATCAGCGGTTTGTCCCCAGGATTGAGAAGCCCAACCGAGATGACCTTGAGGCCATGGACTTCGAGCGGCTGAATTCTCTCCGGGGCCAAAACCTTGGGCTGTGCGTTGGTGCCGAGCATGAGCGGCACGTTGGGACCATAGACGTCGGCATCGAGCAAACCGACCTTGTGTCCAAGCTTGGCCAAGGCAACCGCTAGGTTGACTGCCAGCGTGGTTTTGCCCACGCCGCCTTTGCCAGAACCGACCGCAACGATGGCCTCGACACCGGGAAGAGGCTGTGGCGTGGGGGGTGCAGGACGGGAAGGCTGGTGGGCGCTCATGAACTCACTTTACAGGATGGCACGCAAGAATTATACAGACATCCGATCGTCCTACGAGGCCCGGGACGCGGCTGGCAGAGGGACAAGGAAGGGCCAGGACGGCAGCCAAACTGTGGGGCTCTCTCCCGATCTCGGGTTTACCCGCGGTATCTCGCACCGGGGACCGATGCCTCGCTGCCGGTCAGCCCCGGCCGCGTCTGCGTTCCAGATGCTGCTGCCGAATCTCTCGCCTTCGGCCCGCATCTTCATAGCGTCGTCTCTGTTCCTCGGTTTCGGGCACGACCGGTGGGACGGGAAGGCGTCGTCCTTCGGCATCCACCGCGACGAAGATCAGATAGGCCGAGCTGACGTGCTGGCAGCTGTTTTGCAAGTAGTTTTCCAACCAGACCTTGACCCCGACCTCCATCGAGCTGTGAAAGGCGCGATTGACCGAAGACCTCAGGATGACCAGGTCGCCGACCTGCACCGGAACCAGAAAATCCACATGATCCATGGATGCAGTCACGGCATAGTGTCGCGAGTGACGGTGTGCGGCCATCGCGCCCGCCAGGTCAATCCAGTGCATGAGGCGTCCGCCCAGCAGCGCACCGAGCGGGTTGGTATCGTTGGGAAGAACAATCTCCGCCATTTCCGACTGGGAGTCACGGACCGCGCGCGCGGCGAGTGGTGAGTCGTGGTTCATGGGTTTGCCTTCAGGAGCCAGGGCGGGAAAGAACTCTACGCTCGAAGTAAGCCTGCAAATAACACTCGGCCATCCTCTGAATCCGCCGGTCGGGGTGCATGGAGATCCATTGGGCCAGCGAAGGATCGTAGGCCAGCAATCCGTGTCCGGCTGGACGATGAGCCGATTCCAAAACGAAACAGATCGTCACCCGGTCGCAACTGTCGCCGGCCACAGAGAATCTGACCGCATCGAAGCTAGGTTGCTGCGGCAGTCGCGAACAGCGCGACGCGTATCCCAGATTGCACCACTCCCGCAGCTCATGGTTGCTGGGCGCGATGCCTGGTTGACCGGAGGCCGAGCATTCGCCCCGCCATCCTGCGCCTAGGGGCAAGCGCGAGGGGTGCAGCCAGCCGCCATCCTCGCAGCGACGTGTCGGCATGAAGAACGGGCAGGCCACTTCTCCTCCGAATTGCGGCTATTCTACAGCCAGAAGGCGGGGCTCGCTACTGGCGAACAAGATTCTAGCTGCGAGTGCTTCCTAGCCGGCGCCGTTGGCAGCTTTCTCAGCCGCCGGGCAAGAATCGTGGCAGGAATTCATGCTGGTTTGTTATGCTGAGAAACTCCACCATGAGTGCAGATCGATGGATCGTACCCTAATGCTCAACCAAGTTCTGGCACAGAATCCGAACGACGCCTTCGCGCGCTACGGACTGGCCATGGAGTATGTGAACTCCGGCCAGTTCAACCGTGCGCTCGAGGAATTTGCCAAGCTTCTTTCTCTCCATCCCGATTACACGGCAGGATACTTCATGGCGGCGCAGGCCCTGGTCGGTGCCGGTCAGAGGGAGGAGGCCAAGAGGATGCTGGTCGACGGCATCGCTTCGGCCCGGCGCACGGGGAATGCGCATGCGCAGTCGGAGATGACCGCGATGCTCGAGGAGTTGAAGTCGCAAGCCTAGAGGAAAACGGAGAGTGTCTTATGGGGTTCCTTGGGTGGAAGATCTCGGGGTGGGTTGTCGGCGCCGCAAGCTTTTTATGATTCCCCATTCCACCAGGCCGGGAAACAGCTGATAAAGTTTGATGACCGGGTGCATGGACCAAGGCACGACCACTTCCCGCTTTTGCCGCTGGTAACCGCGGAGCACGGCCCGGGCCACCCGTTCGGCGGAGATTCCGCGCACCCAGGCGGGGCGGCTCTCTTGCGCTCCGCTGTCGCGGATGGCGTTCGCGGAAAAGTTGGTTCTGACGTAGCCGGGGCATACCGTCAGCACGTGGATGCGCGAGCTGGCGAGCTCCATGCGGGCAGCCTTGCCGATGGCGTTCATGGCAAACTTGCTGGCGCCATAAAAGGCACTGAAGGGCAACGCGATGTGCCCGGCGACGCTCGAAATGTTGATGATGGTGCCGCTCCCCCGCTGCTTCATGAGGGCAACGACGGCGGCCATGGCCTCCACCGCGCCGAAGAAATTGGTGTCAAACATCTCCCGAACCTCTGTCATCCCCGGGTTTGCGACCGAGGTCACCAGCCCATGTCCGGCATTATTCACCCAGATATCGAGGCGGTCGAAATGATGCAGGGTCAGGCCAAGGACGCGATCGATCTCCTCGCGATGGCGAACGTCGCAGGCCAGCGCGATGGTACGTTCGCAGTGTCCCACCCGATGACGGGCGGCCTCGGCGCGCCCGGCATCCCGAGACAGGAACACCACCCCGGCGCCATGATCGGCGAAGATTTTGGCGATGGCTTCACCGATGCCCATCGACGCACCGGTCACGACTACAACTCTGCCCAAAAGGTCCATGCAGCGCTTCTAGTCTTCTCCCTGGCCGCCGTCAAGAGGCTTGGTCCACACCCTGGCCGGATCACCCGGCGTACAATCATGCATGCCGGTGCGCAGCTTGCCTGACAATGTCGGGGGTTATGTGTGAGCCCGTTCTTGCCAATCTTCCCGCTCGACTTGGTCCTATTGCCCGGCACACCTCTCCCCCTGCACATCTTTGAACCCCGCTATAAAGAAATGATCGCAGAATGCCTGGATCGGAATCAGGTTTTCGGTGTGGTGCGGGCCAAAGAGGGTGGAATCGCCGACATCGGTTGCACCGCCGAAATCGTTACCGTGACCAAGAAATATGACGACGGTCGCATGGACATCGTCACCCAAGGCCGCGAGCGCTTCGAGGTCATCCAGGTCAGCCAGGAGAGATCTTTTCTGCAGGCAGAGGTGTTGTATTTGCGGGACGAAACCGGCGCGGCGGCCCCCGAGCGCGTGCAACAGGCCATGACCTTGCACAGTGAGATCATGACTTTGGTGGGGGCGGTTTCAGAAGACGCTTCCGGGATCGACCGGCAGCAGCTCTCCTTTCACTTGGCCGGAGCCTTGCCGCTCGATCTCGACTTCAAACAGTCGCTTCTGGCTATGAAATCGGAAGGGGAACGCTTGGAAGCCGTCATTGCTTTCTTTGAGGGCATCTTGCCGGGCATGCGGCGAACCATGTACGTGCGCCGCAAGGCGGGAGGCAACGGGCATGCAAGTTAGCCAAGCGGGGGTATAATCGAGGCACGGAGGAGTTTGCCTGGGGGTTTTCCATCATGAGTCTGCCTCGGACGCTCGGCGAGTTGCGCCAAAGTCCATTCTCGGAAGCAATCCTACGAACTCGACGCGTCAGAGACGAGTTGCGCGACAACCTGATGGAGAAACTGCGGCAAGGGGGGTCGATTTTTCCAGGCATTGTCGGCTACGACGATACGGTGGTGCCGCAGATCGTCAACGCGATCCTCTCCCGCCATCACTTCATTCTGCTCGGCCTTCGCGGCCAAGCCAAAAGCCGAATCCTGCGGGCCCTGACCAGCTTGCTCGACCCCGAAATGCCGTATCTGGCGGGCTGTGAGATTCACGACAATCCCTATGCGCCGATTTGTCGCCAGTGTCGCGAGGAAGTGGCTCAACATGCCGACGACACGCCGATTGCCTATCTCACGCCGGAGGAGCGCTACGTCGAGAAGTTAGCCACCCCGGATGTAACCATCGCCGATCTGATCGGAGACATCGATCCCATCAAGGCGGCGCGCGGCGGTCACCAGCTCAGCAGCGAAATGACGGTGCACTATGGCCTGCTTCCCCGGGCGAATCGCGGCATTTTCGCCATCAACGAACTGCCCGATTTGGCGGGCAAGATTCAGGTGGGACTGTTCAACATCATGCAAGAGGGCGATGTGCAGATCAAGGGCTATCCCATCCGCCTGCCGCTCGACCTGGTTTTGGTGTTTAGCGCCAATCCGGAGGATTACACCGCCCGGGGAAAGATCATTACCCCGCTCAAGGACCGCATCGGGTCGGAAGTTCGCACCCATTATCCCGCCACGCTCGAAGAGGGAATTGCCATCACCGTGCAGGAAGCTTGGACGCAGCGCAACGGGTACAAGCTGCACGTTCCGAAATACGTGCAGGAGGTGATCGAACGCATCGCATTCAGCGCCCGGGAGGACAAAAAAATCGACAAGCGCTCCGGGGTCAGCCAGCGCCTGCCCATCTCCTGCATGGAGAATGTGATCTCCAATGCCGAGCGTCGCGCGATTCAGCATGACGAGAAGTTGATTGTGCCTCGGGTGGGAGACGTCTATGCCGCCATGCCGGCGATTACCGGCAAACTCGAACTGGAGTACGAGGGCGAGATGAAAGGTGCGGAGAGCGTGGGGCGCGAGCTGATTCGCACGGCTGTGGCCAAGACCTACGACAACGTCTTCAAGGGTACGGATATGAATCAGATCGTGCAGTGGTTCGATCTGGGGGGCGAGATTCAGCTGGAGGACACGGCGAGCGCGTGCGAGGCACTGCAGGGCCTCCGTGGTATTCAGGGTTTGATGGAAAAACTGGTGAAGGTGAACGTCGGACCCAAGGATGCGCCGGAGACTCAGGTTTCAGCCGCGGAATTCGTGCTGGAGGGGCTGCACGCCCATAAGCGAATCGGGCGCAACGAAGATCGCGTATTCACTGCCGGCGAGAAGCCACCCAAGGTCGCCGAGAAGAATTTTGAGCGGGAGGATCTGCCGTTCCGGGGGAAGCGACCCTACAATTAGGCCGCTGAACCTCGAGCCCTCCAGGGCAGGGCGCCTAAGCTCGCCAGTCAGACTATGAAGCGCATCCGCTACAGCAAATACATTCCTGATCCGGCCGCCGAGATCAGCCTGCAAGACCTGCTGGGTGCGCTTTCGGATTTTCTGCTGCAAAGCGGTTTTCCCACCTACCTCTACGACGATTTGGGGGACAGGGTGCAAAGCTTGGATGATCTGCGGCGCGCCATCGAGCAGGCATTGCTCGATGGCGACTGGCCGGACGAGTTGCGCGAGCGCCTCGAGCAAATGCGGATGGAAGGAACGCTCGAGGAGCTTCTCGATCGCGTGCTCGATCGCTTGCAGCAGGAGGATTACCTCAGCATCGATCCGCCGCATGATCCGGCCCGCTCGCCCCAGGTTGGCGGACAGGTAGGCGAGGCCCAACCGCAGGTCAAATTCGAAATCACCGATAAGAGTCTGGATTTTCTCGGTTTCAAATCCCTGCGGGATCTCATGGGATCGTTAGGGAGATCGAGCTTCGGCCGCCACGATACGCGGGACATGGCGACCGGCATCGAAGCCAGCGGAGCCTCCCGGGGTTACGAATTCGGCGACACCCTCAACCTCGATATCACCGCCACGCTTTCGAGCGCCATCCAGCGGGAGGGCTTGACGCTTCCCCTCAATATCGAGTACTCCGATCTGCAGGTTCACCAGTGCGAATACCAGTCCTCCTGTGCTACCGCGTTGATGCTCGATTGTTCCCACTCCATGATTCTCTACGGGGAGGACCGCTTCACTCCGGCCAAAAAGGTGGCCATGGCGCTCTCCCATCTCATTCGTACCCAGTACCCGGGGGACTCCCTTTCCTTGATTCTGTTCCATGACTCGGCCGAAGAAGTGCCGCTCTCGCAGCTGGCACGGGTCAAGGTCGGGCCCTATTACACCAACACCCGCGAGGGCTTGCGACTGGCCCAGCGCGTATTGCAACGGCAACGGAAAGACATGAAGCAGATCGTGATGATCACGGACGGGAAACCTTCGGCCTTGACCCTCGAAGATGGGCGCATTTACAAGAATGCTTTCGGCCTGGACCCGCTGGTGGTGAGCCAAACCCTGGAAGAGGTGTCGAAGTGCAAGCGCGCCGGTATCCTGATCAATACCTTCATGCTGGCGTCCGATTATGGACTGATTCAGTTCGTGCAGAAAGTCACCGAGATGTGTCGCGGCAAAGCCTATTTCACCACGCCCTACACTCTGGGCCAGTATCTCCTCATGGATTACATGTCGCGTAAGACCAAGACCATTCACTAGACATCGGCCGCCGTGGTTGCCGAGCCGGCGAGTCCTGCGCCGGCCTGTGGGCTGGGTGGCCGATTGCTGATTTCTCCCACCGCCCGCCATGCCTGGTCAATCGCACCGTCGGTGTAGGCGTAGGCGCCTGCATCCGCATTGGCAATCGCGATCCGCCCGAAGGGCTTGCGGGCCACTTCACAGGGGGTCTCGCCGCCTTCCAGCCAAAAGTCATCGAACAGCGAGTTGTACTCGTACGCGTAACCGTGGGGCCAGCGGTTCACCGTGATTGCCGTGACGTCGCGAGAGGGGTCAAATCCACCCGGGCCGAGCATGCGCGCCAACTGGTCGCGGATGTTGCGCTCCATGGTCTCGAAGGTCGTATTGAACAACTCCATGCGACCGGCGCGGTGCTGGTCGCGAGCCGGCAAGCCCGGCCGGCAGGGCGTCTTCATCATGTGGACGACGATGGGCTCACCCGGTTGGCGCGAGCATTGGTATGGGCCGATGCTGACCGGCACGTCCAGGGTGGCTTCCGTGTGGTAGCAACCCGGCGCATAGATCGAACTGACGCCCAGCTTCCGGAAGGCTTCCCACTCGCGAATGGCGACGTTGGTGTAGAGCAGGGGAACTTTGGCCGCCGCATACAAAGCTTGCTTCTGGCTACCGGGGAGTTCCTCGCAGACATAAGGAATGACCACGTGCCAACAAGCCAGGATGCAATGCGAAGCTCGCACCCGGTACGTTTTGCCATAACGCGCATACGCGACCTCCACTTGCTTGGCGCTGGCGAGGTCTCCGTCATGCTTGACCCGTACCACCGTGCTGTTCAGACGAATGCGAACCGGGGAGCCGTCTTCATCGAGCTTCGCGTAGTTGGCCCGCGCCGTGACAATGTCGGCCGCGGAGGTCCCCGGGATCGCCTGGGAAATCAGCTTCCGCACCAGCAGTCGGGCAATGGTTGCGTTGCCATCGGGAAAGTGAAAGAAGTATTTCTCCGCCTCTTGGTTGGGAATGGCATCTCGATTCATGCCTTTGCCCGGAGCTGGATCCAACTTCATTCCCGTAAACCCGGGATAGCCCATGCCCCAGGCATCCTGAGCCGAGACCGCATCGAATCCCACTCCAAACAGGGGTTGGGGGCCGGCCTGTAAGACCTTAACCACTTCTTCCGGTACTCCGACTATGTCCTTGAGAAAGTTGGCATAACTGATCCGTGCCAGCCTGGCTTTCTTGGCCTCGGAGGGGAGACCGGGCAAGTAATCCTTGTGGTCGTGGTAAAGCTGGTAGTAGGCGCGCTTGGCCTTGGCGGAGAGGGGAGCTTCGGCCAGGAACTGCTGCCAGCGGGCGGGCGTCTCGCTGGTCCTATCGCCAGTCTCGGTACCGCCGAGCGAAGTGGGATCCACGACCAGCTTGTCGGCGCCGAAGGTTTCTTGGTCGAAGAAGATACTGGGGGTGAGGCCAAGCGAGAAATAGAGGTCCTGCGCAACATATTTCGGATAGGACGCTACGTCGATTCCCAACTCCTCAATCAAACTCTTGGCAACTGCGCTATAGGGTGCGGGACTCTCAATCGCGTAGGTTCCACCGAAGCCGAGCAGGGTGCGCCTGCCGGCCGAGAACTCGTTGCGTTTGGCATGGCCGCCGAAATCGTCGTGGTTCTCGAGAATGAGGACGCGAGCTTTCGGTCCGGCAACCGTACGATAGAAGTGCGCCGCCGAGAGGCCGCTGATCCCGGCGCCGACTACCACCAGGTCGTAGGTTTCCCCGCTATCGGCAGGCGTTCCCGCGTGTTGCCAGAATGTTCCATCCCGCAAACTGTGGGCCGTCTCAAAGCTTCCGCGATGGCTGCCGCGCAACCCGGTCAGGGCCGGAGGGTAGTAGTCAAGAGATTGCTCCGGAGCGGTGTGGACCTGGCAGGCGAGAAACAGGGACGAAGGGACGACGGCCGCGCCAATCGTCAGCGCTGCTCCGTTCAGGAAATCGCGCCGCGTGATGCTGCGTTGCATCCCTAATTGTTGGTCTCGTGAATTGCCCACGAATCTCCAGGCGCTGCGGCGAAAGCTTCAAGCGACCGCCTCTGCTCACCTGCGCCTTGCCGCTTCTGCGGAGTTAGCTCTGAGTTTCGGCCTGCTTCACGGCCAGCTCCGCACCTTCGAATCCGATCTTGCTGTGAGTTCCGTCGCAGAAGGGCTTGTTGGTCGATCCACCACAACGGCACAGTGAAAAAGCGAGCTTGCCGGTCAGATCGTAGCGCGTGCCATCCGCATCCACCAGCTCCACCGAGCCCTCAGGGGCTTCCACCCGGTAAGGACCGTTCTTCCTGACGGTAATCTTTACAGCTGCCATAAGCCCTCCTCCGACCCATCGTGAAACAAACAAGATACCAGCTCTCGGTCGATCCAGGCTAGCCACCTCTGTCCGGGGTCCTCGGCCAGTTTGCTTTCCACGCGAACGCTAGAAGAACAGTGGCACTCGATTACACTCAGTACCCCGTCTGGGAGACAGGCATTACGGACGGCTTCGAGAATGGCGGCGTATCGTTAGTGCCGTTGATAATTAGCGCAAGCCAGACGGTAGCCGCGATTGTGTCTCCGGGATGCTGCCACCCGCTCCGAATGACGCCAACTACATCCGCAACCAGTCCAGCACCAAGAATCAGACTCCACACGCTTGCAGCTTTTCTCATTTCATCGTACTCACACCACGGCCAGTATGCCTCTCGGTGTCAATTGTTGAAAACAGGGTTAACCCTCAAAACCCAGCTCAGGCGAAAATGAGTGCTTCCCTGCCGCCCGGAGTTGGCTAACTGGAACCGAACCGCAGCCGCTCTCGGGATGGGATGCGGCAGTTCCGAGAAGAGCAGGAGCGAGCATGGAGTTCAGAGATCACTTACGCATCACTGGCAGCGCGCTCAAGAACTGGGCCGTTGCCCAGGCTCAGGACTCTCTGGCTGTCGGAGCACTCTGGCTCATCGGACTCTACGTTCTGCACGTGCCGCTGGCTCTGATCTGGGCGCTGCTCGCAGCCGTGTTCCAGCTCGTGCCGCACTTTGGGCCCATCCTGGGGCTGCTCGGCCCGGTTCTCACCGCAACCATCCGGTGGCAGGATTGGGAGCACCCTCTTGGCGTGCTGGTGCTTTATGCCCTGATTGCCGTGCTCGACGGACTGCTGCTGCAGCCATACATCATGAGAAGAACGGCCAAGGTACCTATCTGGGCATCCATCCTTGCGCCCATTGTGCTGGGAATGCTTTGGCCCTTCTGGGGCGTGCTCTTGGCCGCACCTTTGCTGGCGGTGCTGTATGCCTACCGCGCGCACCGCGAAAAGAAACTTTCATAACGCCGCTGTTACCAGTCTTCCTCTGGCCGTCACCGTGGATAGCGCCTCGCCACACGAAACCAAACTCGGATCCTCTGGACTGGCCGCGATTACGACGTCGAGTTGATCGCGCCCAAGCGGGAGAAACGCAGTCAGACCCAAGACGGGCGCAAGCTGCGACGATACCAGCGACGTGGGTGTGTCGAACGGTTGTTTGCCTGGTTGCAGTGGTTCCGGCGACTGGTCACGCGCTACGAATATCCCATCGAGAACTTTCTCGGCATGGTCCGCCTCGGCTGCATGAGAATCATGCTGAGATCTTTGTGAGCGATTACTCGTGTCGCAAGGCAACCATCGGATCGACGCCCATCGCGCGCCGTGCTGGGATGTAGCAAGCGAATGAGGCGATTCCGATCAAAGCGAGCGATGCGAAAAGCATCGTTTGAACATCGGTGGGCTTCACACCAAAAAGCAGTGTGGCCATGAAGCGGGTTACGCCCACAGCGCCAGCCATGCCCGCAACGACTCCAATCAGAGCTATCGCCATCCCCCGCCCGAGGACGAGCCTTAGCACGCGGAACCGTTCGGCACCGAGAGCCATCCGGATGCCGATTTCGTGCGTTCTTTGAACGACCAATCTCGACATGACTCCGTAAAGACCAACGCACGCGAGGAAGAGGGCAAGCATCCCAAACAGGCTCGAAAGCAACGCAACGATGCGCTCCTGCACAAGGGTTTCCTCTATCTGCTGGTGAAGAGTCTTGACTCCGAAGAGCGGCAGCCGACTGTCAGCCTGCTGAATCATTTCACGGATGGAAGCAGCCAGAGCAGTTGGATTTATGCTGGAACGTACTTCAAAATTCGCCGCAAGAAATGAATCCGGCGACTGGAAAAACGGGATGTACGCAGCCGGTGGATCCTGATCACGCAGATTGATGAATTTAGCGTTTTCAACGACGCCAACGATCTCCATCGGGCTGGCATCGGCCTTCCATCCCGGTATGCTGAACCGTCTGCCGATCGGATTGCTGTCACCAAAGAAATGTTGTGCCATCGCTTCATTGATTACGGCAACCTTTGGAGCACCAGCCCTGTCCTCTTCTGCAATATCGCGCCCCGACAGAACTGCCGTACCCATGGTCCTGAAATAGCGCGGCCCCACAAAATTCACACTGATGGCCGGGTATTCCCCCTGTCGGGGCGTGTACCCTTCGACCCGAGCATCGGTGAAACCGGACCACCCGGCAAGTGGACTGAACGCCGAGAAGGAGACTGCGCTCACCGTCGGAGTCCGCTTAATCTGCTCCAAGAGCCGCTCGTAAAGCTCAGCAACCTGGGTGTCTGTATAACCGATCATGCCGGGCCTGATTGAGAAGAGGAAGACGTTCTGCTCACGAAAACCTGGATAGGAGTTTTTGAGATTCTCGAGAGTGCGCACGAGAAGACCCGCTCCCACCGTCAGAACGAGGGAGAGGGCAATTTGAGGGATGAGCAGACCTTCCCCGATTCGTGAGCGTCCCAGAGCGGCGGCCGCGGCTCGGTTGCCTTCTTTGACGGCTTGAGAAAGATCGAGCCTGGAAGCACGCCACGCGGGAATGAGTCCAAAGACAATGACTGCGACCAGCGAAACTAATGCCGTGAAAGCAAGAATGCGCATGTCCGGGTGGACATCCAAATGCGTGGCAGAGGTTGAACGGGACATCACATTCGCCACCGCGTTGCTCCCCCAAAAAGCCACCAATGCGGCGAACCCACCGCCCCCTGCCGCCAGCAACACGCTTTCCGTAAGTAGCTGCCGAAGAACCCGCCCCCGCCTAGCACCGAGTGCAAGTCGCAATGCTATTTCGCTCTGGCGAGAGTTCGAGCGCGCGAGCAACAGGTTCGCCACATTCGTACAGGCGATGAGAAGGAGCATTCCAACAACTGCCATCAGAAATGCCAGGGGCTTTGAAAATTGCTCGCGAAGAGCGGCGAGGCCCCGGCTGCCGGATTCCAATTTGAGCCTGCTTTCGGGTACATCACTTCCAGCGCTTGGAGAGTCAAAGGGCAGACCCCGCATGCCCTCCGCCGCCTGGCGCATAGCCTGCTCGTAGATCGGTCCGAGATTCGCTAGCGCTTGCACTTCGGTCTGCCCATCGCTGAGTCGGACCATCAAATGAAGCCAATGCCGGAACGGGGCAGTCAAGACGTCGTAGGGAGAACCTGCCGCTGCAAATTGGGGCTGTACGATAGCCAGAGAAGTAAGCGGGATCGAAACATCGACGGACTGGCCGGTCTCAAGACCAAAAAATTCGGGCGGCGTGACCCCGACAATGGCGAAGGGCGCTCCGTTTAGCATAATCTCCGCGCCGACCGCTGAGGGATTGCGATTGAATCGCCTTGTCCAATAGCCGTAGCTGATCACGGCGGCCTGGCTTACGCCGCGAGCCTCATCTGCTGTCGTAATGGTGCGTCCAAACATGGGCTTGACGCCCAACGTTGTGAAATAACTGCCGGACACGGCTTGCGCGTGGGCAAGCTCCCCTTTTCCGTTCACCACACAATCAACAATACCAAGGGGGTGAAAGGCGAGGATGCCGGAGAGAGTTTGATTGTTCGCCTGAATAAGTTCGAAGGTCGGATACGAAAAGGCATCGAGGGTCTTGCCCTCCTTACTCATGTCGATGAGTCGGAAGAGCTGCTCCGGTCTTTGCACGGGCAACATCCTGATTAGCACGGCATCGACAAGGCTGAAGATAGCGGTGTTAGCGCCGATGCCGAGGGCAAGCGTGAGGACGGCGACGGTGGTGAAGCCGGGAGATTTGCGCAACTGCCGCAGCGCGTAGCGAAGATCTTCTGCCAGTCCGCTCATCAGGTTCGTCCTCCTACTCGCACAACAGCGTCACAGTGCGCAGGCAAATACCACGGCGAAACGATCACCCCCGCTGTCACATTGGTCCCTCCAGTAGCAAGACTTTTGCCAAATCTAGTGCTTTGATGACAAAGGATAAGAGAATATCCGGCGGTCGAACCAGTCCTCCCGTTCCCTACCGATTGCGACGGCATGGGTTGCGCTGATCCTGCTCGGGACGGTCGAGCGCAGTTCCGTCTAAATGTTCCCATGACGCGTTCAACGGTTCTGAGGGCGCGTACCGCGAAATCCAGCTTGCGGCCGGTTCCTTTTGACAGGATGCCATGATGCCACGGATTCAGAATCGATGGGAGACTGTTGCAAATCAAACTGATGACCCAGCACCCTGTCCGGCCGGCGATAGCCTGGGTTGGGCAACTGCGGATGAAGCTCCCCTTCGACGACGTGGCCCAGTCGAGGTTTTTTGCCCGCTAGATTTGCGCGGTTGATGCGCAGGGCAGCTTTCAGGGGGGTACCCAACCTACCGTCCGCAGTCCCAGATTCCCGGGACGGCCCGGGCCATCTGTACGGCCGCTCGCTCTATGCCGCTACTGCTTCCTGCCCAAGCATCTGACGATAGAGGCGCAAGTATTCCTCCACCATGCGCTTGGCGGTGAAACATTGCCGCGCCCGCTGGTAGGCGCGCGCGGCATAGCCCCGGCAAAGGTCTCTGCGCTCGTGCAGGCGGCGGATGACCTCGGCCAGACTATCGGCGTCGTTCGCGCGAAAGTAAATCGCCGCCTCCCCCCAAATTTCACGAAAATGAGGAATGTCATTGGCGACGATGGCGCAGCGGGAGAGCGCTGCCTCGAGGGTCCCATACCCGGAGGATTCGTAGCGCGAAGTGGCGGCAAAGATCGCTGCCCGGCTGTAGAGCGTGCGCAATTGCACTTCGGTTTGCATTCCCTTCAGGGAGATACAGGCTTCCCGGGCCTGCACTTTCACATCGGTCGAGATGGGCGCGCCAGGCCCGGCCGTTGGCCCGTCGGAATCGACAATGCACACAGGAACCGGGTGTGCGCGTTGGGTTAATAACGCCAACTGTTTGCTGGCGTCGTGAAGTCTTCCGACCGCGAGGACGGAATCGTGCTTGCTGACATAAGGATTGAAGAAGACCGGATTCCTGCCGTTGTAGATGACCGCTACCTGCTTGGGGTGGGTGTAGCAAGCGCGAATCGACTCGAGCATCCAGAACGAAGGCGCGACCACCGCCGTAGCCTGCTCCAACCCTTGCGTCACCAGAAGTTTGTAGCCACGCAACCAGCGGCTCTCCTGGGGCTCGCTGCCATGCACGGCTTTCCACCAGCTGATCAGGTCGCCGTGGGCAACCACCAAGCGGGGGGTTCGCACCGGCAGGCTGCCATAGCACAACTGGTTCAGATGCAGCAGATCCGGCTGCCGCTCTTTGACGAGCGCGGCCAGATAACGAGCCGAGTCCCTGAAATCGGTTTGACCCTCCTGCATCCAGTCCAGGCGAAACGCGGTAGGACAATAGTCCAGACCAGACAGGCTATCCATCCAGGAGATTTGCCGAGGCAGGGGAATGTCGCCAAAGCTGACTAGGGTCACCCGGACTCCGCTGTCCACCAGCCCGGCAACGAGCTCCTGAGTGTGCGTCCACACACCGCTGAGAGTGTCCGTGGTCACAAGAACGTGCACTGGTTACTCCTCATGAAATCGGCCTCCACCTCGAGGTGGCTTTATTGTAGTGCGGGACGGCCTTTCTTAAGAAGCAATAACCAACGTTTCTCCCATCCCGAGAGTGCGCAACAATATGCACACTGGGCGCAAGTGGCACCCGGGGCAGCAAGTACAATGAGTGCAATGCGGCGCATGCTATGCATCACGGCCCATCCGGATGATGAGGCCGGAGGATTCGGCGGTTCGCTGGCTCTTTACCATGAGCGGGGCGTCGAGACCTCTGTCATTTGCCTTACGCCGGGTCAGGCAGCCACCCATCGTGGCGGAGCCAAGGATGATCAGGAGCTGGCCGCGATGCGGCGCCGGGAGTTTGCCGCCTCCTGTGAGATTCTGAAGATCACCCACGGGGTCGTACGAGACTATCCCGACGGCGATCTCCATCGCCAGGACCTTTACCGGGTGGTGTATGAGCTGACGCTTGAGGTTCGCCGATTTCGGCCGCAGGTGATGCTGGCCTTCGGCCCGGAAGGCGGGCTCACGGGTCACACCGATCATTCGATGGCCTCGGTTTTCGCAGAGCTGGCGTTTCACTGGGCGGGACGAAGCAACCGCTATCCCGACCAGTTGAGAAGCGGTATCGCGCCGCATCGCACCCAGAAGCTGTACCAGGCGACGGCCAGTTTTACCTTGCCCGATCGGCAGCCGGTCACCCTGGCACCGGTCAGCGCCGTCGTTGAAATCGGTAAACACCTCGAGACCAAAATCGCCGCATTCAAGGCCCACCGGACGCAAGCACCGCTTTGGCCGCTGTTTGAAGCATTCCTTCGCCAGCGGGGCAGGCAGGAGATGTTCCACCTCGCCGCCAAAACCAAGCGGGAACCGATCTCGCAAGAAACCGACCTATTTCAAGGCGTCGAAGAAATAAGCTAACCGCCCGCGGTAGCTTCCCCGATGGGGACCTGGGTGGGAGTGGGTTTGCGCCCCGAGTTGCGCTCTATCGTGCTCGAAGGATGTCGCTCAGCATGTCCGGCTTCGATTCGGCTCGTACCAGGTGCGGGTAGCGTTCGCCGCCGTGGTAATCGAGGGCATAGGTTTTGTAGTAGCCGGCATTCTCGACCAGCAACTCGAGAGGCCCGGAAGCGCTCTTGCCGGTTCTCAAAGCGTCGCGCAGTACATCCGCCGAAAACCGCAGGCTATTGACCGCCACCACGCTCATGCCGGGCCCGAGCCCTGCTTGGGCGGCAGCCATTCCCTCGATGGTATCGACCACTCGTCCATCTTGGTTCAGCAGCAGCCCGATGGAATTGCTGGCATCGATGGTTTCCCGCTCCCGCTCCTCGATTCGATACTGCTCCGAAGCCGTCTCGTCATACACCAGCTTCCAGCCGCTGTCCTCGATCCCACCGAGCGGCGCCGCGGAGGCGTGACTGTTGAGTCGTTCAGTCCAGAAGCCTCGCCAGTCATAAGGAGCAACCTGACGCAACCCATTGACCACGTCGTCGAAGCCGTACGTCTTCACTTCCGGCGGGCCGCTGGCTCCGCCATGAAAGAGCCGGCAGAAATCGTCGAGGGACTTCTTATTTTGGGTCTCGCGGCGAATGATGGTATCCACCCAGAGCCAGTTCAGCACATCTTCGTCGTAGTAATCGAGGTCACGCCGCCACGACTCCCATTCTTGCGGCGCGTCCTGCATGGCCGGAACCCCGTCGGCGGTGTCGGCAAGATTTCGCCAGCTACGGCCAGGCCGGTGATCGAGCTGCGCGGCCAGCAATGCCAGCGCATCCCGAAACTGCTCCGGCGTGCGCAGCCCGCTGCGCGCGCTGAGAACATCGCCCAGATAGGACGTGAGCCCTTCATAGACCCAGAGCAGATCGGTTTGCATGGCTTTCTCATAATCGGGCGTGGTGAGGTCTTGCGGACGCCGATACTTCCCATTCCAGGAATGCACATATTCGTGAGGCAAGAGCCCGGCTTCAAGCAGCCGCAGCTCGGGATCGACCAGCGCGCGCTCGCCCGCCCGACTGTCATTCGACTCATGGTGCTCTAAGCCAAAGTGGGCGACGTGATCACTCAGGCTATAAAGAAAGTGGTAATCACGGAAGTGCCGCGCTCCGAACAGCTTGAAGGCTTGATCGGCGAGGTTTTTGTAGGCATCGAAGACGTCTTCAGGGGCCTCCAGGGCGGCCGGGCTATCGGCCGCGATATCGAGCTCCTGTCGGGGATTTTCCGCGAGCGGCACGACCCGAAGATATTCCCCCGTGATCACTGGGGAATCAACCAGGGTGGTGAGGGAGGCGACTTGGAAGTTGAGGTTTGAGCCGGACTGGGAAGCCAGGGGTAAGGCGGTGGCAAACTTCCATCCCGCCGGCAGTTCGAGGCGTGCCTGATACTTGAGTTCCTCCGCAGTCCAACCCAAGGGATACAACAGCAGGGTGTTCCAATTGAGGATCGCCATTTTGGCTGTGGCCGTTTGGCCGCCGGTATAGATTCCTTCTCGGCCGGTCGGGGAGATGTAATCCAGCTCGACTTCGACCGCGGAGACTCCCTCTGGCACCTGCACATGAAACGTCCAGCCGTCGAGCAAATCACGGCGCCATGCCAAGAGTTGGCCGTTTGCGGTGAAGCGAATGCCGGCCAAAGTCTGGATCGGGCCGGTAGGCCCATGCTCGCCCGGAATCCACTTCGGGTAATACAGGGTTAGCGTCCCAGGGCTGGCAGGAATGGTCAGGCGCGCATGAAAAATCTTTCGCGGAGCCGCCGTGGCGTCGACTGATACGGTGATGGTTGGGGCTGCAACCTGTGCTAGGGCGGGAGCCGTCACCGCTGCCGCCAGGACCAGCAACCTGAGGAACCAAAACAACCCGCTACGAGCCATGGAGAAGACCATGCTGCCGCTCCTTTTGCTCCCACCTTCACGCGATCTGAATGGGTGACTATACCAGCGAACTTCGAAAGCTGTCACCTCGGGGCTTCCCGCCCAGCACGCAAGCCCTTCGAAAACCCGGGAGGCTCGCCGCAACTGGACGCCCCGGGCTTGGGCGACGATGCTATGATGCTTTCGTGCCTACCCTGGCGCGGGGAAAACTCATAACTTTTGAGGGACTCGATGGCTCGGGAAAGAGCACGCAACTCGAGAGGCTCGCGGTGGCTTTGCGGGCCGAGAGGCTGCCCGTGCTCGTCACTCGCGAACCGGGGGGCACGTGGACGGGAGAGAAAATCCGCCAGCTTCTCGTCGATAGCGCTGCGACGGCATTAGTCCCGACGGCCGAATTGGCGCTCATGTTTGCCTCCCGCGCGCAGCATCTCAGCGAGGTGATTCAGCCGGCACTGTTGCAGGGCAAGATTGTGCTCTGCGATCGCTTCACCGATTCGAGCGAAGCCTATCAGGGTGGTGGCCGCAAGCTGGGAAGCGACGCCGTGTTGCGGTTGCATGGCATCCTGTGCGAGGACGTGCAGCCCGACCTCACCATCCTCATGGACTCGGACGTGGTGCGCAGTGTCGATCGAGCGCGCCGTCGCAACCGCTCTCGCACGGTGGGAACCAGCGATGAGGGCCGGTTTGAAAAGGAAAGCCGCGCTTTTTTTGAGCGCGTGCGCAACACCTACCTGGCGATTGCCCGACGGGAGCCGGAGCGTGTCGTCATCATCGACGCACGCGGCTCTCCCGAGGAAACTCATCAGCAGATCCTCGAGGCGGTACGGCGTAGGCTCAAACTGAAAACAGCAGACAACGGTTCGTAGTAAAACTTAGGTATGGGGTTCTCTGATTTTCACGGCAACCGGGACACCGTCGGTCGCCTGCGCCGACTCGTGGCACAGGGGCGCTTTCCTCATGCCGTAATCCTGGCCGGCCCTGCGGGCTCTGGCAAGTACACTCTGGCGGTCATGCTTGCCCAGGCAATGAACTGCCTGCAACCGGGGACGAGCGATGAACTCCCCGATTTTTGCGGTCGCTGCTCCAACTGCCAACGCATCGCGCAATCCGGAGAACTCACCGCGCGCATGAGCGAAGCCATCGAGGCCCGTGACGCACTGCGCGAGACCGACAAGAGGGAGACACGTATCTTCGTGCAAACCCACCCCGACGTGCTGGTCATCCCGCCGGATCCTCCGCAGATGATGATCAAGGTGGACCAGGTGCGGCGGGTGACGGAGACCATCTATTTGCGTCCTGGCGAAGGCAAAGAGCGTGTCTACATCTTCACCGATTCGGCCTTCCTGAAAGAGGCGGCTAACGCATTACTCAAGGTGCTCGAGGAGCCCCCTGGATTTGCCACAATTCTCCTGCTCACCACCAATCCTGGCGCGCTGCTGCCGACGATTCGCTCGCGCTCGATGCTGGTCACGCTGCATGCCCTCCCTGCCGAGGAAATCGAGCGCGATTTGGCTCGGCACTGTCCTGCTTGGAATGCCAAGGAGCGAGCTCTGGTAGCCCGATTGTCGGAAGGCGCGGTGGGTCGGGCACGCAGTTTCGACCTAGCCGCTTACCGGGCGGCCCGCCAACATGCCTGGGTCATCCTCAATGGCGCATTGCGGGGCGGCGATCATGCCGGGTTGTTTCAGGTCACCGAAAGCTATCGTGCCGGAGCCGAGGGCCGCGAAAAGATTGAACGACTGGTGCGGAGCCTTTATTCCTTGCTCCGCGACCTAATGTATCTCAACTCGGGCATGGGAGAATTCGTTCGCAACCTCGAGATGGAGGGAGAACTGAAAAAGCTGGCCGAAACCGTCGATTTCCCCTGGATTGCGGAAGCCGCCGAGCGCTTGGCGGAAGTGGAACGTGGCTTGCGGCGCAACCTCCAGCGATCGCTCTCCCTCGACGCCTTTGCCGCCGCCTTGGACCGAAC
>DASPVV010000178.1:0-46260 GCA_035622175.1 Terriglobales bacterium | reverse complement strand
CATCTCCCCCCGCTTCCGCCAGAATCGACCAGAAATAGGCCTGCACAGGATCGGCGGGAACGCCTCGCCCCGCCCAATAATAGGCCCCCAGCATGGCTTGCGCTCCGGGGTCGTCTTGCTCTGCCGCCTTATTGAACCAGCGAACCGCCTCCAGGTCGTTCTGGTCCACTCCCTCTCCCGTCTCGTAGCGTACGCCCATGGCGAACTGGGCGGCGGCGTCCCCTTGCTCGGCCAAGCCACGCAACTCCGACAATGCATTCGGTAGTCGTCGAGGCTGGGCGGGTGCAAGGGGTGCACGGCTGCCCGTGGCCACCGGCGCGGCAGTGGTGCGGCTGCGACGCCAGCCATCGCCCTGCCAGGTTCCAATCACCCAGACGATGACAAAGACGATGGGGATTAGGACCGCGATCAGGATACCGTTCCGCGCCGAGGCACGCTGGGGAGTATGGCGATCGACTCGGGCGTCGGCGGCATCCTCGGCCGCCGGCGATGGGACGGGCAGATCGGCCGCCGATCCTGCCCGCTCGCTGGCCCCAGCAGCCATTCTTGCCAATCGCAGAAGAACGAATTCGTCATCCGATCCGAAGGCGTGCGCCTGCCGGGAGAACACTTCGAGCAGCCCGATGATGGCAGATTGCGAACTGATGGGAACGGCGAGCATGGCGCGGATCCCAAGAGTCCGGCAATTGGTGCGGTCGACGCGGGGGTCGGTCTCCGAATCGTCGCAGCGCAAGAGCGAACCGCTGCGCACACATTCCCCGGAAAACCCTGACCCGATGTGAAAACGCGCACCCTCGTGGGGAGCATCGCCGGTGCTGGCGCGGCAAATCATCTCCTCACCCTCGGCTAACGCTAAGGCGGCACCGGCCGCGTGGGTAAATGCCTGGGCTCTCCTGACAATGAGGCGAACGGCAGCATCCCGATCCGATCCGAGCGCCTCGACTTCAGGCTGCATCGCCTCTACGGCGGCGAGCAGAGCCGTGGAATCCGGATGCGTGGTTACGACCCGATCGACCTGCCCTCGATCCTCCGCCACCGAGGGGGCGATCGTTTCTTGGGGAATTTGCTCCCCGCTCCTAGGGGTTCGGTTGGCCGAGAGCCAGTGTTTCAGGGCGCACAGCGACTCCTCGGTCATGGCGTGAAATTGAATGCCTGCCCGCCAAGACGCATCCGTCCGCACCACCTCGGTCTCAATTCGGATCAGCGCTTTGCTCTCTGGCAGATTGAGCAAGGAAGTCCGCCGCTGGCCGGGCTCGAGCGGAAACGACGGCTGAATCGCCATGCCACTTTCACTGATGTCGACAATTTTCATCCAGGCGGGGGCCCGGGTGCTCGGCATCCCGGTCAGGCTGACATATGCGGGGATCTGGACTTTATGACGCGCACTCCGGCGGCGATCACACGTCTTTCTGCCAATCTCATCCGGACTGGTTCCAACAGACTGCATGGCGGCATTTGCTAATCATATTACCTTACCCGGAGACCGGCGAACAGGAGAGGAAAGACCCTACGTCCCCTTGGCGCTTACGAGGACTGTCGCCGGCTGGGCCGCCGCAGGCTGGCAAGCCGACTCATGGCAGCCACGATCGTGCTCGCGAAAAGCTCGATGGTGGCAATGTCACGGTGATCGAAGGCGTAGGGCGCGACCGAGAGCACTTCGAAGACTCCGAGCATTCTGCGGTAATGACGCAGGGGAGCAGCCAGGACGGAGCGCACCCCCAGGCGCTGACACGTGGCAAGGTCGACGTTGGGATTTCCTTCCGTGTCCTGGCAAAGCACAACTTCCCCGGTGCGAACGCAATCGGCGGTGATGCCGGTTTCGGTCTGCAAGCGAACCCCCAGGTCGGGCGCAGTTCGGCCGGTGCGGGCGCGGCAAACCATTTCCTCGCCCTGGCGCAGGGCGATGGCCGCTCCGGTCGCTCCCGTCAAGGCCTGCGCCCGCTCGGCGATGATATGGATCGCAGGTTCCAAATCGATTTCGCTGGGACAGAGTTCGTGCCCAAGACGAAGACGCGGGCCGAGTGCCGCCTCCGATGCCAGGGCACGGGCGTGATGACGTGAGGGTGCCAGAGTGGCGAACGAGGCCGGCAGATGGCTTTCCGACGATGCCGCCGGGACGGTCGAGAGCAGCTCGCGCACCAGGCGATCGAGCTCGGCATCGGCGATCAGGCGCGCCGTCTGCTGGTCGCGCAGCGATCCACCCAGAATCCGTGACAAGCTCAATAAGGCTTGACTGCCACAGGCGAAACAATAAGCGGTATTGCTTCGACTGATCAACTCACATTGCGTGCAAAACACAGCAGTTTCCAGAGCGATAAAACTGATGTCTTGCTTCACCGCCATGCTTTGGCCGTCCTCCCCAAGTCTTGGTGAAAGAAACCATAAATGGCCCGGCCTGCTTTCGGGAATGATAGAGATGGTTCAAGGTTGCGGATTGTTGTGGATAAAGAAGCGAGGGGAGGGCTTAAGCAAAATTCGGTGGCGCCGAAGTCGAGCCAGGGGTCAACGCGGGCAAGGGAAAGGGCAGCAAGGCGCGAACGCGTGCCGAAGGGTGGGCACACTGGGAACCGATTGCGATGGAGTTCGCGGTCCTCTCGGGCAGCGGGGTGCTGGTCGAGGACGGTTCTCTCCGGTCGACCGAATCGCTAGGCACAAGACTCCGGCACGCGATCAAGCACACTGATTTCCGCAGGTGCCGGCCTTCATCCGTTCCCGAGCTGGGATCGAGGAGTGAAACCGGAAGGCAAAGAAGAGACCGTCGCGGGCAGTTAAGATTGCCCTCACACTCGCGGCGACGTAGCGTAGCGAATGCTATTGGGTAATCGAGCTCGCAACTTGTGAGAACACGTTGTTGGCATTCCCGCCAATCAAGCGAATGGTGCCGACCACAATGACAAGAATAACTGCCAGCATCACCGCATATTCGGCAATATCCTGACCATGTTCTTCCCGCCAGATTTGATGGAACCACCGTAGCAAAGCCTGCCTCCTAGAAAGAGGAATTCCCAAGAAAGAATTCCCAAAAAGCCAAGTATTCTATGAGCCATGGTCATACTAGGGCGGGCATGCCGTCCCGGCAATGGCCCATCTGGGCGGACGGTATGGCACCATCGTGCCATGCATCAACAGATGGGCTTGAGGGGCAAGGACTGGTTGACCGCAAATAAAGCCAGTTCGAGTCGGGTGGAAACTCCCAACTTGTCAAAAATGTTGCTGAGGTGGTGTTTGACGGTGTCTTCGCTGATCTTGAAATATTCCGCGATCTCCTTGTTCGAATACCCCGCCACCACCGCAGAAACGATCTCCAATTCGCGGGGCGTGAGCCCAAACTTTTTCTGCCGCGCCTCTTCCCCGGAAGATTGGATCAGGTTGCGAAGATACTGCATCAGGTTGGAGATGCTTTCCCGTCCAACCCAGTATTCTCCGGCCATGACCGTGTGGATGCTCTTGAGCAGAAGCTGGGTGGCGGAGTCTTTCAAAACCACGCCACGCGCCCCCAGTTGCAGGGCTTCGACGATCTGGGCCTTCTCTGCCGCCGCGGTGAGCAGAATGACTCGAACCCCGTTGGCGCCCGAACCCGCGCTCATCTCCCGCAAAGCTTCGAGCCCCGGGTGTCGCGGCATGGCCAGATCGAGCAGCAGGATGTCGGGTCGCAATTGGCGCACCAGCTTGACGGCTTCGGCGCCATCACACGCCTCACCCACCACCTTGAGATCCTGCTCGGTTTCAAGCAATCGCCGTAATCCATCCCGGAAAATCGGATGGTCATCGGCGACCACGATGCGAATGGGTTGCGATCTTCCTCTATCCATGGATTGAGCCTTGTTGCTGGGGTACCGTGATCTCTAAACGGGAACCACGGCCCGGATTTGATTCTATCGTGAGTTCCCCGTCAATCAAACGCACCCGCTCCTTGATCACCAAAGGTCCTTTCCCCAGGCTGTCGAGCTGGCTCTGGGATAGGCGTCCGGAAAACGGAAAGCCTCGGCCATCGTCTTCGATTTCCATCTTCCAAGTGCCGTTCTTCGTGCCCAGGCGAACCAGAACCCTTCGGGCCTGGCTGTGTTTGCGAACATTGACCAGCGCTTCTTGCACGATCCGCGCCACCTCGCGGCATACCGGTTGCGGCATGTCGAGTTCGTTCAGCTCCGAGATGAAGCACGCCGAGATTCCGGTCTCGCGCTGAAAGCGGTCCACGCTGTCGTGAAGCAGCCCCAGCAAGCGCTTGGCATCGACGTCGAGGGTTTTCATCTGCTGCATCAATTCGCGTAATTTAAGAACCTCCTCCCGCAACAGGCCCTGGATGCGACCCAGTTCCGCGGTGACCAGACCCGGCTGGGTGGTGGATTGACGCCGGAGCACATCCACTTGCATTTCCACCGCGATCAAGGACTGCACCGCCCCGTCATGCAATTCACGCGCAAAACGCGCGCGCTCGACGGCGCCGGCGCGCAATCGCAAGCGCCGCAACAGAAGAACATTGTAAACCGCTTGCCCAACCTGACGTACTAATTCCTGCAAGAAGTTTAGCTCTTCTTCGGTTTCCGTGGTGAGGGTCGGATCGATGAGGAAGAGTCGTCCCCGCCACTCCTGCCCGAAGGTGAAGGACACCACGAGGGCGCTAAGGAAGGAATGGGCGAGCGCAAAACGCTCTAGAAACTTCGAGCTGGGATGCTCGATGCGATTGCCGGCTTCATCGACCGCGAAAACCGCGACCGGCGCCTGTGATTGGGGGTCTCGTTCGACATAGCATGCCAACGCTTCGCTCTCAGGCAAGTAGGTTTCGCGATCGGAACCCGCCGGCTCCAGCCAGCGAAAGGATGCTTGCTTCCCTCCGCTGATTTCCCCGACAAACACGCGGTGGCTCATGGCCTCAAGCGACGCGATCAGCAGGTTCTTGGCCCCGTACATCGAAAACAGTTCCGAGGAAATCGCCTGCAACGTCCCGGAGACACCCGCCTCGACGCTGGCTTTCCCTAGGATTCGATTGATCCAGACCTTTTCTGCCCGGAGCTGTTTTTGCTGCTCGGCCAGATATCCCAACAGAAAACCTAAGACAACCAAGTACACGGAACGAACGAATAGGCTCTTGGGATCGAAATAGGTGGCATCGAAGTGCAAGGCAGGCCAATGGTAACGCAGAAGCCATGCGCTCATTTTCACAAAGAACCCCGAGCGAACGGCGAAGCTTTCCATCCAAAGCAGAACCACGGTAGCGACCGCGGTGCTCACCGTCTCCCACAAGCCCCAGCGGTATGCCGCGGCTGCAAGTACGAAGACAAAAAACACGAAGAAAGGATTCGTTTCCCCCCCGGCGAAAATCGAAATCAAGGCTGGCCAGATGATATCGGCGCTGTGCACCAACACCCGAAAGGCGGGGGTGGACTGCTGCCGCCATCGCAAGAAAAAGATGATGATCATTCCCTGCGCGATATAAAAGGCCAGCAAACCAATCGCCCACAGCGAATAGCGGATTTCCCCCGGATTCATCCAGATGGCAACCAAGGCCGAAACCGCCAGGAAAACTCTGGCCGAGGCTAACCAACGTTCGATACGGCGAACCTCGCCCCGGCTCAGGGGCGCGCGCAGCCTCCACAGGAATCGTCGTCGAACCGCTCGCACAGGCAAGACCGGCAAGTGTATCTGCCCCCGCAGAATGGGTGACGTCACGGATCATATTGATTTCTGTCACCCAAGGGCAAGCAAAACTTTGGCTGGGTGCCCCCCGATGGCGTTGACACTCGCGGTGTCTGCCCAGGATTACTGGCGTAACTTTTCCGCGAACGGTGTGCACCTACAATGAGACCACGCTATGTCTCCCCGCGCGAAGCTCTGGATGCTGGCCGTGGTATGCCTGGTAGGCCTCCAGGTGGCAGCTTCGATAAGGTTGCGGGGCATAGCCTTGGTCGCCATCAGCGACCTGACCCAGCTTGCCCTTCTGCTTTCCGGCGCTGCCGCCATGTGGCCGCGGGTTGAGACCAGCCTCGGTCGTGCTCGGATCTTCTGGATGCTGATGATGTTGGGGGTGGTCATCTGGGTCCTTTACCAGAGCGCTTGGTGTTATTTCGAAGTATTTTTGCGGCGCGAGGTGCCGAGCTTATTTGCCCCCGATGCCCTGCTTTTTCTCCACCTGGTTCCCATGATCGGCGCCCTGGCGATGCAACCGGATCTTGAACCGGGCCAACGGAGAAGCAGGGTAGGCTCGCTGGATTTTTTGATGTTGCTGATCTGGTGGCTCTACCTGTACCTGATTAGCCTGCTGCCGTGGTTCTATGTCCACCCCAACCCCATCATCTACCAGCACAATTTGAATGTAGTGTATTTAGTCGAGAAGTTAGCCCTGCTGGCCGGCCTAGCCCAACTCTGGAGCCGCAGCTCCGGCTATTGGAGCCGAGTGTACGCCCATTGGTTCGGTTGCACCGCAGTGTACGGATTGAGTTCGTATCTGGCCAACTGGGCCATCGAACGAGGAGTTTACTTCACCGGCAGCATGTACGATATCCCGCTTGCCGCTTCGATGGCTTGGCTGACCTGGATTGGTTTAGGGTCCGTCCCGCCGGCGCAGGAACAAGTACCCCTGCGTAGCGGTAAAGGCTACGGCGTGTGGGTGGCGCGCCTGGGCATGGTTGGGGTTCTCTCTCTGCCTGTGTTTGCTGCCTGGTCGGTGTTCGGCGGCGCGAGTCCTCAACCGGTCCGCACCTTTCGCCTGGTGGTGACGCTGGCTACGACGCTGGTGCTGGGCATTCTGGTGTTTTGGAAACAACACATGCTCGACCGCGAACTCCTGCGCTTGCTGAAAGCCTCGCAGGAAGGCTTTCGCGACCTTCAGCATCTGCAAGCGCAGCTGGTGCAGGCGGAAAAGCTCGCCTCCCTGGGCCAACTCGTGGGAGGGGCAGCCCACGAGTTAAATAATCCCCTGACCGCGATGCTTGGCTATTCGGAACTGATGGCCTCGACGCCACTCAGCAGCGAGCAGCGCTCCTGGCTGCAGAAGATCGAGCAGCAGATCCGCCGAACTCGAACCCTGGTTTCAAGCCTGCTGAGTTTCGCCAGGCAGGTCCCGGGGGAAAAGGCTCCGCTCGATATCAACGCCTTAGTGCAAACCGCGGTCAAGCTGCACCCACCGCAACTCCATGGAGCTGCGATCGAGGTACGCACGACCTTGGCTAGCAACTTGCCCCGCGTCCTAGCGGATTCCAATCAACTCTTGCAGGTTTGCCTGCATATCACCAACAACGCGCTCCACGCCATGGCGGAAGAGGGCGGGGTGCTCGACGTGAGCACGCGCGCCAGAGACGATGCCATCGTAATCGAGTTTTCTGACCGTGGACCCGGCGTCCAAGACCCTAAACGAGTTTTCGATCCCTTCTACACAACTCGCCCCGTAGGCCAGGGTGCGGGTCTCGGCCTCAGCGTTTGTTATGGCATTATCCAGGAACACAAAGGACGAATCGTTTGTGAAAACCGCCCTCAGGGCGGAGCCACTTTCCGCATCGAATTGCCCGCGATCCTCGAACCCGCAACTCTTCGCGCCGCGGCTCAGTCCGCACGAAAGCCGGCGACAGGGTAGAGCCGCGCGCTGTTTCTCCCTCGCATCAACCGCCCGCGATTGCAGCTGTCGGAGAGGCACGGTCCGAGGCGGGCTCGAGCTCGAGGGTACGCTTGAGCTGTCCACAGGCGGCGTAGATGTCCCGTCCACGAGGGCGCCGGATAAAGGTCGGCACCCCGGCATCGATCAGAACCCTCTGGAAGGCAAGAACCCGAGCCTCGGCCGGAGTTTCGAGCGTCACCCATGGTCCAGGATTCAGTGCGATCAGGTTGACTTTGGAACGCGTGCCGCGGATCAGCTCGGCCAATTCCCGCGCCTGGCCAACAGAATCGTTGACATGGTTTAGCAGCACATACTCGAAGGTGAGCCGCTCCCGTTTCCGTAGTGGGAACTCGCGCGCTGCCCTCATCAAGGTTGCCAGATTCCATTTGCGATTGATGGGCATCAGCTGGCTGCGCAATCGATCGTTCGCTGCGTTCAGCGAAATTGCCAGTTTGGGCCGCACGGCTTCGCTGGCCAAATCGTAGATCCGTGGGACGACGCCGGCGGTTGAAACCGTCATGCGCGACGCCGCCAACCCTACTCCTTCCACCAGCAGACGCACCGCCGTCAGGAAATTCTCGTAGTTTAAGAATGGTTCCCCCATACCCATAAAGACAAGATTGATGCGATCGCGCGGCAGCGAGACTTGCCGTTCCCGCAAGACCGCGCAAATCTGCCCGACAATCTCTCCGGCCGTCAGATTCCGCTGGATGCCGAGCAGGGCGGTCAAACAGAAATGGCAGTCGAGGGCGCATCCTACTTGGCTGGAAACGCAGATGGTCGACCGGTTCTTCTTCCCGGTCTCGCTCTCGAGCTCCCTCCCGGCTTCGCTGCCGTCCCCCGCTTCGCCGCCATCTCCGCGCGGCATCCAGACGGTTTCTACGCTTTGGCCGTCCGCCAAACCAATCAAGTAGCGTAGGGTTCCATCGCGGGAGCGAAACTTGGTTTCGATCCCTGGCAGCCCGAGCGAGAACCCATCTTCGCTGAGCTTGCGGCGAAAGCCGAGCGGCAGACTCGAGACCTCTTGCAGGGAGTTCAGACTCTGGCGATAAATCGCTTTGAATAGCTGCCGGCCACGATAGGCGGGCTGGCCAGCCGACTCGGCTACACGTGTAAGTTCCTGAAGTGAAAGGCCCAAAAGCGCTGTTTTCGCTGCTTGTGCCATAGCTCAGCGGGCTTGCCGATGCCTTTTGATTCTAGACGAAACCCCGCAGGCCGGAAAGCGAGCGGAATCGCCTCATCCCTGGATCTTTCGAACTAAGTCATTGACAGGAAAGGGTTAACGATCTTGGCGGAAGCAGCTCGCGATGTGTAACAATGGTAGGCAATCGGCGGGGGTTGGGGCGAAATCGCAGCTCGGTAGGTTAGAAGATGGTCGAAGAAATCCGCAATGTGCGGCGCCAGGTACTGCCCCATGGGCTGACGGTGATTACCGAACAGATGCAGCACATTCGTTCGGTTTCGATCGGCATTTGGGTCAGGACAGGATCGAGAAACGAAGATGCGCAATGGAACGGGATCTCCCACTTCGTTGAGCACATGGTCTTCAAGGGCACGAAGCACCGCTCGGCCGAAGATATCGCCCGCCAAGTGGATTCTATCGGGGGGAACATGGATGCCTTCACGGCGAAGGAGTGCGTCTGCTTCAACGTGAAAGTGCTCGATGAGCACCTCCCGATCGCCATGGACGTGCTGAGCGATTTGGTGCTCAACCCGGTGTTCGACAGCCAGGACATCAGCCGGGAGCGCAGCGTCATCCTCGAAGAGATCAAAATGGACGAGGACAGTCCGGATTACCTGGTCCACGAAATCTTCACGCAAAACTTTTGGAAAGATCATCCGCTGGGCAAGCCCATCCTCGGTACCAAAGATACCGTGAAGAGGTTCGAACGCGATCCGGTGTTCAGTTTCTACCGCGAGCGGTTTGCACCAGAAAATCTGATCATTAGCGCGGCAGGAAATTTGAAGCATGCGAGCTTTGTGGAACTGGTCAACAAACATTTTGAGCATATGCCGTCGGCGAAGAACGGCTTTCATAGTCCGCAGCCCACGATTGTGCCGCGCATCATCATGCGCAACAAAAAGGCCCTCGAACAGGTACAAATCTGTGTGGGTGTCCCTGCTCATCCCATTGCTCATGAGAGCCGCCATGCCTCCTACATCCTGAACACCCTGCTCGGCGGAGGCATGAGCTCGCGGCTGTTCCAAAATATTCGCGAGCGACAGGGACTGGCCTATGCGATCTACAGTGACCTGAGTCCCTATCGAGATACGGGCTGTCTTTCCGTGTACGCCGGCACATCCCGAGAGTCGGCCAGGAAGGTGGTTCAATCGATTGTTTCCGAGTTTCACAAGCTGAAAGCCGAACCGGTTCCCGACGAGGAACTGCGGCGATCCAAGGACCAACTCAAAGGTAGCCTGATGCTGTCGCTCGAATCCTCGACGGCCCGCATGTCGAACCTGGCCCGGCAGGAGATGTACTTCGATCGCTTCTACGGCATGGACGAATTACTAGACAAGATTGAAAGAGTCACCAGCCAGGACCTGCAGCAACTGGCCAACCAGTTTTTTCACACCGAATCGATCGCGGTCACGGTGCTCGGGAACCTGAATGGCCTGAAGCTCAGCCGTGAACAGCTGGCCTGCTGAAAACCTCGGGCTGTGTCTCCCCCCGGCTCGCGAGACTGACTCGTTCGCCTGTCCCTGGGAAAGGACTTGAAGGTGACTTGGCGCGAGGTGGACGAAACTTTTTTGTCAAGCCCCTCCCTCGATTGGGTGAGCATGCCCTCGAGAAGGTAATAGGCTTCATCCTGCGGCGTCTTCCCCGGGCCGCGGGCCACCCTACCCTTGAACTCAAACCAGACGCCGTGTACCACCTGAGTCACAAAACTCAGTTCTGTTCCGTCCAGTTTTCCTTCCTTGAAAAACTGATTGAGAAAGGTGCCGCGGTCGCTGTCTTCATCTCCATAACGAGAAACAAAGCCGGTCACACGCCCGGCGTCTTCGACGGTGATTTGAACAAATTCCCCGTCGCGGAGAAACATGTACATCCCCGAGTAGTCTTCGGGTTGATTCGCAGGCGGAGGATTGGTTTGGGCGACGAGCTGCGAGCTGCCTAAGATGAGTACTGCGGCCAGGATCCGCGCTGGCTTCATTTCGTTATTAGAACATGGAAGTATTCGGTGACCAAGCATGCGAGTTAGGGAAGTCGGCAACTGCCGGTTATAATGTTGAGAAGCTGGCGAGTTCGAACTTGCGAATGAGACCTGGGTTGCCACCGAAAGACTCTGCAGTGAGCCCGCCACCCAGCGCCGCCAACCTCCAATTGCTGGTCACTCTCGATCCCTGGTATCTAGGTCTGCTGGACAATGTTCGCGCTTTGTTCTCGGCCCCAGGGCGGCCGGCTCCGTTGTCCTTGTCGGGCGCCCCCTTTTGGCCGGACGTCTTGGTGGGGTCGCGCTTACCCTGGCACAGGTTCGCGGCGTCTGCAATGTTGCACGGCGTCGCCATCCTCGGCCTCTGGGTTTTCGCCCGCTGGGGAGCGCAAAGGCCCTACCGGGAGGCTGCGGTTGCTTTTTCCACTTCCGAGGTGATCCGCTACGAATTGTCGGAGTATCTGCCGAGCTTGGACAGCGGGGGGCGGGAGAGCGCGCCGGCCGAGAAGGGGGCACCCGCCCAGGCGGCTCAGCCCATCCTGTCGGTTCCACCGAACTCCGAGAATCGTCGCCAGACCATTGTCAGTCCGCCAAGGCTGGAATTGAACGAAGACGCGCCTCTGCCGAATATGGTGGCCTGGGCAGATCCGGAACCTCGCATTCCCGCGGCAGCGACCGCAGCCCAGATGGCGGAACTACGAGTGGCGGGGTTGCCGCCCTCGGCGGTTGCGCCTCCACCCGAAGTTGCCCGCAACACAATCGAGACGCCGCCTCTATTTTCCCAGGCGGTCATCGCACCCGCACCAGAGATCGGCACGGCCATGCGGAGAAACGGTGCTTCGGCCCTTCAACCGGCCATCGTCGGACCGCCCCCGGGAATCGAGGTGCCGTCGGTGCGCCCGTGGCATGACATCAATCATCTCAGCCCTGCCCGGGTCGTCGCCCCTGCGCCCCGGCTGCCGGTCGATGAACAATACGCTCTCCAAGTCATGGCCCGAGCCTCGCTCTCGAATTCGGCGGTCACCGTCGTACCACCATCCCCTCAGGAGGAGAGCACCAAGATCTCAACCGCGCCTGGAAGATTGATCGCGCTCAGTGTTCATCCTGCGGCGCCACCCGGACCGGTCGCGCTACCGAACGGGAACCGTCGAGGCACCTTTGCTGCCGCTCCGGCAGGCGAGACCAACGCCACGGGAACGCCTGATATCCCGGCCAGAGGGGCTGCGACAACGGTTGAGCCAGCCAAGGCCTCGGGCAGCGCAACCGACCGTCGTATCCCCGGTGTCCCGCCGGGACTGTTCGTTGGCCCCTACGGCAAACCTTTGCCGATGTCAAAGCCAAGCGGAGAAATAGAGCAAGCTGACGCCAAGAAAGGGTCCGATCCGGGGTTCATGGCCAAGGCGTCGGCTGCGCGCGTGGTGGCGGCAGAAATCTCCCCCAATCAACAGAGTGAGCTAGAGCGTCAGGTCTTTGGCGGACGGAGATCGTATAGCATGACGCTGAACCTGCCCAATCTAAACTCCGCCGGCGGCAGTTGGGTGCTGCACTTTTCCGAACTCGAGGAGGGTGAGAAAGAGGGCGCCCTCGTCGCGCCGCTGGCCATGCGGGCAGTGGCCCCCGGCTATCCCCTCGAACTGATGCGCGAGAACGTCGAAGGAACGGTAACCCTCTCCGCGGTAATTTCCCGCGATGGACAGGTTGGCGAAGTCACCGTTCTGAGCGGAACCAATGATCGTCTCAACGAGTATGCCCGCACTGCACTGCTCGCATGGCGCTTCCTGCCTGCCCTGCGGAACGGGAAACCCGTGGCGCTACAGGCGGTGGTGAGAATCCCCTTCAGGCCGAGAGCGAAGACCAGCTTCTGAGGTTCTCGGCATGTCGGGATCGAGCGCCGGCCCGCAATCCGTCGCTCATTGCGCCAGACCCGCCAATGCCAGAATGGCGAGCAAGATTCTCTTCAGCCCGAGTTCACGCCCGCTGCCATCGAACCACTCCTGCAGGGTGTGAGCGCCGCCGCCCGCACCGCCTCCACCGATGGCGATGGCCTCGCGACCCAACGACAAGGGAATATTCGCGTCCGTCGAAGCCCGCTGGATGCGCGCTGGGTTGCCCAGGTAGGCATCGACCGCCCGAATGACTTTCATCAGGCAGGCGTTCGGTTCTAGCTCGCCCGCCGGTCGATTGCCAATCGCAACCAACTCATGGCTTAGGCCTGAAGAACGACGTTGGCTCGGATTTCGTCGCTCAGCATCTTCTGCTTCCTCTTCCATTGCCGATTCCAGAGCCCGGCGCAGCGCAGCTTCTAAACGCTCCATTTCCGCCGTCGAAGTAGAGCGGATGTCGACGCGCATACTGGCTGATTCGGGGATGGAGTTCACCGACGTACCGCCGCGAATCACGCCCACGTTGAAGGTGGTTTTCGGGGTCGAGGGGAGCGGAGTCTGGGCAAAGTAGTGGAGAGTGCGCGCCAGAACCAGGATAGGATTGGGAGCACCAAAATCGCTCCAGGAATGGCCGCCCGGACCGCGCACAATCACTTCGAATCGCCGGCTGCCCAACGCCTCGGCAACGATGGTGTCCGAGCCCGCGCCGTCCAGAATGATGCTGTAGCGAATGGAATCCTTCCACCGCGGGGCGGAGAAGATATGGCGCATCCCACGCAGGTTGCCTTCTCCCTCCTCCCCGACGTTTCCGATGAGCAGGATCGAGCTGCTCGGAAAAATCTTGCTGGCGCGGAGTACCGCTGCAATGGCTAGCAGGGCGGTGACTCCGGCCCCATTATCGGAAACGCCCGGCCCATACAAACGGTTGCCCGCCCGGCGAAAGTTCAGCGAAGTGCCTGCGGGAAACACCGTATCCAGGTGGGCGCTCAAGGAGACGAATTGCCTGGAGGCACCGGGCAGAATGCCGAAAACGTTGCCCACCTCGTCGGTATGCGTCTCTTCCAGATCGAGCTCCTGAAAACGCTCCCTCAGCCAAGTCGCGCGGGCTGCCTCGCCAAAGGGGGGAGCCGGTATCCGTGAGAGCTCCAGCTGCCAATCAGCCAATTGCGCCTCGCGAGAACAGAGCCAGGCACAAGCGGAGCGCACCTCACCCCGTTCCGCCAGACGGGCGATTTCCTCCTGTGTCGGGGACCATGCGGCCGAAGGGTCTGGGCGTGGGCTGGACGACATGGACTCCAGGCCATCTTACAACGTTCTGTCGCAAGGCCGGAAATTTCGTCGCGCGCCCTCGCTCGGTCGGGGGACCCTCCCCGCCGACAAACCGGGTTCGGTCTTCTTTCTTCCCCAAGGTTCGGAGGCTGAGGCGGGCCAGCTTTCCGCTTCGACTTTAGGTACACTATTACTATGAGACGCGGTGGTTTTATGGCGCTGCTGGTATTGGTAGTTGTGGCCTACGGGTTGGGCAAGCCGTTCGCTTTCGCTGACGAGGGTGCTCTCGATACCTCGCAGCCCAAGGGCATCACCCCGGAAGAGATCATTCAGCACTTTGCAGCCAAAGAGAAGGAATTCAAGCAGGGGCTCGATCAGTACAGCTATCGCGAGTCGGCGAAGATGCAAACCCTCGAGGGAGATAGCGTGGACGGTGAATTCCAGGAGGCCTTCGACGTCACCTTCGATGACCGGGGACACAGGGTGAAAAACGTCGTGTTCGCGCCCTTACCAACCCTGACGCGCATCAGCATGAGTCGCGAGGATTACGATGACCTGGAAAATGGCTTCCCGATGGTCCTCACCAGCGATGACATCAACCAATACAACGTGTTGTATGCGGGTCAGCAGCAGGAAGACGAGCTGCACTGCTATGTGTTCGACGTGGCGCCCAAACAAATTGAAAAGAACAAGCGCTACTTCCAGGGACGCATCTGGGTCGACGATCGTGACTTTCAGATCGTGAAGACCTATGGGCAAATGGTTCCTGAAACCCGCGCCAAGAAAGGCAAAGTGGGGGAGAACGAGAATCTATTTCCCAAATTTACCACCTGGCGGGAGCAAGTCGACGGCAAGTACTGGTTTCCTACCTACACGCGGGCCGATGACACCCTGCATTTCGCCTTGCAGGACGTCAAGATACGGATGGTCGTGAGGTATGCGAACTACAAGCGGTTTGGATCGAACGTGACGATCACGTACCAGGGCAAGGAAATTCCCAAAGCCGAAGGTCAGCAGGAGAAGCCGCAATCTCCTCCTCCCCAGTAGTGGTCGACAGCAGCGAAGCCGTGAGTTCTCGGAGTGTGGCCTCTCAGCGGGATGGTTCGCGGTTCGTCTGGCTGCCTTTGTTGCGTGAAAGCTTGTGTCCGAGATCGAGGGCGAATTCCTGCAGCCAGTTTGTAATCGCTCCATAGCCAGCCTGCCCCGCCACAGCGTAAGCCCCATTCCGCCAGGGACTCTCTCTGCCAGGCTTCCAGGTCGTAGCCAGCACGCCTGCACTAAACGTCGCCACGTAGAGCGGAAGCTGCGGCCTTTTCTCCGTTTCCGTTGCGTTGTAGGTCACCAGGTTGCGTACGAACGCATGTCGGGTGCGAGGCCACATCCCAGTGCAGCGGCACAAATCGTAGCGAGGCTCGTAGCGCAGAACCGCGTCTCCCATCGAGGCCAGTGTGTTCTGAATGATGAACTGTCCGTAGCGCGAGCCAAAACGCTGGCCGTAGCCCTGGAACCCGCCGCCCCACTGCTGGGGCACGCCCCGCGCCTGGTCCACGCCGGCGGCGAACAAGCGCTTCAGATAGCTGGCCCCCGTCCGGTAAGTCTGTCGCACATAGACTTGGCTGCGCTCCCGGTTGGTCAGCGCTCGCAGATTTCGATTGGTGGGAACATAAGCTCCCAGAAACCACTCGGCGGGGAGGTTCAGGACCTTGTTCACATCCGCCTGCACCTTCGCTACCGTTCCCTCCCCCGTCGGTTGCCCGCCGGCCTGCGAATCCTTTGACGAGTCGCCCGGCGTTCGCCCTTCCTGCTCTTGCGGATTCGGTTTTGCGGCGGAATCTTGAGCTTGATGTGCGGCACACCTGGCTGCCATCAGCAGCCAGCTAGTCAACAAAAGCAAGCACCCATACCGACGCAGGGCCGCCACGTCCCAACCTATGCTCCTCGCCTTTCAGCTTAGCATGAGGCCTTCGGGCTTCGGCGTGCGCGGTTCCTGGCACAAGTTTCTGCAGCGAGGAAAGCGGCAAGGGTTCGCGATCGCGCCCTAAGAGTTGGATCAAGCTTTACCGGGAGGAAACCTCCCGTGACTCCGATCATCCTGGCCGGCCACGACCACAGTCTGGCCCGTGGAGTGGGGTTGCGCCAGACTGGTCGCATCTGCCTGACCGCCTGGCTCACCAGGCCGGGCGACTTGACGGATCATCTCACCCTGTTGATGAGAACAAACCCGGCTTCTCTTCCCCCCTTCCAGATCTCGAAAAAAAGCCTGCCGAAATTCCAATCGGCAGGCACCTTGTCTCTTGGCTTGCCCCGACCGAAGTAGCCGAGAAACAAGTTCGGGATCAATGTATCGTAATAATGTCTACTAAGTCAATGGACAAAGTTACAAAAAGCTCCAAGGCCCGAATGCCCGGCTAGGGACATGGTGCAGCTTCTCCCCACCTTGGGTATGTCCGCTCGCCTTAGCCAGCCGGGGTCAATTCTAAGGCGACAGCAGGGCGCTGCCGGGTTCTTCTGCCGGGCTCGAGGAGCCGCACGGTGACTTTCCTAAGCATGGGTCGCACCTACCCACACGCTCTTGATCCGAGGAGGATGCAGCAAGGTTTGCATGACCACGCAATACTGCTCGGTTTTTTGCTGGAGTGCCGTTAGCTGCTCCTTGGTTGCCTGCGGCGCGCGGACATCGAAACTAACTCTGATGCTCTCAAATCCGACGGGCGCCGCCTTTGACATTCCCAGAGTCCCTTGCAGATCGAGATCGCCCTCAACGGTCACCCCGATACCGTCGGTAGGGATTGCCATAGCGGCGGCTACCATCTGGCAAGTGATCTGCGCGCAAGCTGCCAGTGCCCCGAGTAACAGGTCCCCGGAGCAGGCGCCGGTCCCCGCTCCGCCAACGCCTTTGTGCGCCTGAGCGCCATAGATGGCTCGCCCCAGATCCACGGAGCAAGTGATGGGCGCGTCGGTTTGTCGGCCATGCGCGACCAAGGTGATGCGGGAACCGGCCGGGTCCTGCCGGTATCGGTCTTTCAAGGGCCGCTGTAATGATCGGATGTCCATAAGCTCCTCTTAAATGTGGGTTATGATAGTAAGTCGCACTTTCGGTAGGAGCAACCGTCGCGCCAGCGGGCGGTTTTCATGCACTGGTTTGCGCAATCCAGTCGGCTCGGCCAGCCGCGTGGGGATTGCGACCACCAGCTCCGATGAGCCGCTTTTGAGGCCAGGTTCGGTGCCATCCATCTTATCCCCGGGCACGATCTTCGGCAGTTACCATAGCCGATTGGCAGCATCGGCTTTCCCCGGGGGCGCCTATCTCCGAGAATCAGGCCGTATCCGCCGCGACAATTCAGGTCGCCACGACAGCAGCAACCCGCCCGAGCCCGACACTCGCCTGCAGGCTGCGCCTCTGCTCTTGGTTTTTACGGCGAGTGTAAGTGTACGGCTTCGTCCAGGACTAGCGGCCGTGTCTTCCGATCCAGCGTCTGTGCCGGCGAAAATTGGTTGCAGGGTAGAGCCGGCTTGGCTCCCATTCAGGCGGAGACCAGTCGAAACATCTTCCGGCGTCTTCGCGCTTCCCACTCCTCACGGGTAAGTTCAATCAGGTTGGAATTACGCCCCGAACTTCGCATGCGAAAATCTCTCGCGATGTCCTCCATCGCCCAGAAAGGGCTGCCTTGGGACAAAGTGCCTGCGGCCTTTCGAGTCGCCACTTCTTCCCAGAACTCGCGTGAACACTCTGCCCGACGGTGAAGGAAGAGCCACCAGAGCTCTTCATCCCTCATGATTTTCAGCTGGAGACGAAAACGGCAGGCTCCCGGTCTTCTGCTATTCATTCCCGAGCCCTCCGAAAGGCTGCTCATTTCTTCACCCAGGTAGCCACATGGAGCACGGACGGAGTGGACGCCTCCCCAGAAGCTTCCTCCCGCTTAGAATTATCGTCGTAACCGCAGGCATGCCGAAATTGTCACGCCGATTATTGCGCAAGCGAACTGGCTGTGGCGGAAAAAGCGTTGTTGGCATTCCCTCCGATCAGGCGAACCGTGGCAACGACGAGCACCAGAATGACTGCTAGCATCACCGCATATTCAGCAATGTCCTGCGCTTCCTCTTGGGACCATAGCCTAGATAAGAATGCGAGCATACGATACCTCCCAGAGCATTAAGACCGCAAACAAAGGATGGGCGACAGCTAAGTGCAGAGCCCCGCGTAGCATGTGAGCGAAAGGCTGACGCTCACCCGAGTGCGCAAGCGATTTTCCGCTAGCCGCTTCAACTTGTCAAGTGAAGAGTGCCCCAAGCTCCGCCGTGCGCGCCCCAATCGCTCAGTCGATGCTCACACCTGCTTACACCGTCCACATCCCATCATCACCATCCACTGACCCAAGCAACCGCCGCCGGGTTTGGGATTTTGTGCGGACCCGATAGGACACTGGCACCTTGACTTGCCAAAGGCCTGGGGCCCTCGTTTATGATTGACAGCAATTTAGGTATTGATGGCAATTGGGAGGGAGCGTTATGAAGGTTTTTGCGATGCTTTTCCTTACGTTAGCTTTGACTGCTCTTTTTGCAGGAGCCGCGAGTCAACCTCAGCCGCCCGCTGTGGGCAATCCCGCCCCTGCTTTTAGCTTGCCCGACCAGGAAGGGGCACAAGTGTCCCTCGATCAATTCAAGGGCAAGTGGGTTGTGCTTTACTTCTACCCCAAAGACTTTACCTCGGGTTGCACCATCGAAGCTCACAACTTCCAGCGTGACCTCGATAAATACACGCAGAGAAATGCCGTGATTCTCGGTGTCAGCGTGGACAACGTGGATTCGCACAAGGGCTTCTGTGCGAAAGAAGGGTTGAACTTCAAACTGCTCGCGGATTCTGGGCACGCGGTCGTCGAGAAGTACGGCTCGATCATGGAATATAACGGCATGACTCTTGCCGCACGCAACACCTTCTTGATTGATCCCTCGGGCGTTGTCAAAAAGGTCTACCTCAAGGTCAATCCGCAAGGTCACAGCGAAGAAGTGTTAGCTGACCTGCAACAGTTGCAGGCTGCAAAATGAAGGTGTCAGAGACCGCTGTTGCCGATGATTGCGGCATGGGTCCGTTCGGAGCCGGCTAAGCCGCTTGCTTGTGGTTGGCCTTCCATAGTTTCCAGCGTTCCCGCTGAGCGGCTGCGATCTTCTTTCTGGCAGCTGCGGACAGGACGCGTTTGGGCTTCACCGTTTGTGCCCGCGTATTGGCGCTTCTTTTTGCCCACCGTGCTCTCTGCGCAGCGCTGATTCTTCTGCGGGCTACGATCGAAAGCTTTCGCCGCGGTTTGCTCGTGACGCGATCGTGGTTCAACTTACCCAGTACAGAAAGAGTCGCATCCATATGCCTGATCTGAGCTACCAGATTCGTTCTCTCTGCTTGCAATTGCGAAACTAAGGATGCCAAGCCCTTCCACTTCGTCATGGGTGTTCCCTCGTGAACAGATGGTACCAGGTTTGCCTGGAATTGGACAGCCATTGGGTTGCCCGCGTTGCCTGCTCACATTAATGCCCGACGTGCTGCGCAGTGTCCTACCCCAAAAGGGCCATTCGATCCGCCTAACAACTGTGGCAAAGTTAAGGGATGGAGGCGGCCTTCATGGAAGAGAAGCATTCGGTAAGAATCAATGCCACGACGTATCGGAAACTAATGATGATTGCGGACGCGACCAAGCAACCCATCGCAAGCGTGATTGATTATGCTCTGAATGATTGGGCCGACAGCGTCGGTGAGGTGTGGGTAGAGCACCAGCCGGAGCGGCCTGGCGCCCGCTATATCATGTAGCTTCGGGGCGACCCCCATAGCTGCGCGATCAATTCCAACCTCACGCTTCTAGCCCAAGAGCCAGTCTTCTGCCAACCCCTCAAGCTGAACATGCCGGCCTAGCCTGGCAATCCTCGCCCGAGTTCGAGCCATCGAGCTGACGAAGGACCAATCCACCAATCTAACGCAGTTCGAGAGGCTCGGGCAGCATGCCGTCTGCTTCGGCCAGAAGCTCTTTCCGCCGCCAAGGGAGGAAAATCTTCCCCCATGTCGGGAAGCGACGAAGTGGGTGTATACTCGCCCGTCGTTCTCCCACTCAAGAATGGATTTGCGATGACCCGACTTGCTTGGTGGCACTTTGCCCCATGGGGCTTTTCTGCCACCACCATTTTTGCCTTGCTTCTTCCTTGCGCAATCCCGGCCCCGGCGCAGTCCGCCGAGGAGGTCGCACGTACCGCCAACACACTCTCCAGCCAGTCCCAAACGGTAATCGAGCGGCTGTCGAGCTTGGATACCTTGCCGGTGGACGGATGGAAAATGCATGGGGGCGATCTTGCCCATGGCGAAGCCATTAATCTGGACGACTCGAGTTGGCCCATCGTGCGCGCGAAGGCCGAGGGGGGGACGGACGCGGTCTGGTATCGCCGCTCCATCACCGTGCCTACCACGCTCGACGGCTACGACCTCACGGGCAGCAGAATCTGGTTCAGCTTCCAGGCTGACGCAAACGGGCCCTTGCCGGAGATCATCTACTTGAATGGACGTCGCGTAGCTATGGGCGACGACCTGGAGCCCATCATCCTCTTTGATCATGCAACTCCCGGCGACACCGTGCTGGCAGCGGTCAAACTACTGCCCACGGTCGATAAGAAGATTTTCATGGGGACGGAACAAAGAATAGAGTTTTCTGAGAGTCGACCCAATCCGAACGACCTGCGAGTCGAATTTCTCACCTCTGCAATCTTGCTCCCAAGTCTGTCCAACCATGTCTCTGCCGACACCGCCGTGCTGGAAAAGGCCGTCGGCGCGGTGGATCTGAAGGCACTCGACGCGCGCGACCAAGCGGCTTTTGACGCCTCGCTGCAACGCGCACGGGAACAGATGGAAACACTGAGACCCACGCTCCGGCAAGCCAGCATTCTCCTTGCCGGCAACGCACATATCGACGCGGCGTGGCTCTGGCCCTGGACCGAAACTGTGGACGTCGTCAAGCGAACCTTCGGCACGGCCCTGCAATTGATGAACGAGTATCCTGACTACACCTACACGCAGTCGGCCGCCGCCTACAGCGAATGGATCGCCGAGAAGTATCCGCAGATGAATGAAGAGATCAAACGGCGCATCCGAGAGGGCCGATGGGAGATTGTCGGCGGGATGTGGGTGGAACCCGACTTAAATCTCCCGGATGGCGAGTCCACGGCCCGCTCGTTGCTAATCGGTAAGCGCTGGTTCCAAAAAGAGTACGGCGTGGACGTCCACATTGGCTGGAACCCCGACTCATTCGGCTATAGCTGGCAGTTGCCGCAGATCTACAAAAGGTCCGGGGTCGATTACTTTGTAACCCAGAAAATGGCTTGGAATGACACCAATCAGCTGCCGTTCAAGCTGTTCTGGTGGGAATCGCCCGACGGCAGTAAGGTCCTCACTTATTTTCCCCATGACTATGTCAACACTGATCTCAATCCTGTCCGTTTGGCACGCGATCTCGTAATTGCTCGCGGGCGGGCGCCGGGATTGACCGAGATGATGGACCTTTTTGGAGTGGGCGATCACGGTGGTGGACCCACACGCGCCATTTTGGACGAGGGTGTGCACTGGATGCAGCCTGACAAGATCGTGCCGCCGATGCGCTTTGGCACGGCCTCCGCCTACTTTCATGACCTCGCCGGCAAACTCGACAGCAATTCCCCGGAGTGGGACTATACCGCGATGGCTCAGGGCTACACCGAACCGCCGGCGGCATCCGCCGGCAGGATCAGCATTCCCACGTGGAAGAGCGAACTTTATTTCGAATACCATCGTGGCGTAATGACGACGCAAGCCAATCACAAGCGCAACCTGCGTCAGGCGTCCACATGGGTATTGAATGCCGAGAAAGACGCCTCCCTGGCTTGGCTGGAGGGAGAACCATACCCCACCGATACGTTGACCGAGGCCTGGAAGAAGGTCACCTTCAATGACTTTCACGACCTAGCCGCGGGTTCCGGCATCGGCATCATTTACCAAGATGCGCAGCGCGATTACGATCAAGTACGATGGGCAACGAATGAGATCTCGAGCAAGGCGATGGCGGTCCTGGCGGCGCACGTGAACACGTCCGGGGGTACGGGCATCCCCGTGTTTGTGTTCAATCCTCTGGCCTGGCAGCGGTCCGGGCTGGTGAGGCTTGAGGTTCAGATGCCTGCCGCGCTAGCCGGCTCGCCCTCGGTCCTCGATCCGCAAGGCCGAGTCCTGCCCTCGGAAGTCCTCGCCCACGACCCCACCACCCACAGCTACCGCCTGCTGGTGAACGCTCAGAACGTACCTTCGATGGGATACGCCATCCTTCACGTCGTTCCCGGCACGAATTCGGCGGTGAGCGATTTAAAGGTCCGCGGTCTCAGTCTGGAGAACGCGCAGCTCCGGGTCACCGTTGATCCGAAGACAGGCTGCATCACTAGCCTCTTCGATAAGCACTCCCGCTTCGAATCGCTGGCCGGCGGCGCCTGTGGCAATCAACTGCAGACCTTCAAGGACACTCCTCAGGATTACGATGCATGGAACATTGATCCGGGCACGCTCGATCACATGACGCCGATTGACACCGTCGATTCGGTGCAGCTGATCGAGGAGGGTCCCTTGCGCGCGGTGATTCGCGTATCGCGCTCCTGGCAGAGTTCGAAGTTCGTGCAGGACATCACGCTCTATGCCGGAGCCGACCAAGTCGAGGTCGTGAACGACATCGACTGGCATGAGACCCACGTTCTGTTGAAGGCCGCCTTCCCCCTGGCAGCGACCAGCAATCGAGCTACCTATGAGATTCCCTTCGGCAGCATTGCACGCCCCACCACCCGGAACAATCCTTGGGAGAAGGCGCAATTCGAGGTTCCGGCACAGTACTGGGCCGATCTGAGCGACGGGCAGCACGGCTTCAGCCTGCTCAACGAATCCAAGTTCGCATACGACGATCAGGACAACGTGCTTCGCCTCACCCTGCTGCGTTCTCCGGTTTGGCCGGATCCGACAGCTGATCGCGGGCACCATCACTTCGGCTACGCGCTCTATCCCCACGCGGGTGACTGGAAGCAGGCTCTGACTGTGCGGCATGGTTATGAGTACAACTATCCCTTGCAAACGATGCTGGTTGCGGCGCACTCCGGAAGGCTGCCCCCCGAGTATTCTTTCGCGTCGATTCAACCGGAGAACGTTGTGCTCACGGCGATGAAGAAGGCGGAGGACAGCACCAGTCTCATCTTGCACGCCTATGAGTGGGCGGGTAGGTCCAGCAACCTGACGTTCAAGGTGCCGAAGGGTGCCACCGGCGCCGTCCTAACCAACCTCCTCGAACAACCGCAAGGATCGTGGCTGACGATCAGCGGCGATCAACTGACCGTGCCTATCCATCCCTTCGAGATTCTCTCTCTTCGCGTGGATTATGCGCCTGACCTGAAGCAAGGACAGCGGTTGCAATGACGTGATGGGCTGTGATTCCGGAGAGATGTGCCCACACGACGAAGCTCCCCGGCAGGAGTGCAACGTCGTGAATCGCGTGGGTGCAGAATGGCGACATCTGCAAAAAACCTGCTCGTCCCACTCGAAGGCTCACGTACCGAAACGCGGGATCAATGGCCGGGGCTGGCGGTGGACTCCCTGACAATCAGTTCCGGTTTGACCTTACGGCGAACCGGGCTGACCGTCGCGTTGTTGCGATGGGCACGAATGGTCTCGAGCAAGATTTCAGCTCCCATCGACGCTAGGCCTTCCATGTGCTCCCGGACGCTGGTCAGGGCGGGGTTGTAGAAGGCGGCGGCGGGAATATCATCAAATCCGATGACCGAACAATCGTGCGGCACCCGGAGACCCGCGCTGATCAGCGCTCGGATCGCGCCGAACGCGGTCATATCGTCGAAAGCCACCAGAGCCGTGAAGGGCAATCCGAGGGCGAGCAACTCTTTGGTACGCTCGTAGCCCCCTTCATAGCTGGAGAAAGGATCACTCAAGGTCACAACCAACCTAGGGTCCAGTTCCAAGGCTGAGGTGGCAGCAAAGCAACATATTCCGGCCCATTGGTCGTGGCTGTCGACAATCATCTTCGGTCCCCGGATAAAGGCGATTTTACGGTGGCCCAGTCGATAGAGGTGCTCGAGGGCTTGTTGGGTACCGGATTCGTTGTCGGTGGCGACCCAACTCAGAGCATCGGTGCCCGGCTCCCGGCCCAGAATGACGGAAGGGATTTTTCGGCTTTCCAGGGCGCTCAGAAGCTCGGTCTCAAACGACAGCGAGTTGGCCAGAATGATCAAACCTTCGACCCGCCGTCCCAGCAGGACGTTGAGGTATTTCCGAAAGCGCAAGGGGTTGTTTTGAATATCGACTAAGAACGGAAGATAGCTTGATCGCGAAAAGCTGTTTTCGATCCCGCGCAGAATCTGCGCGCAGTATGGATCTGCGATATCCGGTACCATCACTCCGATGGTATGGCTGTGACGACTCCGCAACGCTTGGGCGAAGGGATTGGGTTGGTAGCCCAGACCTTCCGCAACCTGGATGACGCGCTTCTTGGTCGATTCCGGAATATAGCTTGCCAAAGGAGCCCGACTCAAGACCATGGACACGGTGGTTGGGGAGAGCCCGCATTGACGAGCTACGTCGCGAATGGTGACCATAGCACTTGTTTTCCCTTCAAGTTGCGCCACCGCACGATTCGTCCGGGGGCCGATCGCTAGATTCCTGTTGTCACGAAGACCAAAGCTAACGATCCTCGTTCTCTTTGCCGGACTACTGCGAGGACTTGAAGTCGTTCGCCGGATCATCCGGCGCCCGGCTGGTCACGCTTCGCTCGACGAGCGAAGCGACGCGTGGCAGCCTTACATGGACGACGCTTCCCTCCCCGTAGGAGCCGTGAAAATTCTCCTTGACACCGGCGATCGATGGATGATACTACACCGTTTTATTAAATCGGTAAAGGAAACCGCGGGTGCTGCAACCTGCAGCTATTCTCAGGCGCGTGTCTGCAGGGAGACTAACGCCCGGGCGCCAGCCGTGGCGCAAGTCAACACGGTCGCCAAGTCGGGAACGAGCGGGTGGGTTTTGATCTCTCGAGCGAAGGAGGGCTTCCAGCGTGACTTGGTACCAGAAGTCAGCGTTGAATTTCGGCGTTGCTGCCGCCGTCCTACTAAGTCCAATCCTTGCCTGGGCCGGCATCACCGGTTCGATCTCGGGAACGGTCCTAGATCCTAGCGGCGCGGTCATTCCTGGTGTGACCGTGGTCGTCACCAGCACCTCCACGGGGGTGCAGACGACGACCGTAACCGACACAAAAGGCTTTTACAGTTTTCCTAGCCTCAAGGTTGACAACTACAACGTTGCCGTCAATCAGAGCGGATTCCAGCCCTTTCTCGAGAGTGGAGTTCAAATCAACGCCAATTCCGCCATCCAGATTGATATCAAGCTGAAAGTTGGCGCAGTCACCAATACCGTCACGGTGCAAAGCAACACCCTGCAGGTAGAGACGCAGAGCACTCAGATGGGCGACGTGATTGAGGGTTCCACGATTACCTCTGTGCCGCTCAATGGCCGCTCCTATATCGATCTGTTGGCCCTGCAGCCTGGCGTCTCCCCTTACACCGGCGATGACACTGCCGGAACGACCGTCGCTGCCCCGATATCGGGCAATCTGACCAATGGCACCCAATCCATCAATGGTGGTCGCCCGGAAGCTAACGGATTCATGGTGAACGGAGCCGATGCCGAGGAAGGGTTGCACAACGGCGCGGCGATCATTCCAAACCTTGACTCCATTTCCGAGTTTCGTATTATCACCAACAATTTCAATGCCGAGTATGGGAATTACAGCGGCGGCCAAATCAATGTCGTCACCAAGTCCGGAAACAACCGATTTCACGGTGACGTATTCGACTTTCTCCGCAACACTGACTTGGATGCGAGGAATTACTTTTCTCCAACTCGTGGTGTTTTTATTCAAAACCAGTTTGGCGGAACCTTTGGCGGTCCGATCCAAGCAAATAAAGTTTTCTTCTTTGTCGATTATCAGGGCACAAGGCAAATTCTAGGGGCCACGCAGTACTATCCTGTGCCTTCCCTGGCCGACCGTTCCGGCGACTTGTCGGACCAGACGGCGGCACTGTTGAGCGAGGATCCCGCCAATGGCGGCCAGGGAGTGGTTGGCACTTATTGGGCCAACACTCTCTCGCAAGAGCTCGGATACCCGGTAACCGCAGGGGAAGCATATTACTCGCAAGGTTGCACGACTACAGCCCAGTGCGTCTTTCCGAACGCTGTCATTCCGCGACGAGCCTGGTCCCCCGTAGCCATCAATACCATGAAATATATTCCCACCCCCAATGGAAGCAGCCCGGCGGGGCCCGTCTATTCGACCTCGGCATTCAATCAAACTCTGCAGGATGACAAAGGCGGGGTGCGGATCGATGCCACCCTGGGTAAGAACAACTTGTTCGGCTATTACTTCGCCGACAAGTACAATGTTGCAAATCCCTACCAGTCCGTAAATATTCCGGGCTTTACGGCAACCACCTCCGGTCTCTCCCAGATGGTCAACCTGGGATTGACGAGCACCCTCAACAGCCGCACGGTGAATGATGCGCGGGTGGTGTATCTGCGGAACCTGAATCTCATTGGAACTCCCCAAGGGGGGTTGGGAGTGTCGCTGGCCTCGCTGGGATTTAATACGCCCTGGAATGCTACTGGTGGAATCGGCAACGTCGCCCCTCAGTTTGAAGGGGTGCCGAGCATGACCTTTAATAACTACAGTTTTGGGGTTCCAACCTTTATTTTCGATCAATACAACAACACCTACCAGGTGATTGACAACGTCACGCGGATTGTCGGAACGCACAGCATTCAGTTCGGCGGCGACTTTCACTACGATCAAATCACCCTCCACGGCTTCACCGGGGAGAACGGACAGTTTTTCTTCACCGGCGCAGAGACCGGCTTCGATTTTGCGGATTATCTGATTGGGGCTCCGACCTCGTTTATTCAGGGAAGTCCCGATATCGAACACGCCCGCAGTAGATATTACGGTTTGTATGCGCAGGACAGCTGGCGCGCGCGGCCAACCTTGACGGTGAACTACGGCCTGCGCTGGGAAGCCAGCATGCCCTGGTATGACGCTTTCAACATGATCGAAACGCTGGTGGTTGGCCAACACTCCCAGGTTTTCCCTGGCGCGCCGACCGGACTTGTGGTTCCTGGCGATAGCGGCATCCCCAGAACCTTGGCACCCACCAGGTACAACAACTTCGCTCCCCGCTTCGGACTGGCATACTCTCCCAACGTCCAGAACGGGTTTTTGGCAAAGATCCTGGGTGGGCCCGGAAACTCCAGCATTCGTGCCGGATACGGCCTGTTCTATCAATCCATTCAGGAAGCCGATACGGAGCAAGAAATTGGAGACGCGCCGTATGGCTTTTATTACCAGGCCCCGGCGCCTACGCTGTTTGCCTCCCCCTTCATCACGCGTGCAACCGGAGTACTCGAACCTCACTTTTTCCCCTTCCAATTTCCGGCGCAGGACGTATCGCCGAAGAACCCGGATACGACCTTTCCTTGGGACCTGGTATTGCCGATCAGCGGAGGAAACTACTTCAACACCAAGAATGTCTTGCCGTACAGCCAACATTTCGAACTTTCGCTGCAGCGACAATTCGGACCCGCGACCGTGGTGAGTCTCAGCTATGTTGGCACCGTGGGACGGAAACTGTTGACCTTTATCGAATCGAATCCGGGCGAGCAAGCGCTCTGCCTCGAGTTGACCAATCCTGCCATCTTGGCGCCGAATTCCCCAACCTGTGGCCCGTTCGGGGAAAATGGCGTCTATACCCTTAAGAATGGGACGGTCATTAACAGTACGCGGGCTCCCTTTGGCCCCAACTTTGGCAGCAATGCATATATGAACTCGCTCGCGAGCTCTAACTACAACTCTTTCCAGGCAAGCGTGCAACGTCACGATCGATACACCCAATTCATGCTCGCCTATACCTGGTCGAAGTCAATGGATAACGGCTCCGGAACCCTTGACGCCACCAACCCCTACGAGCCGAGTAAGACTCGAGGTTTGTCGATCTTCGACGTGCCCCAGATTTTTGTAGCCAGCTACACGGTTCAACTGCCTTTTGACCACTGGTGGGGGAACGGAGACTTAGCGAAGAGGTTGACGGCTGGCTGGGCAGTATCGGGGATCACGACGTTCGCGAGCGGGCAGCCGATTCAGCTGACGGAAACCGACGATTTCTCGCTCAGCGGAACCTTCTTAGCCCCGGTTGATACCCCGAGCTATGCCGACAATGGCAGCCGGCTGTATTTGGACCGCAATCCACGTCAAGGTCAACCATACTTCAACCCAAACTATTTCGTGCACGAACCCTTAGGGCAAATCGGAGACGCCATGCGCAGGTTCTTTACCGGCCCTGGTATCAATAACTTTAATCTCGCGTTGCTCAAGAACACGAAGATTACAGAGGCCAGCGAAGTGCAATTCCGCGCGGAAGCCTTTAACGTCTTCAACCATGCACAATTTGAAGCGCTCCCTCCATCGGGAGACTTCAACAACACCGGCACCGGCGGATTTGGTTATGTAACCGCTGCCCGAGATCCGCGCATCATGCAGGTGGCTCTAAAATTCCTGTTCTAGTTTTGATGCCCCGATTGATCCATACCGGCGGGTGCAACCCGGTCACGGTCGATGACTGAGGTTCGCTACACAATCCTTCTTGATTCCCCTGCCTGGCAGCGGATTGCCGAGAGGTTACGCGCAGGGGCAGAAACGGTGCGAGCTTGAGCAGCCGAGGTGCCGTCGAGGGTTGCTGCAGGTGAAGGATGTAGGAGTCAACACCCACCGCGGCGCGGCGCCTCTAACACCCCCGACGCGCTGCCGAGTTCTGGTTTTATGTTCCGCGTCAGATTTGTAGCGCTCGATTCGAACCCTACCTAGGAGACAAAGACATGTCCGCACTGGCATTGCTCGACGGGAAGAAGGCCAAAAGCAAGCCCTTCCCGGTGTGGCCTTACTACGACCAAGAGGAAGAGCGAGCTCTGCAGGAGGTTTTGCAGAGCCGGGTCTGGTGGCGTACACCTGGAACCAAGACGCTGGGGTTCGAACGCTCCTTCGCCAAGTTTCACGGAGCTCGCCATGGTATCGCGGTGACCAACGGAACCGCAGCTCTGGAGGTTACCATGGCGGCGCTTGGCGTCACCGCCGGTGACGAGGTGATTTTGCCGGACTTTACGTTCGTCGCTACCGCCAGCGCCGTTTTATTTGCCAACGCCCTTCCGGTGCTGGTGGATGTCGACCCGGAAACCTATTGCATCGATCCCGACTTGGTCGAGGCGGCGATCACTTCGAGAACGAAGGCGATCATTGCCGTACACATGGGTGGGAATCCCGCGGATCTCGATCGCTTGAAGGAAATTGCCGGCCGCAACCAGCTGGCGCTGGTCGAAGACTCGGCGCACGCGCACGCCACGGAATGGCGCGGGCAGCGCATCGGGACGTTTGGCATCGCCGGTACCTTCAGCTTTCAGTCGAGCAAGCTGATCACCGCCGGTGAAGGTGGGATCATGATTTCGAACGACGACAAATTCGAGGTGGAGGCCCGCTCCGTTCATGACTGTGGCCGTATGCCCGGGGAGTGGTTCTACAGCCACTTCATCTATGGGTCGAACTACCGGCTGAGCGAATGGCAAGGCGCCATTTTGAACGTGCAGCTGAGCCGTCTCGACGAGCAGACCAAGCGGCGGCATCTGAACTCCCGCTTGCTCGACCGCTTGTTGCGTGAAATTCCAGGTATCACGCCCCAAAGGCTGGACGAGCGGTGTACTCGCAATGGACAATATGCCTACATTTTCCATGTCGACAAGAAGAAATTCGCCGGCCTCTCCACCGAGCGCTTCATCGAGGCGATGAACGCGGAGGGCATCCCTAACCAGGCAAGTTACCCTCCGCTCCACGAGTTGCACATGTTCCGCAACGGCGCGTACCGCAAGCGCCTCAGCGGAAAGCAGGCCAAAGAGAAGCCTGCGTTTCTAAAGAAAAAATTCCCAGCGACCCAAAAAGCGGCCTGGGAAACGGTTTGGATTCCACAGCCTGCCTTGTTAGGGGACGAACAAGACATGCACGAAATCGCCGCAGGGCTGGCCAAGATTCAGAAGAACGCGAAGGAACTTACCTGAGAGGCGCAGGCAGATTCACGCCCATGCTCGAGCGCTTGTCATATCGGGGCTGGAACAACGCCTACAAGTTGTCGAATGGCGTCGTCGACTTGGTGGTAACCGCCGACGTCGGTCCCCGGATTCTTTTCTACGGGTTTCGCGATGAGGAGAACTTGCTCCACGAGGTGGAAAACGATGCGGGGAAAACCGGCGGCTCTGAGTTTCGTCTTTATGGAGGGCATCGGTTGTGGGTCTCACCCGAAGTGGAAAGAACCTACTACCCCGACAACACCCCGGTTGCGGTTATTCAGCAGGGGAATGCAACTCGCTTCACCGCGCAGTGCGAGGAACTGCCCCCGGGCACCAATCTGCAGAAGGAACTTGAAGTTGCGTTGGCGGCGACCGGTTCCGAGGTTCGCATCACCCACCGCATACGCAATGATGACACGCATCCCACCACGCTCGCCCCGTGGTCACCGACGATGATGGGGGCGGGCGGGCGTGTGATCCTGCCGCTTCCTCCCAGGGTTGCCATGGATAAGGATCACTACCTGCCGGTGGGGGTCTTCGGCATCTGGTCCTACACCGACCTTTCCGACCCCCGCTGGGTGCTGGGCACGGCCTACCTTCAGTTGCGGCATCTGGCCAATCCCCAAGGCCGTTTCCAGGAGCAGATGGGGGGGATCTACAACCCGGCCGGCTGGGGAGCGTATTTTCGCCATGGTTATCTCTTCGTGAAGCGAGCGGCGGTCATCCGCGGCGCTCGGTATCCCGATTTCGGCTGTAATTTCGAGGCGTTCACCAACCCGGACTTCATCGAGTTGGAAACGCTTGGGCCTTTGGTCGAGTTGCGCCCGGGAGAAGTAGTCGAACACGTGGAGCGCTGGTGGCTGTTCGCGGGTGTACCCGGCGGAGAGAGCGATGCCTGGATTGAGTCGGCGCTGGTTCCCCGGGTGCAGCAAGCGAAGTCGCCGGAGTAGCCAGCATCCCAGTCTCCAAACTTGAAACAGCGTCCAGGTCTCTTCATGCTGGCGCCCGGGACCGGAAGGTCAGTCGAGGTCATTGACATGAATTTGCGAGCAGCGGTGATTGGTGCGGGTTTCGTGGGAAGAGCGCACATCGAAGCCCTGCGGCGGCTCGGGATCCCCATCCAAGGCGTGCTGGGGAGTTCCCCGGCGAGGACGGAGAAGGCTTGCCATTCGCTGGGGATGGCACGCGCCTACCGCTCGCTAGACGAACTGGTGGGCGACGAGTCCGTCGATGTTGTGCACATCTGCACTCCCAACCACCTTCATTTTCCAGAGGCAGAATCGGCGCTGCGTGCGGGCAAGCACGTGATGTGCGAAAAGCCGCTGGCGATGAATACGCAAGAGACCAAGACCTTGCTGCAACTGGCGCGGGAACGGGGAAGAGTGGGAGCCGTGACCTACAATCTTCGTTACTATCCGCTGTGCCAGGAAGCGCATGCGTTGGTGAGGCAGGGCAGGATCGGCGAGCCACGAATTGTCCACGGCGCGTATTTGCAGGATTGGCTGTTTTATCCCACCGATTGGAACTGGCGTCTGGACCCAGAGTTAGGCGGAAGGCTGCGTGCCGTGGCCGACATCGGCACGCACTGGCTGGACTTAGTCGGCTGGATCACCGGCCGCAACTTGACCGAGCTTTGCGCCGATCTGGCCACCGTCATTCCCGTGCGGCAGCGACCGATTGGGTCGGTTGAGACCTTTCAAAAGACCGCCGACCGGGCGACCCAAGCGGTTGCGATGACCACCGACGACTATGCTTCCATCCTGCTGCGTTTCGAAGGGAATTTGCGCGGAGTGCTGACCGTATCGCAGGTAAGTGCGGGGCGCAAGAATCGAATGTGGGTTGAGATTGATGGCTCGGAAGGCTCGTTGGCCTGGGACGAGGAGCAGCCCAACGTCCTCTGGATCGGCAGCCGCAACCAAGCGAACCGCTTCCTGATCAAGGACCCTTCGCTCATGAGCCCGGAGGCTCGGGGCTACGCGGCCTATCCCGCCGGCCATGCCGAAGGATATCCCGACACGTTCGTGCGGCTGTTTCACGATCTCTACGGATATATCGCCGCCGCAAATTTTCAAGCGCAGCGTTCCTTCCCCACTTTTGAGACCGGCCATCATGAGGTCAAGCTGTGCGAGCTCATTGCCTTGAGTGCGGAGCAGCGACGCTGGGTGGCGGTTGCTGATGGAAGACCGGCCGCGCCGGCAAGGAAGGCTCGAGCCAGCGCAGCGAGAAAAGAGAGAAAACCATGAAGCGATGCTGGGCACAGTTTTGCCGCTCCCGATTGATCCCTTCCGCAGTGCTTGGCTTTACGCTGCTGACTCCGCTTTGTGCGCCGGCTCAAACCTCGCGCCCGCTTCCGGACCACGTTCCTCCCAAGCGGTCGTCGCAGGTCCACGATGGGTTTGGCATCAACTCTGATCTACCGCGCGATCCCTATCTTCCATGGAACCGCTGGTGGTGGACACGCATGTTCGATGCCGGTTTCAAGTGGGCCCGCATCGGACAATATGAAAACAGCTCGGACCGCACCAGCTGGGATTGGATCGAGCAGAAACGCGATGTGTTCAGGAGTTCGCCCGAACTCGAGGACGCTGTCGATTCGCTCGTGGACAACGGCATCGACGTGCAGGTGCAATTGATTTATGGCAACGTGATGTACACGTCGCCGAGCGGCAAGCGGCCGGACGTGAGTGTCCCCGAGCCCGGATCCTTTCATAACGATGACCGGAGTCTGTATTCGGTGTTCTGGCCTCCGACTACGCCCGAGCAAATCGCTGCCTTCAATCGATACGTGGCGTGGATGGTGAATCATTTTCATGATCGCATTCACTATTGGGCTTTGTGGAATGAGCAGGACATCGGTTATTGGAATCCCTGGGGCAATCCGGAGCAGTTCGGAAGACTTCTGGCTCCTTTTATCGAAGCCGTACATCGAACCGATCCGCAAGCCAAGGTGATTTACGGCGGTCAGGCGGATCCCACCCGCGAATTCACCCAGCGGGCTTTCGACACCTGCCAGTGTGCCTCGGGCATCGATGTCTACGCCTATCACACGTATCCGGGCTACGGTCAGAACCTCAATCCGGAAACCATGGATTACGGCGCTTACCAGGCCGAATCTCCACGCGCATTGCGGGATTTGGTCAAGCATTATCCCGGGGTCCGACCCGACATTCCATTCTTCGATGATGAATTCAATTCGATTCCTTCCTGGATAGGTTCCGATGAATCGGTACAGGCAAAATACGTTCCACGGGGTTTCCTCTATAACCTGGCCGCCGGAGTGAAGACCTTTGTCTGGTTGCTGGCGGCCGGAACCGATGGCAACGAGTACGACGATTTCGGAATCATTCATGGGATCACGAACCACGATACCGACTTCACGCCTCGGCCGGTCTATTCCGCGCTCCAGAATACCAACGCACTGTTCTCGGATACCAAGTTCGATCCATCGATCGAAGTCGGAGGTCCGGACCTGCCGGCCTTGCGGCGTCACACCGGCTTCCCTTTTCTGGGGTACGGCTTTCGATCGGACGGCGGCAAAGCTATCGTTGCGTATTGGTTCGCGGCTCATAGTCTGCCCGGCAACGCCTTTCCGCCGCTGTACGCCACCCTGTCCTTGAAAAATACCGGGATTACGCATCCAGTTCTGGTGGATGTTGTTTCCGGCGAGATCAAGCGGCTATCCTGGAAAGCGGGCACGACCGACACCCTCGAATTGCTGCCCATCAAGGACAGCATCATGGCAGTCACCGACGAGGGCTACTTCGATTGGCCGGTTCTGCCCGAAGCCCCCAGCTCGCTCGACCTTTCCTTGACCGGCGACGGCGTGAAACTGAACTGGGAACTTCACGGAGGCAGTCGCACCGGCATCGTGGTGGAGCGTTCGCTGGACGAGGCTGGCAGTGGGAAAGCAACGTGGAATCAAATCGCCAAGCTACCCTCCACCGCGAGCGACTATCGCGACTCCACGCTCAAGCGGGGGGGGCGGTTCGCTTACCGGGTGCGCGCCGTCAATGACGATGGCCAGTCGGCCTACTCCAACATCGCGCGCGGAGCCCTCCCAACCAAGCCTTGAGGCTATGCCGGCTGCCTTACTTGCGGCTGGTCAAGTTCCATTGTTCGCTGAGCACGTCGGGGCTGACGTCATGGCCGCGATCGATGGCGGTTTGCGCCTCGCTGAAATCGTTAGCCGTGGCGCGGATCCCGCGCACCTCCGCACCGCTCAACTGGAGGAAGGTGTGCGTTCCCGGTAGGGCGCGGGCACCGTGCACCAGCGATTGCTGGACGTCACGGAACACCACCGTCGGCTGGCTGCCGGCCGGGGGAGCAGCCCGAAACGACAACAGGTCGAATCGCTTCACGGCGTCCGCCACCAGGGCTGGCCTTTCATCCCCATTCTCCAAGGCAAAATCGATTCGATCGAGCACCAGCCCGTCGACATGACGGCAATAGAGCGCGTAGCAGGGTAGTTCGCCAAACATGTCCGTCTCCGGATAAGCGGAAACATTTTCGGGAATCTCGCGATCCAGCCGGGCTGCGTTGCCCTTGCCCACGACCGAAATATGCGCATCCTGGATCGAGATCGGTCCCACATCTCCCCCGGGGATGCCGGTGATGGACGAGGCCAGTGCCGCCCCCGTGGCGCTGATGTGAGAGATCACGACATTCCGCAGCGTGCCCGGCGTGGGCGTCTTTTGTGCTCGGCCACGCCCGCCCAAGCGGATAAAGATGGGTGCCCAGACATCGTGCATCGTGATATTGGTGACCACGATCCGATCGATGTTGCCGCCGTCCACGGACTCAATCGCAACGCCCCCGAGCGGACCCCGGTTCCACTTGTCGCGCCGGCTGAAGACGGTGGAGTTGCTGAAGGCAATGTTGCTGAAGTCCCCGCTCGATTCCGTGCCTAACTTGAGCGCGTAGCACGCTGTGGTCAGTACGCAGTTGGTCACCGTCACGTTCTCGGTGGGTCGCGCGGAGCCGAGCGCGGGGCTCGTCTTGGGAACGATCGCGTCATCGAAGGTCTCCACATAACAGTTGGCAACGCGCACGAATCGACAGCAGTCGAGGTCTATGCCGTCGGCATAACCGTTGAAAATGGTAACCCCATCGATATCGACGTAATCGCAACCCAGGAGACTGATGTTGTAGTTGGGGGCGTTTGCAAGCGTGATGCGGTGAACAGAAATCAGACGACAGGTCTTGAGTGCGATGAGCTTGGGCCCACCCCGCTGATTGCGGTTTCCCTCGATCCTGCCCTGCCCAGCGACCGAGATGTTCTCCGCTCCCTCCGCGGTAATCAAGGCGTGACGGAAATATGAGGTTTCCTCGTCGGAAAAGGTGTCATACGGAAGTTTTTCGTAAGCCTCAAAGTCAGCCTCGTCGGGGCTGGCGGTGAGCGTAGAGCCCGGCCCCAGGTAGCAGGCAACCGAACTTCTCAGCCGCACGGTTCCCGATAAATAATTACCGGCGGGAAAGACAACTGTGCCTCCCGCCCTTCCGGCGGCATCAATGGCAGCTTGGATGGCAGCGGTGTCTTTCGACCTTCCGTCGCCCTTGGCGCCGAAGTCGAGGACGTTGAACAAACCCAGGCTGGCCGCAGGGTGCTCCGGCGCGCGGGCGGAAGTCGTTGCGGCATGGGCCGCCCCGGAGAGCGCGGGGGTGAACACCGCGGCCGATCGCAGAAGAAAATCCTTTCTGGTGATGGTCATGGTTGTGTCTCAAGCCGAGCCGGTGAGCTCGTAGGCTTTCTCTCCTCAAAGGGACGGCCGGAGGCCGAACCCTGCGTCTCGACATTCTCAGGCATCGCGCGCAGCCGTTGCCGGATCCCCCTTGCCGATACACGACCTCCGAGGGGCAAGGCGCCTTCCCATCAGGCGCTCCATCCGCGTTCAACATCGGCATGCTGCTGCCCAAGGATATCATCGGCTAGAGCGCAATCCCGCGCCTGGCGGACGCGACATCGCTGGGCGTGACATGAGAGAATGGCGCGCAGCTCCATGACGCGTATCCCTGCAAGCCGGCGCAGCTTTCTCTCGCGACTGAGTCAAGTCACAAGCGCGGCCGGACTGTTTGCACTGGCCGATGGCGCCGGCGCCCAGTTGGGCGCCGTGGGTTCCGACCGCGATGCCTACGATGTGACCGCGTTCGGGGCGCGCGGGGATGGTAAGACCCTGGATACGGCGGCGATCAACCAAGCGATTACAGCCGCAGCCGCTCGTGGCGGCGGCACGGTCACCTTTCCCGCCGGGACTTATCTGTCGTACTCCATCCGGCTCGAGAGTAACGTCGGACTGAAGCTCGGGCACGGGTGCACCTTGGTGGCGGCAGAGGGCACCGGCTATGACGCCGCGGAGTCCAACCTGCCCTGGGAAAACTACCAGGATTACGGACACAATCACTGGCACAACAGCCTGCTGTGGGGAGAACAGCTGCATGACGTTTCCATTTCCGGCCCGGGAATGATCTGGGGAAGGGGTCTGAGCCGCGGCGAAGGCCCGCCGCCCTTAGCCGAGACCCCAGGCGCCGGGAACAAGAGCATCGCCTTCAAGAACTGTTCTAACGTCGTCCTCCGCGATTTCTCAATTCTGCATGGCGGACATTTCGGAATCCTGGCTACGGGCGTGGACGGCCTGCGGATCGAAAACTTGCAAATCGATACCAATCGCGATGGAATGGACATCGATTGTTGCCGCAATGTTCACATCGCCCATTGCAGCGTCAACTCGCCCTGGGATGACGCCATCGTGCTGAAGAGCTCGTATGCGCTTGGTTTCGCGCGGGCGACTGAGATGGTGACGATCCATGACTGCCTCGTGACCGGGGGCTACGAAGAAGGAACCCTGCTCAAGGGTACGTTCAAGCACTTTGATCCCGAACGGCAGCTCGAACCCTATGCCGAGGAATGGCGCACCGGGCGCATTAAGTTCGGTACCGAATCGAATGGCGGGTTCAAGAACATCACCATCGCCAATTGTGTGTTCGACAGCTGTCACGGCTTGGCCGTCGAAAGCGTGGATGGCGCGCACGTCGAAGACATTGCCATCACGAACCTGACCATGCGTCAGATTTACGAAGCACCGATTTTCATCCGCTTGGGATCTCGGATGCGCGGCCCCGCTGGCGCCGCCGTGGGCGTCATTCGCCGGGTGCTGATCAGCAATGTCGTTTGCTCGAACGCAACCTCTCCCATCTGCTCCATCATTTCCGGTGTCCCGGGACACAACGTGGAGGAGGTGCGCTTGAGCAATATCGTCATTGAACATGAAGGCGGTGGGACACCGCAACAGGCGAAGCTTCGCGTTCCCGAGAAAGAAACAGAGTATCCGGATCCGGACATGTTCGGCGCCATGCCCGCCCACGGCTTTTTCCTGCGTCATGTACGAGGAATCGAAATGGACGGCATCAAGATCCTTGCCCGCAACCGAGACGAGCGGCCCGCATTTGTGTTAGAGGATGTGGAAGATGCCAGCTTCACACGTCCGCAAGTGCCGGTCGTTGCCGGGGTGCCGCTCTTCGCGCTGAGCGAGGTCGAAAATTTTCGACTGCGCGATAGTGCACACCTGCCCGATATGAATCTCCCCCAGGTTGCACATCAGGAGATCCTGCCGGAGTGAAGCTGCGATCAGTGCGCCTGCGAAGATCGCAGTGGTTCGCCAGTCCTGGGCCGCTCTCTCTCCCTCCCAGGGCGCCTTCTGGGTTGGCGCGGACGCCGAGACCTGCTGGAAATCGAGAGAACCAAGCTATCATCTCCCTCCGGTAAGAGCAACGACCTGTTTGGGCACGTCGTAGCCTTCCAGCCGTAAGCTGGGCTTGTGACCCGCGACCAAGGAGCCGTCAAACCGGGCGTCGAGAACGCGAGCTTCCTCGGGAAATAAAGTGATGTAGTTGTCGTCGTAACGGATGGGCAGAACCTCCTCGCCGTCTGCATCCTTGGTGATTTCGGCACGCAGAAAAAAAGCGATGTGGTTGGACTGGTTGGCGAGCTTGATTTTGACCCGAGTTTCGCTCGCTTCCGTGTCATATTGGCCGGAGGCAAGCACGTGCGCGGCGGGCATCGTGTTCAGGGCTGACATGTCTCCGAGGTGTGCCACCTTGGTCGCAAATTGGTCCTCGTCGCTGGGCAATCCGATGTCGTCATCCATTTTCGATTGCCAATAGACGTTTTCCGCCAAGACTCTGCCCTCAGCGTCGGTCATTTGGCAGCGGACAAAGTAGACGGCGCCGAGGCCCGGTATGCGAGCCACAGTCAAGGCCTCGACCGACGAACTGGGGGGCACCGTCAAATTCTGGACTTGGGCAAAGTATTTCTGGGTGCCGTCCAAGTTGTACAAGCGAACACTGACGCTCACATTACTCACCGGATCGAGTTGCTGGTTAACCGCGTAGGTGTGCGCCCTGCTTCCGTCGCCTGCGGCGTAGTAGTCCCAAACGACATTCACCGGCTGCAACGCCTTCTTTGCGCCGAAATAACCTCCGCCCTGCTTGAAGTAATAATCGAAGAGATGTCCGAAGAAGGAAGGCCAGTGATTGTTCAGCATCCAGTACAAGACCATTTTGCGATTGAACCAATGCGTCGCATAGGCTTCGAACTTCGCCCGCGCATCCTCGTAATAGGCCAACTGTGCCTTTCTCGATAATTCCTCGACATTACGGGAAGGGCCATAGCGCTTCTCGAGTACCTTCCTGGCGTTTTCGAGCGTGTTGTTGCCCTCGTTCGCACCGGCATGAAAGTACCAATCGTCGTTGATCGGCCACAGCTTGTCGGCAGGAAGGAACTTCTTGAGAGTCTCGAGGGGAGGAATGACCTCATTATCTCCCTCCTCCGCCGAAGATCCGCGCGCTGGTCCGTACTTCTCACTGAACCAATAATTTGGTGGACGCCACACATAGGGGCCGGCCATCTGAATTCCACTCCAAAAGCGGTTCTCGTGGGAAACCGTGTCCACCATTGCGTTCTGCCAGTGCAGATCCTCCAAGATGCCGCGGTAATCTTTCAGCACGGGGTCGGGAGGCAGCCCGTCGCTGCCATTCGCCCACAAAACCACCGAGGCGTGCGAGCGCAATTCCCGCAACCGGGCACGCAGACTGGCGCGCGCCACCCATTGATCCTCGGCGCTCCAGGAATCCCATTGTTCCCATTGCCCGCAACACATCCAGCCGAGCATGACAGGTACACCTTCTCGGTCAGCCCGGTCGAGCATGGTGTCGTCGGCGATCTTCAGTTCCCAGCGGAGCATATTGAGCCCGAGATCCTTGACATAGAGCATCACGGCCGCATCTCGCTGGGGGTCATCCTTGAAGAGCAGGTCGGGCGTGTAGACCGCACCACGAATGAGGTAGTCCCGCCCGGTGACCTGCAGGTAAAAATTGCCGCCGCTTCCGATGTCAGGGAAACTCGTATCGGAGTCGCGATGCTGCGTAATCTTGCGGATTCCGAAGTCGATGTCCTGGGAATCAGAAACCTGCTCGTTGACTTTGAACTGTAATCGCAAGTGATAAAGATTCGGCGTGCCCCAGCGATAAGGCCACCACAGATCCGGATCAGGAACCCGTAGGGGTGGAAACGTATCCGCCGAAAAAGAGATTTCCTTCGTCTGGTTAGAAAGGAGAGAAACCGGCTGCTCGAATCGGATGGTCGCTTTGCCCGGTCGTGATATCTCCCCGGACAAGGTACCCGAGACCGGCGTCGCAGCGTGGTTGCTCAAGTCACAATCCACCGTCAGAGAGGCCGGCGCCGTCGCCGGGAGCGGCAAATCGGTCACAACATAAGGATTACGAATTGCGACCGGCCCCGTACTGCTGAGATAGACGCGTTTCCAGACTCCGGCGTTGCGATCGGGAGGAAAGGAGAAATAAAGGTTTTTGTGCGCATCGTGGAAGCCTATATATTTCCAGTTGAGCCAGTCATGCCAAGTGTCGCCCAGCTCGACCATGCCGTCCCCGGGGATGGTTCGTTCGGGAATGACCTTCAGCGCCAAAACGTTGTCCTCGCCTGGATGAACGAGCTTGGAAACATCCAACTCAAAGCTGTTATACATACCGACGACTTGCGATCGGTTCGCCACCTCGCGGCCATTCACCCAGATGTCGGCGCGATAATTAATGCCTTTGAATATGAGCGAATAAAAAGCTCGGCCCGCCGGAGCTGTAAAGGTAGTGCGATACCACCAGTCGCGTTTCCAGAGATCTCCAGGCGTAAGCAGATTGGTACCGTAGTAGAGGTCCTTATATACACCGTCGTCCTCCAACACCTGCAGCACGGTCGCCGGCATGCGACGCGCCGCATACCAACCTGACACATCAAAACTGGGCAATGACACGGATGCATCCTGGTCCGGAATTCGGTCCGCAGAAATGATTCGCCATGCCGTCTCGAGTTCGACCACGTTGGGTGACGACATCCCGGGACTGGCAAGGGTTGAGGCGTCACGGGACGGAGAATGGCCTGCTCTGGCGGCGGCGGCGACAGCCGACGTTAGGATGGTGATAACGACCGCAAACCTCAGCCAGCCACAGACCATAGTATGGGAACTCCCGTTCTTCGGGTTCGGAACATCTGCGAATCGACATCTAGGGATCGACTCCCCGCCGCAAGCATCGGCATTATTCCGGTTGCAGAACCAGAGGCCGCTCCAGCCGGAAGCGGAGAATCGTCTCAGCCGGAACCTTCACTTGCTTGCCACGAGTAAAAAGCTGAGTGAGAAATCCCCCGCCGGCGCCGGCGCCCGCACCAATCGCGGCCCCGCGGCCGCCGCCAAAAATCGCACCCACCAGCGACCCAATGGCTGCGCCCCCGCCTAACGCCTCGGCCGTGTGCTTGTTCTTCCCGAAGCCTTTCGCATTCGACTCCTTTACCGCCGACGTGAACACGCGATGTAGCTTACCGTTGATGGTCACACTGTCCAGGTCAAGGACGAGGTCGGGCGAATCGATGCGCCCGTGCGACTCCGACAGAATCAGTAACTTTGCCGGCGAATGCTCCGGAATTCCCGTACCCCCGGAAACGTCATTGACGGCTTCTATCACCTCTGCAGAAAAGAGCTGCCCCGGAGAAGCATTGTCGGAGTCGATGGTCTCGTTCGTGCGGATCTGAATCTCCGTTCCGGTGGCGAGAACCTTTGCCACCTTGGGCGAAACCGATTCTGAGTTTGCGACCTCCGCCCTGCTCAACACCAGCGACTCAATGTCCCGGCGAGGGAAGCGGTAGAGAATGCCCATGTTGTCTCGGAACGACAGCGTGTCCGGCCCCATGTACTTGCCGGAATAGACCTTTCCGTTGTGCAGGGTTACCGAATCGTTGCTTGGAGTGAACACGAGGGACTGCACATCGCCCAAAGGAAATGTGTACTGGATGCCGCTGGCGTCGGTGAAGGAGATCGTGCCTCCGGTGGCGTCGAGGAAACGCCCCGAATAGCTCGCTCCGTTCCGGGTGATCACGGTGTCCGCACCAGCCAGGACCGTGACGCCTAGAATCATCATCATCAAGAACCCGCGCTGGCTCGCTTTCTTTCTATCTTTCATGCGACACGCTCCTTGGTTGACCTTGTCGACCATTTGCCCGTCCGTCGAGTTCACCACTCTCAGGCGGCCCGATGCCGGATCGCGAGGTTCCCAAGCTCCGAGCGTGCCCGTAAGATCTGCACCAGGTGGGCGCGAGTTACGATTCCTAGGATGCGGCTATCCGACATTACCGGAAGCTGGTGAACATCTTCCCGGCCCATGATCTCCAGGGCCTCCAACGCGGGCATGTCGGGTGAAATGCTATGAATCTTGTCGGCTCGGCGCATGAAGTCGCCCACCTGCCGCAAGGGCCAAGCCATGGGACCTACTTCGCGGATCTCATTTGGAGTGATGAGCCCGAGCAGGCGGCCGTTCTGTACCACGAGAAAGCATCGTCGGCCGGAGCGCAGTAATTGTTCGTGAACGAACACTTCGAGCGAGGTATTCGGACTTACGGACTCGTAGTCGCTGGACATAACGTCTTTGACCCGCAAACCGCGGAGAAGGCTCCCGGTTTGCACCTGCAGGTAGGTAGCCCCGGCCGCTTGCAAAAGGAACCAGCCGATAAAAGCCATCCAAAGTCCCCCCAGGCTCGAACCCTGGAAAAACTGGAGAATTCCAAAGCCGATAAATAGAACTGCGATCGCCTGGCCGACACGCGCAGCCACCCGGGTCGAGCGCTCGGCGTCGCCCATGGCCCACCACAGAACCGCCCGCAGTACGCGTCCACCATCGAGCGGAAAGCCCGGAATCATGTTGAATGCGCACAGGAAAAGATTGATGTAGCCCAGCCATACCAGAAGTGCAGTGCTCGGCGTTGCCGGCGCAGTCCGCGGGACCCATCCGCAAAGCCAGGCTAAGCCGAGCAGGATTAGACCCAGGATCCCGCTGGTGAAAGGCCCGACAATCGCCATCCAGAACTCCGTCTTGGCGTCAGAAGCTTCCTTCTCGATCTGGGCTACGCCGCCCAACAGAAACAACGTAATCTTGTGAATTGGCAACCCACGTGCTTTGGCAACGACCGCGTGGGATAACTCGTGGGCAAAAAGGCAGGCAAAAAAAAGCACGCCCGTGATAATGGAGACAGTCCAAACCAGCGGTTCACTCCAGTTGCGATTCTCGGCATGAAACTGCGCCACCAGCGAAAATGTGATGAGTAGCGCGATCACAAGCCAGCTGTAATGCAATCCGAGTTCAACCCCGAATAGGGTGCCAATCTTGATCTGGGATTTCATATCTTGGACTCCTGCGCGCCCCGCTGCAGATTAGACTTTACGCCAGTTTGAGGCAACACACATGGTACCGGGGATTTTCGCTTTCTGCGGCAAGGGGAAGTGTCGTCATGGTTGCGTTGCTCGTACACTCTGGCCTGGTTTCACCCCTTGGCGAACTGATCTGTCCCGACACTGAGACCAGGCTCGGTGTCCTGCCCAGATGTACCGGGCTGCCTTCTGCACCTTGACCGGCTTCGGCTGCACCGGAGCCGGCGCCAGGGGAGGATGGATCAGGACTTGTGGCGCGAGAACAGGCCCATGAGACGGCTAGGGGTCAGCCTATCGGCGACGCCGTCGCGAGGGTGCTTGAGAAGGCGCCCGCCGGATCCACTCAATGAGTTCCCGAAGACACTGCCTGAGCGCCTTGTGGCTTCGACGTCAGAGCGTGAACGAATCCTCTGACAGACTCCCCACCATCTTTAAAGACTTCATACTCGTCGCTCGACAGGTCCGCTTTCTGGGCTTGGACGGTACTGAGTGCGTCATTGCCGGCAACAACCAGAACCATGTGCGTGGCATCGAACGGATTCGATGCCGCGAGAATGAGTCCTTCGCGCTCCGACGCGTGCATTTTGCCATCGATCCTGAACGCCGCTCCCGAATAATCCAGACCTAGCTTTTCCGCCCAGCGAGCCAACGCCGAATTCGATTCGGGCCTCCCGAGGAATACCACATCGCGATGCTGCAGCCACTCGTCGCTGACATCAAAGTCTTTATAAACCGGCACCTGGCTCTCGTAGTAGTCAAGGAAACGGCTCTGCAACTGCTCGGCGGAGTAACGATTCGCACCTGCCTCGCGCAGCGTCCCGTAGACGATGACGGACGACGAGAGTCTTCCACGAATATCACTGGCAACATAGGCGGGCCCGTCCGGCGGATCTATCTCATCAATCTTCGCGCCCGCCCGATCCAAAAACATTTGCGCGGTCACCGTCTTGGTCGTGTTGGCCGCATAGTAATCGTTCATCAGTTTGAGAAAGGCTGGGTCGCCCATCTTGCGTCGCAGCGAATCGAGAAACAATACGCCCTGGGCACGCTCTCGTTGAAAATGATTGGCGGGAGTATCGGGGGTCAATTCCAATCTGCGCCACACGGCACGCTGGCTATCGAGCGCCCGTTCGACTTCGTTCGAGCCGAGCACTCTCCGGTAAGCAGCCGAACCGGCGACGAACCACGTGTCGGCGTCACTGGCCGGCAGTACCCACCCTTTCCACAAGCGGCCTTCATACGATGGAGGATCAGCCGCAGCGCTGGCATGGTGCGAATCTGACAATGCCGTCAGACGCAACTTCTCGTTCTGCGCAATGGTCGCGCGCAGCCTCTCAGTCGGCTCTTGCTGAAACAGATAATAGCCCGAAGGATAGAGCCCATCATCCTTGGGCGAGTCCCATTTTTTCGGCAGCCACTCGCGCTGATTCGGCTTTCCCATCGCCGCCCAAACCATCCGATGAGACGCCATGTCTGCTGTCAACACCTTGGCGTCCATCGTCATGGAGCTGACCAGCGGAGCGGTGCGAAATGCCAGAAATCCGAACTGCTCGTCGATCTGGCCGCGATATTTGCGGTAAAGTTCCTGCCAAGCCAAATCGCGCGGACCCGGCGTATATGGAATGTACCCCCCCTCCGCCTTCGGATCGGGATAATCCTCCACTCGCACACTCAAATCCTTGGCATTGTTATCGCCCCAGTAAAAACCCGGAGTGTCCCCAAACCACTGGTTCTTCGAACTGCGCCACAAACGAGTGTGGTTTGTGCCCAAATCGTAGATGGCAATTTCGTTCGTCTTCGCATCGCCCATGATCCATTCATTGGTGTACAAGCCATTGTTGTGCGTGCCCAGGTGTTCCACCACTTCGTCGATCGAACCGCCGTACTCGATCGCGATGCGGGCGCGAAACGCAACCGGCGTCCCGTGGACGTTGAACGGTGTCTGCTCGATGGTGGTTTCGGTGAGAACAATCCCAGCGTCGTTCTGATACCAGTCCGTTCCACTCTCGATACCTCCGGGGTAGCTTTGCATGAGCATACGGTGTCCAGAGGCTGGTTGGATGTCAAGCATCACGTTGGTTTGCTCCGCCAAGGTCAACGGCCACCAGGTAACGTGCCCGATCACCATCTTGCCGTCGCGCGTCGCGGGCCCGGTGGCAGCAAATGCGCTGCAGTGGTCGGTCACGGAATCATGACCGTCATTCGCATAAGTGGGCTTTTCCAGTTCCAAGCCTTCGAGTCCCGTGGCGGTAGCCTCAAGCGCGCCTCCGAGCTCACCGAGCTCCACGGTCGTGTTTGCCACCGCGACGTCGATGAGATCGATCCTACGGTCCTGCCAGCGTGCTCCTGCGTCCGATGCGCCATCAGCGATGCCGCGCATTTCTTCCAGGATTTCCTGATCGAAGCCGCGAAGAAACAGCGCGTCGACGGTTCTGCGATAGTCATTCCAATGCTCCTTCGACCCGAGCACCGTCGCGCATCGTTCCAGGTATTCCGGAATCTCTTGAGCCATGAGATGGCCGTGCTGGTATCCACGCTCATACGCACTGCCTTCGATATGGAGATAGATCCACCCGGCGGCTGGATAGCGATAGGCCGGACCAAAGGTCTGGACTGCCTCCTGGACCGGCCATTCAGCATCGGAAGCAGCTTCCTCCAAGCGAATGCCTTCAAACCAGGCTTTGCCACTGAACGAACCGCCGTTGCCCACCGCGAGAAGTATCTGATCCTGCGATCGGCTGGCCAAAAAGGGCAGCTTCACCTGCGTCCACGGCTGGGTCCCGGCCAGGGAAACGGAATGTACATCGAAGGGCATCGATGCCATCGTGAGCGTAGCGCCGGAAGCGATCGGGGAACGATCCAGATCCTGAACCTGTAACGCCTCGGTGCGAATCCAGCCAGTCAGCTCATACCGCTTGCCGATGACCAGTGTGATTGAAGCAGAACGCACACAGGCATCCTGAGACGTGCTGTCTCTCTCCACACGAAGCGAGTTGCGCTTGTCGTGCGAGACAGCGGAATCAGGGGTTGCCATACCACGAACCGCGGTCCACTCGTGGTCAGACCTCTGAAACGAAGATTGGAACAGCGGTGTGCTGGCCTGAGCGATCGATGCAAGAAGAAGACAGGAAACTAGACGCAACATCGTCACCTCCCGGAAGGCCGGAACCTTGCGAGCGCCTGCCGGTCTTGGTCTATAACTGCGGATAGGAACTTAGGCGCAACGAAACAGCCTGGCCCGGCGTCTGCCCAGACGACGCTGCCTTTTGAACCTCCCCGCCCTAAAGGGCGAGGATTCTCACTCTACGCCAGCCTTACTGCACTGATGTTATCGAATGATGGCTCGCTCCGAGCCATTATGTTGACTGCTCCATTGTGGTCGGCATGGTCCTTATAGCCACAGGAA
>DASPVV010000177.1:0-13764 GCA_035622175.1 Terriglobales bacterium | reverse complement strand
TTGGCGTTCCAGGATGGCTATCTGATACTTACGGAAGATGCGCCACCACTCGTCATGGTAGCCGTACCGGATGCGATAGACCCATTCCACTGTGTCCGGTTTGGCATCGAGCGATGCAGTAGACGTTGCGGCCTGCTGAGTATGCCCGGAATTGGGAGTGAGAAGAGCGAGCAGGACGAACAAGAACACGAAAAAGACGACGTTACGGCGGAAGAAAACGAAACGCATTGATCCCTCCACAGTACTCAGTACGCTGGCCCCGGCAACGAAAACATCACGAATCCGCATTGCGATACATGCGGAGCCATTTGTCCTGGATGATGTAGGGAAGCCTCTGTCAGGGTTGCGCGGAATTAGTTGACCACCATCGAGTTCGTACTCATTCATCTCAGCAAGCGGGGGCGAATATGCGTGAATGCTGATGGCCGGCGCGAGCGAGATGTTGCGGACGTCATGCGCGTAATCGGGACCGAATGCGCGGGGTTTGCCGGCACGCACTACGTGAGCACGCCCATCAGGACGATGCTCCTCGAGAACCCCAGTCGCCACGACAAAGGCGCCCGAGGACACGCCGTGGTCGTGGAAGCCGGTGGATTGCCCTGGCAGCCAGCTAATTACCCACACATCATAGTCCGGCCCGTGGTGCAGCCGCTCATACCAGCGCCGATCAGCGCGCAGGCGCACCCGTTCGATCCATCCATCGGACAACGCGAACGCCTCGACGATGTTGGCAAGCTCGTCGGGTGTTCGCGAGACCGTGTCGGGTATGCGAATCGTCACTTTCGATGCGGTTCTGGCCTTGGGCGCGAGTCGTGTATTTAGTGCCATGGCAATCTCCTGTCCGCACAAAGAAAACACAAGGCGGTTCTCCCGAACCGCGAACTCGTAGCAATCGGACACCGCCTCGCCCATGGATGTACACGGATGGCCCTTGTATGGGTTTCTCTTAACGACGGCCTGAATGAGAACCAAATCCAGGAGCAACAAGTGGCCACCGGTTGCAACGACCTACTCTCATCGAAGACAGGCTTTTTTTTCTCCGGTCGATTTACAGGCTTCCCCCGTACCGCACGTGATTGCAAAGTCGCAGTGTCGGATCCAGAATGAACAGGCTACTGCGGCATGGCTCCCATGATCTGCGAGGATATCGACAACCTTCGCCGTCCTCGACATTGTAAAGTAATATAATTGACATAATAGAGATTACAGCATAATTTTATCGTTTTCAAATGCTTTGGCCGAATCGCTGGGGGCCGTAACTGCATTGAACGAATGAGCAGTACAACGACATTAGCGATTCTCGTTTTCGACCCGTGGCCGTGGTACGTCGCGGGTCCCGCGATTGGCCTTTTCGTTCCCGCATTGCTCATCGTCGGGAATGCCTTGTTCGGTGTTTCAAGCAGTTTGCGTCACACTTGCGCGGCGGTGTTTTCGGGAAAGATTGAGTACTTTCGGTACGACTGGAGGAAGGTTGGTCTCTGGAACCTGCTGTTTGTTCTCGGAATCCTCGTCGGCGGGTTTCTCGCATCGCACTACGGCGGACCGCACAACGTTGCCATTTCCGAAGCGACCAAGATCGATCTGGCCAAGCTCGGAATTCATGATTTCTTGGGATTGGCGCCGCGCGAATTGTTCCATTGGTCGGCCCTGCTTACCTTCCGGGGGTTCGTACTCATTGTTGTCGGCGGGTTTCTTGTGGGATTTGGAACCGCATATGCGGGTGGCTGCACATCCGGCCACGCAATCTCAGGTTTGGCAGACTTGCAGCTACCTTCCGTAATTGCCGTCGTCGGGTTTTTCGCGGGTGGACTAATTGCGACGCATTTTATTCTCCCCCTGCTTCGTTGAGTTTCCATGCCGACTAACCCCAAGCTGATTGAACCGAAGCCGACTGAACCAAACCAGCCCTCTCAGATCCCCGCGCAAAGCGCTGGTGCACTAATCGCGTACCTGTTGCTGGGAGTTGCTTTTGGTGTCGTCCTGACGAAATCCGAAGTGCTCTCCTGGTTTCGCATCCAGGAAATGTTCCGATTTCAATCGCCGCGCATGTACGAAATCATCGTGTCCGCGATTGTGGTCGCGGCCATTTCCGTTGCACTGATTAAGGGATTAGGCGCAAAAACAATCACTCGCCAGCCCATCTACATTCCACCGAAGAAGCTCGGTCATGGTGCGCGCTATGCTGTTGGCGGCACGATCTTCGGCCTGGGTTGGGCGCTCACCGGCGCGTGTCCGGGTCCCCTGTTTGCATTAGTGGGCAACGGCGTTACCGTGATGGCTGCGGCGATCGTCAGCGCGTTAGTGGGTACTTGGTTCTACGGCGTATTTCGGCCGAGACTGCCGCACTAGTGGCGTAGAAAAAGGCCGAGACGACAAGATCGCAAAGGATGTGCGTGGCAGATCGCAAACTGTCGAATCAATCTGGCAAATCGACAGTTGATTCGCAGTCTAACGCTCAGGCCGGTATTCATGAGCGTGTGGGCGTAATGGACAATGTCCTCGGGGCGATTGGCGGAACTCCGCTGCTGGGTTTGCATAAATCGGTCCAAAACCTCGCTGCCACGGTTTTACCAAACCCTCGACCACAAGCGTTTCTGCATCAGGCACCCATTTTATGGCCTTCTGCAAGTCGCCTCTAACTCATTGTTGAATATTTATAAGAATATTCACTTGTATGATACTATAGATCTGGTCTCACAGGTATGCCTCCAACCTATCTCATCCGCACTGACAAGCAACTGGCTGCTCTCGCTGCCGCTACGCGCCAGGAGGTCGTGGATGTGTTGGCGCAACTGGGCACGGTCTCTGTTGGAGAACTTGCGACCGCCCTAGGGCGGCCGGCCGATGCACTTTATTTTCATCTGCGAGCGCTGGTGCGCGCTGGCTTGGTGCGAAGGGCCGGTCATCGCTCGCGGCCCAGAGGTAAAGAGGCGCTGTACCGCACAGTGGCGCCCGAGTTGTCGCTGCGATACGATCCCCACAAAGCTTCCAATCGCAAGGCGGTGTCCGCAATAGTGTCTTCTATGCTGCGGCTGGCAATTCGCGACTTTAGAGGGGCATTCGAACGCGACACTGTTGTTGTTCGCGGTCCACGCCGAGAGCTTTGGGGCCTGCGAAAGGCCGGGCGCCTTTCGCGAGCAGGACTTGCGCAAGTGAATCGTCGCATCAAGGAGTTGGCAAAAACCGTCTCCGCTCCTCGCGAACAGGGCCGACTTTACGCGATAACCGTGGTCCTTACACCGTTGGATCACCGGAACAAAGTCGACGGCTCCAGCAAGCGGAAAACAAGTATGGAACGAGGAAAGACGCCATGAGGAATCTCTTGCTCGGGAGAAGTATTGTGGCAACAGCGGTGGTATTGGCCAGTGCTGCCTCCGTACTAGGCCGGAGTGCGCAACAGACAAGGCCTGCAGGCGCAACTGCTCCGACGGCTGAAAATCCGAGGTGCAGCTCCGCCGCTTTTCTCACGATCGAGCAGGGCAAGCTGGCCGCCGTGGATTGGGTAGAGCGCTCGAAAAACCAAGTACATACACGTGTGATTGAGACCCAATCCCACGTTGTCGATGCGACAATCGATTTACGCTCAGATGAAACCGCGGCTCGATCATCGGTGATCGTTTCGACTGCTGGCGCAGGGGGTGAAGGCACCAAGGTGGCGCGTGATTTGGGTCAAGGCGCGATTTACTGGTCGCCACGCATCCCCAGCTCTCTCGAGCAGGCTATCGCGCGGGCGCGCGTGCTGGACAAACTCTCGTCCAAAATTCCAGGTGCGTCCTTGTACAGCGATTCGCGACCGGAAATCACGGTGAAAAGGATCGATAGCACTGATTGGGTTGTTGGCTACCAAGACAAGACATATCTTGTGCTTACCGATGAGTACGGCTGCTTGTTATCAGCAACGATGCCGGATTATGGTGTGGTCATCCAGCGCCGCGTGGATTTTTCTCTGAGCAACTATCCCTTGTGGCCACCCTACGCGGCTCCGCCGGACAAAGGTTACCACGCTGAAGACGTGAGCATTCGCGCTCCCCAAGGTCACGTATTGGCGGGCACGTTGACAGTTCCCGATAACAAAGAGAACGCCCCTGCCGCCGTGCTAATCACGGGCCTTTCACCACACGAACGCAACCAGGGCACGGCCCCTTGGATGCCTTTTCGCGATATTGCTGACGCGTTGACGCGCGCTGGCATCGCTGTCTTGCGTGTGGATGACCGAGGCGTCGGGAATTCCACCGGAGACAAAACCAACTTTACAATCTTTGATAAAGCAGACGATGTGCGCACGGAAGTGACTTGGCTCCGCATACAAAGGGGAATTGATCCCACGCGAGTCATGCTGGTTGGTTACAGCGAGGGTGGAGTGATTGCTCCCATGGTCGCAGCGAAGGATTCGTCAATCGCGGCTGTGATTATCCTGGATGGTCCCGGCGTTCCCGGAATGGAAGTCGCCACGTACCAAGTGGAACAATCAATACTGAAAAATCTGAGTATTCCTGAGTCGGATCGGGACAAAGAATTCGCCAAGCAGCTGGCCGACGCTCTGAAAGATCTAACTCCACACGAGAGTAGCTTCTTGAAGACTGATCCAGCGGAATATGATGGTCGAGTCCGTTGCCCCGCCCTCATCCTTCAGGGAGGCACAGATTCGACTGTCCCGGTGCGTTCTGCGGAGAGAATTGCCTTCTTCATGCGGGCCAGTGGCAACTCGGATGTTAGCTTGCGAATTTTTCCGGGCGTGAGTCATTCCCTTCTGCCGGATCCCGTCGGTCTCCCCAGCGGGTGGGCTGCCCTCCCTGCGTTTCTCACCGCACCCGACCTTCTAGACGAGATGACACGCTGGAGCATCGCCAAGCTTAAAGGCGAGCGCGGCATCTCGCCGCTGGCGCACGGTCAGCCATAAGGAAACCTGTGAGACTACACACCGTGCGCCCGTGTTCGCAATTCCAAGCTGAGCCTCTGCCTCGGAGCCAGTTTCTAAGCGCCGGCAGTGAGCAGATAGTCGGCAATCCGGAGGACGGTGTAGAAACGCTGGCGTTGGGTATCGGATGTGCCCCGCACGACCTAACCAACCTCCCTGCACACCTACTATTGGGCGCAGCCGATACACAGCACTAGCGTTTCTGGACGACTTGCTTGAGCTGACGATCCGCATAGCATACAATCGCTCCCATGCCACGCTCGCGTTTCACTTGTGGAACGGATTGGCCGTGAACGAAAAGGGCTGATCGAGTTCAGGGAACAGGGAAGCGCCTTGGGATGAGAGGCGCATCGAAACCGCCATCAGTAACCGAACGTCATTTGCATTGGCTGATCGCGGGTGGACAAAGTGCGCGGTCTGGGTTTTGACGCTCGCTCACCGGCGCTCTGGTCGCCGAATAGGGAAGCCAAGCTGCTGCGCAATCTTGCTTTGATAGCGGCTCATCCTAAGCTGTTGTCCATTTTGAAGCAATACCAGATGGTAGCCGTGGAACCATGGATGCATTTCCTTGATGGCACAGACGTTCACAATCGTAGATCGGTGAATTCGCAAGAATTCGCGCGGATCGAGTTTGCGTTCGAGAGCGTTAAGAGTCTCACGAATCTCATGCGTCCGTACGCCGACATGGAGCCGGGCGTAGTTTCCATTGGCCTCGATCCAGTCAATTTCCTTTGTCCTCACGAGAACAATACGGCCGTTCTGCGGAACAGAAAGGTGTTCAACATACTCGTTGCCGCGTAGCCGCTCAAGCATGGCTTTGATGTTCTGGTTCAGATCGCACTGTGACTTCTCAGCGATTCTTCGTTTCGCCCGTGTCAGCGCGTCGGTAAAGCGTTCCTGCCCAACCGGTTTAAGCAGATAATCGATAGCGTTTACCTCGAATGCTCTCAACGCATATCGGTCATAGGCTGTGACAAAGATGGTGACGGGCATGCGACTGACACCGACAGTACGAACTACGCTTAAACCGTCCATCTCGGGCATTTGTACATCGAGAAATACAAGATCGGGTTTCTTCGAGAGAATCGTGGCAACCGCAGACTCGCCATCGGCACATTCGGCAACGAGCTCGACTTCAGGATCGTTGTTGAGGAATCGCAATAGACCGCGGCGGGCCAGGGGCTCATCATCAACGATCAGCGCTCGAATCATCATGCCGTCGCCATTGCCGAGGCGGGGTCCTCAGGGTGAAAGCGACGGATCGGAATCGAAAGCCGCACGCAGACGCCCTTTGGGTCAAGTTCGAACAGAGATAAGGATTGCTCCATGCCGTAGAGCTGCTCAAGGCGCAGGCGCGTATTGGATAAACCCACTCCTCGCGACAAAAGTCTTTCTGGTTTCTCCTCAAGCCGGCTGCTTAGGTTGATGACTTCCAAACAAATCCGCCCCCGGCTTTCAGAGGCTCGAATGGTTACCACATCTTCTTCCTTATGCTTGCTGATGCCATAACGGATGGCATTCTCGACAAGCGGTTGAAGCACAAGAGTCGGGACGGCGCAGTCGAGCAAAGCGGAACTGATTTGAACCTCAAAGCGAAGCCGGTCACCAAAACGGCGTTGTTGTATGGCCATGTAATGCTGTAACAATTCGACTTCCCGTGAAAGAGAGATTTCATCTGTGTGCATCTCGTCCAACGAGACGCGCAGCAGTTGGCTGAGCTGCAGAACGACGTCCTCGGCTGCTTCCGGATCCTCTGGGATAAGAGTTGCTATCGCTTGCAGCGTATTGAACAAAAAATGGGGATGGAGTTGGGTTCGCAGATTGTTAATCAGGGCTTCCGCCAGCCGCGCCTCCAGTTGCGCGGCCTGAACCTGACGTTTTCGTGACTGATCATGCATGCGGTAAAACTGCGCTGCGATAACCACAAGCCAATAGATCAAGAATCCGATCTGCGTGTGCTGCCGGAGATAGTGGCTCAGGGCTGCGGACAGAGACCAATCTCGCCCAGCACGCAACCAGTTGACTGAGGCTTCCAAAGAAAGCTGTGCGATCGTCAAGAGCAGGCTAAAGGCAACGTGCAACGGGAGGTAGTGGGTCCATGTGCCGGCCTCGATGGGGTAACGGCGTGCGAGCCACAGCGCCAGAGGCGTAAGCACTCCCCACAGGTAAAAAGACCAGCCCAGATAGAAAAGAAAACGGTCGGTCAAACCGTGAGCGGCATCGTAGAAGTACCACTGACTGGCGAATACAATGACGACGGCCGCCCACCAGGCTGACAGAAGAAGCCACCGGCCATTTCTTTGGCTGGATGCGCTGGCGCAACCCGGCTTCATAATCGAGAGTCACCCACAGTTCATATCCTAAGCTCACAAACGACGCCATGGTTCAGGTTTCTGAAATGACTACGTTTCATCACATCTGAACTACGATTCATCCCAATTTGATTCATGACCGGCTCGCTTCGACATACCGTCAGTCCAACCTGCGGGAGAAGCTATGGCGCCGATCAGACTTAATGTGAATGGGAAGATCAACACCATAATAGATGTTGGACTCGATACTCCTCTGCTATGGGTTCTGCGGGACACGCTCGGACTGACTGGCACCAAATATGGCTGTGGCATGGGACTGTGTGGCGCCTGTACAGTTCATCTGGATGGTGAAGCGGTGCGTTCGTGCCAGACTCCGCTTAAATCCGCCGCCAGCAAAAGAGTCACAACCATTGAAGGGCTGTCGCCGAATCGTAGTCATCCGGTTCAGGAAGCCTGGATCGCCGAGCAAGTCCCGCAATGCGGATATTGTCAGTCGGGCCAGATTATGCAGGCAGCCGCGCTGCTGGCAAAAAACCCACATCCCAGCCGGGACGAAATCGACCAAGCCATGAGCGGCAATATTTGCCGCTGCGCCACTTATCAACGGATTCGTCGCGCAATTCAGAGAGTGGCAAGAGGAGAACCCGATGAGGCTTGACTTGGCATTCGACCGGCGTTCGTTCTGTAAGTGCGGGGCGGCTCTCATCGTCGGCTTCTGCGTGCCGCTCCGTGGTGGCGACCACACTGCAGGCACAGAAACTGGCTTTCGAGCGAACGCTTGGGTCACTATTTCTGCTGACGACACAATCACTGTACTCACCGAGATCCCGGAGATGGGTCAGGGAACGCGTACAGCGGACGTCATGATGCTAGCCGACGAGCTCGAAGCGGATTGGACGGCGATCCGCGTGGAACAGGCGCCCACCATTCCGGAACTCTACCAACACCTGCACACAGGAGGAAGCGGCGGAACCGAAGCCACCTGGATGCCGATGCGCCGAGCCGGGGCCCAGGCGAGGGAGGTGCTCGTAGCTGCAGCGGCGCAACGGTGGAACGTCGCGAGAACTGAATGCCAGGCTGAGAGGGGTACAATCGTGCACGCCGCGACGGGACGGCGTTTCCGTTATGGCGAATTGGTGAAGACCGCCTCCAGGCTGCCGGTTCCACCGCTCGACGAAGTTCCGCTGAAGGATCGAGCTCGTTTTCGCTTTATTGGCACGGGCATGCCTCGCGTTGATACGCCCGCAAAGGTGGATGGCAGTGCAATGTTCGGCATCGACGTTCGCGTCCCTGAAATGCTCTATGCGGTCATAGCGCGTTGTCCCTATTTCGGAGGGGATCTCGCCAGTTATGACGATGCTGCTGCAAAACGCCAGCCAGGCGTGCGAGCCGTTTTTCCCGTTGCGCCCATCGGCTTCACCAATGTTGCACCTGACGTTGGCCGCAACATAAATGTGGCTGCTGGAATTGCTGTTGTTGCAGATTCGACGTGGGCCGCTATCCAAGGACGAAATGCGCTCACACTGGACTGGAGAAAAGGGCCGGGAGCCGGGGAAAGTACTGAAGAACTGCGCAAAACATTTCAGTCGCAAATTACCGCACCGGCAAGCGTAGTCGCAGTCGATCGTGGCGACGCGCGAAAAGTCCTGGAACACTCTGCGAACAAAGTCGAGGCTGAGTACGAGTTGCCATTCCAGGCCCATGCAACCATGGAACCGATGAACACCACGGTGCACGTGCGCCAGGACAGAACGATTGAGGTTTGGTCGCCGACACAAATTCCCGCAATAACGCAATCGGAGATTGCTTCTCTTGCCGGAATGTCGTCGGATCGGGTAACGGTGCACACCACTTTGTCGGGCGGATCATTTGGCCGACGTTATCAGTTCGACTATGCCGCGGAAGCCTGGCAAGTCGCTAACAAAATGAAAGTTCCCGTGAAGTTACTGTGGACACGCGAAGACGACATGCAACACGATTTCTATCGTCAATATTGTCTACAGCGTCTGTCCGGTTCGGTGGATGAAGGTGGCAAGATTGTTGCGTGGACGCACCGGATGGTATCGACCCCGATTCGTTCGGTGTTCGATTCCGCAGAGTCCCTAAAAGACCCGAAACATGTCGCGAGCCAGGAAGTCAGTTCTGACGACTCTTTACCCTATGAAGCTCCTCACTATCGGCTGGACTATACCCCGGTTCAGTCGGTGGTGCCGCGCGCCTGGTGGAGGTCGGTTTCTTCTTCGTTGACTGCCTTCGCCACGGAATGCTTCATGGACGAACTCGCTTACAGCGCGGCGATTGATCCCTGCGAGTTCCGCATGAAGAACCTGAGGGTCGATCAGGGACAGGTTACCCAGAAATACCGTGCTGTGTTGGAGCTCGCGGCTGATAAATCTGGCTGGGGCAAACCTTTGCCGAAAGGAGGTGGACGCGGTATTGCGTGCTATATGTTCGGGCAGACGTGCGTGGCCCATGTTGCCGAAGTCTTGGTCGATTCGATGGGCAGCTTGAAACTCCAGCGCATCGTGAGCGCAGTCGATTGCGGCCTTGCGGTGAACCCAGACAGCGTCCGCGCGCAGATCGAGAGCGGCGTCAACTACGCGCTAACTCCGATCTTGAGCAGTGAAATCACCATCAAAGAAGGTGCTGTAGAACAAAGTAACTTTCACGACTATCCAGTGCTACGTATGACGGACGCTCCTGACATTGAAGTTCATATTGTCCCGCAAGGAAAGGAACCAGGGGACGGGGTTGGTGAATCCGGTGTTCCTCCCGTGGCTCCTGCGGTAGCCAACGCGATTTTTGCAGCGACCAGGATCCGCGTACGACGCTTGCCGGTTGACACAAAGCTTTTGCGGCAGTCGTGATTTTTATCGATATTGTGGTCGTGAGTATTTCAATAGTGGGCAACCTATATCGGCGATAGCTCGGAAGGTTTCGCAAACTGTTTCAAACTGGCGGTACTGCTGGCAATCTGGAAGTGAACTGCTCGAGTCAGCGGGCCAGAAGTCGACGTTAGGGACTCGAAGCCCGTTTGTGGCTCAAGGTCTGTCCACCATCCGAGTGCTGGCAGATGCTACGCCGTCAGGCAGGACTAATCATCGCTGTGTTGCAGGGGCACCAGGTTGCAGTGGTGCTAGGGCCTATTTCAGAATGGCCCGTATACTCGGTCGACTGGTTGTAACAAGTTCGGCGCTTGAGGGCAGGCCAACCGATAGTGCAAGCTTCGGACATCTCATTTGACTGCAGCAACTAACCGCCGGCCCGGCACTTCCCGGCATCCGGAGTATCCACGCAGGGCTACTGCAGCTTCGCGTACTCCGCTTTGGCTTGCTTCAGGAGAGGGATGTCCGGATCGGCGTCTTTCCAGAGGCTAAAGAAGTCCTGATATGCTACGCGGGCTTTAGCCGCATCGCCGCTGAGCAGATAAGCCCGCGCCACGCCCAGTTTCGACAGAGCCATGTAAGCCATCGCCCCCAACGCTCCGCGGAAATTGAGCACCTTCTGAAATTCGGCCGATGCCTCCGCCCCCTGTTTGTTCTGCAGATAGGCCAGGCCACGCAGATAGGCTGGAACGCCGGCAGCGATGTAGCCGAACTGGTAGGCTTCGGCCGAGTGAAGGTCGTCAATAGCCTTGGCCAGGCTGCCATGCTGGAGATCGGCGCGTGCGCGAATCTGCGGAAGTTCTGATTTCTGCAGGAAGGTGTCGAGTGGATAATCATGATTCAACTTGGCCGCGTTCGCCTCTGCCTGTTGTCCCTGCCCGCAAGTAGCAAACACCATGGCCGCATTTGTGGTCGCCGGCCGTGTCGGGCGGCCAGCTAACGCAGCCGCGCGTTGCAGCGCGCGATCACACAAACCGAGATCCGCCTCCAGCAACGCCAACCCTCCCAGGTCGGCATCGGCCGTTTCGTTCAGGCCTTGATTTCTATCCAACTCCAGCACCTGTTGTGTAAGCTCTTCCGAAGCTCGGAGCTTGCCCTCCTCCTGCATAGCTAGCGAGTGCCTTTCCTGAAACCTGTACTCCAGCTGCCGACCCTTCGACCAGGCCAGTTCGCTGTCTGCTTCAGCAGACTTGCCCGAAGAGAGATCACCAAAATAAGCCGCATAATGCAGGAACTCCCCGTTTGGGAGGTGCTGCAGCCCTTGCTGGAGGGCCTGCTGGGCTTCGTCGGGCCGGTTTGATCCCATATAGGCATAGATCACATTGCCCCATGCGCCAGACGAGTTAGGATCCAGACGGACGGCATCGCGGGCTTTTTCTGCTGCCTTGGCATACTCTCCTTCCTGCTCGTATCCCACCGCGAGGTTGTTCGGAGGAATCGAGTCGTTCGGATACGTGTGGCCGTAAAGCTCCAGCGCTTCCATCTCCTTGTCGTGCTCTCCTGTTACCGTCTGGTAGTAGTGTTCTGTAATGTAAAATCTCTCCCTTTCGCTGACGCGGTCCCTGAGTTCGTAAGCCTTGCGGGTCACCTCGATCGCCTTCTCGTTCTCGCCCGCATTGGCGTAGATGACGCCCATGCGGGCATATGCCCAGGCGAAGTTCGGGTCGAGCTCGACGGCACGCTGGTAAAACTTCAATGATTGAAGCTCGCTGCCCTGGTCGAATTCAGAATTGCCCATGGCGAAGGCCTTCAGCGCCTCGAGTGATGAAGTCGTGACCTGCTCAATCGGGGTGTCAAACTTCTGGATCGAGGCCAGCGATTCCCCCAGCCGTCCGCGCAGCTTCGAAGCCGCTGTTCCCAGTGCGGTCAGCACTTGCTCTTTGCTACCGGCCTGCTCCTGGACCTGCGCCAGTGAATCGCCGCTTTGGCAGTTGATGGCGTTCAGCGTGACCACATACTGACTGCCCAGGCTGGCAATCGAGCCTGAAAGCATGGCTTTGCTGCCCACGCGCTGGCACAGGTCGCGCGCCAGGTCGCTGGTCAGGCGCTCATCGGGCTGGCGTCCCATGAAACCGAGGGTCTGCCGCACTTTTGCTTGCGGAATCACCTGCAAGAATGGCGACTGTTCCAAGTCCACGGCCAATGCTTGCTTCAGAGTTCCGTCGAACACCGAATCACCTGTCGTGTTGGCGAAGTCCGCTAGCACGATGGTGTCTCTTTCGGTGAGCGCGTTAGGCCGTCGAGACCGGAAATAAAATACGCCGGCAAAGGCAATCACCGCCAGCACCGCTGCGGCGACCACCATGGGAACGAGCGGCTTCTGGGCGCCGGGCGCCGTGGTTGCAGCAGTTCCCAATGGGGCCACTGCGGACGCAGAGGGTGACGACACAGTTGTGGCTGGCAGAGCGGTCATCCCCGAAGCAGAGGCCATCGCGGGTGCGGGGGTAACGCCGGGCTGCGGAGTGATGGGGCGGGCATCCGAGTCGTACGCCGCTGCCGGCACGGTCCCAGAACCTGTCACAGCCGGCCGACCGGTGTCCGTATCACGCTTCAGCCGCTGCAGATCGGTGCGAATGTCCGCCGCATGCTGGTAGCGGAGGTTGCGATCCTTCTCCAGCGCCTTGAAGATGATGTCTTCGAGCTTCGGCGGCAGATCACGGTTGAAACGAATCGGCGGCGTGGGGACCGAGTCTAGAATGGCTTTGAAGATAACTCCTGAACTCTCCCCATGAAACGGCAGGACGCCTGTGGCCATTTCGTAGAGCACCGCGCCGAAGGAGAACAGATCGGTGCGCGCATCCAGTTCCTTGGCACGCACTTGTTCCGGCGACATGTAGGCCACCGTCCCAACCATCGTCCCGGGGCTGGTCAAATCTTGTTCCTGCAACGAACCGGTCTGGGTGTTGAGGGCGGCAATCTGGCTCGATGAACTCTGCGCCAAGCTGACCTTGGCAAGTCCGAAGTCGAGGATCTTCGCGTGTCCGCGCCTGGTGACGAAAATGTTCGCGGGTTTGATGTCACGGTGAACGATGCCTTCCGAGTGCGCAGCATCGAGGGCGTCAGCAACTTCGATAGCCAGCGGTAGGAGAATTTCCAGATCCATCGGCCGGCCGCCGATGCGATGCTTCAGCGTCATGCCATCGAGGAATTCCATGGCAATGAAGGCTTCGCCGTGCTGATCGTCGATCTCGTAAATGGTGCTGATATTAGGATGGTTCAGCGCCGAGGCTGCCTTGGCCTCGCGCTCGAACCGGCTTAAAGCTTGAGGATCTTTCGCCACCTCGTCGGGCAGGAATTTGAGCGCGACAAAACGGCCGAGCTTGACGTCCTCAGCCTTGTAGACAACGCCCATGCCTCCGCCGCCGAGCTTCTCCACGATGCGGTAGTGCGAGATCAACTGGCCGATCATTGGGCTCACATCTTAGGTCTGCTGGCACGGCAAGTCAATCAGCTTGCGCTGTTTTGCGCTTTTTCCGCTGTTTCAGCTTGCGCCGTTTCCTCGACCAAGCGGAGCGGTAGTTCAATTTTCGAGCTCTGGATTTTGACCTGCCCATTCTTTACGATGTCCTTGTTGAGATGTGCGTGCGGCGCGCGGGAGCGGTGATGTCCGACATTGGACAGGGCACGTTGAAAACGGGCATTTGTGGTA
>DASPVV010000176.1:0-12980 GCA_035622175.1 Terriglobales bacterium | reverse complement strand
CGATCAGCTGCGCAACGAGTACAGCATCGAGACCGATTACCTGCGCATCCGCGCCTATCCCTTCACCCGGGAAGTGCATGACTTCATCGCGCAGCACGACCGGATTTACGTCGTGGAGCAGAACCGCGATGGCCAGATGCTCAGCCTGCTGAAGCTTGATATCAAGCCGGAGCTGGTGACCCGCCTGCGCAGCATCGCCCATATTCACGGGCTGCCGCTCGATGCGCGCTCGGTCACCGATGAGCTTACCAGCATGGAGGGGAGGTAAAATGGCAAGCATACCGACCAGTTCACCCCAGCCCAAGGCCAACCGCATTGGCCTGACCGTGCTGGACTACCGTGGCAGCAAGACGACCCTGTGTGCCGGTTGCGGCCACAACGCCATCTCCGAGCGCATCATCGACGCCATGTATGAAATGGGTGTTCCGCCGGAGCGGGTGATCAAGCCGAGCGGTATCGGCTGCTCTTCAAAGACCCCCGCCTATTTCATGCGCCGGTCGCACAGCTTCAACGCGGTGCACGGCCGCATGCCGTCGGTGACCACGGGTGCCGTCTTGGCCAACCATAAGCTGATCGCGCTCGGCGTGAGCGGCGATGGAGACACGGCTTCGATTGGCATCGGGCAGTTCGTGCACCTCATGCGGCGCAATCTGCCGGTCATTTACATCATCGAAGACAACGGGGTCTATGGCCTGACCAAGGGACAGTTCTCCGCCACCGCCGATCTTGGTTCCAAGTTGAAAACCGGCGTCATCAATGAGCTCCCCCCCATCGACACCTGTGCCATGGCCATCGAACTGGGCGCCACTTTTGTCGGTCGCTCATTTTCCGGAGATAAGAAACAGCTGCACAGCATGCTCAAGGCCGCCATTGCCCATCGGGGCACGGTCATGCTCGACGTGGTATCGCCTTGCGTAACCTTCAACGATCACGAGGGCTCGACCAAATCCTACAAGTACATGAAGGATCATGAAGAGCCGCTGCAGGATATCAGCTTTATCCCGTCCTTTGAGGAAATCGACGTGGACTATGACCCGGGCAGCACGCTTCAGGTCACCCTGCACGACGGTTCCCGCTTGCAGTTGCACAAGATCGAGGAGGACTACGATCCTACCGAACGTATTCGGGCGATCACACGTTTGCATGAGGCGCGAGAAAAGAACGTGGTGTTGACCGGAGTGTTCTACGTCAACCCCAAAGCGCCAACCTTTATTGATATGCTGAACATCATCGAGGAACCTCTGAGCACGCTCCCGGAATCCCTGGTCCGCCCGGGGAAGGATGTGCTGGCGCAAGCCATGGCCGAGCTCACCTAGACCGCCGCCGCATCCCTTCCTGGCAAGGTCTCAAACCCGTTGTCACCCGCGTGCAGCCTGGGCAAGCGCGTGTTTCATGACCGGCAGTTCCCGGATGCGAACCCCCGTCGCGGCGAAGATCGCATTGGTCAGGGCGGGCGCAACCGGCGGTATTCCGGGTTCGCCGGCGCCGCCGAGCGGCGCATCGCTCTCGTGCATGTGCACCTCGATGGTCGGGCATTGGGCGAGGCGCACCACTTCATAATCGGGGAAGTTCTGCTCGACGACGGCGCCGCGATTGATGGTGATCTCTCCGTACAAAGCCGCGCTAAGACCAAAAATTACCCCGCTCTCCATCTGCGCCCGGAAGCCATCCGGATTCACCGCCATGCCACAGTCCGCGGCTGAGGTGAAGCGGTGAACTTTCACCGCGCCATCCTGGCTGACTTCGACCTCCGCCACGTGGGCCACAATCGTGCCAAAGCACTCCACCATCGCGATGCCGCGGGCGCACCCCGGTGAAAGCGGCGTACCCCAACCCGCCTGCTCTGCCGCCAGATTGAGGGTAGCCAGGTGGCGGGGTTTATCTGCTAAGAGCGCCCGGCGGTACTCCAGAGGATCCCGATGGGCTTGGTGAGCCAACTCGTCGAGGAAGGATTCTATGAAAAAGCCATGCCAGGAGGCCTCAACGCTGCGCCAGGGTCCGGTGGGCACATGGGTGGTGATCTTGGCTGCGCGATAGGCTTGGTTGGGCACGCCGTAGAAGATGTGCGCCTCCTGATTCGGGTCGTCATCGGTGGTGTAATCGTTCACCCAGGCCACCGGTATGCCGTCCTGGTTCACCGCCGCCCGGAAGCGGCTGGTGACGTTGGGGCGGTAGAAATCGTGTTGCATATCCTGTTCGCGGGTGAAGATGAGCTTTACCGGGACGTCGGGCAGGGCCATCGAGACCTTCACCGCATAGCTCAGGAAGTTCCACAGGTCCGGCAGGCGCCGCCCGAAGCCGCCGCCGCTCGGCAACAGGTGAAAGGTGACCTTCTCTACATCGAGCCCCGCAGTCTTGGCGCAAAACCTCCGTGAACCCAGACCGTCCTGCGTGCCCGCCCAGATTTCGAGTGTGCCTTCAGGCTTGTAGAGTGCGGTCGCGTTGACCGGTTCCATGGGAGCATGGGCGAGGTAAGGCACGTTGTAGATGCGCTCGACGACGGTCGCGTTCTTGAGAGCCTCTGCCCCAGCGCCGGTCACGTGTTCCTGCTTGATCTTGGCATCGTTCAGCGCAGCCAGGTGGCGGTCGCGGATGCTCTTCGAGGAGACATCTCCGTTGCCCCCGTGATCGAAGACGGGCTCGAGAGCACCCACGGCATCGCGGGCGCGCCAGAATCGATCCGCCACTACGACCACGGCATCGTCCAGCCGGACGATCTTCTTGACACCGCGATGCTCGGCCACGGCGCTGTCATTCACGGAAACCAGCTTGCCGCCGAACACGGGGGATATGCGGATGGCGCCGTAGCACAGGTTCGGCAATTGAGTGTCGATGCCATACTGAGTGGCTCCCTTGACCTTGGCCGGAATGTCGAGGCGCGGAACCGGCCGGCCGACGAGAGAGTAGGCGCTTCTTGCCTTCAGCTTGGGATGCGCCGAGGGGCTATATCGTGCCGCCTCGGCCGCTAGTTCCCCGTAGCTGAAGCTCTGGCCCGAGGGCAGGTGAATCACACGGCTCGATTCTGTGCGCAAGGCTCGGAGCGGTGCGTGCAGCCGTGCGGCCGCCGCTTGCACCAGCATTTCGCGCACGCTCGCGCCGGCGATGCGCATGCCGTACACGCCCGTCATGCGCACCGAAGCGGAGCCGCCGGTGGTTTGCAAGTCCATGTATTCGGCGATGACGCGGAACGAATTCGCCGCCGTGGCGCGGAGAAAGCCGGGGATGGAATCGCCGGTTATCTGCATCTGCTCGAGACCGAACCCCTCGGCCAGCGGGCCATTGGCGAAGAGCGGATCGGCGGGTGCGGTTTCCGCCCGCACTTTGGCCCAGTCGGCGTCCAGCTCCTCGGCGGCCATTTGCGAAAGCGAGGTGAATACTCCCGTGCCCATATCACAATGGGGAACTACGACGGTAATGATGTCGTCCCGGCCGATCTTGATCCAGTTGGCCAGAAAGCGTTCCCCGGGTTTGGCTGCGAGCAGATTGGCGCGCGCCAGGCGCCCGCTCGGCCAGAGGCCGTAGCCGACAATCAACCCGCCCGCTACCGTCGTGCCGCCGATCAAGAACTTCCTGCGCGTCATCCTGCCGCTCCTGCGCCTTTGCCTGCCGCTAGCGTGCGCACCGCGGCGCGAATCCGCGGCAAAGTTCCGCAACGACAAATGTTGGTGATCGCGGCAGCCAGCTGATCATCCGTGGGCGTAGGATTTGTGGCCAAGAAGGCGCTCACCGCCATGATCATGCCCGACTGACAATAGCCGCATTGCGGCACCTGATGTTCGATCCAGGCCTGTTGCACCGGGCTCAACCCGCCCCCGCCCAGGCCTTCGATGGTGGTGATTTCCGCCTCCGCCACCGATCCCACCCGAACACTGCAACTGCGCATGGCTTTTCCGTTCACGTGCAGGGTGCAGGCGCCGCAGGCGGCGATGCCACAGCCGAACTTCGTGCCCGTCAGATGCAACTCGTCACGAATCACCCAGAGAAGGGGCGCGTCCGGCTCGACATCAAGCTCGTGGGCCACACCGTTCACCCGCAAGCGAATTCCCACGACTTTTCCTCCCTCCTGCGGTCCGGAATGGCGAACCTGGGGAGCTCCGGCGTCCGCGGATCCAGTCGCGACAGCCCCCGACGGATGCTTGCCGCTCTCCAGACCTTAGAAGATTCCTTCCGTTCCCTCCGAACCGACCGCCCTCCAGGCGCCGCCGTCGGCGCAAGAACAAGAACAGGACGGGGGGACCACACTTCTCCATCATGCCGGCCCGGCACGGGGCTGTCTTGAACGATAGTGACCAGCGAGGTAGGCCGCGGGCGTCACTCCGGTAATCGACTTGAACCGGCGATGAAAGTGGCTCTGGTCGGCAAATCCCAGTTCGATCGCCAGCTCACTGATCGGACAGCCCTCTTGCAGACGCAGGCGCGCGCTTTCGATTCTCAATTGCAGAAGCCATTCATAGGGAGGCATGCCTACCAGGCGGCGGAACGAACGAATCAGGTAGGCCTTGGACAACCCCGTAAGGCGGGCAAGCTCCTCCAGGCGCACGTTGCGCTGAAGATTCGCGCGCAAATACTCTTTCATCCGAGCAACGTGTTGCGGTTCGCGCCCGGTGCGCTGGCGTTCTTCGACACGGGCATGGCGTAGGAACAGGCATCGCAGGTCGAAGAGCAGCCGCGTTTCGAGGGCGAGGCTGGGACCGCCGCGTTCCAGCCATCGACAGAGTCGACGCAACCTCAATGCCAGGGCGGAATCGCGAACGATTCCGGGAAATACCGGTAAGCGGGTGGGGTCGAGAAGCGCATCCCTCACCAGCTCGCTCGCCACATAAAGCATGGAATAGCTGATGCCTTGCTTTTCGAGGGGATACCCGGTATGAACTTCGCCCGGGTTGATGGTGATCAACTCACCGGGGCCGCCGCACTCATGGGCTCCCCGATACCAGATGCCTCCCATCCCTTGATCGACGACCCCGATCGCCCATGTCGCGTGACAATGGCGGGGATACTCGTGGACAAAGCCTACGGCCCGAAAACACTCGAGATGAGGGATCTCAGGCACCCACGAACGTGTTCGGCCCCAACCGCAATCCATGGTCATGCATCCCGGTTTCTCTTCCGCCGCCCGGTCCGACGTTTACTTCCTTTGCCGTCGGGCTGCTTCGAATTGTACAAGGGTTTGAAAAAGCCGCCAATCTTCCTCCCGCAAGCGGAGTGGTCGGTTGGCATCGGGACAGTCCGGCGGGGCGCCCAAGCGTAGGTCCTCCGTCCGCGCGATTCATCCCTTGCCTCTCTCCTATTGCATTCTAATAGGAAGTGTGGCACCATCTGTCTCCTATGGCTTTCTTATAGGAGAGGGATGGGCGACAAAACGGATGTGTGGCAAGGCACGCTGGCGCTGATGCTGCTGAAGACGCTCGAGACCATGGGCCCCCTGCACGGATACGGGATTGCGCGGCGCATCGAACAGACCAGCGGCGAAAGGCTGTCGCTGAATTACGGAACCGTATACCCGGCGCTGCTCAAGCTGGAGCAGGAAGGGTACATCGTCTCCGAGTGGGGCCTGTCGGAGAATCATCGTAAAGCCAAGTACTATCGCTTGACTCGTGCCGGCCGCAAGCAGGTAGAGAGAGAAACCCAAGACTGGGAGCAGACCACCGCGATTATGGCGCGCTTCTTGTCCCCGGCAAAGGAGCCGTTGTGAGGCGATTGCGCGTCTGGCTCATACGCATGGCTGGGGTGTTCCAAAAGCAGAGCCGCGACCGGCAACTAGGCGAAGAGATTGAAAGCAACCTCCAGCTGCACATCGACGACAATCTGCGCGCAGGCATGGGACCGGGCGAGGCGCGGCGGCAGGCGCTGATCAAGCTGGGCGGCATCGAAGCCACCAAGGAAGCTTACCGCGAGCGAGGTGGCATCCCCGGGTTCGAGACTCTGGCGCAGGACCTGCGTTATGCCCTGGGCATGCTGCGGAAGAGCCGTGGGTTCACCGTGGTGGCCGTCGTGTCCTTGGCGCTTGGCATTTGCGCCAACACCACCATCTTCAGCGCGATCAATGCACTTCTGTTTCGTGGTCTCCCCTACCCGGACAGTGACCGCCTGGTGGGTATTTGGAATCAGAGCAGGAAACAGGGTGGCCGCCAACTTGTCTCCACCGGCGATTTGGCTAACTGGAGGAGGCAGAACACGGTCTTTGATCAAATCGAACTGACCAATACCTTCGCAGGCAAGAACGTTCTCGTGGGGGGCGGGGGATCGGACCGGGTTGGAATCCAATACGTTACCCCCGGCCTGTTTCGCTTGCTCGGCGTCAAACCAATCCTCGGACGTCTACTCCTCGAAGAGGAGGCAAGACCAGCGACCGTGAGCAGCGTTGTGCTTAGCTACGGATATTGGCTTCGTCGCTTCGGAGGCGATCCCCAAATCCTCGGCAAGACCTTCTTCATGGACATTTCCACGGTGACGGTGGTCGGCGTTTTGTCGCCTGGTTTCGACTTATTAGGCACGGGAGACACCGACATCTATCAGCCTATATCGGCCGAAGGTGCAGCCGCCTATCAATTGAACGAGCGTTGGCTCTTGGCGGTCGCCAGACTCAAGCCGGGCGTCAAGCTCGAGCAGGCCCAGTCGTCGATGGAGGTGGTCGCCCGTCGGCTCGAACAAGCCTACCCCGACACGAATAAGGAATTGGGAGTCAGGGTGCTGCCTCTGCGCGACGCGCTGTTTGGGTGGACACGACCAGTCCTGTATCCCCTGTTTGCAGCCGTAGCCTTCGTTTTGCTCATTGCCTGCGTCAACATCGCCAATCTGATGCTTTCCCGGGCCTCGAGCCGCCGCAAGGAAGTCGGCATCCGCAGCGCGTTGGGGGCTAGTCGATTGCGGTTGATTCGGCAGATGCTCACCGAGAGTGTTCTGCTGGCTCTGTTCGGGGGAATCGTGGGGCTGGCGCTCTCGTTTTGGGGGATCAAAGCCTTTCTAACTCTGGTGCCGCAAGGGTATCCCCAAGCCAGAGAAATCACCCTGGATAGCCGCGTTTTGGCCTTCACCCTGGCCATTTCGATTCTGACGGGAATCATGTTTGGCCTGGCCCCGGCGTTGCGGGCGTCCCAAATTGTGTTGACCAAATCCTTAAGGGAGGGAGGAAGAAGCTCCTCGGCCGGTGCCCGCCATCGTACCCGCAGCGTATTTGTGGTAGCGGAAGTTGGGTTGGCGTTGGTTTTGTTGGTTTCCGCAGGCCTGATGATCAACACTTTTCTGCGGGTTCTCCATGCCAGCCCAGGGTTTCGCTCGGACCGCGTTCTCACCCTGGAATTCCGCTTGACGGGGACCAAATATCTCGATGTATCTCCCATGGAGAAGACCGGTTTCGACATCGTGACGCCCCAGGTTGAGATCTTCTGCCAGCAGGTGCTCGAACGGGTCAAGGCGCTGCCCGGAGTCGAATCCGCGGCCTTGATTGACTGGCTGCCCATGTCGGAGGACCGGACGGATGGTCGTTCTCGGGGATTCGCCATTGCCGGCAGGCCAGCTGTGCTGGGCGGTGAAAAGCCGAATGCTTTCTACAGCGCGATCAGCCCGGATTATTTCCGGGTCATGCAGATTCCTTTATTAAGGGGACGCTCTCCGGCCGCGCAGGACACGTACTCGACTCCGTGGGTGGTGGTGATTAATCAGGCAATGGCCCACAAATTCTGGCCGAACCAGGATCCGATCGGACAAGTGATTACCTTAGATACCGTGCCGGACGAAGAGAGGCCGCGAGAGATTATTGGAGTCGTCGGAAATGTCAAACAGTCCGCTTCGGGGACGGACCCGGCCCCGGAGATCTACGCGTCCTACCGGCAACAAGCCAAGCAAAGCCCGAGCAGTTTCACAGAAACACGGCTTCACAAAAGCTTGGTCGTGCGCACCAGCTTCGAATCCAAATCTCTGATCGATAGTGTGCGCAACACCGTGGCAGAGATGGACAAAGATTCCCCGGTGTTCGGAATCACCACGGTGCGCGATGTCGTCGTGAATTCCACCGCCGGGGAACGATTCTATACGCAGCTGCTCGGAAGCTTTGCCATCGTGGCGCTGTTGCTTGCGGCCATCGGCATTTACGGCGTGATTTCGTATTCTGTGCTGGAGCGCAGCCACGAGATTGGAGTGCGTATGGCCTTGGGTGGACAATCGAAACAGGTTCTTCAGCTGATGCTAAAGGAAGGATTGCTCCTGTCTTCGTTGGGGATGGCAGTTGGCCTGGCTGGCTCGTTGGCGGCTACTCCTCTGATTGCAGCCTTTCTCTACGGTGTAAAAGCCTATGATCTGCTGACCTGGAGTCTGGTTTCCGTGTTCCTCCTGGCGGTCACGCTTGTGGCCACCTATATACCCGGACGACGGGCAACGCAGGTGGACCCTATGGTGGCTCTCCGCTATGAATGACGGATCCTGGGAGCCGCGGTCCAGTCTCTCGTCAACGCAAGTAGGCCAGGTTGCTAGGGTGAGCTCCTCAGCAACACCCTGGTCTACGTGAAACGACCCCGACACCCTTGAGAATCCCAACGCGGCTCGCATCGAGTGCAGCGGCCCATGGCCGAGGGCAAGAGCTGCAGGCCTTTTCACCCGTCTTTCATCCGTTTGTAACAGTACCACGGTAGTCTTGTCGCTATCGTTCAACTTCCTGGTGGAAGGTGATTATGGTGACGAACCGAGGGGGACACTTTGTCTTTCGCGCTCGTAGAACAGCCGGCCTGCCGGCCGGCCTCATTTTTATTCTGCTCGTCTCAAGTCTGATCGCCCAGGTTGCAACCACGTCGCTACGTGGGGTCGTAGCTGATCCGGCGGGAGCCAGAATCAAAGGCGCGCAGGTGACACTGGCGAACCCCGCAAATGGATTCACGCGAACGACCACGACCAATGACCGTGGCGAATACCAGTTTCTCGAGGTGCCGGTGGGCAGCTTTACGCTCGCCGCCGCCGCCACCGGTTTTACCAGCACTCGCAAACCGGATGTAGTCCTGCTGGTGAATACACCCGCGAACGTGGATTTCACCTTGCCCGTCGGAAAAACCCAGACCGTTGTCGAGGTTCATGGCGAGGCGCCCGCGGTCAATGCGGCGGACGCGACGTTAGGGAACGCCTTTGACTCACGCCAGATTACCTCCCTGCCTTCGGAGGGCCGCAATGCCGTGGAACTTCTGAGCTTGCAAGCCGGCGTCGCTTACGTGGGGAATCAAGTGAATACCGACGCCGATTCCCGCGGTGGCGCGGTCAACGGCGCGCGCAGCGACCAGACCGACATCACCGTCGACGGCCTCGACAACAACGACCCCTTGCTCGGGTATGCCTTCACCGGAGCGCTGCGAATTCCCATGGATTCGCTCGAGGAGTTCCGCGTTACCACCACCAACGCCAACGCCGATTCCGGGCGTTCCTCTGGAGCTCAGGTTTCTCTCGTCACCAAAAGCGGGACCAACCAATTTCATGGCAGCGCGTACGAATACAACCGCACGCTCGTGGGTGCCGCCAATGACTGGTTCAACAAAGAAGCACAACTGACGGCCGGCTTGCCCAACCAGCCGGGCGAATTGATTCGTAACACCTTCGGCGCGGCCGTGGGCGGCCCGATCATGAAGAACCGATTGTTCTTCTTCGCCAATTACGAAGGGCAGCGTTCCCGGGAAGCGGTGCAGACGACGCAGTCTGTGCCGAGCGCCAACCTGCGCCAAGGCATCGTGAGTTATCTTGCCCAGAACGGCAGCGTGGTGACCCTCGAGCCCGCCACCATCAAGAGCCTGGATCAGGGTTGTTTGAGCACGGGCACCTGCCCCAACGGAAACGGCGTCAGCCAAGCCGTTCTGAATCTGTGGGACGGGAAGGACACGCTGCCCGACGGAACCCCGATTCCCGCGTACCCGCTTCCCAATACCAACAGCGCCGCCGGGTCCGATGGATTGAACATCCTGGGCTACACCTTCGCTGCGCCTCAACCAACCGACCTCAATACCTATTTGGCAAAGCTCGACTACAACCTGACGGCAAACGGAAATCACCGCTTGTTTGTTCGAGGCAATCTGCAGAACGATCGCACCCTGGACGCTGCGCAGTTTCCCGGCGAGCCTCCCGGCCAGGTACTGCATAACAACAGCAAAGGGATCGCCGTCGGAGAAACAGCGGTGCTGCGTCCTACCTTGATCAATAATTTCCGCTACGGCTACGTGCGCCAGGGTTTGGGGGACGCCGGACCGAATCCGTTCTCGAACATCTCATTCCAGAACTTGTCCGACCAGGTTTCCTTTGCCCGTACGGTCAACGTCAACGTCCCGGTGAATCAGTTGGTGGACGACGTGACCTGGACCAAGGGGCAACACACGATCCAGTTTGGCGGGAACTGGCGCCTGGTGGACGACAATCGTTTCTCGAACGCGCAGAATTTCTTCAACGGCGCAACCCACCCCGACTGGCTCTATGAGGGGGGCATTTCCTTTACCGGACAGGATCTCGATCCGGCGAATGACCCTGCCTTGCCGGCCATGAACCCTGCTTTCGGCTACTCCTACGATGCAGCCATCTCGAACGTCACCGGGATCCTTGGCTCGATTGAAGCCATTTACAACCAGAACAAGAACGGTCAATATCTGCCGGTCGGCGCGCTGGTTCCACGCCACTTCCGCTCGAACGAAGCCGAGTTTTACACTCAGGACGCCTGGCGGGTGAAGAGCAATCTTCAGCTCACCTTGGGACTTCGTTACACTTTGCTCGAAACCCCGTATGAGACTGCCGGAAATCAAGTCTCGCCCGCCCCCGGCCTGGGTACGTTTTTTAACCAGAGGACCGCAGCCATGGATCTCGGACAGGCGTACCGCCCGACCATCCGCTTCGCGCTCAGCGGACAAGCCAACGGCCAGGCTCCTTATTGGAGTCCGGATTACAAAGATATCGCGCCACGCCTTGCCTTTGCCTACTCGCCGAACTCGAGCGGCCGATTCTGGGAAAGCTTGCTCGGTGGGAGCGGCAAAACCTCGATTCGGGGTGGCTACGGGCTCTATTACGATCACTTCGGCGAAGGCGTCGTCAACAGCTTTGACCGCGAGGGAGCCTACGGCTTGACCACCTACCTGTTAAATCCGTCGGGCCTACTGACGACGAACTGCGCGGAAAGATTTATCAATTTGACGACCATGCCGACGGGCGCACCAGGAGGTTCCTGCAACCCGGTGGCAGAATTGCCCCCGCAACCTGCCAGCGGATTTCCCGCCACCCCTCCCGCCTATGGTGCCAACGGAAGTTTTGCCCTCGCCTGGGGCATCGATAACACGATGAGAACTCCCTATTCGCACGTGGTGGACTTCTCCATCACCCGCGAGTTTCCGCGACGCTTTGTGGTCGAGCTCTCCTATGTCGGCCGTTTTGGGCGGCGGTTATTGCAAGAGGTGGATCTGGCGGAACCGGTCGATATGAAGGATCCAAAGTCCGGAATGACCTATTTCCAGGCGGCAGCCGCGCTCGCAAGAATGGCGATGGCCAACACGCCGGAGAGCAGCGTGAAGAAGATTCCGTTCTGGGAGGATTTCTTTCCCGGCGCGGCCGGTCCGGCAGGGGAGACGGGCGCTGCCCCGGGCATCCCTGCGAATCCCACGGCGACCCAGAATATCTACGACAGTTACTATGCCAACAATCCAAACTTCATCTATGCCCTCGAATACCTCGACGCTACCTTTCCCGGTGTTCCATGTTTCCCGGCCTGCTCCACGCTGGGGCCGTACGCATTTTGGGACCCCCAGTTCTCCTCGCTGTTCTCGTGGCGGACCACCGGCACGAGCAACTACAACGCGTTTCAAGCCGGGTTGCGTCGTCATGTCGGGGGGATGGAATTTGATTTCAACTACACCTTCTCGAAATCCCTGGACGAGAATTCCAACGCCGAACGGGTGAATGAGTACGAAAACGGAACGGGCGCAGGCAGCGCAAGTGCGGTCGCCTACAGCGGGCAAGTCATCAATTCCTGGGACACGCACGGACTTTACGGTCCATCGGATTACGACGCCACCCACCAGATCAACGCCAACTGGGTTTACGATCTGCCGCTCGGGCATGGCAAGCCATACGGCGCGCAATGGAACAAGGGCGAAGACGCCCTTTTCGGGGGATGGGAAATCTCGGGGTTGGCGCGCTGGACGAGCGGCTATCCCTTTAGTATCTCCACCTATGCCTTCGCCACCAACTACGAGCAGGATGGCCGGGCGGTCGTGCTCGGAGCGGCCCCGCAGACTGGGGTATCGGTAGAGGACGGTGTCCCGAACGTGTTTAAGGAAGGGCCCGCTGCCGTGAGTGCATTCCGCTTTGCCCTGCCGGGAGAGTCCGGAGAACGCAATAATCTCCGCGGCCCGGGATATTTTGGGCTGGATGCGAGTCTAGCCAAGTCGTGGAAACTGATGGAATCCCAAGCGCTCCGTTTTTCCTGGGATGTTTTCAATGCCACGAACGCGGTCCGCTTCGATGATGGTACTCTGAACCAGTACCTGCTCTATGGCACGACGCTCGGCAACTTTACCCAGACCTTAACCCACCCGCGGGTGATGCAATTTGGCTTGCGCTACAGTTTCTGAAAAAACGGAGGGCGATTGAGAGGTAAGCTGCGGTTTCTTGCCGTCGTAAGCGTATCCTTCCTCTACTTTTCCCTACCCCTCTGGCCGCAGCTCAAGACTCGCAACGTCGCCCTCATCGTGAGTGATGGCCTGCGCTGGCAGGAGGTGTTCACCGGCGCTGATCCCAACCTGCTCAACGACCAGCACGGGGGGATTTGGGCAGAGCCTGAGCGACTGCGCCGCGATTTTTGGAACGACGATACGGCGGAACGGCGCAGAATGTTGTTTCCTTTTCTCTGGAGCGTTGTCGCCACCCAGGGCCAGATCTTTGGCAACCAGAACAAGGGTAGCATCGCGCGGGTCACCAACGGCCTGGCCTTCTCCTATCCCGGCTACAACGAGATGCTCACCGGCCGGCCC
>DASPVV010000175.1:0-15013 GCA_035622175.1 Terriglobales bacterium | reverse complement strand
CTTTCAGTCCGGCCGGTCAGCGCGGCATCTCGTCATTGTTGCGGGGTGGCTTTCCACCACGCCGCTTCATGATCTTGTCGAATGCCTTGAAATCGGCGCGCGCTTTGCGGTCGGCAAAGAAGGCCGCTACTTGCAAAGCAGACAGCTTTTCCGCTACTGCGGTGGCCACAAATTGATTGATGCTCGTGCCATCCTCTGCGCTCTGCTGTTCCACCGCCTTCTTCAGGGAACGAGGCAGCCGCAGAAGGTAGGTGCTGGTTTCTGTCATCGTCTTATCCTTTCGATCGCTTCCCGCGGTGTTAGGACTTCGATTCCGAACTGTGCTGGAACGGTTCCGTAGTCTCTGACGTTGAAGGTGACTAGCAGCTCGGCCCGACCATTCACCGCAGCTTCGAGTACCATCTCGTCTGCGGGGTCGCGTAATTGCGGCCGCCACAAGAAATGAATCTTTACCGGTTCCGCCATTGCAATTACAGCATCCAGAAACGTCTGTACTTCTTGCTCGCTCAATCCAGACGCTAGCTGGTGTTCAGGTCGGGAGCAAACGGCCTCATATTCCATGGCTAACGGAACACTTAAAAGCAGTACGACCTGGTGTCGGCGAACTGCCCTTAAAAGGGCTGCCGAGGCCCCGCCCGGACTGCGCATGGCTGCGACGACAACATCGGTGTCGGCCACAACCTTCATGCTCCCAACGATATCATATCGTCGATGATATTACAACATCAAAAGGCTAATAATTCTAAATTTGCGTCGACTTGCAGCCCTGGTTTTAAAGAAGATTTTGCTAAATCAACTGGCAGCATCGTGATCACGCCTGGCGGTTCCGGACTTTAGCCCTAGCTTCGCGATTACTCCTGCCTCTCCAGAAAGTCACGTCAGAGAGCTCGGTGGAGCTTCGGCGATTGCTGAATCGGGTGCCAGCCGTCTCTCGATTGCAATATGCCGATCACATTGAGCACCACGGCACAGCATTATTCCGGCGAGTCTGCGAGTTGGACTTGGAAGGTATCGTAGCCAAGCATAAATTCGGCCCTTATGTGTCAGATCGTGACACCAGCAGTTGGTTCAAAGTTCTCAATCAGAAATATTCGCAGAGGGCGGGGCGTGAAGAATTGTTCGAGCGGGATCGGCGCAAAGAGCCGGTTCCTGGACTCAAATTTCTTCCGCCCTACGTGGCAGGAGAACGCAAAACGAACGGTCTGTCGCCATCTCGTTTTGCTCGTGGCACACCTAATTCAAAAGGCGAATTTTGCGGCGACCTGCACCAGTCTTGGGGAGCCTGCGCTGACCACCTGTCCAAAATGGGCGTCGTTATTCACTTCCCCATCCACCGCTGCGGCCCCATAAAACTGGGCATGATTGAACACGTTGAATGCCTCAACCCGTAATTCCAAGGATTTCGACTCAGTGAATGAAAACGCTTTTGTAAGCGTCACGTCAAAATTATTGATTCCGGGACCGTAGAAGAATCTGCGCGCAACGTTTCCCAATTGGCCTAAGGACTCTCGACTGAATCTTGAGGGGTTGAATTCGGGTCGCCCATTCCTCGGATTGGTATTGATCTCGAGCGGCCCGCCGCGATACTCCGGCGTATCGAGCAGATAATTGTTGATGCCATTTCCGAGGGTTCCGAGCAGCGAATTGTCTGAATCGTCATAGAGAGTCACGGGAAAGCCCGTACTGAAGCGAGTAATCCCTGCCAGGCTCCATCCCGTTGTCAGAGGACCGGAGTGTCGCAAGAGCAGATCCAGGGGCAGAGCAGCTGTGTAGCTTGCCAGGAAGGTTTCTCTCATGTCCCAGGCCGAAATGGCGCGCGTTGCTCTGATATTTAACGGGTTGAGCTGTTCGCCCAGATTTGATCCCTGGTCCATCGATTTGCTGTAGGTGTAGGCCAACATGAACTCGCCCTTTTGGCCAAGGTAGCGCAAGCTCGTCTCGAGTGCGTTGAAGGCGGAGTTTGCGATGGTCCGTTGCGCAGTATTTTCGTCATAGTTAGGTCCTAGCCCAACTCGCGTTCCTTGATACACCATCCCGCTGCTGCCGATGATCCTGGCATCTTCCCCGAAAGGACCACATGTGGGGCTGCCAGGAGCCACCTCACTCGCCTGGCTTAGGCTGAGGCAGAGAGCTTGGTTGCTTGGGTTTGTCGAAACCACGGCGAGAATGTGATGTCCTTCGTTGCCCACATAATTCATGGTCAGGAGCGTTCTCGTCATAATCTGCCTTTCGAAGGAGAGCATGTAGTTTTCCGTATAGGGAACGACGTTGCGGTAGTAGAAGTAAGGGTCGGCTGTAATTGGGACCGCACTGGACCAATCAAACCTAGCATCCGGATTTTTGGCAGAAACGTTGTGCGGAGGAAAGGTCAGGGGGAAGGGATTGGTGTTCGACCCGCCGTCGGCTGCGTTGATGAAGGGCGTTGGCAACAGAGGTGGCTCGGGAGTGAGATAGTTGTAGCCAAAAGGAGGCACGGCGTACATCACGCCGGCCGACAGCCCGGGAAAAGCTGTGTAGAGAATTCCGTAGTTCGCCCGCATACTGCTTTGGCCGCTACCTCCGAAAATGTCTTTCAGAATTCCACTATCGAATCGCGGAGCATAAGCAAGTCCGATTCGTGGTGCGAGATTATCTCGCTTCGACGGCGAGATCGTATTCGGAACCCCGGGGTCGCCGGGAACCAACAGGCCTTCGGGCGCGTCCGGATAGAGTACCGACTGCCGGCCAGGGATAATGGTTTGGATCTGGTTGTATTTCTCCCAGAACGGCATAACGTAGTCCCAGCGCAACCCGAAGCTGATCGCCAGGTTGCTTCGCACCTGCCACCTATCCTGGGCAAACAGGCCTTCGTAGCGATTGCGCAAATAAAAAGGCTGGCCCGACGACTGGGTGAAATTGCTGGGCACTCCAATCAGGAAGTCGGCGAAGGCAGACCCGGTTTCGGTTCCGTCGATATTAAAAGTTCCATTGAAGGTGGCGTTGGGGTGCTCATTGACCTGGTCCGCATGAAATTGGCCACCAAATTTCAAGTTATGGGTTCTGACGGTGGTCGACAAGGTGTCCCCCAGGTACACGGTGTTGTTGATCTGTGTTTCGTTAGTGATCGGAACGCCCATGACGAAAGCTGGAAAGGCAATGTTTTCGATGCCGGCAAACTGTGGCGCCTGCACGGTGAAGCCGGGCGCACCCGAGGCGTTCCGGAAGCCCTGCGCCGCCAGACTTACGCCCAATCCGCCGTCTGGCTGACCGATCACATTGGCATAGCGAACGAACCCCGCATGAAATTCATTCATGGTGCCACGGCCAAATGTGTTCGCATCCTCCAGAGTGAACATTTGTGCTTTCCCGAAGGTCAGCGCGTCAAAGCCCGGTATGGTTGCTCCACCCTGTTGTCCCGGATAAGGATTGTCCAGCTGGTAGTCGTCGAAGAAGTAGTAGGTGGAAAACTGGCCCGAGTGGGTGTTGGCATCCAGACGACCGGAAAACTTATCATCACGCACGGTTTGCGGGAACGCTGAAGTGGAGAATTGGTCGAGGCCACTATTGGGTGGCGGAATGTAGGGCAGGAGGTCGACGGTGGGTAAAGACCATGCGCGGCGGGGGAAAATGGCGTTCGGAAATACGCAGGATGTGTTCGCCCTGCATCCAGGCGTGTAGTAGGGCTCTCCGGCGGAAACTCCGTATCCAAGCTTTTGGGAAAGCAGACCCGCGAGATAGGATCCGCTCACCTTCCCCGTCAGTGAGCTGCTCACGTCGGAAAGATTTCCCGCTCGGTCCTCGGCGGATGGCACCGAGATCAGCCCTGTCTCCACGCCTTGGCTCATTCGCGTTCCTTGATAGTCGCTGAAGAAGTAGACCTTCTGCGGCTTGACCGGACCGCCGAGAGTTCCGCCAAATTGATTCTGTCGAAAGGCGGGCCGGCTGGGGTCAAAGTAACCACGAGCGTCGAGCGCAGTGTTGCGAAGGAATTCAAAGACGCTGCCGTGAAACGAATCGCTTCCCGACTTGGTGATCACGGCCACCATTCCGCCGTTATAGTTTCCATATTCCGGATCACGGCTGCCGGTCAGTACCTGCAATTCATCAACCGAGTCGAGGTTGGCCACAATCGATGTCCCGCCGTTCATGTGCTCTTGCACATCAATGCCGTTGACTAGGAAACCGTTCGACGACTCTTTCTGACCGTCGATGGACAAGTTTCCCGGATTCAGATCGCCCGACGGGGAAAGACCTCCTGTCACCCCGGCCATGATCACCGAATTGGGCAGCAGGGTCGTTGCCGCGGCCACCCCCGGCTGAACCGGCAGAAGGTCGGTATAACTCCGTCCGTTTAACGGCAAAGCGGTCATCTGCGAACTCGTGAGCAGTTCTCCCAGTTGGGTCGATACCGTATCGACCTGAACCTCTAGGGCTCGGTCGTTGGCCTCCACGCTTACGGTTTCAGAATGCTGACCTAATGCGAGTGCAACGTCCAGCTTCACGGCGTCATCGGCGTCGACTATCAAGTCGGCCTTCTGTTGGATTCTAAAGCCGGCCGCTTCCACGGTCAGGTCGTAGTGACCCGCCGGAAGAGTCGGGAAAGAGAATGATCCCTTTTCGTTCGAAACTGCTCTATATTCCAATCGCATTGCGGTATCGACCAAGGATATGGTTGCGCCAGAGACAAGGGCGCCGCTCGGATCCTTGATCGTTCCAGACAGGCTTCCCCTGGCCCCTGCGAATAGCGACAGAGGCAAAAAAGCCAGAGCTAGGAGGCCCAAAACGCTCAAGAGCGGGGATCGATGGTTGGCCCTAGTCTTCTGCATATTCCGTTATCTCCGTTCCTTAAGACTGGCCAGAGTAGCTTTAGCCTGCTCGGAGTCGGGCGTGTTCGAGTCGATCGCCTGCTGCAAGTAACGCTGGGCTGCCGCAAAATCTCCCGATCTGAGAGCGATCTCTCCTGCATGGCGAAACAGTCTCGCGTCGCGAATGCCGACTGCCAAGGCGCTTTCGATCTGCTGACGTGCCTCAAGATCCTGGCCATTCGCGTGAAGCGCCCACGCATAGCAGTCAAGCGTGTATACGTCGTGACGCCAGCCCAGCTCCTGCCTCGCCAGTGCGAGCGCCTGGGACGGCTGCTTCAGGTAGTCAACGTAATAAAGGACCAGTTCACGATTTGCGTTGTCTTTGCTTGCAGATTCCGCCTTCGCTCTGGCCTCGAACTCCTGGTACGCCCGAACTGCTTCGGTGCGGTGACCCGCAAGTCCGAAAGCCTCCGCCAATAGGTAGAGACTGGCCGCGCGTGCGGGAATTGGTTGACCCTGTTGGAGAAGAGCGATCGCCTCATCGTAGCGTTTCTGAGCCAGCCGAACTTCGGCGAGTCCTGCGAGAGCCGCACGATAGCCAGGAAAATCGTCTAACGCGCTTTGAAGGAGACGGTCAGCCGAATCGGCATTTCCGGAGATCAGGCGCATGTGAGCCATGCGGGTCATAATCCAAGCACGTTCCTCGGTTTCGGTCGGCGCAGTGGATTGCGACGCAACCTCCAGGAGCTGGTACGCGCCGTTGGGGTCGCCGAACAGTTCTCGCAGGTAGGCGGTGTTAATGAGCGCAGGCAAATTGCCGGGACGAAGGTTAAGCATCCACTGTGCGGCGTTTTCGGCTTCGGCGTAGTTGCCGAGTTCCGCATTGCCGACCGTCAGAAGGCCATAGGTCAGAACGTCATCCGGGAGCCGTTTGTTTAACGCTTTGGCATGCTCTAGCGCTGCGGGGAACTCATGTTGCGCGAGCCTAACAAAGACTTCGGTCCTTTGACTTTCGAAGTCATCCGGGGCAAGCTGCAGAGCTCTCTCGGCCGCTTCATCAGCTTGCCGGATATAACTCGCGTCAGATGTCTCGCGGGCCCGACGCAGGAGAGCCGTTGCCAGCTGCTCATACCCGGCCGCCAGTGCGGGCTGACTGGAGATTGCTTTCTGCGCTTCTACCATGCTGGCTTCCGCGAACGTTGGTCCGGTCGTGCTCTGTGCCAGCGCGGAGGTCGCTCCGATGAGGAAGAGAAATCCCATGAAACTGCGCATGACTCACCTCGTGCATAAGGAAAATCAGAACTGTCTGACGAGCCGCCCGACTGTAGATCGGTTCTTTCAACACGAGTCAGTACGGGCCAAATAATTCCCGACTTTCGGCGGGACTTGGCTCGGGTAAATCGTGGCCGCCGTTCGCTCGGCGGCCACGAGGTGGGATTCACTTAACCGGGCAGATGCCGCCGGGTTGTCCGGTGCAGCCAGCTTGGCCGGGGCCAGTGTGGGCGCTATTGCGTCCGCTGTTGGCTGGCTTAACATAGGGAAAGGAATGGTTGAAGCCTTCGGTCTTGGTATTGACCCCATCTCCGAGCGCCAAGCCGAACTTCTTGGAATCCACAAGGATGCCTTCGATAGCTCGGAGGGAGATGTCAAACACATCGTCGATCGGCCTGCGTCCGTTGGGATACCCGGCGAGGTCACCGGCGAGGAAACCCAAGCGCTTCTGGCTTCCAACCGGGGTCGGAGGAATCCCCGTGTTAAGCCGCAGCAGATCGGCGATCGGGCCCGCATCTTTCGGGCCGCAGCCGGGGCAAATTGGGGGTTCATACTGCACCAAAAGCAGCAAGTCAGTGCGGGGATTGGGCGCAACCGGAACACCGAGGGTGCTCAAGACCGCGGCCGCTACGGGCTCGAGAACGAAGTTCGAGAACTGCGCATCGTTTACCGGAAAATCCTCGCTGAAGCGGTTCTTCGAGCCGGTGCCAATAATGGCTTCGTTGATCAAGGGATTGCCTTCCCGGTTCACCTGCTGGAATGCGCCGCTGTTCACGTCTGGATTGGGGGAGCTACGCACGGTTAACTTGTGGCGTGCCGTGCTGCCATAGGTTCCGATGACCGCTTCCTTATCGCTGGCCGGGTGGAGCTGGCCATCGGCCGTGAGCATCCTGATCGGAACCTCGATCACGATGGAGTTGACGTTATAGCCTCCCACCGCATCGGGAGCAAAGTTCTGGGTGTCATCACTATCTATCGCCGGGGAAAGTATGGGACCGACTCCGCTGCGTAGATTCACCGAGTCGAAGAAGGCTCCGAGGTCGATGAAGAAGGGGTCGTCGGCGGTGCCCGCCCACACCTTCACGCCGTAATCGAGGGTGTAGATGCCCTGCTGGAAGAGCCCCGCGTAGTTTGGCATGGTGCGTGGTCCCACATTCGAGGGTACGGCGTACAGCGTTTGGCCACAGCTGAGGCACATGGACTTGCCGTCCTTGATCATGGTCACGGTATAGGTCTGCCGGAGACTCAGACCTTCTGAGCCTGGTCCATTGAGCGCGGTGATTGGCGGGATCCCTGCGATTCCGCCGACGAATCCGGTGAAGAGCTTCGGGTCGCGAATTTCCGTGCTGAAGCGGATTTGGAAGGTGACATCGGGAATGCCGTCGCGGTTATTGTCGACGAACATTTGATAAAGCACGCTCGGATCGAACGGAAAATAGTTGGGGCCGTTCGCTGGTTCGAGCAAGGGGTCGACGTTCAAAATCATGGTGACGTTATTAGGGTTGTCGTAGCTGACAAAGGCGTACCAGTCGGTGACGTCGGCGGCGTGATCCAAGGCCGTAATCGGCGCCTCTCGATGGCTCGACGCGAACAGGCTGAAAGGTACCAGCATGTATAGCGCCATCGCCGGAACCACAAGCGATTTCAGTTTCATCATGGTGCTTGCCCCGCAAGTGAGATAGTGGATGTTTCATCCGCTTTGGGCGTAGACACTCGCCCGGAGCGGAGAAACAACGGGAAATTTCCACTTCATTCACAATTACGATACGGAGGCACAAAACGGATTTGTCGATTGCGCTCGGATTGATGGTTGAATGCGTGAAGCGACTATTGGGTTCATGAATCAGGGGAAGAAATCGCGCGGACACTTCGACAGTTCGGAGACGCGAAATCGCCGTTGAAAAGATCGAACTATTGCGGAATCCAATGGACGTTAGCAGTGAACAAGCCGTCTACAAGACCAATGTGATAGACAAGAAACATGCCGAAGGCGACACTGCCCAGCCCGGAGATCGCCGTGAGATGCTGGTTTATGCCGAGAAACTTCCGTCCGGCGAAAATCAGCGGTGCCGAAATCACCGTGGTCATAAGCATCATTCCTGCCATGGTGCCGAAGCCAAAGATCAACAAGTAGGCTGTCGACCAGAAGGGATTCTTGATGGCGGAGAGGACTAGCAGTGCGACAGCGGCCGAGCCGGCCAGTCCATGAATGAGGCCAACCACCAATGGCCTTAGGCTTTGATAGAGCCCCAGTTTCCCCACGGTTCTGCTGACCAGCACTTCGAGGCGACCCGAGAGTGAAGCTGGCTTGCCCGGGCACGCGGGAACAGTCGCGAATCCCCCGCGTGTCAGTGATTTGACTCTGACCTTAGGCGTCGCCCGTTCGTTTATCCATCGCATGACGCCTGTCAGGTTCAATATCCCAAGCAAGATGAGCATGAGAGCAACACAGAACTCCATCGACAATCCCAGCCGCGGCGGAATGACCACTCCGAAAATAATAATGACTGACCCCACGAGGAAAATCGTTAGCGTATGTCCTAAGCCCCAGAGCAGCCCAATGGTGGCCGAGCTCTTGATTGACTGCTGGCGGCTCACAATCGTCGAGACGGCCACAACGTGATCTGGGTCGGTGGAGTGACGCATTCCCAGAAACAGACCTAATAAGGTGACGGTGACAAAGGAAACCAATTTGTCTCCGGAGAGAAGGTGGTGTCCGATGGGAGCGGATGCGAAAGCAGACACAGCGATCGCAACTCCCAGAATAACCATAAACGCCGAGGATAGAAAAGGAAGATAGCGGAGCGCCGCGCTCTCGGGCTGCAAGCGCGGGGCCACGAATCTCTTGGCACAAACCATGGTCAAGCCAACGGCCACCAGGACCGAGGCAAGGCCAATACTGAACGCAGTGATCAGGAACAAGCCGAAGCCGATGCGATGCAAAGAAAAGGCACTGAGCAACACGACCAGAGCGGCGGGACACGGGACGATTCCGCCACTAATGCCGAGCGCGCAAAGCTCCCGCAACGACACACCGCAGTTTTCCTTCGCTTTAGGGTATGCGGACAGCGAATGTGCTCCTTCGGATTGGCCTAGCCCTTTTTGTTGCAACGCGGACAATAACCAGTGCGAATGCCTCTCTCCTGGCGCATGCGAATGGTCTGCACTCTCGCCCGCCAGGTGTCTGAGAAAAATGAAGACGCCGAGTCCCGTGACGCTAAGGCCGGAAATCGCTCCCAGCCAGGGATAGAGTTGTTCCGGAACGACGTAGCGTGACAGGTAGAGCGTGACCAGGCCCAACAGATAGACACCCGCGGTGTGCGCGGCGGTCACCACGATTCCCAACAGCACTGCGTGTCTTGCCGTGCCACGCGAGCCGACCAGATACGCGGCTACGATCGTTTTCCCATGTCCCGGCTCCAGAGCGTGTAGGGCTCCCAGGCCCGCCGCAATAGACGCAGCCGAAAGCAGGATCCAGAAGCTCACCTTGCTCTCGCTTAAGATCAGTTGCGTAAAGCGACTGCGTGGAGTGTTCTCGGAGCGTACTGCCGGCCCCGATGCCGTGGAGTCTGATTGCCTCAATTTACTGGGCGGCAGGCTTGTCTTCGATCGTCGCGCGATCTCGCTCCCCGCCGTGGACCGAGCTGCCCGTTGTTTCCTCTTGGCAAGGGATGGCTGGACTTGCTTTGCCTTTTGAGTTCCAGACATCGTCTGAGGCATTGTGGGCAGGACTGTTTCCGGAGCATGGTGTTCGCCAGCGAACGTCTGAAAGGTCGCATGCGCCGAAAGCTGCTGGGGCGGACTGTTCAACAAGTCAGCGGAGTAGTTGGAGAGCTCGTTGCTGCGATCCACGTTCGGAGCAGTACTTTCAAGAATTGGCAGGTCCTCGCCGACAACCACAATCTCTTTCCATCCCGCACGGCCAGGGAAGTTGTTGTCAGCGTAGGAGAGTCTGTGCGATCCGGCTGCAACCGTGCGTGGTCCGCCAAACACAAACGTAAGTTTCATGGTGGGTAAACCGCCAGCGCCTTCGCTGAATGTCAGCCAACGAGAGATGGTGGCCAACGGGACTGGTTGGCCATCGATCTCCAAAGCCAATCCCCGTTTCAAGTTCGCCGCTTGCCCGTCGAGATAACGCAGGTCGTTCAGGTCATTGGGTTTGAGGGTTAAGGCAGACTGGCGCATCTCCTGATAGGTGGGTATCTCCGCCATGTCCACCACGTACAGAATCTCCTCGGAGCGCGGGCCGATCTTGATCTTCCCGTAGTGGTTAATACTGAAGTTTCCCATCGGATGGGCCAGGACTCGTCCCGCGCCAAGCAGCAAAGAAAGGATCAAGACGAGACTCTCCCTCCGGGGGACACGGCGCTTAGTTGTGCACATTGCGGATCCTCAAGTAGCGGTTTTGGGAGCGGGAAATTTCATCGAGGGTTCGTCGCGCAACATCGGCGTAGAAAACATGAAAATGGGCATTTGCCGTCAAGGCGCGGCTCAGGAATTGCCGGGAGTCGGAGTCGTCGCCCAGGCTGTGCGCGATCATGCCGGCATGAAACAGAAGTAGTGAATCCTTTGTATTCAAGCGTGTGGCGTTCTTCACAGCGCTGGCGGCTTCGCGTAATTGGCCGTCCTTGTAGAGAACCCAAGCCAGAGTGTCCCAGGTGTAAATGTCTTGCCGAACTTCGAGTTCCCGGCGCGCGGACCGCAAGGCCTCGGGCAGCCTGATACCGCGATCAGCGTAAAACAGCGCTAATTCCCGATTGGCCAGAACTTGCTGCAGCTGGCTCAGATGTGCGATGTACTCAACCAGGTCATATGCCTGGTGGGCCCGTCTCGTGCTACCCATCTTCTCGTACACGTCTCCCAACTCCGCGACGTATACGGGAAACGGGATGATTGCGATCGAACGTTGATAGAGTCGCACGGACTGCTCAAGCCTTCCTTGTGCCGCGCGAACTCGGGCCAGGCCCGCTATCGAGCGGTAGTGATTGGGGTCGACGGCAATGCCGGAACGGTAGGCATGCTCTGCATTCGGCAAGTCGCCGCTCTGAAAATAGCGCTCGCCGAGCTCAAAGTAGAGCCATGCCAAGTTCTCGCTGGGGGCGCGAATTTGAAGACCAGCTGTTATGGCGTTGTGCATCAGTTGGATGGCTTGGGGGGAATCTCCATAAAGAAATTGCAAATACGCCTTTCTACTATCGATCATGTAGGCAAGGGCCAGAGGCGATGAGCTCAACCCGCCGAGCGTCTGAACCGTGTTGTATGCTGACGCTGCATCCTCATACCGCCCTAGGTCCGTGTATGCGTCCCCCTCCACCGCAAGAGCACCCAAATTCCCTGAACCTAAGGCGATTGCCTCTTGCGCGTGGGCCAAGGCATCAGTGAAGCGATGCTCTCCCATACACACTAAGGCCATGTGAACCTGAGGATCCGCGGAGCGAAAGTCGCGGGGTGCAAAATCGAGAGACCTCTTAAGTGTTTGCTCGGCTAGATCGAAATAGGAAACGTCGCCCGTTTCTCTCGCTTTCTGAAAAAAGGCCGCCCCGAGTGCATCATAGGCCGAGTAGTCGGAGGGTTCCCTCTTGGCCTGTTCTTCGAACATTTCAATTTGCTTGTCTGTGTCGGAGACGTTTCTTGCATGGGAAGCCCCGGCGGGTCGGGCCTGGCACCAGGCCGCCACGCTGCTCAGCGCCAAGGCAAGTAGAAACCGCTTGTTCATAGATCGCCTACCTGGCCGAAACGGAAACGATTGAAAATCACCGGGCATCGATCCTGTCGTCTCAGTTCCGGAGTCGTCCGCAATCTCTATACGAACGAACCTGCATGCTCGGATTTCTCGAATCCAGCATTTCTCCGATAATGCCTCCCGACCAAGTTGGTGCCTAATGAATCTGCAATACGCCAGAGAAAGAAGCGGCTCGGTCAGCGAGCCCCAGTCCAACGGGGCCAGAAACCGTGAAACGAATGGCGGCCTTTGGGTGAAATGGCTTTGGACGCTACCTGTCTTTTTCTTTGCGGCATTTTGTGGGCGGGCTCGCGGGAAGACCCGGAAACAAGAAGTCTGGCCAGTGCCATACTACGGATCGCCGAGGATCGGCCGAAGAAGCCGAGCGATCGTACGTGAGGATGTGGCCTACCGACGACCGGAAATGTGTTATTGTGGCTGGGTTTCCACACCCCCTAAAACGATCCGTTGATCGCCATCCTACGTACTTAAGGAAGGAATAACTGGCTTGTTTGGCACCACCTCCAACGGGGTCTCTTTCGATGCCATGCTGGTGTCGGCGATCCGCTCTGGTGACGAACAAGCAATGGCGCAGCTCTATGAGCGTTATTCTCCGATCGTTTACTCCGTGGCTCTGCGCGTTCTGGGCGATACTGGCGCGGCAGAGGACATTTTACAGGAAGTTTTTATGCAGCTCTGGCGTAGCCCGGATACATTCGATGCCAACCGTGGCAGCTTGCCCGGTTGGCTTGCCGTGATCACAAGGAACCGGGCGATCGACTCCCTCCGCCGGCGCAGGCCGGAAACGGATATCACCTCCGTGGTCGTATCTGTCGAGCCCGATCTCGCCAGTAGGGCGGAATGGAGTCGTGTGCTCGAAAAGATCCGGAGCGTCTTAGGGGGCATGTCGGCGCCTCAACGCGCGGCTCTGGAAATGGCTTTTTTTGACGGACTCACGCATACCGAAATTGCAGAAAAGACGGGCGAGGCACTGGGAACCATAAAGACTCGCATTCGCGCAGGTCTGATGACACTCCGTAAGGCTTTTGATCCATGAACCCTCACGAACAAATCGTAGATGACTTGCCCCTCTATGCGCTAGGCGCTTTAGAAGGTGAGGAACGTCTGGTGGTCGAAAGACATCTGGAGGAGTGTTCCGCCTGCCACCGTGAACTGGAACAGTTGCGCGGTGATGCAGCTCTGCTCGCCATCTCAGCCAGCGGACCGAAGCCTCCAATGCGCTCGCGCGAGCGTCTCATGGCGGCGATCGCAAGAGAACCCCGATCCGCCACCCAAGGTCATTCCCGCAAACGCGGAACTTGGTGGGACAGGTTGGAATGGATGGTCGCTGCAGCAGCCCTCGTCATCATGGTTCTGTTATTGCATCAAAACAGCAATCTGCGCCGGCGGGTAGCCGAGGTCGAAGTTAATTCGAGAGAGCAAGATCAGCAGTTGCTGGAGGCGAAGCAACTCCTGGCAACATTGACCTCCCCGGACGCGGAGCATTTTACCCTGGTGGCGGGAAAAGTTCCTCCCCAGCCACAAGGCAAGGCGATTTACGTCCGTAGCAGTGGCATGCTGGTGTTTCTTGCCAGCAATATACCCGCCTTACCTCCGCAGAAGACCTATGAGTTATGGCTCATACCAACCACTGGCGCGCCGATTCCAGCTGGCCTTTTCAAACCCGATGCGCGTGGCACCGCAGTAGTCGTCAAACCACTCCTGCCAACTGGTGTGGAGGCTAAGACCTTCGCCATCACAGTTGAGCCCGAAACAGGATCTCCCGCACCCACTTCCCAGCCGATTATGGTTGGCATCAGAGGTTGACCATACGGGTCCCCGTTCTCCAGATTCGCCGAGCTGGGATTTGGCGCCGTGCTTGTTCGCGACTGGCGGGGATTGGCTTCGGTCACGCGACAGATGAAAAAACTGCCAGGTAAGGACGTGCTTTCACAACCTGCTGTTCCGCTGGTTCGTGGGGCTCCACGATCAGTCCATTGATCAGCAGCGAAACTCGGGAGGGCGAAAAGGATATCGAAGCCTTTGCTCCGGCTAACGGGACGAAGCGGCAAGGGCGCGGCCATGATCCCACCAGAAGCTGCGTAGGAATCATTGACGACCGCGGGGATTGACAGGTAGTAGAATGTCGTACGGGATCAGTCGGGGGACGGCATGAATCCCGAGAATGCGCCACGCCGGAGCACAGAGGACAAGCCATAATGGCGCCACGCCTCAGGAAGAATGGCGAAGGCCAGGACCCACGGACCTGATTTTTCCGAAGTGGCAGCGCGAGCTGTTCAACACGATCCTTGAAGAGGAAGGGCTGCGGTTCGACCGCGAGAATCGCCCTCGGACCGCCTACAGCCTGCGGCATGCCTACATCTGCCTGCGCCTGCTGGAAGGAGCCGATATCTACCAAATCGCCAAGAACTGCCGTACCAGCGTCGAGATGATCGAAAAATATTACGCGGCGCACATCAAAACCAGGCTGGATGCTGCCGCGATCAACGTTATGCGACCGCACAAGTTCAAAAGCAAGATGGGAAACAAAGCCCGTACGAAATTCCAATCTTCACCAACGACTTCGGATCACACTCTGCAAAGCTTAGCCACCCTTGCCCCTTCCCGGGAAACCGGCAATGCAGAACCACTCCAGTCGGGCGAACCTCTCGCAGTGGGAGCCAAGGCTGGCCAGATGCAGCCCATCGAACAAGAGTAGCGGAAAGGCTGGGGTCAGGCTGAGGCACAGGAGGCGCTTAATCGAGTTGCATTGCTACGCCTTCCGGTCTAGAGTCGGATTGAGATGAGCCGACAAGTGACAATCGAAACGCCGATCCCGACGATCGAGGAGACCGCACACATCCTTGGGGTATCCCTGGCCCGAGTACGACGCATTCAGAAGCTTTTGGCGGAGCGCAGAGCTCGGGGGCGGTCAAAGGCGAATGGAAGGCTGAGCCGAGCATCGAAATATCCCGCAAAGAGGGCCTCGAAGAGGGCGTAAGCGGTATTCTGTCTTTCTAAATATTCCCTACGATAGCGCGTTTGAGAATCTGTATTTGGCCTATATTGTGGGCTTGACCGCCTTCGGCCTAATTCCCCGCGCAACGCTAGAGATTCCCACCAGCCGGCGGCGACTTGAGCGAATCCTGAGGCTGATTGAAGAGTGCGCCTACTCTATTCATGACCTATCGCGTGTCCAATTGGACAGAAGAGTTCCTCGCGTGCCCAGGTTCAA
>DASPVV010000174.1:0-46110 GCA_035622175.1 Terriglobales bacterium | reverse complement strand
AAGGAGTTGATCGAGAAAATCGATCGCTATGTTCATAACTCCAATAAGCACGCGCAGCCGTTCGTGTGGACCGCGACCGCAGATTCGATCTTCGCCAAAGTTGAGCGACTATGCGAACGTATTTCCGGGACGGCACACTAGTAAGCGGCTCCAATATGTCCGGCAAGAGTACCTTGCTACGCACGGTCGGAATCAATGTTGTGCTGGCAATGGCGGGCGCGCCGGTACGGGCGGAACGCCTTCGACTGTCACCCTTGCGAGTGGGCGCCAGCATTGGCAGCAACGACTCGTTGCAGGAGGGAATCTCGCGCTTCTACGCTGAGATCACGCGATTGCGACAGCTCTTTGAGCTTGCGGGAGGTGAGCCGTCGTTGCTGTTCCTCCTAGACGAATTCTTGGAGGGTACCAACTCAAACGACCGCCGCATCGGCGCCGAGCGGGTGCTCTGCGCGATGCTGAAACGGGGGGCGATCGGGTTGATGAGCACCCACGATTTGGCGTTGGCGGACATCGACGGCACGCTCAACGGGCAACTGCATAATGTCCATTTTCAGGAAGAGTTTGAGAACGGACGCATGTCTTTCGACTATAAGCTACGGGAGGGCGTGGTCAGCAACAGCAACGGGCTGGCGCTCATGCGATCCATTGGTCTGGATGTGTGAGTGTTTCGCCTCGTTTTTAAGCAGGCTGCGCAAGACCCTCTGCCAAGGGTCTATCCCCGTGCAGCGACCCCCTCGAACCGCATCACGGAAAAGGCGCCCCTCATCGACCAAGATTCGGCCGGCAATCGACGCCGGATTGGTTCCTCACCTTTCCCGGAACCGGGCCAGTCGAAAGCTCGGGTCTGGCTCCCTTTCTTCCCTGATCAACTCCGCCACCAGCTCGCCCAGGGCCGGCCCGTGTTTGAATCCGTGTCCCGATCCACCGCCTACGATCCACGCGCTCTCCTGGTTGGGATGGCGATCGATGATGAAGTGATGGTCGGGTGTGTTCTCGTATTGGCAGACTCGAGTCTCAACGAGAGGCGCATGTCTCATGGCGGGAAACCGGAAACCCAGAAACTCGCGCGCCAGCTCGAGCGCCTCGGCACTGACGGAGCGTTCCCCTTCGGTGGGATCGAAGGGCGGGCCCTGCGTGTCGTCGGCTATTTTGAAGCCGCGGCCATCGCCCGCCGGCATGCCATAGAGGAAGCGTTGGCCATGATCGGCCCAAACGGGCAACTTGCCTTCGGAAAAACGGTCATCCCCGAGAGGCGTTCCGAAAAAGAAGACCTGCTGTTTGGTCGGACGGATCAGATTGCCGATGGTCTCGGGAAAGAGCTTCCCCAGCCAGGGTCCACAGGCGAAGATATATCGATCGGCGATCAGCCTGGAACCATCGGAAAGCAGGACTCCATCCCGGCAGCCGGACTCCAAATGGTTGGGCAACACCGCCACCTGGCGAAACTCGCCGCCTTCCGCCAAGAATCCTTCCACCACCGCCTGGCAAGCCAGACGCGCCCGAAGAAAACCGCCCTCCGGCTCATGCATGCCCCAGCGCACGCCCTCAAAGTTGACTTGGGGCCAGCGCCGGCTCATTTCCCTCGGCGAGAGTTCTTCATAGCGAATCCCAGCCTCTTCGAGGAAAGGCAAAGAAGCGCGTTCGAACTGGTCGTCGCCTTCGCTTACCATCCAGAGCACACCGGCAGGGTACAGAAGCCGAATGCGCCAGCGCTGTTCATGCTCCCTCCACAACTGCGTTGCCCGGGCCGCCATCCTGGTGTAGGGCTGGTCGGGACCGTAGGCCGCGCGAAGAATGCGACTCTCTCCTCCGGAAGACGAGCGCGAATTCCCCGGCCCCCAGGCATCGAGCAGGGTAACCCGTGCTCCCCGTCGCCTCAGCTGAAGAGCCGTCCATCCTCCAAACGCGCCCGCCCCGATGACCGCTACCTGTGTTTTCGTCGCCTGCATCGAAAAGCAAATGAACCAAAGAAAGTTGTCAGAACCGAATCCGCATTCCTTGACAGCCTGTGGCTAAGCTTCCTAGAATCCAGCTAGAGTCAGGTTGAATCGTATAGCTAAACATTGTATCCAAACAACTTAGCCGAGTGAGTCGAACGGTCGCCGGCTCAAGATGTGATAGAAGGGGTGCTATGGCTCCGGCAGCACCGATTGGCGAACGGGAGCGAGAGATACTCACCGCCATCGTAGAGACGTTTATCAGTACCGGGGAACCGGTGGGTTCGCGGACGCTTGCGCGCTCGAATCGCGAAGGCCTTAGCGCCGCGACCATACGCAATGTGATGTCGGATTTGGCGGACGCTGGTTATCTCGAGCAGCCTCACACCTCGGCGGGACGGGTACCGAGTCCGGAAGCCTACCGCTACTACGTCGAGCAACTCACGGGCAAGACTCAGATCTCCAGCGAAGACGAGGGCATCATTCAGGAGTCGCTGCACGGTCTCACAGACGTACAGGAGTTCATGGAGCGAACGTCTCATGTGTTGTCGCTGATTTCAAAGAACGTCGGCGTCACGGTCGCCCTCAGCGGATCGAAGAATGCCCTGGATCACATTTACTTTTCCCGCATCGGCGATCAGAAAGTTTTGGCGGTGGTGGTGACCAAGTCGGGCGTGGTTCGAGACCGCGTGTTGCGCTTGGAGATTTCGCAGCCTGATCTGGACATGGCGTCACGCTATCTGAACGACAATTTTCGGGGTTACACTATCGAGGCGATGCGGGCGGAGTTGGCCCGGCGCCTGGAACACGAGCGCAGCGAATACAATCGCTTGATGGTCTCGGTTGAGCAACTGTACCTGCAAGGGGCTTTCTCGGGCGATGAAGGCGCAGAGATGGTCTACGTGGAGGGCGCGGCGAACCTGGTGGCGCGCGAGCAGGATCGCCAACGCCTGCAAGAGCTGCTCCAGACTCTGGAAGAAAAGCAAAAAGTGGTCGAGCTGCTTAGCGCCTACCTGGATACGAAGCAAGAAGCAGTCCGTGTAGTGATCGGTCTTGACCAGGCTTTGCCCCCGATGCGGAACTTCGTATTGATCGGTGCACCGGCGCGCGTGGGGGACGAGGTGGTTGGCTCGCTGGCGGTGCTGGGTCCGACGCGTCTCGACTACCAGCACACCATCACCGCGGTCTCCTACATTGCACGGCTGTTTGACAAAGTTCTCAACGAATCGGAATGAAGAGCATCATGGCTAGGACAAATGGAAAATCGGAAATAGAGTCTGGCGAACTGGACGCGGAGCACGAGCTTCCGCCATCGAATGATGCCGGGGAAACCCCGCCGGGGACCGGCGAGGAACGTGCGGCCGAGGTTGCCGGAGACAATGCCGAAATCCAGAGGCTCAAGGCAGAACGGGACGCCCTCCTCGACCGCATCGCACGCCTGCAGGCGGACTTCGAAAACGCGCGCAAGCGCGCTGCCCGTGAGCTGCAGGAGTACCGCGAGTATGCGTTGGCGGATGCCATGCGCGATCTGCTCCCGGTGCTCGACAGCTTCGAGCGGGCGCTGAAAACCAGCTCTTCGCAAAAGGATCTGCGCAGCGGGATCGAACTCATCCACAAGCAACTCGAAGACGCCTTGACGAAGCTGGGCATGCGTCCGATTCCGACCCAGGGGGAAGCGTTTGATCCCCGCTTTCATGAAGCCATCGAGATGGTCGAAACCACCGAGGCCGCCGATCATCAAATTCTGGAAGAGCTGCAACGCGGCTACAAACTGAAGGACCGCTTGTTGCGGCCGGCGATGGTCAAAGTGGCGCGCAACACAAAATCCTAGATTGTGGGTTTGCTGCCCCCCATAATCGGGAAGGGCAGCAAGGATGGGCAAGGAACCACGATGGGAAAGGACGGAAAAAGGCGATTCTGGCGAGCAACGTAAAACGTGACTACTATGAGGTGCTCGGGGTCTCCCGCGAGGCCAGCGAGCAGGAGATCAAGAGCGCCTATCGCAAACTGGCGCTGCAATACCATCCTGACCGCAACCCGAATAATCCCGAGGCGGAAGAGAAGTTCAAGGAGTGCAGCGAAGCCTACGCGATTCTGGCGGACGCCGAGAAGCGCGCCGCCTATGATCGCTATGGGCATGCCGGACTTGCCGGCGCCGGCATGGGCGGCTTCGATCCCAGCATCTTCCAGGACTTCACCGAAATCTTCGGGGATTTCTTTGGCTTTGGCGATCTTTTCGGGGGCGGCCCGCGCCGCCGCGGCCGCGGGCAGCGCGGCGCGGACTTGCGCGAAGATCTTACTTTGGAGTTCGAAGAAGCCGTCTTTGGCAAGGAAACGCAAGTCACCCTCCGCCGGCATGAAACCTGCGAAAGCTGTCACGGTTCCGGCATGGCGGGGGGAAAGATGCCGGTGAACTGCCGCTCCTGTGGCGGGCGCGGCCAAGTGCGGTTCCAGCAGGGCTTCTTCACCATGGCTCGCACCTGCCCGACCTGTCAGGGAGCGGGCACGGTCATCTCCGATCCTTGCCTCAAGTGCAAAGGCGAGGGTCGCGTCCTGCGGCAGAAGACTGTGGATGCTAAGATCCCGGCGGGCGTGGATGACGGGACACGCATTCGTTTCTCGGGGCTGGGAGAAGCCGGAGCTTTTGGCGGCCCACCCGGAGATCTCTATCTCGTGCTGCGGGTGAAGGAGCACCCGTTGTTTGACCGGGAGGGCAGCGATTTGCACTGTGTGCTGCCAGTCTCCTTTGCGCAAGCTGCCCTCGGAACGGAGATTCAGGTTCCGACTCTCGATGGCCAACACACCCTCAAAATACCGGAAGGGACGCAATCGGGAACCGTCATCCGAATGCGCGGCAAGGGCGTGCCCGTGCTGAATGGCCATAGCAGGGGAGATCTGTTTGTCGAGATTCGCGTCCATACCCCGACCAAGCTCAACAAGCACCAGCGCGAGCTGTTGCAGGAGCTTGAAAGCGACAGCCGAATTGAGAACCGGCCGCAGCGGAGCAGGCTGCTCGGGAAAGTCAAGGACATCTTCAGCTAAGCTATGCTCGGCTCCGGTTCCCGGGATCCTCGGCTCACCCCGAACCCGGAAAATGCGCTGCCCTGGAATCAATTCCAACCAGGGATGACTCGCTCCCGCCGGGCACGGCATGCGGGCGAGGCAGGCGCGCGAGGGATGGTTGTCCGTTGACTCGCCGACGCTGGATCGCCGATCAAGTCTCAGGCAATCGCGCGCTACTGACGGGGGCTCACGCCGCCCATCTGGCACGCGTTCTTCGCGCCCGCATCGGACAGGAGTTCGACATCTCGGCCGGCAATCGGGTTCGGCGGGGACGGATTACCAGCATCGACTCCGAGCGAGTTGAACTCGAGCTTGGCGAGGAGGTTTCTTCCTGTCTTCGGTTGCGAGTCACGCTCGCGTTAGCCATTTTCAAGTTCGATCGCATGGAGTGGGCGATCGAGAAGTGCACAGAGCTGGGAACTGCGTCGATCATTCCCGTAATTGCCCGGCGCACGGATAGCTATCTGGTTTCGGCTGCATCGAAACGAGTGGAACGCTGGCGCCGAATTGGACGGCAAGCGAGCGAGCAATCCCGGCAAGTTCAACCGCCTGAGATCCCGGCGCCGATGAAGCTCCAGGACGCGGCTGCCCTCCCCGGTCGCAGAAGAATCCTCCTGTCGGAAGGCGAGGAAGAAATCAGGCTGATCGAGGCTTTGCAGTCCGGCGCCGCCGGCAGCGACGTGGTTCTGGCCTTGGGTCCGGAAGGGGGTTGGACGGAAGGGGAAGCGGAATTATTCCGCGGCGCCGGCTGGCGGCAGGCGTCGCTTGGAACTGCCATTCTCCGCACGGAAACGGCCGCGATCGCGGCGACGGCGGTGGTTTTCGCATTCGGTTAGCCGCCATGCACCCTCCCCGGATTGAATCCCTCGAACCGACGGCCCCGGACGTTGCGATGTCCTGTCCTTCTCGCTCCGCTCCCCAGGAACCGACTGGCAACTCTCTGCTATGCTCCTCGTCAATGGCAACCCCATCGATGCCGCGGGCGCGCACGATCGTACCGGACGAATGCCAGAAGGAAGCCATCGAGCATGGCCCGGGACCGATGCTGGTGGTGGCGGGGGCGGGCACGGGCAAGACCACCGTCCTAATCCGACGGATCGTACGCCTGATCCGCGAGCAGCATGCGCGTCCGGAGGAGATTCTGGCGCTTACCTACACCGAAAACGCCGGGGAAGAGATGCGACGGCGGATTGCGGCTGAACTCTCCGAGCCCGGCTGCTCCCGCCTGCACGTCACCACCTTCCATGCCTACGCGAATGCTCTGCTGATGCGAAACGGAAGACAATTTGGGCTGCTAGACGACAAGGATCTCTGGATCTACCTGCGCAAGCGGATTCGCGAATTGCAGCTCAACTACTTCGTTCGCGCCGCCAATGTGGCTAAGTTTCTCGACGATTTGCTGGATTTTATCCATCGCTGCCAGGACGAACTGGTGGGTCCCGAGAGCTATGCCGACTATGTCGCCCGGCTCGAGCGTGGCGAAGTCGCGGTCCCCCGAGTTGTAAGAACCCAGGATGCTTCTCGCCTGAGTGATGCCGAAGTTCTCGCCCGCTGTCAGGAAATCGCGGCGGTATTTTTGAAGGTCGAGGACATGTTGGCCGGGGAAGGCCTGGGAACCTTCGGCCACATGATTCCTCGGGCCTACGAATTGCTGCAACAGGACCCGGCCATCCTCTCCGCGGAGCGTAGTCAAGCTCGTTTCATTCTGGTCGACGAGTTTCAGGATGCCAATTTTGCGCAGGTCAGGTTTCTCCAACACTTGGCGGGCGGGGAGCGCAACCTATTCGCCGTCGGCGATCCCGACCAGGCCATCTACCGCTTTCGTGGGGCCTCGAGCGCCGCGTTCGCGCTCTTTGCCCACAACTTTCCCGGCGCCAGGATCGTCGTGCTCAAGAACAATCGCCGCTCTACGACACCCATTCTGCGCTGTGCCTACGCTTTGATCGCGAAAAACCCCGAGGGGTTCGGGCGTATGCCCGCCGCGGTTCCCTATCAACGATCGCCGCTGGTTTCCTGTCGCGAACAGGATGCGGCCGGGCGCGGCGCATCCCGGGAGAGCCTGCGGGTTGAAGCGGTGCTGGCCAGCGCCCCGGACAAGGAGCTGACAGCGAGCGATCTGGTTTCTGCCTTGCGGCAACGACAGCGAGAGCTCGACTGCCGGTGGGGTGACTTCGCCGTTCTCTACCGCCACCATCAGCATCGCGACGAACTGGTTCAGGAGCTGGCAAAACACCAGATCCCGCACTCCATCGAGAACATGGACGTGCTCGACACCGCGGAAGCGCGTGACCTGTTCGCCTGCTTGGGCGCCATGGTTTCGAGCAGCAACGACGCCAGCTTGTTGCGGGTCGCGACCCTGCCTCGGTTCTCCATCCATCCTGAAACCTTGCGGGCGGCTATCCGGGCCCTGCCCCGCGATCTCGAATCAGGAGCGGTGGCGTTGGCCCTGGGCAGAACCCAAGAGGGCCTCGCCGTCCTGAACGCCCTCGAAGAAGTGCGGGCTGCAATGGTACGTACCTCCGCCAAGAGCCTGGCCGTGGTGGACACGATCATCCTCAAGTTCGGTTTCGACCCCACCTCGCCGGTCCTGGCGGCGATCCGCGAGTTCGTGCGCTCTTGGCAAGAGAAGCCGATGGTCAAGACCGGGGAAGTCGGCGAATTGTGGGAATATCTGGAGTATTTTCAACAAGCCCGCGGCGCGATTCCGATGACGACGTCCGCGGGTCAGGACGCGGTGCATTTGATGACGGCGCATGCCGCGAAGGGGCTCGAATTCAAGCAGGTATTCATTCTCCGCGCCAATTCGAACTCCTTCCCCACTTCGTATCGCGAGTCTCTGGTGGAGTTCCCCCGGGAGTTGCGCGATCCGGACTCGGTCGGGCAACAGGATGACAAGACTCTGCACCACGCCGAAGAGCGACGGTTATTCTACGTGGCGATGACGCGGGCCGAGGACGGGCTGACCATCTATGCCAAGCGCGGCGCCGGCCAAGACCCAACGCCGGCCGGTTTCTTGCGGGATTTGCTGAAAGATCCATCGCTGCGCGGTTATTTGCGCCAGCGTGCGGCCCGTGGCCTCGAGCCCGATCGCGGTGCGCCCGGGACCCTGGCGCCGCGGCTGGGCCCGTGGATTGATTTGCCACCGCCGGCGGAGTTCGGCCGGAGGCTCAGTGCCAGTGCGGTCGAGACCTATGAGAACTGCCCTCTGCAGTTCAAACTCGGGCGCGAGTGGAGAATTCCGAAACAGGTGCCTGCGGCCATGCAATATGGCGCCTCGGTGCATCGGGTTTTGCGCGCCTATTATGATTCCATCCGCTGCGAGCGAACCATGAGCGACGAAGCCGCCATCGAGTTCTTCCGTGCCGATCTGCGGGATACCCACATTCAGGATCCGTATCAATATCATCTCTACGAAAAACAAGGAATGGTGCAATTGAAAGATTTCCTGGCCGCGGCGCGCATGCCTCCAACTCCTCAGGTGCTGCACACCGAGGAGGCCTTTGAATTGCGACTCCAAGAGGCTACCCTCGTCGGCCGCATCGATCGCATCGATCGATGGGCAAACGGCCAGATCGTCATCACAGACTACAAAACCGGAAAGCCGCGTTCCCAAGAGGATGCAGACGATAGTTTGCAGCTGTCCATCTACGCATGGGCGGCTCGGGAAAAGTGGGGATACCGGGTCGATCGGCTCGTCTTCCATAACCTCGAAGAAAATAGCCTGGTCGTGACCGCGCGCAATGAGATTCAACTGAGCGACGCAAAGCGGAAGGTCGAACAGGTGGCGGCAAAGATTGCGGCGGGAACCTTCCCTGCCAAGCCTGGCTTCCACTGCCGATTCTGCGCTTATCGAAGCCTTTGTCCGGCGACCGAGAAGCGGGTCTCCTCGATCCCCCGGGTGGAATCTTAAGCCAAGCGCTGATTCCCTTGCGCCTCGAGTCACGTCTGCTTGGGCTACAGCTTCTCGAAAAAAAACCCGCCTGCAACACAAAGGGGACGCTATTCGCGTCCCCTTTTGCCTTAGGCGAAGGCTCTTAGTGCTTCTTTGCCTTCTTCGCTTTCTTCTTGGTTGCCATTCTAACTATTCTCCCTTTCCATTGCTCATGGATAGCAACGATCTTCTGTTGCAACTGATTGCAATCTAGAGTTTATGAAAAGTGATGTCAAGCAAAAAATGAAGATGCTACCACCTTCGAATCGCGCGCCAACCCGCTCACCGGGGTATCGCAGAAGAGTTTTTGACAGCGAGTTTCCGCTTCCACCAGCTCTCATTCCGCGGTTCATCGTCAGATCGCGGATCAAGAGGGGTTCTTCGGGGCGGGTCCAACTCCCCACTCACGCGCATCTATAATGCAGGCAGGGCACAAGAACAAGAGAAAGCTAGGAGCATGGCCATGGGTGCATTCGAAGATGTCGTCATCCTTTCCGGTTGTCGCACGCCCGTCGGGAAATTTCAGGGAAGTCTTTCGCAACTGAGTGCCACGCGTTTAGGAGCCGTGGTGGTGCGCGAAGCGGTAAAGCGCGCCCATCTCGACCCGCGGCAGGTGGACGAGTGCATTATGGGCAACGTGATCACGGCTGGCCTGGGGCAGAATCCGGCGCGGCAAGCTGCCCTTTGGGGAGGCTTGCCAGTCGAAGTGGGGGCCATGACCGTGAACAAGGTTTGTGGATCGGGACTCAAGGCGGTGGCGCTCGCGGCGCAAGCGATCCAGACAGAGAATAGTTCGATCGTGGTGGCCGGCGGTATGGAGTCCATGAGCAACGCTCCCTACCTTCTTCCCCAGGCGCGCCAGGGATATCGGCTGGGCAATGCACAACTGATCGATTCCATGGTGCACGATGGACTTTGGGATATTTACAACCAGTACCATATGGGCATCACCGGCGAGAACGTAGCCGAGAAATACGGTATCACGCGCCAGGAGCAGGACCAGTTCGCGTTAGAGTCCCACCGCAAGGCGGTGGCCGCCAGCAAGGAGTGCCGCTTCCAAGCGCAGATCGTGCCGGTCGAAGTGCCGCCGAACAAGAAAGGGGCAGAGGCGCTCATTTTCGACAAAGATGAATCGCCGCGGGACGACGCAACCCTCGAAGGGCTGCGTTCCCTCAAACCTGCATTTAAGAAGGATGGCACGGTCACGGCCGGCAACGCGCCCGGCGTAAATGACGGAGCCGCGGCCCTGGTGGTGACCAGCGCGACGCGCGCCAAGCAACTCGGGATCCAACCGATGGTTCGAATCGTCGCCCAAGCGACCAGCGGCATCGATCCCCAGTGGGTGATGCTGGCGCCGGTCGGAGCGGTGAGAAAGATCTGGGAGAAGACTGGTTGGAAGAGCTCGGAGGTAGATCTTTATGAGCTCAACGAAGCCTTCTCGGTGCAGGCGCTCGGCGTCATGCGCGAACTCGGTCTCGATCCCAGCAAAGTCAACGTCAACGGCGGCGCTGTCGCCATCGGCCATCCGATTGGGGCAAGCGGTGCCCGCGTGCTGGTAACTCTGATTTACGAGATGATTCGCCGAGACGTGCATCGCGGGATTGCAGCACTTTGCCTGGGCGGCGGAAATGCCGTTGCCATGGCTGTCGAACGGTGAGTTGAATCCGCGCTCCCGGATCAGATTCGGAAAGCGGGGCGCGGCGCGCCAGCGCAGGCAAATGCCGGATGGTTGCCCTCGCCTTGCCGGGAAAGGGCGCATTGCCCCACCGCGGTTCCAAGAAAACTCGCGTGGGCGAGTCTACCTCTCTCTCTTGACGCCGCTAGAACACACTCCCCCGCAACGAATGGAAAAGCCGTGCGCTTTGCGCTTGGCACAAAAGTAACCTATTCAAAATTGCCGCGTGGATACATGATGGAATACCGCGAACCCCCGCGGTAACCACAAAAATGCCGCCAAAGGTGTTGGACGTTCTTATGCTGGGCCGTTGCTCCCACGAATTCTCTTGGCCCCGCCGGACGGGGGACGGCGACTACTATCAGGTGTGTACGCTTTGCGCCGCCGAATACAAGTACGACTGGAAAACCATGCGGCGCACCGAGCGCGTCGATCCCAGGAAGGCGGAAAACGCGGCGCCGGCAGAAGCTGCCGATCCGGCTGGTAGACGCGCGCCCAAGCCGACGTGGGTTCCCCGCGCCCGCCGGCTCACGCTGGCCTTGGCCTTGCGCTATCGGGTGAAGAACGTGGGAGAATGGTACGCCGGCCAGATCGACAATCTTAGCCAGTCCGGGCTGCTGTTTCGGGGCCCGCAATCGCTGCCGGAACGCACGCTGGTGGAGATGATCTTCGACATGCCCGAGGAAATCTCCGGCCAAAGGAACAGCACAGTCCTGTGCCAGGGACGCATCATTCGAACCAAGGAGCCCGAGAAGCAGGCGGGCGAGGAAGCAGGCGAGTGCGAGGGCATCGTATTAGCCGCCAGTATTCTCGATTACATATTCCTGCATTCGAGCAAGTAGGCTGAACCGCATAACTTTGAAGCTTCACGCCACCCGTTTTTCCTGACAAACAGGGCCCACCTGGCATCTAAATTCAATATACTGGTGGGAAACACCCACGAGGAGCGGTTATGAAAGTGAGAGTCTCTGTCTACGCAAGTGGAATTGCGCTTTTGCTCACCCTAGGGGTAGCCATCGGCTGTTCTAAAGTTGCGAACGATGCTCAGATGGTTAGCGACATCCAGGGTAGGCTCAACGCCGACTCCGGCCTGCAGGGGAAACAGCTGACGGTCGAAGCTGCCAAAGGCATCGTCACCCTATCGGGCACGGTAGATAATGATGCGGAGCGCGATGCCGCCGCCCGCTATGCATCGGCAGAGCCCGGCGTCAAGCAGGTGGTCAACAACCTCGCCGTAGCGCCCGCCGCGCCTGTCCAGGCCGCATCCACAGAGCCAGCCGCGCCACCCGCCGCAGAGCCGAAACCGGCTCCCGCGGCCAAGCGTCATCACGCGCGCAAGCAGATGGAAGATTCCGCCGATTCCGCGGCTGCGGTCCCGCCTCCGCCGCCAGCCCCAGCTCCGGCTCCGGCGGCGGCTCCGGCCACACCACCGCCCCCTCCGCCACCCCCACCGCCGCAGAAAGTAAGCGTGCCGTCGGGAACTGCGCTGGCGGTGCGACTGGTGGATCCGATCGACAGTGAGAAGAATCAAGTGGGGGATACGTTTCACGCAACCCTGAACAATCCGTTAACCATTGACGGGCAGGTGGTGGTTCCGTCGGGAAGCGAGGTCACAGGTCACCTGGCGGATGTGAAGAGTGCCGGCAAGTTCGCAGGGCAATCGCTGGTGGTACTGCAGCTGGACAGCCTTACCTCAGGCGGCCAGACCTATAACATCCAAACCGACCAATACAAGAAAGAGGGCAGCTCCCGTGGTAAGAACACTGCCGAAAAAGTGGGCGCGGGAGCCGGCATTGGCGCTCTGATCGGCGCTCTCGCCGGCGGCGGGAAGGGCGCCGCCATCGGAGCCGCGGCTGGCGGCGGCCTGGGTGGCGGGGTTCAAGCAGCCACCAAGAGTCAGCAAATCCAGCTGGCCTCGGAAACGGTGCTGAATTTCACGTTGCAGGCCCCGGTTACCGTGATCGCTACCGCACAAGGACCGAACGCAGGACGCCCGAAACTAGACGCCAGCCAGTAAGTTCTCAAGTCGGGGGTGGCGCCCGGCGAAGCTCGGAGCGTTTGGCATGCTTCCGACCTCGCGGCTCGGCGTGGCAGGAGGCGGGATCCGCCCTCCGTCAGGCGTGCGACCTTGTCCTCCGGCGCCCTTTGCCAGCAGCAGTTTAGACTCTGGTTCTAGCGGACATAAACTTTCGTACCCAAGGGCCCGTCGGCAAAGCACCGTATAATTGAGCCAAAATCAGCATTTTTGCCACAAGGTGGGCTCAAACTTCACGGTGGATCCTCGGCTAATAGCGGCGATTTTCGCATTCGGGCTGGCGTTTGGCAGCTTTCTGAATGTATGTATCTACCGCTTGCCGAGAGGGCTTTCCGTCATCCACCCGAGATCGAGCTGTCCCCACTGCCAGGCCCTCATTCACTTTTATGATAACGTCCCAGTACTGAGCTGGTTCGTGCTCCGAGGTCAATGCCGCCATTGTGGCAAGCGAATCTCGCCGCGGTACGTGCTGATTGAATTACTCACCGCAGTCCTGTTCCTGCTTTGTTATGCGCAATTTGGGCTCACCCTGTCTGCTTTGAAGTGCTCAGTTTTCGGATTCCTGCTCCTGGGCTTGATCTTCACCGATGCGGAGACTCAGCTTCTGCCCGACAAGATGACGATACTCGGTCTGCTTACAGGTCTGGGGTTGAGCCTGGTCATTCCGGTAAACGACGTGGTCTCGCAGTTCTGGCCCGCAGTAGCCGCCGCGGCATCTTCCACCTCCTGGCGCATGTTGTCGTTTCTCGATGCGGTCAGCGGAGCGGCGGTGGGAGCTTCCTTTATTTACGGCGCTGGAGCACTCTACCTGCGGGCGCGAGGGGTGGAGGGCATGGGATTGGGCGACGTCAAGTTGATGGCCATGGTCGGGGCCTTTCTCGGCGTGCGCTTGACCATCTTCACGATTTTTGCGGCGTCGATCGCGGGCTCGCTGTTCGGGCTCTGGACCGTGTTGTCCATATGGGTCAAGCGCACCCAACGTCGCATCCTCCGCCATCACGAATCTAGACGGGAAGCGCGGAGACGTGCCTGGGCGTCGGCGGCCATAGCGGTGCGTCATCTGCCCATGCCCTTCGGTGTATTCCTGGGCGGCATGGCCATGGTCGCATTTCTTTGCGGCAACCGGTTCCTCCATTGGTACTGGAGGTGGTTCTGAACGGTGGACGGAGTCTGGCCGCGCGGCGTCGACAAGAGGCGGCTGGAAATGGTTTTTCATCACCCAGAGATGGGCTGGCAGGACTGGCTTCCCCCGAAGCGATGGCCTCGAGAGTGCAAATCTTGCCTGCTTGGCGTTGCCAGGCAGGGTATTCAACACGGGAGCAATTATGAAGCGTATCACGCAACTTTGGCTTGCAGGAATGATTCTGGCGGGAGTGTTGGTCGATCCCTCGGGAGCCCAAGACTCGAGCGTTCCAACCCAGAACCCGACGGCGAACCCTGGTGATCCCTCACTGGGTAGCTATGCCCGGGCGGTCCGGAAAGATAAGACGGCCAAGCCGACCGCCAAGCAGTTCGATAACGACAACCTACCACGCGAGAACAAACTCAGCGTCGTAGGACAGACACCCTCGAAGTCTGCGGATGCCGCACAGCAGGCCGCCTCGTCCGATGCGAAATCGGCGAATGACAAGGCTGCAAAGCCCTCTTCCGTAAAGCCGGGACAATCGGAGGCGGAGCGCCAGCAGGTTTATGCTGATTGGAAGGGAAAGATTTCCGACCAGCAGGGCCAGGTCGACCTCCTTACCCGCGAACTGGATGTCAGCCAGCGCGAATACCGCCTGCGAGAACAGGCTTTCTTTGGCGATGCCGGCGATAGGCTGCGCAATCAGGCAGAGTGGGACAAAGAAGATGCCCAGTATAAGCAGCAAATAGCCGAAAAGCAGCAGGCGCTCGACGAGGCCAAGCAAAAAAAGACCGATCTGCAAGAGGACGCCCGCAAGGCCGGCGTGCCCTCCTCGGTGCTGGAATCGGACCAGACTCAAGCGCCACCGCAACAGTAGCTCGCGTTTGTTTTGCGGCTTGCCCTACTCAACCACGGTTCCGGCCGGAAGGGTGGTAATCAAATCCTTCCGGCGGCCGTGAATCTCCTCTTTGCCACGCCCAAACCATGCAGCCAGGAGGAGTGCGCGGCTCCCGTTTCTTCCCGATCTCTGCATTTTGGTTTAGAGACAGGGCTTTCGCCACAACTCTCCTGCACCCCGTGAAATCTTCTTCACCACCGCGGGCTTGGTCGATCCAATACGCCCCGGCGTCTCAATCTTTCCCAGCAGGGTTTAGAAACTCACTCTAGTAGAATGAACGGCGAGAATCAGGCCACGGGATTGCAGGTGGACGTGGAGTTGGTTATTGATCGTTCGGTCGTGCCGGGTTCGGCGAGTGCTGGCAGTTTGTGACAGAATAACCGGGGGTCTGGCTGGCTTCCGGCGCCGTTAAGAATTTCTGCTTCTTCAGAAGGGGCGAATGACAAAACTTCTCACCTTCACTTGCGCGCTGCTGGTTATGACGGGTTGCACTTCACAGCCGACCGAGACCGTTCCAGCCGAGAAACCTCAGCCCAAAGGCCCGGAGATGGTCACGGGCCGGGTAGCCTTCCAGAAGATGTATATCGCAGCTCGGAGCTGGGCGAACGATGCCCAGCCTTTCCGTTTGCAATCGGAAACGACGGCAGATTCCAAGGGAAAGGACGGCAAATCCGATCTATGGCGCGCCTGGTTTGCCTCGCCCGCTCGCCGCAGCGCCAAACCCTTCGTGTGGTCGGGCACCGACCTTCCCGATGCCCCACCCCGCGGTGTGAATCCTGGTTCGGAGGACAATTACAGTCCGAACAACACCTCCACCCAGGTGTTTGACGCGGCCTTTTTGAAAGTGGACTCCGGAGCGGGCAGCAGCAAAGAACAACCGGTCGACGCGTTCAACGTGGCGCAGAAGCACGGAGGGAACGCGGTCTTCGAGAAGGCCCCAGACACGCCCGTCTTCTACGTGCTCGATTGGAGCCATGCCAACAACCAGCTCATCTGGCATGTCATTTACGGAACCAGCCGGGACGAGGCCAAATGGAGAGTCGCCGTCGACGCCACCACTGGCGACTTCATTCGCGTGGAGAAATAGTCCGGGCTGAGGGCATCGCCGCCGATCACACCTGGGAGAAACGAATGCGAATCCTGAACAGCCTGTGCGGGCTTGCCGTTCTGCTGACCACGCTGCATCTAGCCCACGCCATCCACCACTTTTCCGGCATCGCGGCGCATCAGGGCCTTCGCGGCCCCGGGTTTTGGGCGGGCACGGCGGCGGCGGCGCTGGTGGGAATCTTCTCGTTTCTCGGAGGCTGCCTCCTGCTGCTGCGCACCCGTTGATTCAGCCTCACTTCGGCGCCGATGAAGTCTGCTTCCCCCCGGCTCCCAGCTTGTCTAATGCCTTCCTCGCCTGCTTGGAGTAGGGTCCTTCCGGCAGGATCCTCAGATACTCGCGGTAGTGGACGATGGCCTGGTCGGGCTGGCTCAGCTTCTCGTAACACTGCGCCATCCTGAGGTTGGCCATCGCGTCATTCTCCTTATAGGAAAGCGCATCCTGATAGCGAGCGAGCGCCGCCTTGTAGTTTTTCTCCTTGAAGTAGTAGTCGCCGACTTCCTCGTCTTTCACCGCCCGATAGGGATTCCAGGAATGCATCTCCGCGACATCCGCGGAGGCATCGGGCACGGCCCGGCTCTTCGGATGATCCTTCGCATCCTCCTTCGGTGGACTGAGATCAATCCTTGTGTCACGGCTGGAGCTCTCCCCGGCCTCTGCGCTGCGGGCGAGAGATTTTTCACGATCTGATGGAGAAGAGTTCTGGCTCGGCGGCGGCCCTGAATCCGGTTGCGCCTGCTGCTGCGCCGCAGCGAAATTGACAATGGAGCACAGTGCCAGGGAGACGATCAACGTACGCATCAGAAATATTCTAACCCTCGCCCGCAGCTCGGACAAAATGAACCCTCGGAACCGACTCTTACCGCTGGCCGGATTAAGTGGCCTAGGACCTGAGACAAGGCGGAATCTGGCCGCGCGTGCGCGCAGCCGCTAAAAGATGAGGAAGGAAAGTTCTGCTAACCTTGCATCCCATCATTCAACGCCAAGATCGCCGCCTGGCCGAGCGTGTCGCCGCACAATAGAGTCCATAGCTACCGAAGGCGAGCACGCAGAGCATGGCCAGCACAATCGGCATGTACTCTATGTCGTAATTTGTGCCGAACACCGCCGCCACGGCAATCGTACAGAGAACGATCAGGACCATAACGAATGCGAGTGCGTTTCCCATGGATAGACCATGCGCCGCACCCATTCGTCCCCCGGTAACCCGGGTTCGGCCCATAATTAGAAAGGCCATCCCGGGGGAAGGAATGGCCTGATTGTACACAAGCGTTTCTGTCTACAGCCCTGGCGGATTCGCGGTCTGGGCCGGGGCCGAAGTTGTGGATCCCGTGCTGTTGGTCATCAAGCGCACATCGACCCGTCGATTCTTGGCACGCCCCTCTCGGGTCTTGTTCGAATCAGCCGGCTTATCCTTACCCAAGCCGATCAAATAGATCTTATGCGCGGGAATATTGTGCTGAGAGGCAAGGTACTGAATCACAGCATTGGCACGACGTTGGCTCAAACCGTAGTTGTAGTCGTCAGGACCGGTCGAATCCGTGCCGCCCTCGACGGTGATGATGTAGCCCTTGGCGTTGTTTACGTCGGTGACAAAGTGGTCGAGAGAGTCTCTGGCCTCTTGGTTCAAGTTATCTTTGTCGAATCCAAAATGCACCGAGGCTTCTGTCACCACATGGTAGTTATCCAGATTGGCGACGGTTGTCTGCAGTGTATCAACCCGGTGGACCGCATTATCGGCAAGGGTCTGGGCCTGGGAGGCCTGTTGCCCGGCAGCCTGCGCCTTCCGGTCCGCCTCCGCCGCCTTGTTCTCTGCCTGTTCAATGCCCGCCTGTGCGCGCGTGTCGACGTCCTTGATGTCCCGCGAATTCTTGGCGGTCATATCATCCAGTTCGTTGGTTTTGTTGATCAGCGGCGTTGTCTGTTGGCGAACGTACTTTTTGGTGGCGCAGCCTACCGTTGTCGCCATGGTCAGCGCCAACAACACGGTTAACGAAGTGCGATTCATGTTCGAAAGGCTCCTTTGTTTTCTCGATCTCGATCCCCTGGTCATGGCATTGGTCACCAATGAGCGAATCTTCCTCTGTAAGCCGCTCTGGCATTCCCCAGCTTGATTTAAGCACGACAGCTGCCAACTGTTGGAAGCCCCCGGCTCTCAATTAAGCTGTTGATACGCCGCAGGATATCATGAGCTGGCCGATTTTCGGCTGCTTCGATTGTAGATCAAAGCGATACGGCCCGAGGAAAATTTATATGGTGACGGACAAATCGCATTCTACAAACGAACCGAGCGTGCACCCCGGCGAAGACCGCTCGGCGCCGTCCCCTGCCTGCCTCGCTCGAGCGATCGTCTACGCTCGGGAAGTGTGGAACAATTTCGGGCAGCAACAGCCTGCGGCAAACCCAGTCGTGCCCCTCGGGCACCCAGACCGATTGGATAGAATACTAACTACGCTGGCCGATGGATCTCCTTGAGAAAATCCGCACCATCCCCAACTCTGCCGGCGTGTACCTGTACAAGAACGCCGCCGGCGAAGTCCTCTACGTTGGCAAAGCCAAGAATCTGCGCAATCGGGTGGCCTCCTACTTTCATTCTGGCCGGCCGGAAGATGCCAAAACCGGCACTTTGCTCGGCGAGGCGACCGATGTTGATTACATCGTGGTGGCCAATAACAAAGAGGCGCTGGCTCTGGAAAACCACCTCATCAAGCAAAAAAAACCGCGCTTTAACATCCTGCTGCGTGATGACAAGACCTATCCCTATGTGAAATTGACCCTAGGCGAGCGCTTTCCGCGGGTTTACGTGACCCGGAGGTTGAAAAAGGACGGTAGTGTTTACTACGGGCCGTACTTCCCTGCCAATCTGGCCTATCGCATCGTCGGTCTCATCCACCGGCATTTCCTGATCCCTTCCTGCGGCGTGGATTTGAGCCATTTTCATCCCCGCCCCTGCCTGCAGTACTACATCGGGCGCTGTCTGGGTCCCTGCGTCGAGGGGTTGACCACCCTGTCGACGTATCAGGAAGCCGTGCGCGACGTGAAGATGTTTCTGGAAGGGCGGCCCACCGATCTTGCGCGCTCTCTGCGGGCCCGCATGGCGGGGGCGGCGGAGAAGGAAGAATACGAGCGCGCGGCCAAGTATCGCGATCTGATCTCCACCGTCGAGCAGCTGGCGGAAAAGCAGAGAATCGCCGCCGCCGAGGGCGACGATGCAGATGTTTTCGGTTATCACTACGAAGATAACCGGCTGGCGGTCAATCTGTTCCACATGCGCCGAGGCCGTGTGCTCGATCGCGGCGAATTCTTCTGGGAAGAGCTGCCCGAGTTGACGCCGGGAACTGCCCTGCCTCATCCGGCGGGGCAAACCTCTGCCGGTTTTGCACTCGACCCCTCGACCAGGGAAACAGCTCGGGATGCTTCCTGGACCGGCTTTGATCCAGGAGAATTCTTCTCTGCCCTGCTCAAGCAGCTTTATATCGGCCAGCCTTACCTTCCCCGCAAGATTTACGTTCCCGTCGATTTTGAAGATCGAGAGGCGCTCGAAGACTTGCTCTCAGAACCACCGCCCGAGGGCGCCCGCACGACCCGCGTTCACATTGTGGTTCCGCAACGGGGAGACAAGCGGTCGCTCCTCGACCTCGCCGGCACCAACGCGAAGCAGTCCTACGATCAGCGGTTCCGGGTGATGAAACCCAACTCCAGACAGATTCAGGAGGCTTTTCAGGATGCCCTGAGTCTGGCGGAACTGCCTCGCCGGGTCGAGTGTTTTGACGTGTCGCACCTACAAGGCGCCGAGACCGTCGCATCCCTGGTGGTCTGGGAAGACGGCCGCATGAAGAAGTCGGATTATCGCAAGTTCATCCTGCGCAGCGTGGATGGCGTCGACGACTTCGCCTCCATGCGCGAGGTCGTGACCCGCCGCTACAAACGTTTGCTCGAGGAGGGAAAAACCCTGCCCAGCCTCATTCTCATCGATGGTGGCCTGGGTCAGCTGCATGCCGCCGCCGAGGCCCTCGCCGCGCTCGAAGTGATCAACCTACCCCTGGCCGCGATTGCCAAGAGGGAGGAGATCATTTACTTGTTGGGGCAAGAGGATCAACCGATCGTTCTCGACCATCACTCGCCGGTGTTGCATCTGGTTCAAGCGATTCGCGACGAGGCCCACCGCTTCGCGGTGACGTTCCACCGCAAACGTCGCCAGATCCGCGATCGCACGACGGAGTTGCTGGACATCCCCGGTGTGGGCACCCGCACCACGCGCCGCCTGCTGGAACACTTCGGCAGCGTCCAGGCGGTCAAGCAGGCCGATGCCGCGGCACTGTCGGCGGTGGTGACTCGCACTCAGGCTGACGCGATTCTCGAGCATTTTCGCAAGTAAGCACCTTCGCGGCCGGGGTCGCGAGCACCGGGGTGCAGGTTTAGCCTTTGAATTTCTTCCTCCAGGCTGCGAAAATCTTGTGCCATGAGAATTGCGGCCCTCCTGCTTTTGAGCGTGATGGCAGCGGCGCTGGCGGCGGCCCAGACGGGCGAGCTTGCCACTGCCGAGGAGAGACACCTGCACAATGTCCGACAGCTCACCTTTGGCGGCCAGAATGCCGAGGCCTACTTTTCCCCCGACGGGAAGAAGCTGATCTTTCAATCCACCCGCGATGCGCTGAAGTGCGATCAGATCTTCACCATGAACACCGACGGCTCAGCGGTTCGCATGGTCTCGACGGGGAAGGGCCGCACGACTTGCGCCTATTTCTTCTACCCCAAGGGGAAGAAGATCCTTTATTCCTCCACCCATCTTTCCGACTCGCGATGCCCGCCGCCTCCCGATTATTCTCGAGGCTACGTGTGGGCTGTCTATTCCGGCTTCGACATTTTCACCGCCAAGCCCGACGGCTCCGCTCTCCGGCAACTCACCCACACTCCGGGATACGATGCCGAGGCGACCTTCTCGCGCGATGGCAAGAGAATTGTCTTTACCTCGATGCGCCATGGCGACCTCGATATCTACTCCATGGACCCCAAGGGCAAGCACGTGAAACAGCTCACCCATGAGCTCGGTTACGACGGCGGGCCTTTTTACTCGCCCGATGGGTTGTGGATCGTCTACCGCGCCTATCACCCTACCTCGGAAAAGGAAATCAGCGACTACCGGGAATTACTCAAACAAAACCTGATTCGGCCCACGACCTTGGAGCTGTGGATGATGCGGGCTGACGGCAGTGACAAGCGTCAGATCACCCATCTCGGCGCCGCGAGTTTTGCGCCTTCGTTTTTTCCCGACGGCAAGCGCATCATCTTTTCTTCCAATCCAGGTACCACGGGTGGCATGGGGAATTTCGAACTTTATGCGGTGAACCTCGATGGCGGCAATGTAGAGCGGATCACCTATAGCCCGGGGTTTGACGGATTTCCGGTTTTCAGTCCCGACGGCGACAAGCTAGTCTGGGTCTCGAATCGCAATGCCCACGCTCCGCACGAAACCAACATCTTTATTGCAGACTGGGTTCCGTAGAGCCTGAGGGCGGGCGAGGGAGCGGGCGAGATCCGGCCCGATCTCCATCCGTGCGCGCACTCGACGCGCCCCCCTCCGCTACTTGTAAATGAGATATTTCTGCCGAAGCTCTCGAAACCGATCGAGCTCTTCCTGCCAATCTTGGGCGATCCGCCGCGGGTCCTCACCCTTCGCCAAGCCATCATAGGCGGCTTGGTTCACCAGCAGTTCGCTCATTCGCTCCATATGAAACTCCTGGGGATAGAGGGCTTGGAGCGCCGAGGCTAACTCCATTCCCAACTCGGGTGCGTCCAGGGCGTTGCGCTCGAGAAGAAGAATATTCACGCCTTCACACTGCTCACCGGCGTAATTGCTCACGGTTGGCGTGAAGTGCACGGGAACAAAGCGCACACCGGAGATTTCTCTGCGGTTCAGGTACTCTGCCAACTCCCGCCCCTTGATCCAGGGTGCGCCCAGCAGCTCAAACGGAGTATCGGTGCCGCGTCCCACGGAAACGTTGGTTCCCTCGACCAGCGCCACCCCGGGATAGAGCGTGGCTGCCGTCAGGCTGCGCAAATTGGGCGAAGGATCGACCCAGGCAATTCCCGTGGCGTCAAACCAATCGCCGCGCATCCATCCTTCCATCGGCACCACCTGCAGGCGGGCCTGGAGGCCCCGCTCGCCGTTGAACAACTTGGCCAACTCTCCCATCGTCATGCCGTGACGCACGGGGAGCGGGAAATAATTCACGAAACTTTCGTGCCCTGACTCGGAAACTGGCCCTTGCACCAGTGATCCGGTCAGAGGATTCGGGCGATCGAGCACGATGACTTCGATACCGATCTTCCCGGCAGCCTCAAGAAAATATCCCAGCGTAGTCTCGTAGGTATAGAAGCGGGCCCCGGCATCTTGAAGATCGACCACGACCGCATCCAGACCTTCGAGGACGGCCGGCGGGGGCCGCCGGGCGGCATCGCTCGCGCCGTAGACGCTGTAGATCGGAATTCCGGTTGCCGGGTCCTTGCCATTCGAAATCTGAGTCGAGTCCAGCGTGCCCGTGATGCCGTGCTCTGGACTGAAGACTGCCACCAGCGAAACGCCCGGCGCTTGCGCCAGCACGTCCAAGGTTCGCCGACCTTGGGCGTCCCGCCCGCTCTGATTGGTCAGCAGCCCAATTCTCCTCGGCGACGCAGTTCCTCGAATTTGCTCGCCGTCGTGCGCCTCGAGCACATCGATCCCGGCCGCGACGGTGGCGGTTCGCGACGCCAGTCTCCTGGCCGCGGTTTGCGCTTCGTTGTAGCCGGTGATGCTCTTCCATCGCAGCAGTTCCTTTTCCGGCGCGGTGAGGGTTAAGGCGGCGGCCACCGTGGTTGCGATTTTGCTTCGCAATGCGATCGCGCTTCCCTTCCCCCGGGGGTGAACCGCGTTGGTGAGCAAAATGATATAGGTTCGTGTGGTCGGATCAATCCACAGGGACGTTCCCGTCCATCCCGTGTGCCCGAAGGAACCGACCGGTAACAGTTCACCGCGATTGCTCGAAAGCGAGGAATCAATATCCCAACCGAAACCGCGCAACGCCTCCGAGGTCGGCGGCTGTTGGGGTGTGGTCATTTTTTCGATCATCAGGGGCGAAAGGACGGTCCCGCCACGCAACAAGAAATCGGCAAACTTGGCAAGGTCATCGGCGGTAGAAAACAACCCGGCGTGGCCCGCGACCCCGCCCATCCGCCTCGCGGTCGGATCGTGCACGGTTCCATCGAGCATTTTGTCGTGCTCATCATATTGCGTGGGGGCGATCTTAGGCTGCCAGGTCGCCGGCGGCACAAATCGCGTATGGGTCATCTTCAGCGGCAGGAAAATGTTCTCTTCGCAGTACTCATCCAGCTTCTTGCCGGAAACCCGCTCCACCAGCGCCCCGAGAACCACGAAGTTGATATCGCTATAGACAAACTGCGATCCCGGAGGATAGGCGAGGGTCGAGGCAAAAGCCATGCGGAAGGCCGTATCCCGCCCTTCCCACGACCGGGTTAAGTCCAGGTCCGGGGGCAGCCCGGAATGGTGCGTAAGCAACTCCCGAAGGGTCACGTCCTGCTTGCCATTCTGCGCGAACTCCGGGATGTATTTGGCCACCGGATCGTTCACCCGCAGAGCTCCCTTCTCGACCAGTTGCATCACCGCCGTAGTCGTAGCCACCACTTTGGTCAACGAGGCCAAATCAAATATGGTATCGACGGTCATGGGCTGACGCCGCGGTTCAAGCGAACGGTATCCGAATGCCTTCCGGTAAACCACCACACCATCGTGGGACACCAGAAGAACGGCGCCCGGGATCTGATTGTTCGCGATCGCATTTTGAATAATCGGATCGAGCACGCTCAGGCGGCGAGAACTGGTGGCAGGGGGGGCCGCCTTTTGGGCGTGCGAAAATGGCGGAGCGAGAACAAAAAGCAGCAGGAAGGCCGCCGCCATACATCTGCGGTTCGAAGGTGGATGGAATCTTTCGATGTGTTCACTTTACCTAAGCCGCCGCGCTTGCTCAATGGGGGAGAACAACGAAGGCAACTGGCGGAGATGGCAAACGCTAGGCCGATGCGCCGGAACCGACCTTGGCCGATTGCGTCCTCGCCCCTCTGCCCCCCATCTTTCGCGGGAAGGCGAGATGCTCCTTCTTGCACCCGTCCGGCATATTTGCTATAACCCGGGCATAGGACCGACTGCAGCTTTGCCGGAGAACTCGCCGAACCAGGATGGCCGAACCATGCCGCCCCGGCCCGTGGCCGCTCACGCCGAGCAGGACGCGGTTTTCCGAAGGCCTTTCGATCTGCTGCGCAAGGCCATCGCGGAACGCGCCTTTCCCGCCGCTGCGGTGGCGGTCACGCGCAGCGGAGAACTGGTTTGTCTGAAGTCGTTGGGCCGCTTCACCTACGAGCCGGACACTCCGGAAACGACAACCGCCAGCCTCTTTGATCTGGCCTCCCTCACCAAGATTGTCGCGACGACCGGCATGGCGATGATGCTTTACGAACGCGGCCTTCTCGACCTCGAAATGCCGGTGGTGTCCCTCCTGCCAGAATTTAAGACTGACGATATTCGCCGCAACCAGGTCACCCTTCGCATGTTGCTCGCGCACTCCTCGGGGTTGCCTGCCTATGAAAAGCTGTTTCTGCGGACCAAAGATCGCGATGCGCTTATTTCGGCTGCGCTGACCGTCCCTCTGGCCGGGAATCCCGGTGCGGCGACCGAATACAGTGACATCGGCTTCATCGTTCTTGGTCTTGCCTTGGAACGGCTGGCCGAAGACGCGCTCGATCACTTCTGCCGGCGGGAGGTTTTCAGCCCTTGCGGGATGTTGCATACCACCTTCGACCCTCCCGCTCACTGGTGGGCGTTGATTCCTCCGACGGTAGACGACCGAACCTTTCGCAGGCGCATCATCCAGGGCGAAGTGCAAGATGAAAATGCCAGCGTGATGGAAGGCGTTGCAGGCCATGCCGGACTATTCGCCACCGCCGAAGACCTCGCCGTCTTTGCCCAGGCGATGCTCGAGGGCGGTCGTCCCATCCTCCGCCCCGAGACCGTGGCGCTTTTCACGCGCCGGGCATCTTCACCCGCGGGGGGTTCCTATGCCTTGGGCTGGGATACGCCATCGTCTCCATCCCAGTCCGGCCGGTATTTCTCCGCCCAATCCTTCGGCCACCTCGGATACACCGGAACCTCGCTTTGGATTGACCCCGAACGCCAACTCTCGGTCACCCTGCTGACGAATCGGACCTGGCCGGACTGCGCCAACCAGGCTATTCAACAAGTGCGGCCCGCCTTGCACGATGCAGTCGTCGAAGCGCTGGAGCGAGGCCGGTGAAGCAGGCCGGCAAGAAAGCAGGGATGAATCAGCCGCTCACCGAGCGCAGGAATCCGGTTTCAGCAGATTTGGACCGAAAGTCTTCGCTCGAGATCGCTCGCATCATCAATCGCGAGGATGCCAAAGTTGCCCGTGCGGTCCGAGCCGCTCTCCCCCAGATCGCAAAGGCCATGGATCTCATCACCACTGCCCTCAAGCGTCGCGGGCGGGTCATCTATGTGGGGGCCGGCACCAGCGGCCGTATCGCCGCACTCGATGCAGCGGAGTGCCCGCCCACCTTCAATACGGACCCAAAAACCGTGCAGTTCGTGATCGCCGGGGGCAGCCGAGCCCTGGCCGCAGCGGTCGAGTCCAACGAGGATTCACGTGCCTTGGGGAAGCGTGAACTGGCGAAGAGGAATCCCGGCAGCCATGACGTAGTCATTGGAATTGCCGCCAGCGGGCGCACTCCGTTCACCGTGGCCGCCGTCGAATACGCCCGGCGGCGCGGCGCCAAAACCGTGGCGGTCACCTGCAACCGGAACTCACCACTCGCGCATTCTGCGCATCTTGCCATCGTGACCGAAGTCGGTCCCGAGGTGATTGCCGGGTCCAGCCGGATGAAAGCAGGCACCGCGCAGAAAATGGTGCTCAACATGCTTTCCAGCGGCGCTATGGCCCGGCTCGGCTACGTGTACGGCAATTTGATGGTCAACCTGCATGGGAACAACCAGAAGTTAGCCCAACGCGCCATCACGATTCTCGAACGGGGTGCAGGCATCGACAGAGTTGCGGCGCGACGACTGCTGAAATCGGCCGGGAACAGCGTGCCTGCAGCCTTGATTATGAAAAAGGCGGAAGTCGGACGAAGCGACGCCCTCCGTGCGCTGCAAGCGGCAAACGGCAACGTTCGCCAGGCGATTGCACAGGCACGGCGGGCGGAGAGTATCGAGCCACCCCGCTTAGAAGCGCGCGGGTAACATTCCTGACGACTCGAGTCGCACCGGCATAGCTCCAGCGCGCCTCCCCACGGCCCCTGACCAAACCCCTCCACCCTGGCAGCGATGAGAACTCGAACCTACCGGGTCCGTGGCGCGCCTCGGGGCATGGAGCATAGCATCAGCTTCCCCGCCGCCTCTCGCCGTCCAGCTGCCACCATCCCACGCTAATTCACCGATCCCCTTTCCCGTTGTTCCCGCTACAATAGACGAGCGGCGCAGGTAGGACGCACCCGGGTTGGGCGGGCATTCGTCGACGGCCGGAGGAATGAAGTTTCTATGGACAAATTCGTGATTCGTGGAGGCAACCCGCTGCTCGGCACGATTCGCGTCAGCGGCGCAAAGAACGCTGCGCTTCCCGCTATGGCTGCGGCTCTGCTTACCGATGAGCCGGTCATCCTGGAAAATATTCCCCAAGTCCGCGATATCGAGACCACGCGCAAGCTCCTGTCCGCCATGGGTGCGGACGTCGAGCTCGGCTACGGCCGCGCGCAGCACCGCACGACGATTTCCTGCCGCGCGATCGCTTCCCCCGAGGCCTCCTACGAACTGGTCAAAACGATGCGGGCCTCCACCCTGGTGCTCGGGCCGCTGGTGGCCCGTTGCGGACGGGCTCGCGTCTCCTTGCCCGGCGGATGCGCGATCGGCGCGCGACCGATCGATCTTCACATCCAGGGCTTGGAGCGGTTGGGCGTCACCATCAACCAAGAACACGGCTACGTGGAAGCCAGTGCCCGGCGCCTCAAGGGTGGGGAAATTCGCTTTGCCAAAGTGACGGTGACCGGCACCGAAGATTTGCTCATGGCCGCCAGCTTGGCCGAAGGCGAGACCCACATGTCGAACTGCGCCCGCGAGCCCGAAGTCGTCGATCTCGCCGATCTGTTGAATAAAATGGGGGCCCACATCGAGGGAGCAGGCACTTCGAGCATTCGCATCCAGGGGGTCGAACGGCTGCACGGCGCCAGGCATCGCATCATCCCCGATCGCATTGAGGCCGCGACCTTCCTCATCGCGGCCGTGCTCACTGCCGGAGACCTCAACGTCACCGGCTGCGAACCCGGCCATCTGGGAGCTCTGCTCGCGCAGCTGAGCGCCGTGGGCGTGAAAACTGCCCATAGCAAAGAATCGGTTCGCGTGATCGGTGACAAACCTTTGCGGGCCGCGGACGTGGTCACGGAGGAGTATCCCGGCTTCCCGACGGATGTGCAGGCGCAATACATGGCTCTTGCCACCCAGGTCGAGGGCACTTCGATCATTACCGAGAACATCTTCGAGAACCGCTTCATGCATGCCCAGGAGCTCGGGCGGATGGGAGCGAACATCAAGATCGAAGGCCCGCGTGCGATTGTCCGTGGGAAAACGCCCTTAAGCGGGGCCGCGGTTCTAGCTTCCGACCTGCGGGCTTCGGCTTCGCTCGTATTGGCTGCCCTGGTCGCCAACGGCGAAACCATCATCGATCGCGTGTATCACATCGACCGCGGCTATGAGCGCATTGAAGAGAAACTGCGCGCCGTCGGAGCACAAATCCGGCGCATCGGTGAAATTCTTCCGAAGAAGGCTAGCGCTCCCGCAGTGTGAACACACCACCATGCACAAGAACCTATCGCTCGGGAATCGATGGATCTTTCCGGCAGGGACTCTATGGCCGGCGGTCCGGGCAGCTGGCTTTTTGTTTCCCGGAATCGGGCCTGGTCTTTCGGCCATGGGGGTGGGGGAGGAGGACGAAGGCCCTGCCGGCTCCGTCCCCGCTTCCAAGACCTGCGTCCCTGGTTCCGGTTTCCTCAGAAACCTTCTAGAATCAAGGGGTCAAACCCTGGCGCAACATATTTCCCCCAACCGAGTTTCTATAGGGCGGGGAAAACTCAGATTCGAAAGCAGATTCAACCGAGGCTGATTATGAAGATCACTCACAGACTACGATACCTATTCCTCGCAGCTGTCATGCTGGCGTTCTCCGTTGTCAGTTCGGCACAGGTTTTTCTTTCCGTAAACTTCGGGCCACCCGCGCTGCCAGTGTACGAGCAACCGGTTTGTCCTACCGCAGGCTACATGTGGGCGCCGGGCTATTGGGCGTGGGGTCCGTATGGTTATTATTGGGTGCCTGGAACCTGGGTTCCGGCGCCACAACCTAGCCTGCTGTGGACCCCGGGGTACTGGGCCTATGACGGCGGGTTGTACTACTGGCATCCAGGTTACTGGGGTCCGGTGGTCGGCTTCTATGGCGGCGTTCCCTACGGTTATGGCTACACCGGAACCGGCTATTACGGCGGTTATTGGCGACAAAACCAGTTCTACTACAACCAAAACGTCAGCAACGTGAACGTCACCAATATTCATAACGTTTACAACACGACAGTGGTGAACGAGAACACGACCAATATTACCCGGGTGAGCTATAACGGCGGCCCCGGTGGAATTGTCGCACACCCAACTCCGGAGCAAGAAGCCGCCGCGCGAGAGCAGCACGTCGCCCCGACTGCACTGCAGACGGAACATGAAAACGCAGCCAAGAACAATCCCCAGTTACGCGCTTCTGTGAACCAAGGACGGCCATCGATTGCAGCCACGGCGAAAGCAGGGGACTTCAGCGGGCACGGGGTGGTCGCGGCGACGCGAGCCGGTGCGCCGTATCACGCTCCTGAGAGTCGCCCGACATCGGGGAATAGCGTGCCCCGTCCGGGAAACAATGCGAGACCGGAAGCCGAAAGCGGCAATCCGGCGCCCCGGAACAATAATGTGCCTCGTCCGCCAAGTGCTTCCCAAGGCGCGCCACGTCCGGAGGATCGACCCTCCGAAGACAATGCATCTCGCGAACCGAGCGCTCCGCGGAGTGTCCCTCGGCCACCGAGCTCCTATCAGCCAGGCTCGTCGTCGCACGGAAGTACCGTGACTGACGGGCAGACTCCACACCCGGCGGAGGGATCTCAAGACGCCAACGCTCCCCGGCCGGGAGGTGCTCCTCAGGCACAGCCTTCGCAGCCACGCCCGGATAATGCTTCGCGACCTTCGTCCAGCCCCCGGCAGCAGAACCCGCCGCCGGCGCAGTCCGCGCCTCAACACCCGGCGCCTCAACACCCGGCAGAGCCGCGGCCGCAGTCGCCGCCTTCCCATCCCGATGAAAGTCGGCACGAGAATCCGCCCCAGCGATAGCGATCCCGGGGCGCAAGAGCGAGAGGTTGGTGGCGGCTCGATTTCCCGCTTCAGGGCTCGCTTGGTGTTCGCGGATGTCTCGCGCTTGCGACATCCTGCGCCCGGCCCTTCCACCAGCCACCGTGACCCGACCAGTACTCGATGGCCGAGTAGATGGTGGCCGCGGCATAAAAAGCGGCGGTCAGAGGGAGCAGGGGTGCCCAAATCCATGCCAGGTCATAGAAACGCAAGACGGGTCGGTATGCGATGGCCATGAGACAGCAAGCTGCGAAGCCTAGAGCGGCTGCCCATTTGCCGGCAGCAAGCAAAATGACGGGAGCGATATAGGTCACCGCCATGCCCGTGATGACTGCGCAGAGCACGAGCGTCGAATGACGCAGTTGACTGAAAGCGGTTCGCGCAACCATGCGGCCGATCCCGGGAAAGCTGCCGTATTCACGAAGAGCTGTCGATTTTTTCGTGAGGCCGAGCCATATCCTGCCCTTCTTCTTTACCGCCCGCGCCAGGGCGCAGTCATCGATCAATTGTTCCCGGATCGCAGCAATTCCTCCCATGTTCACCAGGGCTTGCGGCCGGATCAAGATGCAGCCGCCGGCGGCGGCGGCGGTGCGGGTTGTTGCGCGGTTGACCCAGGCGGGCGGATACAATTTGAAAAAGAAGAACACGAAGGCCGGAATCAGCATTCGTTCGGCCAGGGATTGACAGTGGAGTTTCACCATCAGCGAAACCAGGTCAAAGTCTCCGCTTTCAGCCCGTTGCAACAAGCGGCTGAGGACGTCGCGCTCGTGGGCAATGTCGGCATCGGTCAGCCAGATGTAATCAGGATGAAGGGAGGCCGCCGCTTCCAACCCTTCGGAAACCGCCCAGAGCTTCCCGCTCCAATCCCCAGGCAACTCCCTGGCGTGAATCAGGGTAAGGCGGTTGGGTGATCCGGCGTGCCGAGCCGACCGCAAGGCAATGTCTGCCGTTGCATCGGAGCTGTGGTCGTCCACCAGGAAAATATGAACCAAGCCGGCAAAGTCCTGCCCCAACAACGATTCGACGGCACGCCCGACCACCTCCGCTTCGTTGCGGGCGGGAACGATCACCGCGACTTTGCGGGGAGACGGGCCTCGAGGTGTTGAGCCGGGTTCGTCGAGCGTCATGCGCCAAAACCCGCCGCGTCCGAGCAGCAGGTACATCCATATGGCCAGCGACGACGCGCCCCAGCCTGCGGCAATCATGGGCCAACATTATCTCCCGAAAAATGTTGCGAGCACTTCAGGATTGCTCTCGCGCAATTTTGCGCTCTCTTGTACTCTTCTGGCAAAAGCATGGCCGCAGAACGGCGAAGGTTGAGTTTTTCTGTGGTATGCGATGCCCTGGCTCGGCAACCACAAGAGACAGGCAGATCGCGCAAAGCGGTCCGCGGAGCCCGAATGAAGCTGAACGCACCCTTGCTCAAGAGCACCATGGTGGCAGCCTTGGGGGGACTGCTGTTCGGCTTTGATACGGCGGTGATCTCGGGAACCACCAGTTCGCTCACGGCGAGCTATCATCTCTCACCGGGTCTCCTCGGAGCGACGGTGGCCAGCGCGCTTTGGGGGACGATCGTAGGTGCACTCCTGGCTGGAGTTTTGGGAGAACGATACGGTCGTCGCGACAGCCTGCGCATGATGGCTGTCCTCTATCTGATTTCAGCCTTCGGCTGTGCGGCGGCCTGGAGCTGGTATGCGCTGGTGGGTTTTCGACTCCTGGCCGGACTGGGCATCGGGGGTTCGTCGGTGCTGGGCCCGATGTACATTGCGGAGATTGCTCCGGCAAAGATCCGTGGCCGCCTGGTGGGATTCTTCCAGTTCAACGTGGTCTTGGGCATTCTCCTGGCGTACTTCTCGAACGCTATGATCGGTCTCGGGCACTTCGGGCTCTCGGAATGGCGCTGGGAACTGGGAGCGACCGCGATCCCGGCCGCACTGTTTTTCCTGATGCTGTTTGCAATTCCGCGCAGCCCGCGCTGGCTGGTCAAGAGAAACCGTCTGGCGGAAGCAAGAGCCGTTTTGGAGATCACGGGAGAGGAGAATGTCGAGCAGCAACTGCGCGAGATTGTTCAATCCATCCAGGTCGAGCAGGAGCAAGCAGGGGAAAGGCTCTTTTCTCGCCGCTATCGCTTTCCCATTTTTCTCGCCGTCAGCATCGGAATGTTCAATCAGCTCTCCGGCATCAACGCGATTCTTTACTATCTGAACGACATCTTTGTCCACGCCGGTTTCAGCAAGCTCTCGGGAAATCTGCAGGCGGTGGCCGTGGGCGGCACGAACTTGCTGTTCACGGTTCTTGCCATGGCGGTCATCGACCGATTGGGACGCAAGCGCATGCTGCTGATCGGTGCCCTGGGAACCGCGTTGTGCCTGGCGGGTGTGTCGGCGATTTTCTTTGCCGGCCGGCATCAGAACTTTCTGCTTTGGCTGTTGATCGGGTTCATTGGCTTTTTTGCCTTCTCCCAGGGGGCGGTGATCTGGGTCTATCTCTCGGAAGTTTTTCCCAATAACGTCCGCGCCAAGGGTCAGAGCCTTGGCAGTTTCTCCCACTGGTTCATGAACGCTCTTATCTCCGGTGTATTTCCCTTAATGGCAGCTTCTTCCGGTGGATACCCGTTTGCCTTCTTCTCCGCCATGATGGTGCTCGAGTTCGTGGTGGTGTGGGCGGTGTATCCGGAAACCAAGGGCTTGTCGCTTGAGGAAATGCAGACGAAGTTGGGGATCGGCTGAGCGCGAAGGGCTTGCCATGCACCGCGGGCTGGGTCGCGCCGCTCGGGAATTGCCCATCTTCGAATCGCGTCCCCATGGTTCGCGCCAGACAAGCGTCCTGCGTGGCCCTCAAAGGCGCTGCCCGGCAATCCGGGGCTGGATCAGTGCTGGTCGAAGATCGCGGCGCGGTCGATGCGCTCGCCCTTCAATATCACCATAGAGATCCGTTCCGTAGCCGAGATGTCGTCGAGGGGATCGCCGTCGACAACCAGGAGATCGGCGTCGTTTCCCGGACGAATCGAACCGATCCGCTTCTCGGCTCGCAGCAGGCGAGCGCCATTGGCGGTCGCAGACTGTAGCGCAACTAAGGGGGGAACGCCGGCTTCGACCCAGAGCCGAAGTTCGTGATGCAGAGCCGGGCCGTGAATCAGGAGAAGATTTCCCGCATCGCTGCCGGCGACGAGAAGCACTCCGTGCTGGTACGCCCGCCTCAGATTATCGACGGCAATCCGCAAGTCGATGAAGTCCTGCGCCATGGACTGGCGCATCGGCTCCGTTTCGCTCGCGGCCAGCGCTTCCTCAGTTCCACGCAACAGATCCTCGGGCCCCACTTGCTGCACCAGGGAGCGCTTGAGCATCTCGGTTTTGCCGGCAACCAGCTCTTCGAATGCCTCACCGACGCTCAACATCGGGTCGTAGAACGTCCCCTGCCGAGCCATCTGATCGAATACGCGATCCGGGATCTGCTCGCGAAAGGATCCGTGTTCGATCGACGCCGCCTGCGCTTCGAGGGCACCGGTCACATCGCGCACGTCCGCGGTGTGGACGGTGAAGGGCAAGTCGTCGCCCCGTGCCTCGCGCGCCACCGCGTTCAACAAACTCGTGTCCAGGCGCTGGAGAGGTCCCACCCCAGTTTCGAGAGCGGCATGAATGCAATCCACGCTTCGCTCTTTCAAGCGATCGACCTGTTGCCGGGCTTCGTCGGGAGAGCCGGGAATGCGGGACTCCTTCTCCGCGGCTGGACGGAAACTGGGGGGAAAGGGTTCGAAATATTCCGTTCCGCGGCCGCCGCCGGCCGCAAAGACCGGCCCGCAAGTGAACAACTGCGCGCCCAGCAGCTCTCCGCGATTCACCCTGGCGCGGACCTCGAGGATGCCATCCAATCCGTCGCCAACGCTCCTCACCGTGGTTACGCCGCTATACAGGTAGGCCGCCAGGGCCCGGGACATGCCCTTCTCGAGATCATAGTTCGCCGTCCCGGGATACAATCCGCCCGCGGACCCGAGATGAACGTGAGCGTCGATCAAACCGGGCAAAATGGTCTTTCCAGAAGCTTCCACCACTTCCGCGCGGACGGTTCTTGGCTCCGGGCCCGCGCCCACGTAGACCTCGGCGATTTTGCCACCCCGGACCAGCACGGCACCGTTCTCGATCACCTTCCCGTCAGCCACCAAGAGGCGTGCCCCACGCAGGAGAAAGGTGTCGCTGCGCGCCAGTTGCCGGTTCAAGATCTTGGTCCTGACGACGCTGTCGCGGGTGTGCATTTGCCAGGCGCCAACCCCGAGGAAGGGCAGGATCACAGCCAGGATCGACAGCTTCGCCGAGTTGCGGATCTTTTCCTCCTTCTCCCAGCGAAACAACTTGTATGCCAGGAACAAGCCGACGATGGTGGTCACCACCAGCGCCACGATCGGGAGGCGGTTCTCGGCGATCCCTTCGCGTCGCAGGAGCATGGACTGGACACCGGTGACCAGGTAGGTCGCCGGCAGGAATTGAGTTACCAGCAGCAACCAGGGCGGAAACATCACGGTGGGGAAGGTGGCGCCGCTCAGGAACAGCATGGGCAGGTAAATCAACTGCACCAGAATCTGGCTTTCCGCCATCGAGTTGGCGACGGAGGCAAGAATCAGGCCGATGGCCCGGAACCCGGCGACTCCGCAGGTGATGAGAGTCAGGATGGATCCCAGGTTCACCGGCCAAGGCATGCCGTAGGCAAAATGCGCCAGAGCGAACATCAGGAGCACGTAGGGCATGAACAAAATCCACCCGGTTACGGTCGAAGCCACCAGCAGGGGCACGGGACTGATCGGTGTGACTTTGTAGCGGCGGAGAATGTTGGCTTCGCGCTCCTGCACGGCGCGAATGCCGGCGCCGAAGAGGCCGTTCCCGAGAATTCCGATAATGATCACCATGGCCAGGACGACGGTCATCGCCGCGCCGCGTTCGGCATGAAACGCTTGCGCGAACACAAAGAAGAAAACGAGAGGAAAGAGATAGTTGAAGAAGATGACGGTGCGCTGGCGCAGGGCTAGCTTGAGATCCAGCGCAATGAGGGCCCGGTAGGCTTTCATTCGCGGAGGCGTTTGCCGGTCAGCTCGATGAACACATCTTCGAGGGTCGGCTGCTGGAGATGCACGTCGGTCAGTTCGATTCCCTGCTGATCGATCCATTTCACCAGATCCACCAGCGTGGCCGCAGGACGGCGCGAATTCACGGTGAGAGTACGCGCGCTCGCGTCCAGTTCGTCGTGCGTGGCTTCGGCCCAAGCCGGGCGCGGCTGAGGAAACGGTCTCGCACAGGTCACCACAATCGTAGAAGCACTGCGGCTTTGTTGTTGCAGTTGGCGAGGCGTGTCGAGGGCAATGATCCGGCCTTCATCGATGATCGCAACCCGGTCGCAAAGGCGTTCCGCCTCTTCGATGTAATGGGTGGTGAGCAGAATGGTCCGGCATTCCTTCTTGAGCTGTTCGAGCAAAGCGTGGATTTCCACCCGGACTTGCGGGTCGAGGCCGGTCGTCGGCTCATCCAAGAAGATGAGCTGCGGATCGTTCACCAGGGCCAAAGCGAGCGCCAGGCGCTGTTTCTGCCCTCCGGATAAGGTGCCATAGAACGCATCTCGCTTGTCCTCGAGCTGCAGGCGGCGGGTGAGCTGGGTCAGGTCGGTGCGGCGGCTGTACAAGGCCGAGAACACCTCGAGCGCCTCATGCACGCGGATCTTCTCAGGCAAATTGGTGGCCTGCAGGCAAACACCGATCCGATCTTTGAGCTGCTGGCGTTGCCGGTCGGGATCGAAGCCGAGAACCATGACTTGCCCCCCCGAACGGGGACGCAAACCTTCCAGAACTTCGATCGTGGTGGTTTTGCCTGCGCCGTTCGGGCCCAAGAGCCCGAACACTTCTCCGGGGTTGATCTCGAAGCCGATTCCCTTGACCGCCTGAACGTCGCCGTAGGATTTCTGGAGATTCTCGACTACGATGGCTCGAACAGACTCGATCATGCAGGATGAATCAGAGTATCCAATCCAGGAGACGGAGTCAAAACTTCGCCGGCCTCAGTGTGATCGCCCAAGAACGAAGAGCGGCCAGCGATTATCACTTTTAATTTAAAGGGCCGACGCGAACGCTGTCCAGGACGTTGACGGCAGGGAGATGCATTTCGCCTGCTTCGGCATGGCCAACGTCTTGAACGAAGAGAAGAAACAGCAGTTCACCTGGGGCGGATCCAAGAAGCAACGGGAGTCAGCCGCGAACCCCGCTCGGAAGACTGCGGCCCATCTCTGCCTGCAGGATGGTGGAACGAAGATGCAAGGACCAATGCCCCTTCGGCAACCATTCGCTGAGAGGCTGGAGGGTCTCGACGGCCTGGCCCCAAGTCGACCGATCTCGGCATGTCGGACAAGACGATTCATCCTCGCGCGCTTCATATTGACATTCTATATGTAGGGCGCGATACTCATACAGTCATTCGATAGAAGGAAGGACAGATAGAACGGAATCAGACCAATCTCTTGCCGGGAACTCTGGATTTGCTGATCCTGCGGGCCATTCGAGACGGCGAATTGCACGGGCTGGGAGTCGCTCGCCGCATTGAGCAAATCGCCGAGGGGACATTCCACGTCAAGCCGGGATCGTTGTTTCCGGCGCTTCACCGCATGGAGGAAGCCGGCTGGCTGCGCTCGTTTTGGGGCGATTCAGAAAACCACGGCGGGCGAAATGTTACCGGCGCACCCAAGCCGGCGAGCGTCAGCTGGGAATCGAAACCGAACAGTCGACGACCATTTCCCAGGCGATTGCCCAGGCGCTGAAGGCCACCGAGGAGGACGTCGCACATGCTGTCACGCATCCGATCCGCACTCCGCAATTTGCTCGACCAACGGCAGATCGAGTCCGAGCTCGATGCCGAGATTCGCAGCTATGTGGATGCGGTTGCCGACGAGAAGATCGCCGCCGGATTGTCCCCCGACGAGGCACGCCGCCGGGCGCTAGCCGAAAGCGGTGGAGTGGAGCAGATGAAGCTGGCCGTCAGGGAGGCTCGCGCCGGCGCGGGCATTGAGCTCCTCTGGCAGGATGTGTGCTACGCACTACGCCAGCTCCTTCGCAACCCAGTCTATGCCTGGACGGTGATGATTACCCTCGGCCTCGGCATCGGTGCCACCACCTCAATCTTCTCCGCCGTCTTCGCGCTTTTGTTACGGCCTTTGCCGTACCCGGAGCCCAGCCGGCTGGTATACATCTCCAACGTTTTTCCCACTGGGCCTAGCTATCATCTTCCCTCTCCCGAATTTGTTGCGGCACGCCATGGGCTGCATTCTTTCTCGCAGGTCGCAGGTTATCTCTCGATGAATGCCAATTTGAGCGGAGCGGGCGACCCGGTTCGCGTGCAATGGGTGGGAGTGACTGCGAACCTTCTGCCCATGTTGGGAATCAGCCCCAGCCTCGGCCGTGATTTTCGGGCCGACGAGGAGAAACCCGGCGGTCCGGCCGTGGTCCTACTGAGCGATCGTTTCTGGCGCAGCTATTTTCATGCGGATCCCGGCGTCGTTGGCCGGTCCGTTGCCCTCGAGGGCGGGGTTCAAATCAATGGCAGAGAACAAACCATCATTGGCGTGCTGCCCGCAAACTTTAGTTTTCCTGACTTTTCGTTCGAACCGGAGGTCTACAGCCTTATCGATCTCGACCCGGATACCAGCCTGGCGGTCGGGAAACAGGTCCTCGCTATGAGCTCTGTCGCCCGCTTGCGGCCGGGAGTGACTCCACAACAGGCGCAGGCGGAAGTCGAGACCTTTTTCCGTGCTCGCGGGCGAACCTACCCCGCAGCGTTCACGGCCTGGTGGACGACCCGCCACATGGTAGTCCAGTCGCTACAGCGCCACCTTACCGGTGACGATCGCAAACCGCTGCTGATTCTTCTGGTCTCCGTCATGGCCGTCTTGCTCATTGCCTGCGCGAATGTGGCCAATCTCCAGATGGCGCGCGCGGTCTCCCGCGGGCATGAGATGGCGGTGCGCGGAGCCTTGGGAGCCTCGCGATTTCGACTCCTACGCCAGTCTCTAGTCGAAAGCCTCGCGCTCTCCGTACTCAGCGCGGCATTAGGTCTTGGCATCGCATGGCTCATGGTTGGGCTGGTCCGCCATTCGGCAGATATCGCGGCGAATCTTTCCTGGAGAGACACGGCACGCGCTCTTGATCTGCCTCTGGCCAAGATTGGCAGCGTGATTCATGTCGATGGATGGGTGCTGGCTTTCTCTGTCTCTCTCGCCCTGCTTACAGCCCTGCTTTTTGGGCTCGCGCCTGCCATCACCGGCGCGCGCATGGACCTGAGAAACGCCTTGCAAAGCGCAGTCCAACGCGTCACCGCTGGGCGCCAGCAACGGTTGTTCCGGCACAGTCTGCTGGTGCTGGAAGTGGCAGTGGCTGTTGTGCTGCTTTCGAGCGCCGGCCTGCTGATGCGCAGCTTCGTCAACGTCCTGCGCTACGATGCCGGTTTCGATATTCGGGACACATTGACGGGCTCAATGCTTCTCGGCCATCAACGCTATCAGTCCCTCTCTGCCCAGCGCAAATTTGCCGAGCAGCTTTTGTTCCGGCTCGAAGCCATACCTCGTGTGCAAGCCGCCGCTCTTGCTTCGACGGTTCCGTTGGAACATGCCTCCGCGGATGCCTTTAGCCTGGACAATCCTCCGCATGGGGCGAAGGAAACGGCGCCCTTGATCGAGATCTCGCCAGACTACTTCCGCGCAGTGGGGACGCCTCTGCTCCAGGGAAGACCATTCACCATAGATGACACCGCAACCTCTGCTCCTGTCGCCATCGTGAGTCGCAGCTTTGACCGCCATTACTTCGACGGAAATGCCCTGGGAAAACGGCTTTTCATCGGGCAGGCGGTCGACCGAGGTTCCGGCCTTGAATATGCTTTCGTCGCGACCACGATCGTCGGTGTCGCAGCCGATGTCCGCTACAACGGCATCGAGCATGAGGTGGAACCTGAGTTCTATGTTCCCCTCGCCCAGGTGCCGAATGACGGCTTGAAGCTCATTTTACGCAGTGATCTCGATACAGTTTCCCTGGCGAATGCCATGCGCCGGGCGGCCACCGCCGTCGATCGCGAGCAGCCACTGTTCGATATCCAAACCATGGAGCAGAGGGTGTCCAGTCTGGTTTCGCGGCGCAGACTGATGATGCTGCTGGTTGCCGCCTTCGCCTTCCTGGCCGTGCTCCTCGCCGCTGTGGGCGTCTACGGAGTTTTCACCTACTCTTTGAGCCTGCGCACGCGGGAAATGGGAATCCGTCTTGCTCTTGGCTCTTCTCCGGCTAGCCTGGTAGGTATCATCGTCGCGCAGGCCGCGCGCCTGATCGGGACCGGGAGCGCCGCCGGCCTCGCCGCGGCTCTGCTCAGCGCGCGGCTTCTCGCCGGCATGCTGGTCGGAGTGAAAGTCCACGATCCACTGTCCTTCACCTTGGCCTGGACCCTGATGAACGCCGCGGCCCTGCTCGCCAGCGCTCTCCCGGCTCTGAAGGCGGCGCGAACCGATCCCATCTCGGTGCTTCATGCAGAATAGGTCCTAGAGGACTCTCATGCCCTATGAGATCGAGGCGGCGAGGGAGATGGCACACCAGACTGGAAGCGTAATCGCCAGCCCGCGCACCGAATGTACACCTAACCCGCTCAGAGAAATTCGCTTGCGTTAGCGGTCGTCGATCGTGACTTCCAGCGTCAAACAGCGACCGCCCCTGCGCTTGATTTGTTGATTCTGATCACCCGACTTGGCAAATCGGTCGACTCGGAATAGAGTAGCGTTTCCGACGGGAATGTTTTGCGATTAGGAGCACCCTGTATGCGTCATCACAGTTGGCTGGTTTTGGCAGTTCTTTCTTTCCGCCTGTTCACCTCCGCCCAAACGGCCGATGAACTCGTCGCAAAGAATATCGAAGCCAAGGGCGGGATGGACAAGATCAAAGCCATCAAGACGGTGCGAATGTCGGGCCAGGTCGTGCTTCCTGGGGGAGTCAGGGCGGCGGCGGGACAAGAAAGCCTGCGTCCCAATCTCCTGCGTCAAACCTTCACGTTGCAAGGTATGACCGCAATCCAGGTGTACGACGGCACGGTGGGCTGGCAAATCCAGCCATTCTCCGGCAGGAAAGACCCGGAATTTATGGGCGAGGACGATCTTCGCGATCTCATCCTTGATTCCGATATCGATGGCCCTCTGGTCGATTATCAGGCCAAGGGCAACAAGGTTGAGTACCTGGGCCTCGACTCGGTGGATGGCGACGACGCGCTGCGCCTGAAAGTTACCCTCCACCAAGGCGATGTTGTTTATTACTATCTGGACCCTGACACCTATCTGGAGATCCGCCGAGAGACCCAGGAATTCATCCGCGGATCCGTCCGAGAGAATGCCAGCGAAATGGGGGCCTACAAGCCGGTCGGCGGGGTCATGTATCCGTTTTCGATCGCCTCTGGACCTAAGAATGATCCCCCGCAATGGCTCACCTACACGGTGGACAAGATCGAGGTGAACGTGCCCTTGGACAGTTCGGAATTCGCCGTGCCACCGAGTCTCAAGAAGAAAGAGGGCGCCAAGTAGCGATGCCCGACCTCCCCAAGATTCCTCCAAAAGGACGGTTCCTGATGATTGCCCGTACTCACAGCCGGCTAAGACGGCCCGGATTTTTCGCGTTCATGATTCTCGAATCCTGGCTGGCCGCTTCCGCCCAACCAGCGATCAAGTTCGATGCAGCCACGATTTCCGGATTGCCCGCCCGCAACATCGGTTCCGCCACCATGAGTGGCCGCATCGCCGCCGTCGACGCCATCGAGGAAGACGGACGGATCACCATTTTTGTCGGCTCGGCCAGCGGCGGTGTTTGGAAATCTGTGAATGGCGGCACGACCTTTAAGCCGGTGTTCGACCGTCAGGCGGTGCAGTCGATCGGCGCGGTGGCGATTGATCAATCCAATCCCCGCACCGTGTGGGTAGGCACGGGAGAGGCATGGACCAGAAATAGCGTGTCGATTGGCGATGGCATTTATAAGTCGACCGATGGGGGCGAGAACTGGACCAACATGGGTCTGAAGGACTCCGAACATATCGCCAAAATCCTGATCGATCCAAACGACAGCCGTCAGGTGTTGGCTTGCGCCACCGGGCATCTTTGGGACGACAACCAGGAGCGCGGAGTCTACAAGACGGGCGACGGAGGGCAGACCTGGAACAAGGTTCTAGCCGGGGCCAACGGCTCGACCGGATGCGCCATGCTCGCCAGCAGCCCCCAGCAAGCGAAGACAATTTTTGCCGCGATGTGGGATTTTCGCCGACAGGGCTGGACCTTCCGCTCCGGCGGGCCGGGAAGCGGAATCTACAAGTCCGTCGACGGGGGGGAACATTGGACGGAGCTCAGCAGCGCCAGCAGCAACGGTTTGCCAGAGAAACCTTATGGCCGAATTGCGCTCGCCGTCGCACCTTCGAACCCGCAAATCGTCTACGCCATGATCGAATCGAAGAACAGCGCTTTGTTCCGCTCTGACGACGGCGGACAAAGCTGGAGTCGTTTGGACGCCGGCCAATTTGTGGTTTGGCGCCCGTTTTATTTCGCCAATTTGGTGGTGGACCCAAAGAACCCGGACAAGGTTTTCAAGCCCGACGCCCCCCTGCTTCTGAGCGTGAACGGAGGACGAAGCTTCAGTTCCGTAGCCAACGCCCATGGCGACTTTCACGATCTTTGGATCAACCCGCGCAACCCCAATGTTATCTTCGTGGGCGACGACGGAGGGCTCTGGCGCAGCGAAGATGGAGGCACGCGCTGGAAGCATCAGATCAACCTGCCGGTTTCGCAGTTCTACCATGTCAGCATCGACCATGCGAATCCCTATCACGTTTACGGCGGCCTGCAAGACAACAGCAGCTGGGTCGGCGATTCCTCCTATCCGGGCGGAGTGACCAACTCTCGCTGGGAGAATCTTTTTGGTGGCGACGGTTTCTGGATGTTTGAGGATCCCGCCGATTCCGATTACGTCTATGCGGAATATCAGGGCGGAGAAATTGGGCGCGTCAATCGGCACACGCTCGAAACCCGTTCCATCAAGCCCTTGCCTCTTTACAACGAGAAGAAGCTCCGCTTCAACTGGAACACGCCGATTCACATGAGCCCGAATGAAAGGGGAACCATCTACATCGGGGCGCAGTTCCTGTTCCGCTCCCGCGATCACGGACAGTCCTGGGAGCGCATCTCTCCGGATCTCACGACCAACGATCCGGAAAAACAGAAACAAGAGGAATCCGGCGGGGTGACCATCGACAATTCCTCTGCCGAAATGCACACCTCCATTTATTCCATCTCGGAGTCTCCCCGGAATGGGCAGATTATCTGGGTGGGAACGGACGACGGAAATCTCGAGATCACTCGCGATGGCGCCAAGACGTGGACGAACGTGGTAGGCCGGGTTGCGGGGCTTGGCAAGAACTCCTGGGTCTCGACCGTGGCCGCCAGCCGTTTCGCTGAGGGAGCGGCCTATGTCACCTTCGATCGCCATACCTTCGGCGACATGAGCTCGTATGCCTACAAAACCACGGATTACGGGGAAACCTGGACTTCGTTGCATCCGCAGGAAAATGGAGTTCGGGGTTATGCCCACGTGATCACCGAAGACACGGTGAATCCCAACCTGCTGTTCCTGGGGACGGAATTGGGCCTTTGGCTCTCTTACGATGGGGGGCAGCACTGGGCGCAGTATAAGGGGAGCAACTTCCCCGCCGTGGCGGTGCGCGACATCGTCGTGCAACCGCGGGAGTCCGATCTCGTGCTCGCGACGCATGGCCGGGGGATCTGGATCATCGATGACATCACCCCGTTCCGCGCTCTCACTTCCGACCTGATGTCGAAAGCGGCTGCCTTCATCGAGTCTCGGCCCGCGGTGCAATACCTCAACGCCAACGGCGGGTGGGGGGAAGGCGACGAATCCTTCACCGGACCAGCCCGGACGAGCGACGCATTCATCAACTATTTCCAGCGCAGCCGTCATATCTTCGGCGATCTTAAGATCGAAATCTTCGATCAAGCGGGAACCTTGGTGGACACCGTACCTCCCAGCAAGCATCGTGGTCTGAACCGAGCCACCTGGTCGATGCGACTGAAACCGCCGATCGTTCCTCCCGCAGCCAGCGCTCTGTTTGAAGCCGCCCAGGGTCCGCGCGTGCTGCCCGGAACCTATACCGTCAAAATGACCAAAGGCGACGAGGTTTACAGCGCCCGCTTGCCCATCGTCCTCGACCCTCGCGCCAACTACACCGTTGCCGATCGCAAAGAGCAATTCGACACGGTGATGAAAGTGTACGGATTGATGGGACACATGAGCTACGCCGTGAGCGCCATCGAAGGAGTGCGCGATTCAGCCCGCGGGCGGGCTGCAAAACTTGGCGAGAGTGATGCGCTACGAGCACAGCTCGAGCACCTGGCCAAGGAATCCGAACAGCTTCGCTCCAAGATCGTGGCTACGAAAGAAGGGGGGGCGATCACCGGGGAAGAGCGCATCCGCGAACATCTCGGCGAGCTTTATGGAGACCTCGAACGATACGAAGGCCGCCCGACCAAAGAGCAGGTTGCACGCGCAGATTCACTGGGGCGGGAATTAGAAGACGTGATCAGCGATTTCCGCAAGCTGACCGATGCGGAATTGCACGCCATCAACCAGGGGTTGGAGAAAAGGAAACAAGAACTGATCTCGGTGCTTTCCGAAGCCGATTGGCAGCGGGAGCACGAGGGAGAAACACCCGCAAAAACTACGGGTGGCCGGGCAGGGGAAAACGACGATGCGGGGTCACGCTAAGGGAGGCCCGGCAATCGTTGCCTGGCCTGGCCCCGACAGAGTTGGGAGAGTATGCCGGACTGACCACATCGCACCGCTTTTTGCTCGGAGAGACAGTCGAAGCTTGGGGAGTTGGGGTGCGAGGCGGAGTTCTTCCCGCGCCCCGGGGCAAAAAACCCGGCGGCCAGGTCGAAATCTTTCCCCCTGGCCGCCCATCTCAGAGAAAAAATCAGATCGCAGCGCAAACGGCTTTCACTTCGGTGTATTGCTCGAGCACCTCGTGACCCATCTCGCGACCCCATCCGGACTGCTTGTATCCCCCGAAGGGCAAGGCTGCGTCGAAGATGTTATAGCAATTGATCCAGACCGTGCCTGCCCGCAATTGGGCTGCGAGCTGGTGCGCCTTGCGAATGTCCTTGGTCCAGATTCCCGCCGCTAGGCCATATTCCGTGTTGTTGGCCCTGGGAACCAGCTCCGCGGTATCGTGGAATGGCATCACGGTCACCACCGGCCCAAAAATCTCTTCCCGAACCACCTTCATGCTTTCGTTGGTGTTCACCAAAACCGTCGGCTTGACAAAATAGCCGCGGTCGCCGGCTTTCGTTCCTCCGGCTACGGCCTTGGCGCCCTCCGCAAACCCCGCTTCCAAATAGCTACAAACCCGGTCCAGCTGCTCCTTCGATACGAGCGGCCCCATCTCCGTAGACGGCTCGAATCCCGGTCCGAGCTTGATCTTCTCCGCGGTCTTGGTGACGCCATCGACAACCTTGTCGAAAACCTTGTTCTCCACAAAGAGTCGCGACCCAGCGCAGCAGCATTGTCCATGGTTGAAGAAGATGGCGCTCGACGCTTCCTTGATCGCAGTGTCGAGATCGCTATCCGCAAAAACAACCGCCGGGGACTTTCCGCCCAGTTCGAGGGAGACCTTCTTCAAGTTCCCTGCAGCTGCCTGGATAATCAGCCTGCCAACCTCAGTGGACCCGGTAAAGGCCACCTTGTCCACGCCCGGGTGAGCCGCCAGCGCAGCCCCCGCCGTCTCGCCGTAGCCAGGAACGATGTTCACCACACCGTCAGGGAAGCCGGCTTCGGCGATCAGTTCTCCCAGTCGCAGAGCCGAGAGCGGTGTTTGCTCGGCAGGTTTCAAGATTACGGTGTTTCCCGTCGTCAGTGCTGGCCCTAGTTTCCAGGCGGCCATCAGCAGGGGGAAGTTCCAAGGGATGATCTGTCCGACGACTCCGACGGGTTCGCGTAGGGTATACGCCAGGTATTTCGCGCCGGGTGTGTAGGGCACGGAAATGGGGATCGTGTTGCCCTCGATCTTCGTTGCCCAACCTGCCATGTAGCGGAACAGGTCCACCGCCAAGGGCACGTCCGCAACCCGGGCAATTTTAAGGGGCTTGCCGTTGTCGAGACTCTCAAGCTCGGCAAACTCCTCCAGGTTCTCTTCGAGTAGGTCCGCCAACTTCCAAATCAGGCGACCGCGCTCGGAGGCTGTCAGCCGCGGCCAGGGTCCGTTTTCAAAGGCATTGCGTGCGGCCTCGACGGCACGATCAATGTCCTCGCGATCACCCTCGGCAATTTCTGCCAGCACCTCGCCGGTCGCCGGGTTATAGGTTGGAAATCTCTTTCCCGACGCAGAGTCCACCCATTTTCCATTGATCAAGATCTTGTGTTTTCGAGAAATGAACTTGGTGACGCTTTCCTCCGGGGGAACCACCTTCAAAGCTGTAGCCATCGCTTTTTTCTCCTTTTTGTTTGTGCTGTTCGCCAATCGGAAAATGCATATCCCGCGTTGAAGTGACCCGAGACAGGGGCGCCTGAAACAGGGCAACTGAAGAGCTAATATCCTCCGCTCGTGGGACCAGAAGGTGATTGTAGCGCAAGCCTGGTCTGTCTGTACTGTGGAGGACCGAGTAGAAGGGACAAAGGGGCTGCGCAACTTCGCAGCCGGTCAGGGGTTTAATCGGGCTGTGGTAATGACTCGTGTTCCCCGTTCGAATTAATGCTTTACATCCCGGTGAGCAGAGTTCAACATCAAAGGTATGGCCTTTAGCAGCTGGTGAAGCATCGCGAGGCGATGCCCTTCTGGTGGGATCGAGAAATTTGCGACCCAAAGGCGTCTCTGGCATATCTTATCCAACTTCCAATCGTTTTTGGAGAAGACATTGAAAAAGCTGAGCTTAATGGTGATTGCGATTGCGTCTTTGACCTCTGCTACCCATGCCTTGGCGCAAGGCATGGATTTGGCCTTTGGAGTCAGCACAGTTACCTCGGCCCAAACAGTGTTTAACACGAGCAGTGGACTGTACTACCCCAGTCTGCGTGGCGGAGCCTATCCCGGCTTCAGTGCCGACTTCCTGATGCACCGCAGCCTGGGGATTGAGGGCGAGCTGTTTTGGCGGGCGAGTCAGGGACTCTATGGGCTGCAACCGTATCGCCCGATATTCTGGAATTTTAATGCGATTTGGGCTCCTCGCATAGGCAAACATTTCGCCGGGGAGTTGGTTGGCGGTATTGGCGCTACGGACACGCGATTCTATGGACTGATCAATTACAGCCCATTTTCCGGGTATACAAATTACGTCAGCAGCACTCATTTCGACGGTGATTTTGGGGCTGGCCTACGTGCTTATTTCTGGCATGGTGCTTTTCTCCGCCCGGAGGTACGCCTTTACCTGATCCACAACAATACTGCAGAGTTCAGCTCGAATGAGGTCCTGCGCTATGGCGTATCCCTAGGCTATAGTTTCGGCCGCTGATCGATCGACCATTAGCAAAAGTACGGAAAGCCATTCACGGCCAAGCACTTCGAGGATTGGTCAAGAGGGCACTGCTACTCCATCTTGCGGTGCGGTCTTAAGCGAGTTCTAGTCCCACCCTCGCTCGCAACCTTTACCGAAGGGAGCGAAAAGCCCGGGTTCTTTTAGGGCGGGGATGAAAGCGACCTCAGGTTGGCGTTCTTTGTTGTTCTATGTATCGCTTGAGAATGTCAAGGGGTGCTCCACCACAGGATGCCGCAAAGTAGGATGGAGACCATAGGACACCTTTCCAGTAGCGTTTC
>DASPVV010000173.1:0-9202 GCA_035622175.1 Terriglobales bacterium | reverse complement strand
AAACCGTCGAGGGCGAACGAGGCGGTGTTTACGGCTGCTGTGGATGAGATTGCCGCTTGTGCGAATCGCCTTCTCCATTTACTGGAAACCTCAGCACCGGCGAAGAATCGCGAAGACGAGGCTGCGAAAGCAAGGGCGCGCCTGAGGCAAAGAATCGGCGCTTGAGTCTCGATGTCTCATCTCTGCCCATGCATGCGCAGCCGGCGATTGCGGTTCCACCGGTGACGCACTTCCTTGCTCCGGAAAACATTGACACTGCCTGACATGGTGTGCCGAACCGGCTACAAGCACCAAAAGCTGGACGCTAATCCGCTCGGTTCGGCCAAACGACCACAAGATCTCACTTCCCATGATTTCCGAGCCGGAGAAAAATCCTGGGCTGAAAAAGCCGTCACTATTCCTCCCGGTATCGATGCCCAGGGCTGCGGCTACCAGGGTGCGCTTCTGCGGGGAGGATCCGAGCTTGGGGAAACACCGCGCTCCCTGGCATCCCGCGATTTTCAGAACGCCAGGGCAACTTGGCAATGGAAATCAGCCACGATTTCTCAGCTTGAGCAGGTGGAAATAGCGTCTGGCCTTTTTCACGTCTCTGGCGATTTGCTGGCGCAGAGCCTCTACCGACGGAAACTTGATTTCATCCCGTAGTCTTTCGAAGAAATGGATTTCGACTTCGGTTTCGGGCTCTAGCCGGATGGGATGAAAATTCAGCAAATGGGTTTCAATGGCAAAAGACTCCACCCCGAACGTGGGCCGGTTACCTACGTTGGTAACCGACTGGAAGCATTCTTCGCCGACACGGGTGTTGGTAATGTAAACGCCGTCTTGGGGAACCAGTTCCTCGTAGCGGCTCAAATTGATGGTGGGTACCGTATATCTGGCGCCGTATCCTCTCCCCCGTCCCGCAGTCGAAAGCATGCTGAAGGGCCTGGCCAGCAGATGGCGTGCCCGGCTGACGCGGCCTTCCTGGATCAGTTTGCGAATGTGGCTGCTCGAAACCGGCTCTCCTCGCAAGCGCATCTCGGGATAGACGTACACCGCAAAGCCCATCTTTCGTCCCAACTCGGTAAGCAGGTGTACATCGCCTGCCGCCTTGTGGCCAAAATGAAAGTTGTAGCCTTCATGCACCTCGCGTGCCTGCAGGGCCTCTTTTAGAATGTCTTGGGCAAAGCGCTGCGGAGTCACAAGCGAAAGATCGCGCGTAAAGGGAAGCAAAAGCACGGCATCCAGCTCGGTTGCAGCCAGTAGCCTAACCTTTTCCGCAGTAGGGGTCAGCAGCTTGAATCCCGCGTCGGGCCGCAGAATGCGGATAGGATGAGGCTCGAAGCTCACTGCTATGGACTTCCCTCCAAGCTGGCGGGCGCGGCCTACCACTGTGGCGAGCACTTGGGCATGTGCGCGATGCACACCGTCAAAGTTGCCCACGCTCACTATGGTTGGTCCGAAGTTGGCAGGAATCTCCTCGAGTTGGTGAAATGTCTGCATCGTAATCGGAAAACGAAAGAGATCGCGAAGGACTCGGCGCGGTAGAAAAAACCGGGCCGCCACTCGCGAACCTCCTGCGACCTTTGATTTTATGAAATCTTGGGCGGTTCATGAACAAGGCTCGAGGCAGGGAACCATCGGAGCCAGAGTCGCCCGCTCTAGGGCAGCAGTTTCCTGGGGAAGATCGACCTAAGCTAAAGCGATGGTTTTGAGCAAACTACTTTTCAGCCGATCCGGTTCGCTTCAACAAGATTCCGGCCGCAAATGCAACCAGGGCTGCCAGGAGCCACTCGATGCGCCATAGCTGGATCGCCTGAAAATCGGCGAGGTTCTGAGCGGAGTAGACAAGCCCGACCGTGATCGCCGCTAGAACGCAACCCGTGCCCGCCAAGAAGGCGATGAGTGAGGCAGTCGACAGACCGAACCCTTCCTTGAGGCGGTGGAATTCCGGGGCCTTCCAGAACTCCAAGGACTCAAACCACCAGGAATGTTCGGGCAGCTTCGCCGCTTTGGCTGGCCGCGCAGCACCGCAAACGTGACAAAAATGCGCGCCGATGATGAACTCCGTCTCGCAGCGATCACAGGCTACAGCCAGAGCGGGTACGGAAGGCTCTGAGCGAAGAGCCGGAGGCCGCCAAAACTCTTGCGGTGCGTCATGTACGGCTTCAGACATACCACTCCGATGCCCCCCCTATCGCAAACGAGTGACCAAAGCCGAGGCCTGGTAACTTATTGAAATTGACACTCATCCTGGCTCGCCCGGCATCCACCTTTTTCACCTTCGTGCAAGAATTACTCCGTCGCCCGCAAATTCGATTATGCTTCCGTTCGGAGTCGCTTTCACCAGGAAGAACTGCTCGAAAGTAACCTTGTTGGTTCTCGGCCAACGGTTCGGAAAACGATTGCAGATTTTAGGTTTCTGCCCGGCCGCGAGCGAAGGCGTCGGTGAGCTCACGGACCAACCCGATACCGTCGATCGAGGTCTGCTTTGGCAGATGCTTCGGGACAACCGCAATCGGGGGTTCCCGGCGAGCTGCCCTCTCGCGACGGTGGCTGAAGATGCGGAACCGGCGTATCCTTACTGGCGTATCCTTACTAAGGTAACTCGACTCAGGAGGGCGGCGATGTATTGCAACTATTGCGGAAAGCTGATTCAGGATGATGCCAATTTGTGCGCCTACTGTGGAACCCGCGTGGGAAGCGTGCTCGCGCGCAAGCGATTGATTCGTCCCCGCAATGGGCGAAAGGTTGCAGGGGTCTGCGCCGGGTTCGCCGAATACTTCGACCTGGACGTCACCCTCGTGCGAGTAGTGTGGCTGATCTCGGTATTCCTGGGTGTGGGCCTGACTCTCATTGCCTATTTGGTCGCCTGGATCGTTATGCCGGAGGAGCCGGCAGCTCTCACCATCTCTCCACCCGCCGGAGAGCAGGTTGCCCACCCCTAGCTTCCGAGGACTCCAAGCCGCAACGGGGTGTCTTAGAGTAAGCCGTGCGGCTGCGAGTGGCAGCGGAGTCCGCCGCGGCCCTTTTGAGAAACCGCCTCCTAAAGCGAATGAAAAGCGAAAGACTGAGTCGGCTCGGTGCCGGCAGAGACCTCGGAGCCGGATCATGAGACAGGTGAGGAGCGGCGACGCGGAGATCTTCTACGAAGTCCTCGGCAGCGGTCCACCGGTGGTTGTGCTTCATCCCTTTCCCGCCAATCATGAATTCTGGCTGCCGGCCGTCGGCGCCCTCACGTCGCGTTACCAGGTGGTGCTGCCCGATTTGCGGGGGCACGGAGATTCCGAGGTGGGCGAAGGTCCCGCCACCATGGCCAAGCACGCCGCCGACCTAGCGCGAGTGCTCGACCAGGAGCGGATCCGGCGCGCGGTGTTGGCCGGAGTCTCGATTGGCGGTTACGTGCTGTTTGAGTTCTGGCGAAGAGGCTCGGGACAGGTGGCGGGATTGGTGCTCGCCAACACCAAGGCGCAAGCCGACACCGCCGCGGGCCGGGTTGCTCGCCTGGAAGCCGCCGCTCAGGTGTTGGAGCGGGGAACGGATTCGTATTTTGAAAGCCTGCTGCCCAAGTTGCTGGGAGCGAGCACACGAGGTACACGCCCGGATCTGGTGCAAGGCGTATGGAGCATGATGCAGAAAATGTCCCCCGAGGACGTGGCCATGGTGCAGCGCGGAATGGCGGAACGTCGGGACTCGGTCGAGGTTCTCGGAACCATTCACGTGCCCACCCTGGTCCTCACCGGAGAAGAAGATCTCTTGGCCGGTGTGGGAGACGCCCAATTGATCAAGCAGCATATCGCCGGCAGCCAGATGAAAGTAGTGGCAAAGGCGGGGCACTATTCTCCCTGGGAGCAGGCGGAAGAAGTGGGAAAGATTCTGCGGCAGTTTGTCGACGGCGTCAGCCATGTCCACTGACCATGGGCGGCGTCCAGGGGTCAGGCCATACTCGACGACCTTCGCAGCCCGAGAGCTTGCCGGGCGGTTCATTCTCTTTCGGCCGCGAACCTAGCGCAGCGCGCTCCCGGCGTGGCTGGCGCTGGGTTACAATTCTCGCCATGGTAGACACGTTTCTTGTCCCGGAGAACACGGTGGTCGATCGAAGTGGCGACGGAAGCGCGACCGACGTCAGCGGCGCCACCCATCGCGTATTCCTGCTCACTCTCCATATCGTCAACATCGTCGAGCAGGAATCGCTCGATGTGCTGATCCACGCTTCCGCCGACGGTGCGACCTGGAATCCGAAGCCGCTCGCCAGTTTTCCGCAAAAGTTCTATCGCGGACAGCATCCTCTGCTGCTCGATCTGAGGGATCACAAAGAGGTGAAGTTCGTGCGTGCCCACTGGGAGGTCTATCGCTGGGGCCGAGGTAGCATGACACCGAGCTTCGAATTCAGCGTCAGCATCAAGGAAGTGCCCCCCGAAATCCTCGCGGAAGCGGCGGCGGAAGCAAAGGCGCTGGTGTAACCCGCGAAGTCTCGCCGGGTGCGAGCGCGGACCGGTTGGCTTTGGCGGCGTGTTCCTTCGATTGGACTGCTCATGGAACTGGGTTCGAGCGTGCTGATTCGCCCTGCCCGAAATATCTCCGGGACCATCCGCCTGCCCGGAGACAAATCCATTTCCCATCGCTATGCCATGCTGGCGGCCATCGCGGAAGGAACTTCGCGGCTGGAAAATTTCTCGACTGGGGCAGACTGTGCCAGCACCTTGCGATGCCTCTCCGGCCTCGGAGTACGCTGGGAGCGCCAGGCCCATAGCGTCGAGATTCGTGGACGCGGGCCGAGGCTCGAGGCTCCAAACCGGGGGCTGGATTGCGGGAACTCCGGTTCCACCATGCGTATGCTGAGCGGGATTCTTGCGGGACAGGAATTCCCGAGCCAGCTCATCGGAGATCCTTCGCTATCCCGTCGCCCCATGGCACGGGTCATCGCTCCCCTCAAATCCATGGGTGCGACGATTGAAGCCGCCGACGGCAACCGCCCGCCCCTGAGAATCCAGGGAGGACATTTGCGGGCGATTGATTACACCATGCCGGTGCCCAGCGCCCAGGTGAAGTCGGCGGTGCTGTTTGCCGGATTGTTTGCCCAGGGAGAGACTCGGGTGGCTGAATCAGTGCGCGTCCGCGATCACGGCGAGTTGGCATTGCGGGCCTTCGGCGCGGAGGTGAGCCAGGAGGCAAACCAAGTGTGGATCCGAGGTGGGCAGCAGCTGCGGGCGATTGCGGCCACCATTCCAGGCGACTTGTCGACGGGCGCCTTTTTTCTTTGTGCCGCGGCGCTGTTTCCGGACTCGCGGCTCCTGATTCGCGGTCTCGGAATGAATCCCACCCGAAGCTATCTGCTCGATTTGCTGATTCGCATGGGGGTTCAAATTGCGGTGACCGAAGTGGAGGAGAAGCAGGGAGAGCTTTTCGGCACCATTGAGGAACGAGGAAGGCAGTTGGACGGGGCGAGGATCGAGAGCCCGTTTACCGAGATGTTGATCGATGAAATTCCAGTGCTGGCGGCAATTGCACCCTACACCCAGAACGGCGTCGAAATCCGCCATGCGCAGGAACTGCGGGTGAAGGAATCGGACCGAATCCGATCCCTTGCCGCCAATCTCCGTCGCATGGGAGCCGAAGTGGAGGAACGCGAGGATGGGTTGCGGATTCCGGGCGCGCAGCCCCTCCACGGGGCTGAGATTGACTCCTTCGGGGATCACCGCATCGCCATGGCGTTCGCGATCGCCGCCCTGCGGGCGCAAGGAGAGACCCTCGTCGGCGGCGCCGATGCGGCGGTCATTTCCTATCCCGATTTTTTTCTGACCTTGGAGGAGATTGTAGAACGATGAGGCGTGACGTGCGGCATCGAGTTCGAGGGGATGGGCAGCCGCGCCCGCTCGGGTTCGAGAACGAGCCTGAACGGTGGGGGTGGGTCTCCTTTGTCAACCCGGGAAACCCACCCCAGAGAAAGAATCCGCGCGGTCAGATGTGCTCGGTCTTGCCGTCGTACTTGACCGTGCCCGTGGTCTGATTCACCCGGTCGATATCCTCGTTCGTGTACGTGCGGGAGGCTTTTCTGGCCGCTCCCCCCTCGGCCATCAGGCGCGCCACGCTTTCCCCGCTCTCACGCTTCCGTGCGATGAAATCAAAGGCCCGCTCCTTGGGCGCACGCTCCAGAGCGAAGGGGGCCGGCGCCGCGACTCCGGGTTGCGCGGTGGGGCCGTACCAGAGCAGGGGCGTGTAAACCCCGACGGGGGGTTCCCCAAGAAACTCGCCCGACAGAGTTGCGTTGGTGGCTCCCGCGACCAGACCGAAGGTCGCGTTGCTGGCGCCAACCGCCGACGGTGAAGCGGTTGACAAAGTGACTTCCGGAGTTGTAACCAGGGGCACAAAAGGCGCCAGATACACACCATACGCTGGAGCCCAGTTGCTGGCCGTTCCCCCCATCATCGTCGCCTGTCCCACCGCCCATCCCGAGAACAAGAGAACGACTAAGCAAAGCGAGGCAAAACGCATAGGATCCTCCACAGTCCCTAGGTAGTCAGATTCCGCAAGCCGCCGCTTAGGATGCCTTTTTAATTAAACCTTTACTTTAATGTGCAACTATTTTCCTATTGAGCGGAATAGGAATCTATCTGCGAGTGATCATACACCCGAAATTCCGTCATGGCGGGGATTTTTCTTAGTTTCCGATGTAGCGGGCGTAGAGGCTTCGGGCTATAGCGGTATCGGTCGTGCCCTTGATGATGGCCCGGCCATCGGGGAACACCGTCATCTCATAGGGCTCGCGCCAGAATTTGAGCACAAAGTCGTTGTGGCGAACCGTGCCGTGCGGCTTGAGAAGTTCACTCATCCTGGCCAGGTCGACGGGCCGATGCCGCTCATGAATTTGCACCGAGTTCCGACCGCAGAGGGTGATTTGCGGGCGGCCCTCGCCCGACAGGTGGGGGAACTCGCGTCGGTCGCAAGCCCGACAGCCCAAGCGCGGCTGATCCGCCCTGACTTCAGCGCGCTGATTTGCCCACACATCGAGGGACAGCAGGGAACGGCGGAGTTGCTGCCTGGCGCCCACCAGAATCTTGATGGCTTCGGTCGCGGCGATCGAGGCTACCCAGTGAGCCGCCGAATTCACGATCCCTGCGTTCTCGCAAGTTTCGATGATTCCCTGCGGCGGATCGGGGAACATACAAGCCAAACACGCCGTCTGCCCGGGCACGATGTTCATGGTCAAGCCATAGCTACCGACGGCTGCCGTATAAATCCAGATTCGAGAATGCTTGACCGCGAAGTCGTTGATCAAATATCGCGTCTCAAAGTTATCCGTGCCGTCGAGGATGAGGGGCGCTGCGGCAAGCAGAGTATCGATGTTCGAGGGCGTAAGGTCAGCGACCCGCGGTTCGATCACCGTCTCGGCATTGAAGGCCGAAACCTGACGGGCGGCGGCCGTCGCTTTCGGCAGCGACTCGGCGGCGTCGCTTTCGTCGAACAGGGATTGGCGCTGCAAGTTGCTGGGCTCGACGTAATCGCGATCGATGATGCGCATGCGACCGACCCCGGCGCGGGCGAGCAAACTGACCAGGGCGGAGCCGGTTGCGCCGCAGCCCACCAGGGCGACGGTTGCCGACTTGAGTTTCTGCTGGCCTTCGCGGCCGATGCCGCCGAACAAGATCTGACGCGAATATCTTTCCTCGAGTTCCAAGGAGATCACCGCTTTCGAGTGCCGAACCCATTTATTATAAGGTGCGTCAAGGGACGGCGCTCTTGTCGCCGGACGGGACGATCGTGAGCGAACGAACCAGGGCCGATTCCGGTCGATTGCATTGGCAAAGATCCTCGATCCAACTGGGGAAGCGGTGTTGCAAAAAAGGGGAACTCTGTTCGCAACCCTGACCCTGCTGGCGCTCGCGGCCGTGGGTGCCGCCAGAGGTGCGCCCGTTCCCCCCGAGGAGCGCGGCCAGAACCCCGCTCGAGAGCCCGCCACTGAAGGCGGCAGCCAGTTCGAAGGCCGCGCGGTTGCGGAGATTCGATTTCCAGACGTGTCCCGTCCGGCCGACGCGCAGCAATTGCGGGCATTGATCCCGCAAAAATCCGGCGCCGCTCTCGATCGTCAACTCATCCACCAGACCCTGCACGCGCTCTACGCCACCGGGCGCTTCGCCGACATTCGCGTCGAAGCCGAGCCCGCCTCCGACGGACAGGTCCTCTTGAACATTTTCACCACCCCGAATTACTTTGTCGGCCAGGTCCGCGCCGAGGGCGCGCCCGCCCGGCCGACCGCCGGCCAAATCGTGAATGCCTCGAAACTTGCCCTGGGCGAAGAATTTACTCCCGACCGTCTGGCGCGGGCGCTCACCAACATCCGGCAGCTTCTCGAGGAAAACGGCTACTACCACGCCCTGGTCAACGACGAGGAGCGGAAGGATGCGAGCACCCAACTGGTGGCGGTCACATTTCGCATTCGCGCGGGAGCGCGGGCGCGCGTCGGCGTGGTCACGGTGCATTGTGATCCCGAGTGCGCCCCGGACGAGATTGAAAAGGTCTCCCGACTGCGGCCAGGGAAGCCGGTATCCCTGGAGCGTGCCAGCAGCGCTCTCGAGCGGCTGCGCAAGCACTATCAAAAGCAACACCGGTTGCTCGCTCAGGTACGCATCGTCGACAAGTCGTATCGGCAAGAATCGAACGCCGTCGATTACACCCTGCAGGTTGCGCCCGGACCGAGAGTAGTCATCCAGACCGAAGGTTTCAAAGTCAGCAGCGGGGTCCTGCGGCAGAGTGTGCCGATTTTCGAGGAGAACGCAGCCGATCGGGATCTGCTCGACCAGGGTCGCCGCAATCTGCTCAATTATCTCGAGAGCCGCGGCTACTTCGATGCCAGGGTCGAGGCTCCCCAGGAGACCACTCCCCGCGGGGGAGAGTTGCGCATCGTCTATCACATCGAGGTCGGCCCCCGGCACAAGTTGGTAAAGGTGGAAATTACCGGAAATCGCTACTTTCGCACCGAAGAGTTGCGGCAGCGAATGCAGGTGCAGCCGGCCGGCCGTTGGTTCGGCTATGGCCGCTTCAGCCAGAGCTTGCTCACCAGTGATGTTGGCGTCCTCGAGAATATGTATCGGGCCAACGGTTTTGAAGGCATCGCGATCAAACCGCAAGTGGTCGACGATTACCAGGGTCGGGAAAATGAGGTGGCCATCAGGATCCCCATCGAGGAAGGGCCGCAAACCCTGGTGGGAGCCTTCCATATTGT
>DASPVV010000172.1:0-5017 GCA_035622175.1 Terriglobales bacterium | reverse complement strand
CTCGGCGCCCGGAAAGCTTTCGTTCTCGCAGGCGACAGTATCTCCATGAAGTATCCCACTCGAGTCGTGCGCGCGGAATACCTGCTTGCGACCAGGGTAGGTCAGCTTCTCTTCGCTGAACTTGGCGCGGTAGAAGATATTCCCGTCTGACTCGAGGTCTACCAGCTTGTACACGCCCCCGAGCGCCGGAGCGTCCTTGGACGTGGCTAGGGCCGTACCCACACCAAACGCGTCGATTTGCGCTCCCCGGGCAAGCAGATCCGCAATCGCATACTCGTCGAGGTCTCCGCTGGCGAAGATCTTTGTTTCCTTGAGTCCTGCTTCGTCGAGCCGTTTACGGGCCTGGCGGGAGAGTTCGAGCAGGTCTCCGCTGTCTAAGCGAATGGCCGAAGGACGTAGACCATTTTGAATGATCTTGTCAACGGCGGCCAGGGTGTCATACGTGTCCACGAGGAGGACGCTGTGTTCTGGGAAGAGTTGATGAAACTTGCGGAAAGCCTCTGCTTCATCCGCGTAGGCCATGATGAAGGAGTGCGCCAGCGTGCCAAAGATGGGTATGCCGTAGCGCCGCCCCGCTTCGACGTTCGAGGTTCCAGCACACCCACCGATATAGGCGGCCCGCGCTGCCAGCACACCGGCTTGCGGGCCATGAGCCCTACGTGATCCAAACTCAATAATCGGTCGCCCTTGAGCCGCCCTCACCACTCTCGCAGCTTTCGAAGCGATCGTGGTCTGAAACGTCAAGATCGATAACAGGAACGTCTCGACGATCTGCGCTTCGATGATCGGTGCGGTGACTCTCAGGAATGGTTCCTCACCGAATACCGGAGTTCCCTCCGGCACCGCCCATACTTCACCGCTGAAGCGGAATTTCCTGAGGTAGTCAAAGAACTCCGGGCTGATGTGCTGGAATACCGTCTGCCGGCGAAGATACGCGACTTCGTCTTCTTGAAATCGAAGGTTTTCTAAGTAATCGAGAGCCTGTTCGAGGCCAGCTGCCAGGAGGAATCCGCGCTCCGGGGGGAGAGACCGCACGAACAGTTCAAAGGTGGCATTGGCCACCAGCTGCTTCTCGAAATAGGCGGCCGCCATGGTGAGTTCGTAGAGATCCGTTAAGAGAGCGGAATGACTCACGGCTTCTGGCATGGGTCCTCCAACGGACGCTTTACCTGATCACTGACGGCTCGCTTCTTGTACAGGATTTTGCTAGCCCACCGAAAGGCCACTCAAAACGCGCTAGCCAGCCTTAGCTAGCACGGAGACCACCTGAGCTGGGTGCGGAAGAGCTAGGCTCGGACTGGGGAGCTGGAGTTTCCTTCAGGATGTCGTCGGTTTTCACCAGCCTTCCTCCCGCCTCCTCGAATCGCTCCAAAACCCTAGCCGCTTTCTGCTCGTCCAGAGCAGCGACCGCATCCCTGACAAGTTCAACATGGTGACCTCGAGTCAGCAGGGCATTGGCAGCACTGGCTACACAGATTTCAGTGACGACGCCATACATCACCACTCGCAAGCCTGCTCCCAGCTGTTCGAGTATCGGCTCCGCATTTGGATTACTGAATACATCAAAAACCCGCTTCTCGATGATGATCTGCTGAAACAAATGTAGATCGGGAAGCGCCACCAATCGGTCTGCGACCACATACCGGTTGGGCAGAAGCGTCTCGAGCACTTTCTGCTGGCCGGGCGTGCCCGCCAAACAATGGGGTCCAAAGATCGCGAATTCTTGATCCCCGGGCTGGTGAGCGCATGCCGAGGAGACAACAAGAACCCGATGGCTTCCCGCCCAGGCCGTCAGTCGACGAAGGTTCGGAATAATTTTCTCGCCGCCGCCAACATACAAGTTCCCGGCCGGGATCATAAAATCGACTTGAGTGTCTACATCCCAGAACAGCATAAAGTCATGACTTCGATCTGGCCCATGCGAGAAGCCTCTTCTTTTGCCCCTCCGGAACATGCTATCACCGATTGCCCTAGCCGCTTTCGGGAAGACATGGTTGGTACAGCTAGGATCAGAGCCGGTTTCGACATGGAGCAGTCTTACCTCGGGCCTTCCCGTGGCCTAGGACTGATAGAGCATGAACGATGTGCTGCCGCTGCTCAATTACGCCGCTGAGACGAGAAAAACACCGTCCTAGGCGCATCCCTTTGGCTTGACCGAAGATAACGGTGGTTTAGCCGGGGTAGAAAATGACCGGACGCCGCGGCTCAAGTTGAGTTCAAAGCGAACTCTGGTTTGGGCTAAGGAACAGATCGGACGCTCTCTGGGGTTCATTTTGTCTGCGAAGCATTGGGCACGTCGAAGCCGTATTTCTCCAGCAATTTAGCGATAGCAGGAGTCTTGATGAACCCCAAGAATTGATGGGCAGCTTCCTTGTTCTTGGAGGAGCTGAGAATGACACAGGCCTGCTCGATAGGGGGATATTCACCAGCAGCAATCTCCGCGTAGCGGCCCTTGTCTTGCATGTTCGGCGATAGAACGAGTGACAGCGCGACAATGCCTACATCAGCCGACCCGGAAACAACGAAGGACGCCGTTTGTGAGATGTTCTCACCGAGCACGAGTTTGGTCTTGACTTGGTCATAAATACCCTCTTTCTGTAATGCGGCGACAGCAGCTTGTCCATACGGGGCGTGTTCTGGGTTTGCCACGGCGATCTTCCTGATGGAAGGATCGAGCAAAGCTTTGAGCCCGGAACTCAGGTCGAGTTTTGATTCCTTTGGCACCCAGATCACGATTTTGCCCTTTGCATACTGGTAAAAGCTTCCCGGCTCTGTCAGTCCGGCGGCCTCCAGCCTCTTCGCATAGTCGAGATTGGCGGAGAAGAAAACGTCGAAAGGTGCTCCATTTTCGAGCTGCTGGAAGAAATTGCCCGACGAACCGTAGATGACCTGTACACTCTTCCCGGCTTCCTTTTCGAATCGGGCGGCAATGTCCGGCATTGCGAACTGCAGATCAGCCGCCGCAGCCACCCTGAGATCCTGGGCGGCGCACAGTTGAGCGATGATGACGACGACCAGAAACGCGATCAGACCGCCTTTTCGAGCGTTCATGTACTCCCCTCTCACGGATCTATAATGGCCGTATGCCAATCTCAGCCAGAAACAAACTGCGTGGAAAAGTCGAGGAAATTCAGCTGGGCGATGTTATGGCCCACGTGGTCGTCCGTGCCGGCGACAATCTCATTGAAAGCGCCATCACCCGGCGGAGCGCCGAAGAGCTTAAACTTAAAAAGGGCGATACGGTCACGGCGGTCATTAAGGCTACCGAAGTTATGATCGAAAAGGATTGATGGCCTCAGTCGACTCCCACAATTTTCAAGGTCGTGACCTGTCGCACCCAACGAGCCATTCTTTTTTCATCGGGGATGACGACGCGGTACGGCCCCTCTCTTTGATCGAGCGGTTTCCCGTCCCGCAGGAAAGCCAGCACGATCTGCTTATCCGTGAAAGCCGGATCCACCTCCGGCAGGGCAATCACAACCCGGTACTCATCGGCAGCTTCCACCAGCAGACAGGAAGCCAGTCGTTTGCCTTTCAAGGATTGCCCGAACTCAATCCCCGCTTTCTCCAGAAGATCTTGGAGCCTCACACCCTCGAACGTGCCAGACGCCTCTGCAGAATGAGTTGTGACCTTGGTGCGCGGTAAAGCCTCGATGTCCGCCCTCGATAACACAGTCTGCTTGCCGGTTTCTGTCTGAATGGTGAGTTGCTGGCACTTGACCGGCGCGGCATCCAGCAGCAGAGCGACCAGTGCAGCGCAAAAGAGGTAACGCGTTGTCATGATCAAGCCCCGTAAAATCATCATGTTAGGACCAATCGCGTACGGAGTTCACCATTTCAGTATAGCCCACTCTGTTCTGCAAATGGCACTAAACCGGACATTAATAACCATGAGACTCGTATCCCATGTACACTTACATTCAATCTGTCCCTTGTCGAGAAGATCGCGGTTTGTTCCGCCTTATCTCCTACACAACAACGCTGCCATGCCCGATGACTTTTGGCGATGTCCCATTTCTCTTCGCAGTCCGCGCTTGCCGCGAACGAGGAGCAGAGCCGCGATATTCCGATCGTTTTCTGGGGCAGAGCTTGCCTGGTGGACGATGAGGAATCTCTTGCAGCCAGCCGTAGACCTGACGATCACCGAGGGTGGGGAGTTCGAGGGCCCTGATGATCAAGCCAAAGCAAGGCCAGGAGCCGACTTATCAGATTTCGAATGGTGCTTCCATTCCAGTGTCGGAGCACTTCGTTGACAACTCGAGGCTACTACCACTTCGACGGGAGGTCAGCCAATCGTCCAGAAGCAGACGTACGCGACCGACCTGGGGAAGGCTAATCTTCTTAAGGCGTTGCGGGGCTGACGGGATGATGCGAGCTGCCACGCGTGGCGAGCACAATTCCAACGGTAGCTCCGGCCGCCGCAGCACCGCCAATTGCCCACCACGCGGCGTTGGACATGTGAACACCGCCAGCGGCGGAGGTTGGGGTCTCGGTGTTGGGGTTTGCGTTTGGTTCCGTGTCTGAGCGAGTCGTTTGCTGACCCTCCTGCAGTGTTGTCGTGTTGGCGCCGTCGTTGATGTTGAGCGAGCCTTGGCGCGCAGCGATCAGGATCGTGCTGCCCGAATGAGAGACTTCGAATTTCGCAGGCTGGCTAGCATTTGGGCTAATGGTGTACTTGCCCACTCTTACTGCCATACCTTTCGCGGTAGTGACTATAACATCGCCGTTGCTCATGTTCACAGCATTTCCCTGAAACTGAACTGAGGAATTCGGCTGAACGAGTACCATGGAGCCCTGAGCGTCGATCGTTGCCGCTGAGCCTATCGGTGTGGCGATGATATCTCCGGTGAACACCGCTGAGGAACTCGGGCTGTCATTCCCGTTCACCGTCGCATGACCAGCAGTGATCAGCATGGCGGAATCGTAAGCAACTAAAAATGCAGGCACAAGTATGATGAAGCAGATAGCTACTGTTCTTGACAATAGGGATCGCAAGGTGTCCTCGCTTATGACGTTA
>DASPVV010000171.1:0-12569 GCA_035622175.1 Terriglobales bacterium | reverse complement strand
GACCACGAAGGCCATAAACGATTGGAGTTCGGGGGCGTCATTTACACCGAGTCGGCGGAGAAGGCCGCCCGCTTCATCATGGACTGCAACCAAAACCTGATTCCGCTGGTTTTTTTCCATGATGTGAACGGGTTTATGGTGGGGCGCGACGCAGAGTGGACGGGGATCATCAAAGCGGGTGCCAAGATGGTCAATGCGGTGGCTAATTCCGTGGTGCCGAAAGTTACCGTGATCGTAGGCGGCTCCTTCGGCGCCGGTCACTACGCCATGTGCGGCAAAGCCTACGACCCGCGGTTCGTGTTTGCCTGGCCCACCGCGCGCTATGCCGTCATGAGCGGGGAGTCGGCGGCCGGAACCCTGGTTGAAATCAAGATCAAGCAGCTCGAGCGCGAAGGCAAGCAGCTCAGCGAAGAAGAGAGGCAAGAATTGTACGAGTCGGTCAAGCGGACCTACGAGGAGCAAACCGATCCTCGTTATGGCGCGGCGCGGTTGTGGATCGACAAAATCATCGATCCGATGGAAACTCGCGAATCGATCACGCAGGCACTCGAAGCCGCCGCCTTGAATCCTGAGGTGCCGGAATTCAAGGTGGGAGTGCTGCAGACTTGAACCATGGGGCCGCCACCCCGCCCCTGGGCTTGGTCTCTCGATGCCTGAAACCGTCAAATTGATTGAATGCCCGCGCGATGCCTGGCAGGGTCTCAAGGGGCAGATTCCCGCCCCGCTCAAGGTCGATTACTTGCGCGCCCTCATCAGCACGGGATTTAAACACATTGACGCGGTTTCCTTTGTTTCCCCCAAGGCGGTGCCGCAGATGGCCGATTCCGAAAAGGTCTTAGAGGAGCTCGATCCGCCCGACGATGTTGAAATCATCGCCATCGTGGTCAACGACCAAGGGGCGGAGCGGGCGGTTCATAGCAACGCCGTGCGCACCCTGGGATTTCCTTACTCGGTGTCTCCCACGTTCCTGCGCAACAACCAGCGCCAGACGCTCGAAGAGGCCATCGACGAGCTGGAGAAGATCAAAGCTCGCGCCGAGGACGCCGCGGTCGACTTGGTCGTCTACATCTCGATGGCTTTCGGCAACCCCTACGGGGACCCCTGGAGCATCCAGGAGGTCCTCGATGCCATCGATGTCCTGGAATCCTACGATATTCGAACCGTCTCGCTCGCCGACACCATAGGGCTTGCCCAACCAGAGGAGATTCGTGAGTTGGTCGCCTCCGTCATGGCCAAGTACGACTACCTGGAAATTGGGGTGCATCTGCACAGCCGCCCCGAGCAGGCGGCCGCCAAGATCGGCGCAGCCTACGAGGCCGGTTGCCGTCGATTCGACTCCGTGATCGGGGGGCTGGGCGGCTGCCCGTTTGCGCAGGATGCATTGGTCGGCAACCTTCCAACCGAGACCGTGGTCGAGACCTTGGAAGGCCGAGGCGCGATACTGCCCCCGCTCAAGCCGCTGGAGATTCTGCTGCGCGCTACGGCGGAGATTGGTGTGCGATACGCGAGTGCGCAGGCGGCAGATTGAATGGGCCACATCGCCATGAACTATAAGACCATCGAAGTCACGAGCAGTGCGGGGGTGGTGAGCCTCGCCCTGAACCGACCCGAAAAGCGCAACGCCATCAGCTATGAGCTCATCGAGGAGTTGCTGGCGGCTCTCGCCGAGGCGGCCGCCTCCCCGGCGTTGGTTTTGATTCTGACCGGCCGCGGCAAGGCCTTCTGCGCGGGCATGGATCTGGAAAACCTTAAAGCCCTGCTCGGAAGATCCCCGGAGGAGAACCGGAAGGACTCAGAGACCATGGCTCGGCTTTTTCGTTCCCTTTCCGAATTCCCCAAGCCGACCATTGCCGCGGTCAACGGCGCGGCCCTGGCCGGAGGCTGCGGGCTGGCCACGCTGTGTGATTTTACCCTGGCGGTGCCCGAGGCCAAGTTCGGCTACACCGAAGTTCGCATCGGTTTTGTTCCGGCCATCGTTGCGACGTTTCTGCTGCGCCAGATGGGAGAGAAACAAGCGCGAGAACTGCTGCTCACCGGCAAAATCATCACCGCGGAAGAGGCGCGCCGCTTGGGCCTGGTCAACGAGATCGTCCCTCCCGAGAAGCTGCTCGAACGGGCGCGCGGGTTAGCCGAACAGTTGATGGAGAATAGTCCCCGGTCGATCGCGACCACCAAGCGGCTTCTCAGTGAATATGGGGGCCTGGAGCGCGACGCCCAAATCGAGCGGGCGGTCCGGGAAAATGCCGCCATCCGTGAGACCCAGGACTTTCAAGAAGGGATCACCTCGTTCCTCGAAAAACGCAAACCACGATGGAGCGGCAGGTGAACCGGTCAGGGCAAGGCAACCCTCCCCTGGTCAGCGAGAGCCGCCTGCGGGTGCGCTATGCGGAGACCGATCAGATGGGCGTCGTTTATCACGCCAATCATTTTGTGTGGTTCGAGGTGGGACGGGTGGAGTTATTGCGGCAGCTGGGGTTTTCCTACCGCGAGATGGAACGGCAGGACCATTGTCATCTCGCCGTGGTCGAGGCCTATTGCCGCTACCGGGCCGCAGCCGTCTACGACGAGGAAATCATCGTGCGGACCTCCATCAAGCAGATGCGCGGCTCCGTAGTACACTTCGGCTACCAATTGCTGCGGGCGGCAAATGGAGAATTGATCGCCGAAGGCGAGACCACGCATTTTGCCCTGAACGCCGAGAAAGAGATTACGCCGTTTCCCGAGAAGTATAGAAAGGCTCTGCGTCAAGCTATGGGAAGATAAGGGGGGCGGGTGCCGCCACCCGCGAACTTCTCCCCACAAGGGAACACTGGAACCCGGGTTGCAAGCTCTTCACATTAACGGTAACGATCTCACCCTGGAGGCAGTCGAGGAAGTTGCCCTCCAACACCGTGCCGTGCTGCTCGCTCCCGACGCCCGCGTCGAGGTCGAGCGCGCGCGGCGCGTGGTTGACGCGCTCGTGGCCAGCAACCAGGTCTCCTACGGGATCACCACCGGCGTCGGCAAACTGGCCGATGTCCGCATCTCCGGGGACCAGATCCGCGACTTGCAGGTTCACCTGGTTCGTTCCCATGCCGTCGGAGTGGGCGAACCCCTCTCGGTCGGCGAGGTTCGAGCCATGATCCTGTTGCGGGCTCATTCCCTGGCGAAAGCGCATTCCGGGGTGCGAACCGTCCTGATCGACCGGCTTTGTGAAATGCTCAACCGCAGGGTGACGCCGCTGGTTCCATCCCAAGGCAGCGTGGGAGCAAGCGGCGACCTGGCGCCACTGGCCCACCTGGCCCTGGCTCTCGTCGGCGAGGGGGAGTGCCTCGATGAGCGAGGGGCTCGCGTGCCCTCCGCCGAGGCCCTGCGCCGGGCCGACGTCCAGCCGCTGGTGCTGCAGGCGAAGGAAGCGGTTTCTCTCATCAACGGTACCCAAGCCATGCTGGCGGTCGGGATCCTCGCCCTGCTCGGAGCTGAAACCCTGGTCGATTCGGCGGATGTCATCGGCGGTCTCACGCTCGACGCCCTGCGGGGCACCGATGTCGCCTTCGATGAGCGCATTCATCGGGTCCGGCCCTACCCCGGCCAACTGAAAACCGCCGCTCATCTGCGCAAGATGCTCGAAGGCAGCGCCATTCGCGAGTCGCATCGCAGTTGCCAGCGGGTGCAGGACGCGTATTCGTTGCGCTGTATGCCGCAGGTGCACGGCGCCGTGCGCGACACGCTCGCCCACGGCCGCGGGGTGTGCGAAACGGAGATCAATTCGGCGGTCGATAACCCGCTGGTCTTTGTGCGCACGGCGCAGGCCACAGGCGGTCTCGGCTCCCCCGAACTGGCGGAAGGCGACATTCTCTCCGGCGGCAATTTTCACGGTCAGCCGCTGGCCTTCGTTCTGGACTTCCTGGGGATCGCGTTAAGCGCGCTGGCGGGAATCTCCGAGCGCAGACTGGAGCGGCTGGTGAATCCTGCGCTCAATGAAGGGCTGCCCCCGTTCTTGGCCCCGGGCGCCGGCTTGAACTCGGGTTTCATGATGGCCCAGGTTACCGCAGCCGCCCTGGTCGGGGAAAACAAGGTGCTGGCCCATCCCGCGTCGGTCGACTCGATCACGACCTCGGGAAATAAGGAAGACTACGTTTCCATGGGAATGACCGCAGCCCTGAAACTCGAACGAATCGTCGCCAACACGCGCCACGTTCTTGCCATCGAAGCCATGGCTGCGGCGCAGGCCCTCGACTTTCTCCTCCCCCTCAAGCCGGGTAAACGCGGCCAAGCCGCATATTCCGCCATCCGCTCCGTCTGCCCGACGATGGACAAAGACCGCGTGATGCACGGAGATTTCGCCCGCATCGCGCAGTTGATTACCATTGGCAGGCTGGCGCAGACGCTGCGGTAGTGGCGAGAACTCGGCCTCCGGGTTCAGCCCGCGGCGGCTCACCGGGTCGTAGAAGGATGCTTCCCGGCCTCGGCTCCGGCGGCGCTCCCCTCGAGTCCTAGCCGATCGGCAATTCCCTTCATGGCTGCGATGCAAAATGCGATGTGGGCCTCAAGATCCACGCCCAGATCGGCCGCGCCCTTGACCACGTCAGCCCGGCTCACGCTGCGAGCGAAGGCCTTGTCCTTCATTTTTTTTTGCACCGATCGGGCATCGACTTCCCCGAGCGACTTGCCCGGCTTCACCAGGGCCACGGCGGTGATGAATCCGGCCAGCTCATCGCAGGCAAACAAAGCTTTTTCCATGGGAGCGTCGCGGGTCACGCCGGTATACTCCGCATGCGATAAAATCGCGCGCCGGATCTCTTCCGGCCAGCCGCGCTCCCCTAGGATTTTGTTGCCCCGGTAGGGATGGTCCTCCAGGCTGGGATACTTCTCATAATCGAAGTCGTGCAGCAGCGCCACCACCCCCCATAACTCTTCGTTCTCCTGGAATTTTCTGGCGTAGGCTCGCATGCACGCCTCGACCGCCAAGGCGTGCTTGCGCAGACTTTCCGATTGGGTGAACTCAGTTAGTAAACACCAGGCTGCTTGGCGATCGTACATGATTTTGTACCTGTTTTCTCCAGCTTTACGCGGAACCTGCCGCGCTTTCTGGGGAATTGCTGTCGTTGGCTCCGAGATTTCCCTTGACTTTCACAGGCCTTGTCCTGCAGATTACGACCCAGGTTCGAAACCAAGTGACTAGTTTGGTTCGGTTCTTGGCTTCAGGGAAGCCTGCTCTGGCTGCTCCCACACCTGATGGCTACGACACTTACCCCTGTAGACTCCCGGGAAGTTGTCCGCTGTGATGCTTGTTTGCTGGTTCAGTTCCGCACCATCAATAATCTTTGCCGCCGCTGCCGTGCTTCCTTAGACGAAGACGAGCCCGAGGTGGTCACGCTTCCGCCCGCGCCGCGCATGATGCCCATGCATCACGGCCCCCGGCATCTGAACCTGGCGGCTTCGATCCGCTCCGTGCGCCTGCGCAACGGGTTGAGCCAGCGACAACTGGCTTCGCGCATGTCGGTACCACGGACGTACGTCTCGAAAATCGAGAACGAGAAAGCCACGCCGACGCTCTTCTCCCTGGAGCGCCTAGCCAAAGCTCTCGGTGTCAGTGTGCCGGATCTGCTGAGCGGCGGCGAACGCAACCGACAGGAAGAGATTCGCGAGCTCACCCAAGATCCGTTCATCATGGACCTGCTGCCCTTGGTCTCTCACTTGAATGGAATGCAGATGTCGAGCATTCTCACCCAAGTGCGGGATTTGACGGTACGGCCGCGAAGAAGCGCCTGAGGGGATTCGGCCGCGGGTGCCCGCTTGAACAGCCAAGGATCGAACAAGCCCCTTGGTTGGGCGCGGACCGAAGCAACGAGCTCAGAAATCATCCGGGCAACCACCAACTGAGGCCGGGATCTCAAGATCCCGGCTTTTTTTGCCTCCAGGCGACACTCGGGGGCCGCTCGGCCCGCCGATCGCCCAGGCGAAGCTAAGCCGCGAACGCTTCCTCTGGCGGAACCGGAGTTGGCTGTGGCAGCCGGTCCGCGACCTCGGCAAGGGCGGCTAGCTTTTCCGCCAAAGCGGCGGTCAGCAAGCCCGGCCCACACCGCCAATGATAGTTCCCGACGTGGGTGCTGGGAGTGTTCATGCGAGCTTCGCTGCCGAAGCCGAGCACGTCCTGCAGCGGAACTACCGACAGGTTGGCAGGCGAACCCTGGGCGGCGCGAATCATCGCCCAATGGATTCCATCCTGGGCACACCCGAGATACGCCTGAGCCGATCGCTTTTCGTACTCCGTGGCGCCCGAATTCCACCAACCGACGGTGGTGTCATTGTCGTGCGTCCCGGTGTACACCACGCGATCCGGTGTGAGCCGGTGAGGCAGGTACACGTGGGCTCCCGGATCGCCGAAGGCAAACTGTAACACCGCCATGCCAGGAATGTGGTGAGCCTCGCGCAAAGCGTGGACGTCGGGCGTGATATAGCCCAGGTCTTCGGCGAAGAACGGCAGACCGCCCAGTTCTTCGCGAAGCTTGAGAAAGAGCTCGTCCCGCGGACCATCGACCCAGCGACCGTTCATCGCCGTCTTGTCCGTGGCCGGAATCTCCCAAAACTGCGCAAACCCACGAAAGTGATCGAGACGGATCAGATCGCAGGTCGCGGTCGCCCAGCGCAACCGTTGTACCCACCATTGGTAGCCGCGCGCCCGCATCACCTCCCAGTTGTACAGCGGATTCCCCCAGCGCTGGCCGGTCGCACTGAAAGCATCCGGGGGAACTCCCGAGACTACCTCCGGTTCCAGATCGTCCCGCAAACGCCAAAGCTCGCGCTGTCCCCATACATCGGCGCTGTCGTAATCCACGAAAATGGCGATGTCCCCCACCACGCGGATGGACTTTTGCGCGCAGTACTGGCGCAAAGCGTGCCATTGCTCCCAGAAAAAGAACTGAATGACGCGCCGCAGCTGAATCTCAGAGGCCAGCTCCCTGCGGGCAATCTCTAACGCACTCTGCTGGTGGCGGGCAAGCTGGGACGGCCACTCCCTCCAGAGTTGGCCAGGGTAGCCATCTCGCAATCCGTCGTAGAGGACAAAGTCTTCCAGCCACCAGGAGTTCTCGGCGACAAAGCGATCAAAGCGGGTTCGGGTGGCGCCGCGCGCGGAAGAGAGAAAACTTCCCGCAGCCTCGCGCAGCAGCGGCACCTTCTCGGCGCGTACGGCGTCATAGTCGATGGGGCCGACCTTGGAAGACAGTCGGTTCAGCCTGGCGGGATCCATCCATCCGTGCTCGGCGAGCCGTTCGAGGCTGATCAGCAGAGGATTCCCGGCAAAGGCCGAAGTCGAAGAATAGGGTGAATTGCCATTGGCAGGAGGTCCCAGAGGCAACACCTGCCACAGGCCCTGGCGAGCCGCGGCGAGGAAGTCGAGGAATGCATAGGCCGCCGGCCCAAAGTCCCCAATGCCGCCGCGGGATGGCAGCGAGATGGGATGAAGCAGGATTCCGCTGGAACGGGGAAATGTCATGTCGGGCCTAGGATTCCATTCCCAAGTGCTAGTTGGAACGTGGGTCGAATCGGGGTCGGCATTGGGCTCGGCGCAATGAAGTTCATTCCGCAAAGCTCGTGCGCAGGCAGGACCCGAATGGAGTCCGTTCGGCTGGCCGTCCGGCCAGGATCCTTCCCGCCCTGCTTTTGCTACTCGCCTTCGTCTTCCGTGCCTTGCTGTTTGGTTAGGTTCTTCCACTCTTGCTGGTTGATGGTGATCTTTCCGGACTTTTCCATGCGTTCACGCAACCCGGTGACGTAGTTCTCGAACAACTCCGACTGCGTTTGCGCGAACAAGGTGTCCCGAATCTGGTCTTTTTTGGCGGCAAACTCCTGCTCCGTCGGTTCCTGCCTCTCGAGGAGCTCGAGGACCGCACCCGCAGTCGTGGTTTGAATCGGCCCGCTGATCTCCCCCGGCTTCAAGGTGAAAGCTACTGCAGCCGGCCCGGTGAGCGAGCCGAGGTCGGGCACCTGGCCGTCCGGCGCCACCAGATCGCTGGTCTTCAAGACCGCACCCAATTCGCCGGCCGCCTTCTTCAAATCATGCTCGGCTCTGGCCCGATCGGAAAGTTCCCGGGTTTTTTGCGCAAGCAAAGTCGTGGCCTGTTGCTGTTTGAATTCGTTCTCCACCCGGCTGCGAATGTCGTCGAAGGTTGGCGTCGCCGGCGGCTTGACCGCCAGCACACTGAAGATCGCATATCCCTCGGGCAACTGCGACTCCTCCGGCGGGGAGTTCTCCGGCTCACTGAAAACGGCATCCATAAAGGGAGTGGAGTTGCCAATGCCGGGAAGCGAATCGGTCCGGCTGACGTAATCCGTGGTCACGAGGGCGAAGCCTTGGTTCGCGGCGGACTTGTCCAGCCCGAGAGTGCGCGCCTGGCTCAGTAATGCCGTTGCCTTGGCCTCGGCGGATTGGACAGCTTTCTCATGCTTGAGGACCGGTTCAATCTGCGCCCTCACTTCCTCGAGGGTTTTCAGATGCGCGTCCTGCTTGTCCTCGACCTGGATGATGTGGAACCCGTAACTGCTCTCGACCAGCTCGCTCGTCGACCCTTTGGGCAGGGAAAATGCCGCCTTCTCAAACTCCGGTACGGTGCGACCGCGCTCGATCCATCCTAGCGAACCGCCGTCTTTGGCGCTCGCCGCATCTTCGGAGTACTTCTTGGCCAACTCGGCAAAGTTCCCACCCGCTTTCAGCTGCTGCAGAACATCCTCGGCCTTTTTGCGGGCTAGCTCGACGCCGCTCGGATCCACTTTGCCGTCCGGGCCCGGCAGGGGAGTCTTAATCAAAATGTGCCGCACCTTCACCTGCTCCGGCACCCGATATTGGTCGCGGTGTTGGTCGTAATAGGCCTGAACCTCCTGGGGTGTGAGGGCGGTGTCGGCCTCGAGCTTGGCAGTCTCAATCCAAACGTAGCTCAGCTTGCGCTTTTCCGGAATCGCGTTGGCGTACGCGGCCTTGTGCTGATCGTAATAGGCTTTGAGTTCGCTGTCGGTGGGATGGATGGTCTTTAGAATGTCGTCCTTCCCTAGCACCGCGTAATCGAACTTTACTTTGGCGTTGTCCTTTTCAAACTGCTCTCGAACCTCCGCCTCGCTCACGATCGCGCCGCCGGAAATCAAGGCACGCAGTTTGGCAAACAGGATGTCGTCTTTCACCCCTTGCTCGAATTGGGGCACGGTCAAGTTCGCTTGTTCGATCCTCTCTTCATAGGCCGCCTGCCCGATAAAGTTTCCGTTGGGGAAAAACGCTTCGCCATAGCGACCGTGCTCGAGTTCTTCCCGCAGGTCGTCGTCGGTGGCGCGGAGGCCGAGACGGCGCGCCTCGGCCACAATGACCTCGGTATCAATCAATTGCTGGGCGGCTCGGCTGGCAAAAAAGGGCAGCAGCGAAGCGGCCTGGGCCCCACCCCTGGGGAACTGCTGCTGAATCAGTTGCTTAGCCAGCCGCTGGACTTCAAGCACGGTGATGTCGCTGCCATCGACCGTAGCCACGACTCCGGGCCGACTGCGGGCTCCAAAAAAATCGGCGCTCCCAAAGCCGGGGACCAAGGTGATCACCATGAACACGCAAATGACGGTCAACAGGCCGCCAAGAACGATCTTCTTGATGGGTCCGGGGGTTTGCAAGAATCGGATCATGCTTCGGTCACTCTGAAGAACTGCAAAAAGAAGAACTTATTATAAACTAAGCCCCTTCGAGCGGTGCTTGCCCGGCCCGGCTTCGAAGCCTCGCCCCAGCAACCGGGCTCTTGGGCAAAAGTTCGGGAATGCTGGCGGGAGATTCTGTCGCGAACATCGCCTGTTCGACGGCCTACGGAGTCGGGCAGAGGGCCAAACTGCCAGAGCTTCGGGGTCTGTGATTGAAACGAATCAATGAAACGTGTTATCCCTGTTCGTCGGCAGGCGCGGGTTTCGACCCTCGCCTGCAAGTGGAAGGAGGAATTCATGAAGAATTGTGGTGTCGCGCTCCTGCTCGCTTCTTCCCTGGTCGCATCGGCGGAGACTGCCCGCGCTCCTGGCCTGCCGCCGCCCCTGCCCTTACGCGAGGGGTGGACCCTGCAAGCCGCCGGCCGCGTCGAGCGCGGCGGCGAGACCATCTCGACTCCAGGATTCCGGCCTCTCGGCTGGCAGCAAGCGACGGTTCCAACTACCGTGCTGGCGGCTTTGGTCGCCGACAAGGTTTATCCCGAACCGACTGCGGGCATGAACCTGCGTTCGATCCCCGGCACCGACTATCCCATCGGGGCCAACTTCGCCAATCGGCCCATGCCCCAAGATAGTCCCTTCCTGGGACCGTGGTGGTTTCGCAAAGAGTTCATGCTGCCTGCCGGATACCAAGGCAAAACCGTCTGGCTCGACTTTCATGGAATCAACTATCGGGCCAACATCTGGTTCAACGGAAAGCAGATCGCGAAATCCGATGACGTAGCCGGGACGTGGCGCAGCTACGAGTTCGATGTGACCGCCCAAGCTCTGCCGGGTCGAACCAACGTCGTGGCCGTTGAGGTCTATTCGCCGCTCGAAGGCGACCTTGCCTTCACTTTCGTCGACTGGAACCCGCTCCCTCCCGACAAGCTCATGGGCTTGTTCCGCGAGGTCGAGGTCCGGACGAGCGGGCCTGTGGCCCTGCGCTACCCAACCGTCCTGGCACAAGTGGATTCGGCCGCGATGGCGCATTTGACGATCACCGCTTTGCTGAAAAATGCCAGCCAACGGCCCCTGCACGGCATGTTTCGAGCTCAGATCGAAGGCATCAGCGTGGCGCAGGCCGTGGAGTTTGCGCCCGGCGAGAGCAAGGAGGTGCGGCTCACGCCCGAGCAGTTTCCCCAGCTCAATGTCAGCCATCCGCGTTTGTGGTGGCCGGCTCAGATGGGGACGCCCAACCTTCTGCAGCTAGTGACGACGGTTGTGGTGGACGGCACCGTGTCGGACCAGAGCACGAGCCGGTTCGGCATCCGCCAAATCACCTCCGAGCTGAATGCGGCCAACGGACGCGTGTTTGCGATCAACGGGAAGAGGATTCTGATCCGCGGCGGAGGCTGGGCTCCGGACATGCTTTTGCGGGGCGACTCTGAGCGCCTGCGAGACGAATTTCGCTACGTTCAGGACATGGGACTGAACACCATCCGCCTGGAAGATCACCTCGAGACCGAGGAGTTCTTCGATCTCGCCGACGAGAAAGGAATTCTGGTGATGGCGGGATGGATCTGTTGTTCTTCCTGGGAACACTGGCCGAAATGGAAGCCCGCGGACTACTTCATTGCGGAGCAGTCCTTGCGCTCGCAGATCTACCGTCTGCGCAGCCATCCCAGCCTTCTCATGTGGCTCAACGGCAGCGACAATCCACCCCCTCCGGACGTGGAGCAGACCTATCTGAAAGTCGAGAGCGAGCTTGCCTGGCCGAATCCCATCGTCTCCTCGGCGACCGGCAAACCCACCACCCTCACCGGCGCCAGCGGGGTCAAGATGACCGGGCCCTACGAATACGTGGCTCCCGGCTACTGGGAACAGGACTCGATCTCGAGCACCCACCAAGCATGCAATCCGGGCGGCTGTGGAGGAGCCTACGGGTTTAACACGGAAACCAGCATGGGTCCGGCCGTGCCGCCGATCGAAAGCCTCGGCACCATGCTGCCCAAGGAGCACCTTTGGCCGATGGACGATTGGTGGAACTATCACGCGGGTGGCGGACAATTTAAAAACCTGCACGTCTTTACCGAGGCGCTCAACGCGCGCTACGGTCGGGTGACCAGCGTCGAGGACTACGCCTTCAAGTCGCAATTGATGACCTATGAGGGCGTGCGCGCGATGTACGAGGCGTACAGCCGCAACAAGTACGTTTCGACCGGAGTCATTCAGTGGATGCTCAACAATGCGTGGCCCTCCTTGATCTGGCATCTCTATGATTTCTACCTGCGCCCCGGGGGAGGTTATTTCGGGGCCAAGAAGGCGATGGAGGCACTTCACCCTCTTTACGGTTACGACGACCATGCGATTTGGGTGGTCAGCAGCCAATACGAGGATGCCGAGGGCCTGAAACTCATCACCAAGGTTCTCAATTCGGACGCGAGCGAGAAATTTTCCCAGGAGACGACGCTCGATGCTCCCGCCGACAGCACACAAAAAGTTCTGACCCTGCCGGACATCGCCGACCTGACGGCAACCTATTTCGTCCGCCTGCGGCTGGAAGACGCCGCAGGAAAACTGGTCGGCTCGAATCTCTACTGGCTCTCCGCCAAGCCCGAAACTCTCGATTGGGACAAGTCGACCTGGTACACCACGCCCACCCTTTCCTATGCCGACTTCACGGCACTAGCCCAGCTGCCCAAGGTTAAGTTGAGCGTGACGAGCCGCACCGAGCGCAAAGACGAGCATGCCATTACTCATGTGGCGGTTGAAAATCCCAGCCGAAGCCTCGCTTTCTTTGTTCGCTTGCAAGTGGATCGGGGTCCGGGCGGGCCAGAGATATTGCCTGTCATCTGGGAGGACAACTACATCACCCTGCTACCCGGGGAAAAGCGGGAAGTCAGCGCGACCTATCGCGCCAGCGCGTTGGGGACAACCAA
>DASPVV010000170.1:0-6409 GCA_035622175.1 Terriglobales bacterium | reverse complement strand
TGGACCGATGAATTTGTGGACGAGCACACCCGAGCAGCGATTCTTCGCGGGGGTAGCTACTACCAGCCGCAGGGATCGGTTTGGTATTTCCCACAAGCCTATCGGCTTGATCAGCACGGCAAACTTCTGCTGATGGCGCCTGGCAAGGACCGGTCTGGAACAATCGGATTTCGCTGCGTGAGAGACACGGAATAGTTCGCCTTTTTCCCGACAAAAACTGCGCAACATGCCCATCACGACCGGAACTGACCAAGTTGCAGGAAATTCGCCCAGCCTTCCAAGATGGCGGTTAGCGGTAGCGGCAGGGATTCTGGGCTGGGTACTGGACGCCTTTGACTTCTTTGTCGTGATCTTCTTGGTTGACATACTGGCGGCGCACTTTCGGACAGAGAAGCGAGAGATCGTGTGGACGATCTCCATGGCGCTGGCGATGCGTCCCGTCGGAGCGGTTGTTTTCGGGGCGCTCGCGGATCGTTTTGGCCGAAGGGTCCCACTCGCGGTGTGTGTTCTCTACTTCTCCGTCGTGACCTTGCTGAGCGCGCTTGCCCCCAACTACTCCACATTCGCTATTCTCCGCATGCTGTACGGGATCGGCATGGGCGGATATTGGGGAGTTGGGGCATCGATGGCCATGGAGAGCGCTCCGCCGAACCGGCGAGGCTTGCTGTCAGGGCTGATGCAGAGCGGATATCCTCTGGGCTATTTGCTGGCAGCCCTATGCCTGAAACTAGTTACGCCAGGCTACGGTTGGCGTGCCATGTTTGCGGTCGGATTCCCCGTGGCGGTTCTCGCCAGTGTCTTCTCACTGGCAGCGACGGAGCCCATAGCCTGGGCAGAGCATCGGATTCATTCCCTGAGTTCGCTGTTCCGGCTGCTTTGGGCAAACCGGGGCGGATTCTCGTACCTCTTGCTGGTCATGGCATTCATGTCGTGTCTGTCCCACGGCACGCAGGACCTCTACCCGGATTTCCTCAAATCGGCTCATGGATTGGAGCGGGACACCGTTTCGAACGTTGCGGTCCTATATAACTTGTGTGCGATTGCGGGAGCCCTTTTTTTCGGCCAGATCTCGGAAGTAGCCGGGCGGCGGCGGGGCGTGATGCTAGCACTCTCTCTATCCCTGGTCGCGATCTATCCTTGGGCGTTTGGCACAACCTTGGGCGTGTTGGTTGCGGGTTCCTGCCTTATGCAGGCTGGCGTGCAGGGTGCGTTTGGAGTGATCCCGGCGCATCTCAACGAGCTCGCGCCGGACGCGATCCGGAGCTTATTCCCTGGGTTCGTCTATCAGCTAGGGGTGCTTCTTGCGTCGCCGGCAGTATCAATCGAGTACGGACTGCGTGATCGAGTTGGCTACCCTTGGGCACTCACCATCTTCGAAACCTTCGTCATTCTCTGCCTCTTAGTGATCTTTCGTCTTGGCCCGGAGCGCAAAGGAAGGAACTTCCGCGCCGGCATCGCGCTTGATCCGGTCGCCATGCGCACCCAAAAGCGGTAAACACACTCGAAGCAACGAACGCCCCTTCAATCCAGCGGTCGCACATCGTCTGTAGTAGGGATCAGGACAACAGAGCGGCACATCCAGCCCCCAGTAACGCGATCGCCCAGAACAAATCGAAGTTGACCCAGGTGCTTTGCAACAACCGAAGTCCCAGCTTCTCGTAGGTCTCAAAGAACAATAGCGCGAGAATCCCCGCCACGCCCAGCATGCTTGAGGTGTGAACCAGCACGGCCAGCAGAATCACGGACGCGGGCAAAGACTGTGGAATAGCCACCCCTGCTTCCATCATGGTGTGTGTCGTTCCAAGTCTCATTTGTGACAGCACGACAGGCAGGAGCATCAGCCCCGCGCCGTGAGCCGATGCCATGAGGAACGACCACACCAGCAAATCCTTTCCCCCAACTCTCATCCCAGATCCCCGGGGATGGCTCGCCCGGAGCATTCGATACGTGCCAAGGGCTACGAGGATAGCTGCCACACTCCATTTCAAAACCCTCATCGGAAGGAAATGCAGAACGGACTGCAAGATAAGAATGGCCACACCGATTGCCGCGGCGTGCCCGGCGGCAATCGGGAGCAGAGCTCCGATGACTGCCGCGCGGCGTTTTTCCTGCAAGCCCAAGGCGAGGGCAAACAGCCAACCCATGGCTGGATTCAGGCCGTGATAGGCCCCGAGCAGAGCCAGAACTGCCCAGGGCCAGCTATGCTTCATGGATAGCAGTAGAAGTCGGATGACGCATCGCCGCCCTGCAGCCTCACTTGATGCCCACGCAGTGGGCCGAAGTCAACAAACAACTTCCGGTCGAGCTCGATGCCACCGCTAGGGTTCACGTTCAGCTTAACCATCCAGCCGCGGATACCGTCAGGGTAAAACTGCTGGTCCCAGGCAGCATACAGCGAATTGGTGAAATAAACCCGCTGCCCGTCACGGCTGACTTCTACCATCTGTGGGCCGCCATTCAGTGGTTGATTGGGTTTGGCGGGATGCGATGCGCGTCGGACGATCCCGCCAAGGTGAACCGAACCCACCAGCTTTGGTTGAAACGGATTCGAGACGTCGTACTGCCGCAGTTCGCCCGTGCCCCAGCACGACGCGTAAAGAAAATGATCATCCACAGAAAGATTGATATCGGTAAGCAGCGGGGGCACAGCCTTGAACCCTTTCAGGAGTGGAGGCAGTTGGTCTGGGTCGGCCGGCTCCGCGGGAATCTCAATCACTTTCTTGATCTCCCATTTTCCGTTGGAGCTGCCACTCGCTTGGTGCCACAACCAGATCGAGCTCGAGAGATCCTTGAGTGAAGTAACGACCCCCACGAAGCCGTACGCCTTCGTGGGATCGTGTGCTGGGCGCAGCTCGAGCACCATCTGCTGTTCCGCACCCAAGTCCAGCGCTTGCAAGTGTCGCCGCTTACGGAGATCCCAGATATGCAAGCTGTGTCCATACTTGCCGGCCAACAAAAGCTCTGGATTCACCCCGTTTTCGACCATGTTCGGTGTGCCCCATTCGCTGGTGACCGCGATGTCGTATCCCAGATGCCAGGCGAAGTCGTAGCCGAAATACTGCGGACCACGTTCGACTTCCCACCTGCCTAAGGGCTCGAATGTGTAGTGATCGAGGGCAAATATTCCACCGGGGCCCTCGCCTTCAGGCGAGCCCAGCGCGCTCAGGTAGATGCCGTCGGGTCCGCAGTGTATCGTGTGCGGGCGGCTGTAGCCGGTGCGCTCCGCCACGGTTTGTGGCTCAATGACCTTCACGATCTTAGGCTTCCTGGGATTTGGTTTGGTGTCGAGAACATGAATCCGCGACGAGCGCAGTCCTGGGACAATCAGATATCGCCGTTCCACATGAGGGTGCGGGGCGTAGGGACAAAGCGCAGAACTGCAGGCATTCCAACCGAAGTGATGGAGTTCGTCGCCGGGGTTGGGCATGTCCACCCGGCTGACGATCTCGCCATAGGTCTTAGAGTCGCGGTCGACATCCACCACGACCAGCGCGTCCGGTTGTGTGCCTCCCTTCGCATTTAGAGCGGCTACGTACGCGAGTTTTTCCGCCGGTGCCTGGCTAGCAAGCTTGGGAGAAGGATAAAAAGTCGGATCGGCTTTCCACAGCATGATTGACCTTTCAACTGCGAATTGTACTCCGGCGCAGCTATATCTACGCCGGCGACGCCTCGGTACCCGTGAGATTGCGCCATCTCGCCATCTGCAGGCAGGCATTTCGGAACCTGTCCGCCCCTTTGTTTGGCTATCCGGACGGGTTGACGCGTTGCGCGCTCAGAGGCATCATAACCGACCCCCTCGACTCAGGCGGCCTTTCCGGCAGCCGTGGCATCCTCAACTTCAATGAGCTTTCCCGAACGCACGTCGTAAATGAAACCGTAAATTGGAATCGACTTGGGCACCAAAGGATGGCTGCGGATGTGCTCCACGTCGTCAATCACCGCCTGCGCCCGATCCGCAATCGTCAACCACTCGATGTAGTGACCGGCTCGCGAACCAGGACTGCGCCCCACATCACGGAAACCATTCGCTGTCAGTTCTGCTGCCTCCAGGCTTGAAGCCAGCAGATCGCGGATCACATCATTCGAGAAGAACTCCATCCCGCAGTCCGTATGGTGAATCACGAAGAACTCACGCGTTCCTAGCAGCTTGTAACTGATTACGAGGGAGCGGATCGCATCGTCGCTGGCGCGACCGCCCGCGTTGCGGATCACATGTGCGTCTCCTTCGGCCAAGCCCGCGTACTTGGCGGGATCGAGGCGCGCGTCCATGCAAGTGAGAATTGCAAAGGAACGGCCTGGCGGCAATGCCAGCTTGGCCTTCTCTCCGAAGTTAGCGGCGTATTTCCGGTTTGACTCCAGCACTTCCTTCAAGATCTGACTCATAGGGGAATGTCCTCGCTGGGCCATAACTATAAGAGTGGCTCCCTATGATGTCAAGAATATCGATTGGTGTAATAGACTATTTCGCCTTCGCTTTCAGGCGAACCGCTGAAGAGGGCGACAAGTGTGATCTGCATACTTGTATCTCATGGTCGCAAAGAATAGAAAATGAGGCACGATCTCTCGCGCTCTACCGTAGCTGGCTTGGGCTGTGACACTTGGGTTTGATGGAGCAACAGGCATGACGAGCACTGGACATCGCGGTAGAGGGAGCCCGTGCCCGTGTGAGCTTCACAGATCACAACCCAGGGCCTTCAGACCGACCGGAGTGACTTCAGCACTTCGGCATGCAACGCTGAATTGGCGGATGCGACTAAGTTAGGTTGCCAGACTACATCCTCGTTGCCGTCGAGCGAAGTGAGGACCCCGCCAGCTTCCCGAACGCAAGGTGCCACTGCAGCCACATCCCATGGGTGCATGCGGGAATCGAGCGCCACGTCAACGTTTCCTTGGCACAACAGGGCGTAGTTGATGCAATCCCCTGACCAACGGAATCGTCGGGCTTGCCGGTACAGTTGGGAAAGACGAACTGACATGATCGGATCACGCGGGTCCATATCGGTGTGTTCGAGGCTGGTGGAGACCACGAACGCCTCTGCTGGATCAGTCACTGCGGAAGTCCGCACGCGCTTCGGCTCGCTCCTCTCGCGCTGGTACCAGCAGCCCTGGCCGGTTGCGGCGTATACGATTTCCTGGAGCGCGTGCGCCCCAATCACCCCCACGCAGGCCGCGCCACGCCGGAGGTATCCAATCAGCGTTCCGAACAGTGGCAACCCGATCGCAAATGACGCTGTGCCATCGATCGGATCGAGGAGCCACAGGTGCTTAGCGTCATGTTCTTTCTGGCCCCCGAACTCTTCGCCCAGAACTGCGTGGTCTGGGTAGCGCTGTGCGATGCGTTTGCGCAGCAGTTGCTCCGCGCCACGGTCAGCCTCTGTAACTTCTGAACCGTCTGCCTTGTAATCCACAGCAACTTTCTTCCAAAGCGGCATGATCAATCGACCCGCCTCAGTCGCCAGCGCCACGGCAAAATCGAGAATCTCTTCAGTGGACGGTTCTGGCATGCGTTCCAGTGTACGCTGCGCCGCCTCTTCCAGAACCACAGCCTTCGCTCGATGAGCTGTCAATGGGCTGGTAGAAGTAGGTCCGCGGCTGCTTCGGGTGATCCCCATAATGTTCATTGACACCCATCGCCAAACCTGCAACAGTGGGCAGGGTGACATGTCCGCGCGCAACCGATTGAAGGACAGAATAAGGACAGAATGAAGATCGAAATAGTTTCCTGCCCGACCTGACACAACAACCAAGGCAAGGTCGCGAGTCTCGTGACCCTCATAAAGCAACGCCTCGGCATTTCAGCCGTGATTACCCCCGGAAGGACTGGTCAGTTTGACGTAATTGCCGACGGCGAAAAGATTGCCGAACGGGGTGGAAACTGGTTCACACGGAGCTTCGGCGCCGGCTATCCCGATTTGGATAACTTGGTTGAGTTGCTGGAGAAGCGCCGTGCCCTGCGCGGTTAGAGAGCGACCGACAATGGGTCACGACAGGATCGGCTGGCCCGGCAACCGGTGAACGACAATTGGGGCGGAGACCCTATGTGCTCGCCCCTCTTCCCTGTCGCCTTGGGAACACAGCTGGACCAGTGAACCAGTCCTGAAACCCGACAACCCTCGCTAACCCCAAGCAAATCAATCGCTGATTAAAAAAGGGATTGCCTAGAGCGGCGGCAGGGGTGCAGACGGCAACGAGCTTTGCGTATTCCATTCTCCTGCGGCGGTTGTGGGCATTCGAAAGCAGTGTAATACTTCTGTCTATGACACTCGAGGATTGTCGCCAGTTCTATGCCGAGGAAATCCGGCTCGCCGCAAACATCAATTCGGCCACTCTTATCGAAGCCTTTATGCGCGTGCCAAGAGAGAACTTCCTTGGCCCCGGCCCGTGGAAGATCGCTCCCGTCGATCTTGGA
>DASPVV010000169.1:0-12992 GCA_035622175.1 Terriglobales bacterium | reverse complement strand
TGGTTCAATGCGATCACGACCTATCACGCCACTGCGGCGGCTGCCCCCAACTTCGCCTACGACTATTGCTTGCGCGCCGGGAGGCTTTCCAAGGAAAGCCTGGAGGCTTGTGATCTCAGCTCGCTTCGCGTATTGATGTGCGCCGCAGAGCCCGTAAAACCGGATACCTACACCCGGTTTCTAGAAGCGTTTCAGCCCTATGGACTCAAGTCCGAGAGTTTCTATGTCGCCTACGGTCTGGCCGAGAATACTTTGGCGGTCTCCCTGGGCGGTCGCAACATCGTTTCCGTCGACAAGCGTGCCCTGGCATTGGGGAGGGCCCGCCTGACGACCGAGGTCTCAGAAATCGGCTGCGCCACGCAGATTGTCAGTTGTGGTACCTCACTCCCGGGTCTCGACGTTAAGATCGTGGATCCGGAAGGACATTTCGCTCTTAAGCCAGAGCGCATCGGCGAAATTTGGGTCGCCGGAAGCGGTAAGTGCCAGGGTTACTGGAATAATCCTGAATTGACGCTGAAGCAATTTCGTGGGCGGCTTGTGGACGATACTCCCTATGACGACGGCTACCTTCGGACCGGCGACATAGGATTCATTCACGACGGCGAACTCTACGTCTGCGGCCGCATCAAGGACATGATTATTCTCCGCGGGCAAAACTATTACCCGCAGGACATTGAGAACGTCGTGGAGAAATCATCTAGTCTGATCCGACACAATTGCGTCGCCGCGTTCCAGGTTCAAGAAGATAGCGAACCGGCGCTAGCCATCGTCGCGGAAGTCAAAAATCCTAGAGCGCTTCCCGAAGCACGAAAGATTGCCGCTGCGGTCCGGAATTATCTCAACGTTGAAGTGGCGACGATTACCCTCATCGCGCCTCGTGCGATCCCGAGAACGAGTTCGGGAAAGATCATGCGCCATAAGACCAAGCAGATGTGGCTGCAACGTCAGTTCACCGTTCTCTCCGACTTTTCGCGGGAGAAGGACGCCGGAAAATCCCAGTCCGACGTACATTCCTCTTTCGCCGAATTGAAAGCCAGGTACAACCTGACAGGTCTGGAATCGTACAACCTCGTCGAAGCCGGCCTGGATTCCCTGGATCTCGTTGTATTCATGCATGAGCTCAAGGAACTCCTGAAAGATAAAGGCGCCGAGTTGCTGGCAAGGCAGGTAGATAGTAGTGTCATTCAGCGTGTCGCTGTAGCCGAACTGTTTGGACTAGCCGAACAACTGGAGCGCGCTCCCGAAGAGGCACTGGTTCATCTGCGCCATTCCCTTGCGGCTTTCCGTGAAGAGCAGTGCGCCGCTGAGAAACAGATGATGAGCAACGACCGGAAGCTCATCTTCGAGCCTCCGGTACCTTCGCCAATGCCGGAGATACCGATGCTGAATCATGTGCTGCTCACGGGCGGGACAGGCTTCATAGGGCCATTCCTCATCAAGAGCTTGCTGGAACAGACACGGGCGAAGATCTATGTGCTCGTCAGGTCTTCTGACGAAAAGCAGGGCAGGCAGAGACTGAGAGCTGCGATGGGCTCAATGGGACCCTGCGAAGCCGGCCTGATGGAGATGTTCGAGGCCCGCGTGATCCCCGTCTTCGGCGATCTAGGGCAGCCAAAGCTTGGCCTGATGCAGGCCGTGTGGGATTTCCTCGCGAGTGAAATCGACGCGGTGTTCCATAACGGTGCAATCGTGAACTACCTTTTCAACTACGACCGGATGCGTGATGCGAACGTGCTGGGAACCAATGAGGTCCTAAGATTGGGGTTCGAGGGAAGGCCCAAAGAGTTCAATTATGTCTCAACTACCTTCGTGTTTGGCTGGGCGGTCAAGTCAGTGTTGTATGAGACCGACCTGAACGAGAATATGGAGCTTCTCGATTTTGGGTATAGTCAATCGAAATGGGTAGCGGAACAGGTGGTTGTCGACGCGCGCAACCGGGGACTTTCCGCACGGATCTTCCGGCCGGCTCTCGTGAGTCCTTCCGTCACGGGCGGAGGTAACAACTTCGATATCGCGGTTCGCTTACTTGCCTTTATGGTAAATCACGGCATTGGCGTCGATACTCTCAACCAGGTCAGCTTTGTTCCGGCCGACATAGTGGCGAACAATATCGTTGCGATCTCCACCACTCCCGATACAGCGAATAAGACGTACCATGTCACTCGGGACGATTATTCGAACATGATGGATATTACCGGGCTTATTACCCAAGCGACGGGGCGGCAATTCGAAAGGTTCAGCCTTCCCGATTTCGTTCCCGAGCTGATCCAGCGATGCCGGAAGGAAGATCTTCTTTTTCCCCTGCTGGATTTTCTGGTGGGCTCTGTCGACAACATCTCCTCAATGGAGTTCAAACGGTATGACAGCTCTTCCTATCAGATGGCCCGCAATGCCTCGATGTGGGGCAAACCGGACCCGTCTCTGGAGGATACGGTCAACGGCATTCTGAAATTTATGTATCGCAAGGGGATCATTTCGGTCGCGGCTCGTGAGCTCAACCCGGTGTCACCGATCTGCGAGCACGAACTGAACCTCGAGACCCATCGGAGAGGTATCGATTGCGGTCCGGATTGCCTCCAATGCATGGCCGATGCTGGCGATCCTGAGTGTATCGAGGAGATTCCGAAGATCGCCTCGAAGTAGCCGTGAGATGATCGCGGGGGCAAGAGCGAAATGGCTTGTCTACAACAGGGAGCTACTTCTTAAAGAGGAGCTTCTCCGTTACCCGCTGGCCCGATTCCAACGTGCCTGCGGTGGATAGCGTCATCTGCTGCCCATCCGTGGAAACCACCCACGTATCCTTTTGAGTGACTTGCTCGTCCCGCCGGTAAATCGCGTCCACCGTGTGAGGATCGACCAGTTCAAGTGTCACGGTATCATTCGGCGAGTTTGTTAGATCGTATTGCTTTCCGTCAAAACGGGCGGTATAGCCGAAGTCACCCAGAAAACGGACTCCGCCGCTTCCGTCCGCCTCGATCTTGAGCACCAAACCTTGCCGCAAACGGGTCTTGCTGAGATCTTGCGTCCACTCGCCTAGGAAGAGGTCACTGGCGACCTTCGCACCTCCGCTTCGCGTCCACACGGTGATCTGATCGGCGTGGCCCCCGGCCATAGTGGTGATCAGTAGCTCGTTTCCATCCTTCGAAAGTTGTTCGCGAACCGTCGCCACAACAGTTCCGTTCTTTTTCTCCTTGACCTCCGCCTGCCTCTTGTCGATCCTGTGCAGAACAATTTGATTGAACCCGAGATTGCCGGGTGCGGGCGAATCGTGTCCGTTCCGAGTCGCAGTAAAATCGAAATGGGTTTCGCCTGACATAACTACATGCACTCTGTCATCCCGATGTGTAATGGAGAGCCGATTCGGAGGATCGAGGCTAGACTGCGCTGAGATGAGAGTCCAGACGCCAAGGCGAGGGTCCGGCCCACCGAGCTGGAGGGCGGCAAGCAGTCCGAACAACAATAAAGTGCGAATTGATCCTCCCAAGCCGATGGGAAAAGTTTAGCAGATTCCCATAACTACCTAGGTGAGCCCTGCGCAAGTGTATACTCGACGACACGAAGCGCGAAGTGCGAACGAGCTCCGGACGAAGCACCTCTTTTTGCCTCTGCAGTTCTTCGGTGCCATCGCAGAGTTTCCGTGACGACGATCTTGTATGACATTATGAGTGCCATGCATGTGCGCCATTTTTTGGTGCCGGGGATCGTCCTCGCAGCGGTCATTGCACTTCTTCCATTCTCTTTTCACGCCGAGCGCCACCTGGAGACCGCAACCCGCGTCGAAGGGAGCCAAGCTGAAACGGTCCGGCAGGAGCTGGCCAATCGCTTTCGGTCGCCGTTCGTGGACCGCGTGGTCCTGGTGGTCCAGGGGCTCCCGCCGGCGGGTTCGGAGGTAGGTGGGCGAGCGTTAGACACCATCGTGACGGGACTGAGAGACCAACCCGGCGTTTCCGGAGTGGTGTCCTATCTCGACTCGCGCGATCCCATCTTTCTGGGCCGGGAAGGGGAAACGTTTGTTCTCGTAGGACTCATGTCGACCGACGGGCCCGTGGAGTCGCTTGTTCCGAAGCTTCACCAGCTGGCAAGCTCGCTTGAAAGTCAACTGCGGGGCCGTTATCCAGTGGTCAAGCTCGAACTCACAGGTGAGATTCCACTGAATTTCGACATTCGGAAAGCGAGCGCCGACGACGTGCAACGCGGCGAAAGTCTGGTGATCCCCGCGACCCTCGCACTTCTGCTGGTGGCTTTTGGAAGCCTGATGGCCGCCCTCATTCCATTGGCGGTCGGCCAGCTTGCCATCGCGACCACTCTGGCCATTACGGGATTCCTGGCCCAGCGCTGGCACTTGTCCATTCTGGTTCAGAATTTGGCCACCATGCTTGGCCTGGGCTTGGGCATCGACTACGCGCTCCTCATGGTCAGCCGCTTCCGGGAAGCGATTTCCGCCGGAAATGAAGGACCGGCGGCCGCGGTTATTGCGGCACGTCAGGCCGGTCGCACGCTCTTGATTTCAGCCGCAACGGTAGCCATCGGATTTCTGGCCCTCTTGACAGTTCCGATCAGCGAAATCCGTTCCATCGGTATCGCCGGATTCTTGGTGGCGGGGATGAGTGTATTGCTTACAAATACTCTCGTTCCCACATTGCTGGCATTGCTCGGTCCGCGGATTAATCTTGGCCGATTGCCCTTTACTCCGAAGTTGGATGCACGTCGGGCTACAACTACGGGAAAGCGCTGGCGACAATGGGGAAAGGTCGTTGTCGCGTATCCCTGGCTTGCCCTCTTTGTGGCCAGCACTCCTTTGCTTCTGCTCGCCTGGCAGATCAGACACCTGGATACCAGTGTCCCACGGGGAGATTGGCTTCCGCAGGCGGCGGAATCGGTCCGTGCCCTCCACACCCTGAGACAGATGGATCGGGAAGGCGTTGTTGAATCGTTGCGCATCATTGTCGAGCTTCCAACGGACTCCATCGCGCAAAGCGACGCGGGGTGGAATGCGCTTGATCGTGTCACCAAGCGCCTCGCGAGCGACTCTCGCTGTGGCCGCGTGATTTCTATCATTACGATTGCGGAGGGCAACCGGTCTTCCCTGCGTGACCTCTCGCGGGAGACGCGCCGAACGTTTCTGAGTAGTGACGGACGAGCGGCGCTGCTTGAGGTGTTACCCGCAAGTTCGGTCTCCCTGCGCGACCAGGTCAACTGGGTGCGAGAGCTTCGCAAGACCGGCGCGCTAGTTCTCACCGGAGTTCCTGGCGCAACGCTTCTCGTTGGGGGCATCCCGGCACTCAACGCCGATTATGAAACGATTATTAGAGAGCGCTTTCCGTCGGTGACAGCCCTTATAGTGGGGGGAACTCTCCTTGCGCTTCTCTGTGGATTCCGATCTATCTTCGTCGCCCTGAAGGCCATCATGCTCAACTTGTTCTCGGTCGCGGCATCCTTCGGAGCATTGGTTTTCGTTTTCCAAAACGGGCACGGAAGCAGCTTCCTGGGAGTTCCTGGGGGAACCGGTAGCGTGTTTCCTCTTGTTCCGATCGTCGCCTTTGCAATCGTTTTCGGATTAAGCATGGATTACGAGGTATTTCTGGTTGCACGCGTTCTCGAAGCCAGAAGGAGCGGACTAAGTGAAATGGATGCGATCCCGGAGGGTTTGGCTAGAACCGCAGGCCTGATTACGAGCGCTGCGGCGATCATGATCGTGGTGTTTGCGGCATTTACCTTCGGAAGTTTCCTCGTGGTTAAGATGATCGGATTTACATTGGCGGTCGCCGTGTTGATTGACGCCACGCTCGTTCGTATTGTGATCGGTCCTGCGCTCCTTCGTATTGCAGGAGATTGGAACTGGTGGCCTGGCGGGCTCGCAACAGCGCGACGGGCGTGCGATGGCGAGACGCAGAATAGATCAGCGCGGTTCTCTGGGTAGAGAACATTCCGAAAGCGTTACTCCCGGCCCCTGGGTACCGCCGCCCGTACAAGGGCTTCTGCGGAAGCACGGATCGCAGCATCGAGCGCGTCCAGAAACTCATGCGGCGTGGCGTAGATATGGTCGACGAAAGCGAGCTTTTTCTGCAGCTTCATGTCTTTGGCCCTGCGCGGCACCCACACGGTTTGCATGCCCGCTTTCTTAGCTCCCCGCAGGTTGCCGATCGTATCTTCCGCCATGATCGTCTCGATCGGCTTGATCGGGTCTGCCGGGTCGCGCAGGTTGTTAATGGCCGCAAGCACTTTCTCAAAGACTTCCGGGGTCGGGCCCTTTTTATAGGGAGCAATCTCTTCTAGCCCAAAAACATTATGCTCGGAAATCAACCCTCCGAGGCCAAGCTTTTTCAGCTTTTCCATCGCCTCTCCCTCTCCCTGCTTGAAGGAATGCGTGAGGACTGCCACCTCAACCCCAGCGTTCGTCAGCCGTTGTATCTTGCTTCCCAGTCCAGCGTCGGCGTGAATGAACGCGGTGCCCATGTGCCTATGCCACAGCCGGGTAGCCCCCCTGCCCCCGTCCAGGATTCTTCCCTGCAGTTCGTCGCGCCTGAGTCCAGCTTTTTTTCCGCTCTTCCGGTTCTGAAGCAGCCTAAGATTAAAAGCCATGGCGATCATGTCTTTGTAAGCCGGGTCAAGGGCCTGATCGGGCCGAATGTCTTGTCCCTCGACCGAGCGCGCTGCCTTCCGGTTGCGATAATAGACTTCCAGCATGCCGATCGCGGAGGCGGCGGGGAGGCCCTTGCTTTCTAGGCTTCCCGCCAGCTTGCTGATATATCGGCATAATGCGTCATCTGGATTCTTATTCGCTTCTTCCTTAGCCTCTTCAATCAATGTTTGCGCTGTTTTCCTCCGTAATATGGGAAGGCCGTACTCCCTTTGTACTTCCCACCAAGCCCGCAGGACAGCTTTTCGGTATGTCTTGTTGTAAGGGTAGAGAAAGCAGTCAAGGTCCAATATGACGAGCCTCGCCTTCTCGCGAAAAGGCTTAGGGTCGGGGTAGGCTTTAGCAGTCATGGACTCCGGCGCGCAGGCCTAACATTGTGCACAGCATGGTGATCCCGCAGTCCCAACTATTCTAAGCTGGCGCTTACTGCGGAAACGATGCGGGGTCTGGATCAGCGCCACCGCCAAAGCGGAACGAATCGGGCCCAGCGAGGGAATCTGTCGCAGCTTGGCGGTGATGCTATGTTTGCGACTCTCGGCCAGAAGCTCGCGGCGCGCTTGCTGGCGCACGTGTTGCAGCATGTCCAGTTGCTGATAGAGGTGCTCAGCTCGGCGGCGAGATCCGGCTTCACGGATTTTTTCTAGCCACTGGCTGCGATGGCGGGTGTAGTAAACGTCCCGTCCAGCACACGGAATCGCCCAGCTGCGGTACAGCGCTTTCAGCCGATTCATGACCCGGGAAAGATCTTTGACGATGGTCAGATAACTGCGCGCTAATTCGCGCAGCATGCGCCCGCCGTTCTGGCCGTGGTAGACCGGCTTGAGATCATTGAGCCGTAATCGGTTCGCCAGTTCGCGGGCATCGATCTTGTCACTCCGGTTGCCTTGGTTGAGGGCCGCGTTCTTGCGTGGATTGCACGCCACCACATTGGCTACATGCGGTTTGAGTAAGTCGTACAACCAGGCCGCCCAGGTTCCTTCTTCGAAGGTGACCGATAAAGTTCCACGCAGCCCGCCCAAGAACTCCAGAATGGTCGAGGCTTTTGTTTCCAGAATGGATTCCATGATTAACTTGCCCCTCGGATCCATCACCGCGACCGAGATCGTTGCTTGATGAACGTCGAGGCCGATATACTTTTCACAGTTCATAAGGGTGCCTCCTTCTTGTAGGTCGATGGTGCTTAGGCTGCTCATAACCTACTCCAAAGGGGCGCCCTTTTATAATGCGATAGCGACAACCAACTCCAAGAGTACTGCCAGCCACCTGATTTTTCTCTTGTGCCCGGGCAGAGCCGATTGTATTTTCGTCATACGGGTGTGCAAGGGGGTGTCATAATGACACTGCGTCAACATGCCTCAATCCTGCTGGGATCAGCCCTGATCGCGAGCGCACTTGCGGCTCAGGAAGTGCAACACACCCCCACCGACAGCCATGAATTTCGCATTTCCCGCATCACTCTGCCGGGCATTTCAGGAAAACCCGTTTCCATCAAGATAGCTGTCGAGCACATCGAACCGATGGATGGGAAAGAGGTCACGAAGCATTGGGAAGAAGACTGGGTACGTGACACGGAGGGCCGGGTGTGGGTGCGTGCCCGCGCGCCGAGGGAAGCGTACCCGGGGAAAGTGCCTCCCGTGACGACCATCTGGTTGTTTGACGCGGCGGCGGAGAACTCGACCCAGTGTTCGGTCGCAGAGCGCAAATGTTGGGTTAACGCCGAACACCCTTCTTCGACCACTTTGTTGTTTCCCGAGACTGCCGCCGAGAGCTCGAGTGTCTGTTGGGTGGCAGAGGGGGAATGTCAGATTCACGAATATCATGAATCGGTCCGGTGCGGCGAAAAGAGATTCGTGCGGACGTTTGTCGGAACGTACTCAATTGGCGTGATCAGCATGGGCCGCACCCGTGTGACGTGCTACAAACCAGATGGTTCAGGTGCGGGCGTGGAACTGTGGCACAACTCGGAGTTTGACATCGATTTCGCGGTCTTGAACTTGTTGGAGTTGCCACCACGAAAAGTCACGACGTACTATTGGATCGACCAAATCTCTTCGTCTCTGCCCGACGACCCTAAGCTCTTCCAGGTCCCTCTTAGCGGGTATTCCTTTCAATAGAGTCATACCCCGACCCATTTGAGCGGATAGTTGTAACATCCCGATTTGACTCATTGACCTCGAACAAGGCGAACGGAAGGCGCAAGTTTGCACAATCACAACCTACTCCAAAGGGGCGCCCTCTTATAATGCGATTACGTCAATGAAACATTCTTCTATTCAGTGCTTTGCCTGGGGATCAATGCCGTTCATGCGAAGGTACTCGATCATCTGACCGTAGATGTCCCAAGGATGTGCCATCGCCGCATTGACGATCATAAGGCGAGGTATTCCGCCAGGCGCGCCGGGGAATTCCAAACGTTCCATAAGATTTTCTTGATTGACTGTGCGGATTGCCTTCTGCATGTACTCGAAAGAGTCCCGAACAAATCTCAGAATCTCGGCTTTGGTCCTGATTGAATCCGGGCCGTTTTCGTGTTCGCCGACATCGATGGGCGGTGTTTTCCTCAGGAGTGCGGCCGCATCCACATAGTTGTCCGCCGCCACATGCTTCACCAATTGCGCAAACGTGCGAACACCTTTGAATTCTCCATTGGTCGGCACGAACGAGTACTTGTGTTCCGGCATGGCTTCAGCCATTGAAACAACGATAGCTTCCGTATGAGCATTTGCTTTTGCGAACACCTCCGTTACCGTGTGCGGCAGGGAGGACCTCGCCTGGCCATACAAAAGCATGACACCTTCCGGTACGAGTGTTGTCATGGCTTTTGAGAGAAACCGAGCAGTGCTGACGTTCATCGAGCGGCTCCCAACTCCCAAAAGAGAGTTTTTCTTAGATTCGGCGCCAGAATGTTAGCCGAAAACTGCATGGCCGTGCTACACGCCGCTTTTTCTCACTGGGGAGTTGACTAGCAGGGGTCACGTAGCGACAGTTGACGATAAAATCGCCTTATCGCAAGCTTGTCCTGTTTCTTTCGCCCATCAATGTGTGCAGGCGTCGGGCCCGGAAATTCATTCATGGCCTTTGCCGATTACTCCACCCTTGTCGGCGACGATTTACCGATGCTTTCGTCCACACTACGCCGTTGCCAAGGACTTATCTTCGCTGCGTTGCTGGGTTGCTGTGGGAACAGGTTGCACTGGCACTAATACCTACTTCGCGGATGGGCCCGTGTACCTGTCCGACTGGATGTAACCAAGTTTGGCGGTTGAGAGCAGGCGAACAGATAGCGCGAGATGTGCCATCGCCTCAACAGTATTTATTCAGAAATTTATTCAGAATCTTTCTGAATAGAGTTGATTCGACGTTGGGCTTCCGCGACCTCTGGTCGACTCGGAAAAAACGTGATGATGTCTTGATACTCCAATTTCGCCTGCTTGAACGCATGTTGGCAGTACCAAGAATCGGCAATGGAAAGCTTTGCACGGGGTACAGAATCAGAATCTGGATATGTGTTGATGAGAGTCTCTAGCAGGCTCCGCGCTGCAGCGTAGTTCGATTGCTTCATAGCCTTTTGGGCCTGCTGAAACAGCATCATGTCTGAACGATTGACGGTGCTCTTTTGGCTTGCTACTTGAGCACTGGTAAACCCTAACAACATACAGAAAAGACCGCAGGCCATCCCAGCAGATTGGATTATTCGCTTGTTCATCGTGTTTCCCCCGAGGCTGCTAAAGCCTTGCCGCCAGTGTAGCACCGGTACAAGCCCTATACTTGGTGAAAATCGCGTTGCGCTAGCTTGCGCTGTCTCTTCGCCCAATTTGTGCAGGCGTCGGACTCGGAAGTTCATCCACGTCCTTTGCGGATTACTCCACTTTTGTCGGCAAGGATTGACTATGCTTTCCCCACACTGCGCCGTTTCAGGGGATCTATCGTGACGCGACCACCGTAACCCATTTCAATGAGCGCAGTGTTCGCACCATTTGACATTTAGGATCTGCAGCTGCGAACATTTGCCATTCGGTTGATGCTTCACGTCTCGAGGAGAACCGGAGATCCATTTGCCTTCTCTGGCTGAGCATGGATACGTGCCTATGCGCGACCTTCGCCTCGCACTCCGCCAGCTCCGGAAAGCGCCCGGGTTTTCCCTGACCATCGTTCTTACCCTCGCGCTGGGCATCGGTGCCACCACCGCCATCTTCTCGCTCGTTGAAGGCGTCCTCCTGCGCCCACTGCCGTTTCGCGATCCCCAGCGCCTCGTCCTTTTGGGCGACCGCCTCGGTGATGGCCCGCAGCTAGGCGTTACCGCCTACGAGGTCGCCACCTACGAACATGCCGCTCGGGCCTTCTCCTCGATGGGTGCCTACGTCACCACATCGTGGGAGCTCTCCGGTGGCCCGCTCTCTGAGTCGGTGAACGGCGCGCGCCTCACCGCTGGTGTCTTCCCCGCGCTCGACATCGCTCCCACGGTCGGCCGCGTCTTCACTCAGCAGGAGGACGACGCGCACGCACCGGTTGCTGTGATCAGCTACGCGCTGTGGCTCAATCGCTTTCACCGCGATCCGCACATCGCAGGCGCCACGATCACTCTCGACCGCAGGAACTACACTATCGTTGGCGTGATGCCGCGCAGCTTCGAATTCCCGCTACTTCCCGGCCGGGTTGGCCAGGCGCAGCTGTGGGTGCCCATGAGTTTCACCGCCGATGAGCTTTCCCCATCCGCCGGCGCATGGGATACCCACCTTGTGGCGCGCCTGAAGGACGGTGTCACCGTGCAGCTGGCCGCGCATGATGCAAATCGGGTCGCGCAGCAGGTCATGCGCGATTTCCCCCCGGACCTGGCCACGATCCACATCCGCGGGGATGTTCTCCCTCTGCGCGAATCCATCGTCGCCGGTGTGCGCCCTCTACTCCGCACACTTTTTCTCGCCGTCTGCATTGTGCTGCTTATCGCCTGCGCCAATGTAGCGACCTTGCTGCTGGTCCGCGCGATCCGCCGCCGCCGTGAGCATGCCGTTCGTCTCGCACTCGGAGCCCACGCGCGCACTATTCTCCGCGAGTGCGTCAGCGAAGGTCTCGTACTGAGTCTTGCTGGGGGCCTCCTCGGTCTGGCTCTGGCGGCACTTGCGTTGCGCGCCACCGTGCCACTCCTTCCCGAGTCCATGCCACGCATCGACGCCATCTCCATCAATGCCGGCGTTGCGGGTTTCGCTCTCCTCATCGCGGTACTCACGGGAGTTCTCTGCAGCCTTGCTCCGGCCTGGGCTGCTGTCCGCACCAACCTGCTTGAGGACCTTAAGGAAGACGCCCGCTCGGGCACCGGCAGCCTGCACCAGACCTGGCTCCGCTCATCTCTCGTCGTTGCAGAGATCGCCATCGCCACCGTCCTGCTCACCGTTTCGCTTGCCTTCCTGCGCAGCTATCAGCAGATGCTCGCCGTCGATCCCGGCTTTCGTCCCGACCATGTCCTCATCGCCGGATACAAGTTGCCCGCGCAGCAATACGCGACCGAATCATCGATCGCCACCTTCAATCGCGAGGTCATCGGCCGTCTCGCTTCCCAGCCCGCGACGGTCGCCGTCGGTCTAGCCAACACGCTGCCTGACACCGGCGGCGGGGGGCAAGCCGGCTTCACCATCGAAGGCGCCTCCATCGCCGGATGGAAGCTCAGGTTTGCTCCCTTTATCGAGACCTATGGCGACTATTTCCGCGCTCTCGGTATTTCCCTCATCGCCGGCCGCCATTTCACTGTGCGCGACCGATCCGACGCGCCCCTCGTCTGCATCGTCGGCGAATCCATGGCCAAAGAGGAGTGGCCCGGTCAGAGCCCCATCGGCAAGCGTTTGCACATTGGCAATCCCAAACGCACCCTGCCTTGGGCTACTGTGATCGGAGTTGTGCCCGACATCCGCATCGATGCCCCCGATCAGCCCGCCGGTGAGCAATGGTATTTCCCGATGGAGCAGCCTGCCATCATCGAGGGCACCGGCGTCACTGGCATGGATGTGTCCACCGGCTGGGTCGCCCTCCGCTCCATGCTGCCACCCGAGCAGATGATCCGCACTTTGCGCTCGGTCGTCGCCGGAATCGATCCGCGCCTCGCCCTCAATCCCGTGCGGCCGATGGCTGACGCCATCTCCGCCGTGGAAGCGCCTCGCCGCTTCAATACCGGTCTTATTACAGCCTTCGCGCTGGCCGCATTGCTGCTAGCGGCCCTGGGCATTTACGCGGTCATTGCCTTCAGCGCCTCACAGCGCACCCAAGAGATCGCCGTACGCATGGCACTTGGTGCACAGCGCGGCAACATCGCGCGGCTTGTGCTCGGCTCCGGCGCGAAAATCGCAGCCGCCGGCTGCGC
>DASPVV010000168.1:0-15292 GCA_035622175.1 Terriglobales bacterium | reverse complement strand
GTCTTGATCAGGGACGGCAAGGCCTGTTCGAACGACTCCTTGGCCTTCGATAGGGGCACCCGATCCTGGGGACGCTTGGGGCCGGCAAGGCTCGGCTCGACGGTGCCGAGATCAAGGGAAAGCAGCTCGGAATATTCGGCGGCCGGGGTCTTCCCGTGGTGAAACAGTCCCTGCTCGCGACAATAGGCCTCAACCAAGGCAATTTGTTCCTCCGATCTCCCGGTCAGTCGCAGGTAGGCGAGGGTCTCCTTGTCGACGGGAAAAATACCGCAGGTGGCGCCGTATTCCGGTGCCATGTTGGCGATCGTGGCTCGATCCGCCAAGGGGAGCTCCTCAAGACCCGACCCGAAATATTCCACCAATTTGCCGACCACCCCATGCTGGCGCAGCATTTCGGTGATGGTGAGCACCAAGTCGGTTGCGGTCGCGCCCTCGCGCAGTCTGCCGGTGAGCTTCACGCCGACGACCTGGGGAATCAGCATGGAGACGGGTTGCCCGAGCATCGCCGCTTCAGCTTCGATGCCGCCCACGCCCCAACCCAGCACGCCCAAGCCATTAATCATGGTGGTATGCGAATCAGTTCCTACCAGGGTATCGGGGTAGGCGACGCTTGCGCCCACCCTCTTCTCAACGAAGATGACCCTCGCCAGGTACTCCAGATTGACCTGGTGCACGATCCCGGTATCCGGCGGAACAATGGCCAGATTGCGAAAGGCAGTTTGTCCCCATCGCAAGAATGCGTAGCGCTCCCGGTTGCGTGCAAACTCCAGCTCGGCGTTGATCTGCCAAGCGTTGGGAGTACCGAATTGATCGACCTGCACGGAATGATCAATCACCAACTCCGCCGGCTGCCAGGGATTGATCCGCGCGGGATCGCCGGAGAGCCGCCTCATGGCATCCCGCATCGCTGCCAGGTCCACGACCGCCGGAACTCCGGTGAAATCCTGCATGAGAACCCGGCTGGGGGTGAAGGCAATTTCTCGGTCCGCGCTTGATTGGCGGCTCCAGCCCGCCAACGCCACAATGTCCTTTGCGGTGACATTACGACCGTCTTCCATGCGCAAAAGGTTCTCGAGGAGAATGCGCAATGCGAAGGGAAGATGGCAGGTCGAAGTTCCCTGCCGATCCAAGGCATCGATTCGGTAGATTTGATATTCCCGGCCGCCCACGCGGAGTGTAGAGCGAGCGTTGAAGCTGTTCATCGGGCAACGCCTTCCTTCAAAAATAGATGCCGATCGCGCTGCGGGCGGTCGAGCCTATGCCGTCGACAACTGGACATATTCTAAGCGGTTCTTTGCCAGCGAGAGAAGGTGCTTCCTGCTCGCGCGCGAAGCTTCGCCCTCTGCTGTGCCGAAACTCTCGCGTCCTCCAGGCCTTGACCAAAGCTTGCGGGTTTTCACTCCATCGACCCCTTCGAAGAACCCCGTTGGCGGGGCTGCGATTCTCGCGCCACCCAGACTCTCTCGGCGGCCGAGCGCCCGAGCGTGACCCGTCCCGCATCGGTAACCAAGGTCAACGTTTGATCATAATTCCTTCCGGAGACCTGGAGACGGGCTCCCGGACGAATTCCGCGCCCTTCAAGAAATTCCAGCAGCCGACGGTCCCGTTCGTAAACCCCGTTCACGACATACGCTTCGCCCGCCTCGGCTTCTGCGAGCAGCAGCAAGCCCCGACGGCGGCGGCTCGCCGGACTCTCGCGCTCGCTGAGACTTCCGTGCGGGCAGGCGCCTTGCTTCCCCAAGCGAGCGAGCAGCTTGGATTCGAAATCCGGCGACACCGCATGCTCCAAACGCTCGGCTTCATCGTGTACCTTGTACCATTCCATGCCAAAGATCTCGGCCAACATGCGCTCGATGAGATGATGACGCAGAGCCAGCCTGCGCGCGATTTTGCGTCCTGCGGGCGTCAGTCCCACCTGGCCGTCGGCGGCGACGCGGACCAGCCCGTCCCTTTTCAAGCGGCGCAAGGCCATCGTGACCGCCGGCGCCGATACCGAAAGCCAGTGGGCCAGAGTGGCGGAGATCACAATCTCGCCTTCGCTTTCCGCCTCCAGAATGGCCTTCAAATAATCTTCTTTGGAAACCGTAATCATCCGTCTCGATTATATGATGGCGTTAACCACGCTTAACCGACGGAGCCATCCCGAGCAACGGATTCTCTCCTTCCCTTGGCCATCGCCGCTGCGAGCGGCCGGTGGTCTGCGGGGCTTCGATGGGAAAACGGATCCCGGCCCCCGATCGAGACCCTCTGCTCCCTCGCGGTTCGGGCCGATGGCGTTGATCGCAAAGACCGCTTTGCCGCCGAGGTTTGACATCAGGCTCCGTTGACCCTAACCTTGTTTGTTTCCAACTATGAAGGTTCTTGTCCTTGGAAGCGGCGGACGTGAGCACGCCCTGGTGTGGAAACTACGCCAGTCGCCGCGTGTTTCCAAGATTTACTGTGCTCCAGGCAATGGGGGCATTGCCGCGGAAGCCGAATGCCTTCCGGCCGACCTCAAAAGCCTCGATTCCCTGGTCAATGTAGCCCGCCGGATCGAGCCGGACCTCACTGTGGTTGGCCCAGAACTACCTCTGACGTTGGGGCTGGTCGAACGCTTTGCCAGCCATGGCTGGAAAGCGTTCGGTCCGACTGCGGCGGCGGCGCAGCTGGAATCGAGCAAGAGCTTCGCCAAGTTATTTATGCAGCGCCACCATATTCCCAGCGCACATTATGCGATCTGCAAGTCGCGGGAGGATGTTCGCGACGCCCTGGCCCGCTTTCATATGCCGATTGTGCTCAAGGCCGATGGCCTAGCCGCGGGCAAGGGTGTGGTGATCTGCAAGACGAAGGATGAAGCCACCACGGTCGCCAGTGAGATGCTGAGCGGCAAGATGTTAGGCGAAGCCGGCCTCTGTGTGGTCATCGAAGAATATCTGCAAGGCGACGAACTCTCTTTCCTGGTGCTCAGCGACGGCGACCGGGTGGCCCCGCTGGTCGCAGCGCAGGATCACAAACGGATTGGCGACGGCGACACCGGCCCGAACACGGGTGGCATGGGCGCCTACTCCTGTCAGGCCCTGCTCGACCACCAGATGCAAAACTGGATCGTGCAACACATCGCCCGCCCAGTGATCAGGGGCATGCGAGCCGAGGGGGTGGAATACAAAGGCATTCTCTATTGCGGCCTGATGCTCACGGCGCGGGGGCCGATGGTGCTCGAATTCAATTGCCGCTTTGGGGATCCGGAGGCGCAGGCGATCTTGATGCGCCTGGAAAGCGATCTCCTCGAGGCCTTGGAGGCGGCCATCGAAGGTCGCGTCAGCGAAGGAGATTTTCGTTGGTCGACGGATGCGACCGCTTGTGTGGTGATGGCCTCCGGAGGCTATCCTGGCGGCTTCGAAGCCGGAAAAAAGATCAGCGGCCTCGAAGACGTCGACCCCATGGAAGGGGTCAAGGTCTTTCACGCCGGCACCTCAACCCGTGATCACACTTACTTCACGGCCGGCGGCAGGGTGCTCGGCATCACCGCCCGAGCGCGGGAACTGAAAGCCGCCGTCGCTCGCGCCTATGAAGCGGTCTTGAAGATCAGTTTCGAGGGAGCGCATTACCGGAAAGACATCGCGGCAAAAGCTGGCAAGCGATCGTAGGGTTGGCGCGTGGAGAGCGTTGCCAACCGGAAAGGACCCCGTGAGTAAGCCACTGGTTTCGATTGTGATGGGCAGTGACTCCGATCTTGAGATCATGCGCGAGGCGGCCACAGCCCTCGAGGGTTTTGGAATCGCCTACGAGATCGACGTCACCTCCGCCCACCGTTCTCCCCAGCGGACCGCTGACTTTGCCCGGCATGCGGCGCGCCGAGGCATTCGTGTGATTATCGCGGGAGCGGGCGGGGCTGCCCATCTTGCCGGGGTTATCGCCGCCCACACCAGCCTGCCGGTCATCGGTATTCCGATCCCTTCGACGGCGCTCAACGGACTCGACTCCTTGCTGGCTACCGTCCAGATGCCGGCCGGCATTCCGGTTGCTACCGTCGCCATCGGAAAGCCCGGCGCCACGAACGCCGGTATCCTAGCCGCGCAAATCATCGCCCTCGAAAGGCGAGCTCTGGCCCGGAGGCTTGAGGCCCACAAACAGAACCTGGCCGCGAGCGTCGAAGAGAAGTCGAAGAAACTGAAGATGACCCTGGGGGAAGAATGAAAGGCAGACCGAGGCTAGAAGTTCAAACTCCTTAAGTATTTCCGGAACGGTTCTCCCAGGTCTTCTCGCTTCAAGGCGAATTCCACCGTGGCTTTTAGGAAACCCAGCTTGTCGCCGGTATCGTGACGCTTGCCTTGGTAAACGTACGCGTACATCTTCTCCTGCTTGAGCAGCAACTTCATGCCGTCCGTGAGTTGGAGTTCGCCGCCGGCTCCGGCCTGAATCTGGGACAAGGTGTCAAAAACCGCCGGCGTTAGGATGTAGCGTCCAATAATCGCTAGGCTGGAAGGGGCTTCTTCCGGGCGCGGCTTCTCCACCATATTAACGATCTCGTACAGACGGCCCTCAAATCTTCCGTCCGCCGGCTTCACATCGAGGACGCCGTACGCCGAGATTGCCTGGCCTTCCACGATCTGGGTAGCCAGAACCGAGCGCTGGGTTTCTTCAAAAACGCGGATCATCTGCTTGAGGCAAGGAGGGTCAGCATCGATCACGTCATCGGCCAGCAACACCGCAAAGGGCTCATCCCCCACCAACTCCCGGGCGGTCAGCACGGCGTGGCCCAGGCCCAGAGCCTCCTTCTGCCGCACGTAGGCCACGTGAATCAGATCGGAGATGTGACGCACAATGGCGAGCAAATCCGTTTTCTTGCGGTCCTCGAGCATCCTCTCCAGTTCATAACTGACGTCGAAATGATCCTCAATCGCCTGCTTTCCACGGCCGGTGATGATGATGATCTGGTCGCAACCGGAGGCTAAGGCCTCCTCGACGCCGTATTGAATGATGGGCTTGTCGACCAGGGGCAACATCTCTTTAGGCTGCGCCTTGGTGGCCGGCAAGAAGCGCGTGCCCAAACCCGCGGCCGGGAAAATGGCCTTTCGAATTCGCATGATCGTACCTGCGGCCTCAAGCCGGATCGATATCCCGGGAGACCAAGGCATGATTGTACCTTCTGCCGGCCAAGCCATGCGGCAGGAAAGTAGAGAAAAAGCGAGCGCCGCCCAGGCATGTTAGAATTTTTTGAGCGACGTCCAGCAGGGAGCCCAGGTTGATTGAGCTAGCCCCGTCGATTCTGTCAGCAGACTTTGCCCATCTCTCCGAGCAGATCGAGTGCGCCATCCGGGGAGGAGGGACCCTGGTCCACGTTGACATCATGGATGGGCATTTTGTGCCCAACCTGACGCTCGGACCAGCGGTGGTGCGCTCGTTGCGAAAGGCAACCGAGGTACCTCTCGATTGCCACCTCATGATTGAGCGTGCGGATGAATTTATCCCGGAGTTTGCCCAGGCGGGTGCAGACTGGATTTCGGTTCACCAGGAGGCCTGTCGGCACCTCCATCGCACCCTGACTCTGATCCGCAGCCATGGGGTGTTGCCGGGAGTAGTGGTGAATCCGGCGACGCCGATTGAGACCTTGTCGGAAGTGCTGGATCTGGTTGATCACGTGCTGGTTATGTCGGTGAATCCCGGTTTTGGGGGACAAAAGTTCATTCCGGCTGCGGCGGATAAAATTCGCCGACTGGCCGAGTGGCGAACTCGACTAGGTTTGACGTTTCGCATCGAAGTGGATGGAGGCATCGATCTGGACACCGTCGGCGAGGTGGTCCGCGCTGGGGCTGAGATCCTGGTTGCAGGCAGCGCAGTCTTCGGCCACGGCGACCCCGCCAGTAATGCGCAGAGACTGCTGAAGACGGCGCGCGAAGCCGCGTTCCTGAAGGTATAGTTGGCGGCGGAAGGTTGCCGGCGCTTTGTCAAGGCAGGAGGACAGACAAACCGGAAGTTCTCGAGGTCTTATGTCACGTCGCGTTCTCACCATCGCTCTCACCCTGAGTGCGCTTTTCCTGGCCTCGGGTTGCACCAACAAGAAGGTCAACAACCCGATTGCCAATATCGACTCCAAGCAACCCGACAAGGTGCTTTTCGATCGGGCCATGGATGCCATGAAGCACAATCGCTTCGACGTATGCCGGCTCAGCCTGCAAACCCTCATCAACACCTACCCGGATTCTGAGTACATCGCTCGTGCCAAACTGGCCATTGCCGATTCCTGGTATGCAGAAGGCGGTACCGCCTCTTTGGAGCAAGCCGAGAGTGAGTATAAGGACTTTATTACCTTTTTCCCCAACGTGCCGGAAGCCGCTGAAGCTCAGCTGAAGATCGCCAATATTCACTACCAGGAGATGGAAAAGCCGGACCGCGACTATACCCACGCCATGCGCGCCGAAGAAGAATATCGCCAGCTGATCCAGCAGTATCCCGATAGCAAGCTGGTCCCGGAGGCCAAGGAAAAGCTGCGGGAAGTGCAGGAAGACATCGCCGAGCGCGAGTATGAGATCGGGCGCTTTTATTACCTGCGCGAGTCCTATCCGGCAGCGATTGCCCGCTTGCGATCCTTGGCGGACAAATACCCGCTTTACAGCAAAGCCGACGAAGCTCTCTACCTTTTAGGACAGTCCTATGAAGGCGAGATCAACCTATTGCGGGCGCGACCGAACTGTGTGACCTTCAATCAGCCGCGGAACTGCATGTTTGAGGCCATCAAGAGCCGCATGATCGAACCTTTTACGAAAGGCGCCACGGATGCGTATTCTCGCATTCTGACACGTTACCCGGTGATGGACCGGGCCGACGACGCCAAGGGGAGGCTGGCTGCGCTTCACCAGCCAATCCCGAAAGCAACCAAGGAAGCAGTGGCCCAAAATAAAGCGGAAGAGGCCAGCCGCCACCCGGAAAGCACGCTCTCGAAGGTGCTGAAGAATTTCGAGAAGCGTCCCGACGTAGCGGAGACGGCGCACGTGGGTGACCCCACCTTGGTCGATCCGACACCGGTAAGCGCGAGTGATGTCGTCCGCCAGGCGACCACGTCCGTCTTCACTCCGGCATCCGGAGGCAGCGGCACTCACTCGGTTTCCATCGAGACCGTGGGCAATGGGACACCCCCAGCCAATCAGCCTTTGCCCCGTTCCCAGGAAACTCTGGCCCCCGGCAATGGAGCACTCTCCGGGACATCTAAAGACGCCAATGAGCAGAAACCGAATGCTGCTTCCGCGGATGCGAACGAACTGCAACCGAATGTTCCCGCCGACGCTACTCAGGCCCTGCCTCCACCGCCACAAGTAAATGAGATTCAGGCCGCGACTCAGTCGGCCTCCGGTCAGAATTCCGCCGCCCCGACCAATGCCCAAAACCCCGCAGCCGGTTCCGCGAGTAGCCCGGCGGACGACCAGGATACGGCGGAGGCCTCGAGCAAGCATAAGAAAAAGAAAGGCATTCACAAGATCATACCCTTCTGACCCGGTTTCAACCCCGGTTGCGGTAGCCCATTCCCGCAACCGCGTCCCCAATTGGCGCTGTCCTGTCGTAATGGGTTTAGTGGTTGTATTCTCATTGACTTAGGGCCCGAGACAGGTTACCTTCGCGCTATCTCCCCTCGAGGGAAGGGCTCGCTTGGCGCACAAGGTACTTCTGGCAGATGACAGTGTGACTGCCCAAAACATGGGCCGAAGAATCCTTGTTGACGCCGGCTACGAAGTCATCACCGTCAATAACGGCTCCTCCGCTCTCAAGAAGATCACCGAAGCAAAGCCTGACCTTATCGTTCTCGACGTGTACATGCCAGGGTATGGGGGTTTGGAGGTTTGCCAGCGGATTCGGGAAACGCCGGAAACGGCTCGAATTCCGGTGCTGCTGACGGTGGGCAAGTTGGAGCCCTTCAAGGGCGACGAAGCGCGCCGGGTTCGCGCCGACGCATTCATCGTAAAACCCTTCGAAGCCAGCGAACTTTTGGCTGCCCTCACCCACCTCGAGGACAAGATTGTTGCCCAGCCGTCAGCTCCCAAACGCAACCAGCCTCTGAAGGCCGATCCCCCGCCGGAACCCGCCAGCGACTTCGGCGATAAGGACCGTGGGTGGAGGAGTCGGCTGAGAATCCCTGCGGTGCGCGGAAGAACCCGCGATGCTGAACCCGACTCCGATTCCCCACCGCAACCCTCGGAATTTTACGAGGTCAAGCTGCGTGGTTCGGAAAGCGCGCCACCGCCTGCCGAAATCGCTGCGGTTGTGCCCACTGCGGTCGAGCAGGAAGCCCTGAACCGCACTTCGGAGCCGCAAGCCGGACAGGGACCGGAAGCGGAACCTGCAGTCGAGCCGCAACCATCCCAGCCCGCAACCGGCGAAGAGAGAACGATCGCGAAAGATCTCGGGGAAACGCCAGCCCGGCTAGAGAGCGAACCCACGCTTCATCCCGAGCCGGCCGTAGCTACGTCTATTGCTCCTGTGGCAGAAGATCGACCGCAAGCCGAGCGAAGGCTGGGGGAGGAGGATGTTGCGGCGGCTCTGGCCACGCTCGCGCCCAACAGCGCAAGGTCCGCCGCGCCGGGCAAGGCCGACGCTCGGCCCCAGGCTGGCGGGTCGGAACCCGCCGCGGCCACCATGGCAGCGACCGGGACTCGGCTCCAGCTCGCCACCACCAGATGGATCGCCGAGGCCGTCGCGCTCACGAACGACGAATCCTCGCTCATCCTCGAGCACGAAATGCAGAAGGCACTGGCAGCACTGGCAGCGCCAGCCGCCGAGGCTTCGGTCGTCTCGCCTTCCGAGATCCCGTCACTCGCGCTAGAAAGTTCGATCCCGCAGGAGACGAAATTGCTGCCGCCAGAAAAACCTGCGTCGCCCGACACGAAGGAAACCCGCGACGAGGCTGCCGTTTCTGCTTTCTCATCGCCGGTTGGGGAAAAGGCTGCTTCCCTACCCGAAAGTTCCGATCCCTTAGGAAAACAATTGCAGGCCTACGCGGCTCAAGCGTCGGCCGGGGAGGTCGCCACCTCCCAGCCAAGCCCAACGACTGATCCTCCCGCGGTTGTAGCTCCGTCGAAAGAGGATTTGGCGGTGGCCGCGGTCGAACGCCTTCTCGCGGAGTCGGTTGCTCCTCCTGCGTTGACTGCCAAGATCGTAGAGGTTGCGCAAAGCAGCTTAAGCAAACTTTCGCAAGAACCAGGCACCCAATCGGCCGCAGAGGCGGGAGCCGGCGCTTCTGCCGACAGTGCCGACGCCATAGCCCGCATCGTGGACGGCGTTCTCTCCGAGCTCAAACCCAAGTTAATCGAAGAGATCGTGAAAAAGATGAAGAAAGACGACAAGTAGAACGATCCTGCGTACTCTTCGCTAGCGGCGACACAATACTTCCAGACTGCGAACGATGGCGCGAGGGTTCACGCCAACCAAGACTCCATTGCTTTCGCGAAGCCGGGTGGGCGACCAGCTGCCGCCCCGGTTAATGCTGAGGGGCGGACAGGTCCTCGACCCGGACCACGGTACATTTGACCTGTTTGCCGGACGAATTTTTCAGTTCGCCTTTGTTACCGTTGATCTGGTATTTCAGGTCGCCGCCGACGACAAAGTCAGTTGCTTTCACCGATGTCTTGGGGCTGGTGCGGCAGACGTATCGCTTTGCGGTCGACTCGAAAGAGAAATCGAACTGCTGGTGCTTCTCCTTACCCTCAGCGGCCACGGGCTGAAGGTCCTTCAGAGTTGTGCTTCCGGAGTCCTTCGTGGCCGCCATCGCCGTCAGAGCGCACACCAACAGCAAAAGCAGGACAAAATTTAAGTAACGCATGCTATGAGATTATCACGCTCGGGGAGCTGATCGTGCTGCCAAAATTCTAGCTGCACCATCGGGCAGAGCAAATCCTGCTCGGCGAGTGGAGAGGCTTCGATTTCGAAGCTGGACACTGCCGACTCCGACATATCCGTCATTGGCCAGGGAGCAGATCACGTTCCCAGCTTTCCCCTACCCGTGATTCCATCATCCCAAAAAAGCAAGTACATGGCACCACTCCCTTGGTAAAACGCGGTTTCCTGCGATGTCTCCCGGCCGTTTGGTGCGAATTTGAATTTGCCCTTAGCCCTCAAAACCTCGACCAGCCCGTCGCAACGTTCAGTGTATTTCCTTCGGCCGGAATAAGCCTTTCGCAAGAGATTGCCGGGCGGCGGGCCCGGGAGTATATTTTCGCTCGGGTCGGGATGTCCATTGCAATCGTTCCCGCCTGAACTGATGACGAGGAGGGGGATATGGGATTTCTCGCTTGGATCGTCGTGGGACTGCTCGCGGGTTGGCTCGCGGGCCTGGTGATGAAGGGCGGCGGATACGGGGTAGTGGTCGACATCGTTTTGGGGATTCTCGGCGGGTTGGTGGGTGGTTGGGTTTTCGGGCTCCTGGGAATCTGGCCCGGTCGCGGGATGATCGGGTCCACCCTCGTGGCATTTGTGGGCGCAGTAATTCTGGTCTGGTTCACGCGCTTGCTCAAGAAAGCTTGAGCGGCAGGACTCCATCCCGCAGCTGTCCATCGGGGACGCCCTATTGTTCCGCGCCAGCTAGGTTGGAGACCTCAGCCATCGCCCTCTACGCACCTCGGGGATTCGAGGCATTGTCGTGTCGAATCGTTCTGCTTAGTTAAAGTCGGTAAAGTTCAACCCGTCCACATGGCGAGCCAGCAGCACCGCTTGCCCGGCCATCGGACTTTTCATCAGCAGGCCGACCACCCGCACGTTGGCCCCGTCAGTCAGGTCGTTGAATGCGCCGAACCCGTAGCGGAAGTCGGTCTTGCGTCCCATATAAACCGTTACTGTCTCCGGGATTACCACCCCGGCAAAGCCGTTGACCTGCATCTGGAAGGCGCCGGTCCCTGCATTCTGACTGCCGGCGACGATCGTGCCAATGTACCCCCAGTGCCGCAGCGTCACGCGGTTGACGGTCACCGCCGACGCATTCGCCGCACCGCTCGCCGGCCCGCCCACGGCCACGTCCTGACCCGCCAGCAACCCGTTTTGGCTAAAGAGGGATGGCGCAAAGTGGGCAAAGGAGTTATGCATCCAGTAGATGGAGTAGGTCTCGCTGCCGGTTAAATCCACCTGGGCAATGTTGCCTAACTGAACCGCGGTGTCTGCGGGCAGCAGCCCGCGCACATAGAGGTCAAAAAAGTTGCTGGGCGCCCCTGGCGGCGTAACGTACGTCACCAGGCCACTTGCATAGAATCCATTTTGCGAGAGAATCGCGACTTCGTCCGCGTCCAGCGTAGAATCGGCCCTATCTAACTGGCCAGAAACCATCACGATGCTGCTGGTCGTCAAAGCGCTCAGGCTGGCGCCGCCGTCCCACTCCGTTTGCGCGGTGGTGTTGATCGTGAACTGTTGGCCGTGCGGCCCTTGTACCATGAAGGATTCTGTACCGGCGGGAGGGGTGACCACGGCTGCGACGAATTCGTCGATGTAGCCGCCGCTGTCCGTATTGGCCACGGCTCGCACATCGAACCTCGGAGTCACCATGCCGGTGATATTGCCGTTCGAGTCCACGGCGATCGATTTTTGCAGATCAAAGTCCATGCGCAGACCGACCGGCCCCCCGCCGGTGGCCACCACCAGCGGCTTGTCCAGTTTGAGGTTCACCGTCGGTGACGTTAGGGTCGCCACCTCAGTCGTGATCATTGGCGGCGTCATGCTGGTGTTGAGGTAACCGAGGATTGGAGCGGTCGTACCCCCGCTCCCCGTCCCAAGCGTGATCGACACCCCGGTATAAGTCCCTCCCGAAACGGGGTTCATGTCGAGCAGGGTTTGCAGACCGTTGTAGCGAGCAAAATCCACCGTAGGCGTGCCTTTGACGAGCGATACGGTGTTTCCGTCGCCGTCCGTCAATGCCACACTTTCGATCTGCACCGAGAACGAAGCTACGCTCGCCATCGGCGCATCGGTGCCGACCACGAATGTCGAGCCGGTGTTGGAATTGGTGCCGGAGCAGCCGGACCATACAACCGTCAGAAGTGTCAGGGTCAAGATACGGGCGCAACGCTTCCTACCAAGCCCCGGGAGATCTGCGTTGGGGCGATTGAGTGGGTCCATGAGCAGCCAAACCTCCGCGAAAAAGGTTAGTTTGTTGGCTGGCCCACCGGCGAGGTTACGGACGTACGTGGCTCCTGAATGTCCTTTTTTCCGCCGTCGTCGATCCCCGTTTTCCGTTATATGATCTCGCCATTCCCGGGATGGGCAGGACCGAATCGACAGCAGTACCCTCAGGAGGAGCAATGCGATCGAAATGGATAGCAATGCCGGGAACCTGGTTAGTGCTGAGCATATTGCCGGCGCTGGCGCAGGTAACAAGCACACCGAACCCACCCAAACCCGCAGCCGTAATCGCCCCACACCAGATGGGGCCAATGAGGTTTCACCTAGCCCGTCTCGACGGCACGGTCGAGAGCGAGAACTGGAGCGGCTACGTTGTCACCGGCTCTTCCTTCACGGCGGCCAACGGCTCGTGGACAGTTCCCGCGGTCAACTGCAGTCAGACACCGAATACCTACGCCGCATTTTGGGTCGGGATCGACGGCTACTCCTCAAGCACGGTGGAGCAGACCGGAACCCTTGCCGAGTGCAATGGAACCACCGCTTCTTATTTCGCTTGGTACGAATTCTACCCTCAGCCGTTATTTGAAATTGTCAGCTTCCCAGTCTCACCCGGCAATCAGATTTCGGCATCGGTCACCTACAACGGCTCAGAATTTACCACTACGATCACAAACGAAACCACGGGGAACTCTTACAGCACCAGCCAGGCGGTGCGAAGAGCTCGACGATCGTCGGCGGAATGGATTGCCGAGGCGCCGTGCTGTACCAGCAACGGAGACATCCTGCCGCTCTCCAATTTTGGCATGGCAGATTTCGGCCAGGATTATACGGACGTGAGCGGCACCAACACCGCGACCGAAAGCTCAACCTCAACAAACGGGTTCGGCAACGGCAACGGCGGATTCGGAAACGGGTTCGGATTCGGAAACGGGTTTGGATTCGGAAACGGATTCGGCGGGTTCGGCAACAGCGGCAACGGCTTCGGCAGCAACGGCACCACCGCAAGCTCGACCTCAGGACCGATCAGCACCTTCGGCAACAACCTGCAGGAGCTGATTATGGTCAGCAGCTCTGGTGCGGAGGAAGCAGTCCCGTCGACCCTTTCCACGGATGGTACCAGCTTCACGGTGACTTGGGTCTCGGAGTAACCGCAGGTTGACGACATAGCACTTTCAGTTGCCGGGGTCCCGCTCTATACCGGGATCGGTAACCGGTGGGGCATCCGGTCCAATCGTCGCAAGCGACGAAAAGGGTCCGGGGAAACAGCGTCCGGTTCACACCGTCCTGGGGGCTTATCGTCTGACAGGTTTGAGTGAGAAGCTCATGCCGTGATCTGGTTCGTTGCCGGAGAATACGAGCTGCTTCCCATTCGTAAGAAATCGGGCATGCGGTACTCAAGGGAACCATTCTCCAGGATCCGTGGCCGGTGGATCGTTCTTCGCCTCAATCAGCGCTGGCCACGGTTCCCGGCGTGGCCACTTAGCTTCCCTGTAACCAACATGCAACAACAAGGTCGCCACAAGGGCAACAGCAAAGCAGATCCAGCTCGCCTCCGGTCCCAGTAATCCTCCGGTCAACCATTGCGGTCCAGTGAACTCGCTTTCAGCAAGCGCCCGACTGGGAACTCGCCACCATTCATGCCGGAGAAAATGTAGAGGAATGCGAAATCGAATGCCGCGTGCATGCCGATCGGGAACGCCAAGCTACCTGTCCGACGCAATGCCAGAGTGATAAACATCGTCAGCAAAGTGACGGCCAGCCAATCCTCCCAGCGCTCATTCGGTTTTGTGTAGTAATGCAGGGCACCAAAGCCAATCGATTCAACTAAGGCAGCCGGCCAAAAACCGATGCCGTCGGCAAGCGTATACATGAAATATCCGCGGAATAGGATTTCTTCGCTGAAACCGATCAGCAGGTTAGCAAGCAACCAAAGAATCGCGAACTTAACAAGTTCGAACCCTCTGAGATTGAGTCCGTAAGTGTGGAATCCGCCACCGAAAAACATCAACAGAATGATGGCGGACGCCATTGCTAAACCCCATGCAGTGCCGCGCCAGAACATCCGACCGTATAGTTCGCCAACTCGCGGTAAACCGTAACTCACAATCTTCCGGCGCTCGATGTGAGCCATGATCGCAGTAGCGACAAGTGCGATCAACAACAGCACAGCGTCATCAACGATGATGCCTACTGGGTGCAGGCCGTGGTACTCGGGCAGCGGTAGACGCCTAACCAAAAGATGCGAACCGTAGGCAAACGCAAAAATTAAGGCGGAGAAGAGAAGTAAACGCCACCCGCTGCGTAGGTGGTTACCATCGTGAAAAATCTTTCGCAACAAGAAAATCCTTTAATTCCCATTTACGCAGGCTGCGCGGTAGGAGTTTCGTTTGATTGGGGAGTAAACCCCCGGGCCAAAGATCAATCCACGACCTCCTACGTGAAAGCAGAATGTTAACTCACAGTCAGGTCGTTCCCACCCTCCTTCGCGGTCGATTGGCGAAACCAGGCTTTCTCGCAAGCTTGCGCCATCAGTTCGCCAGGACGATGTGGATTTTGAGTGGAGTCGAGAAGAGGCGCAGTGACTTTAGCCTCCCGGTGGCAGAAGGATCATGTCTGGGACAGTGGATGAGCGGTCTGGAAACGAGAGCAGCTCGCAATCTCCTGACCGTGGAGACCACCAACAAGCTGGACAGGATCTGATGGGCGGTGAAGGCCTAGACGACATCGCCAAAGATCATGTTACGCACACTGACCGCCGCGCAGATGATAGCGGGCAGAACAAGGTACAGACCGCAGATGATCGCTGCCATGGTTCCTCCTTGGGCAAGGAAAATAGATCACATGCCTGGAATACAACACGAACGTAACAACTGTACAGTTACTTTCGGGACAACCCTGGTACAGTTACCGTATGGGGTCAATGCGATAAGGCGAGTAGAGTCGAGAACAGGCGCAGTGACTGTAGTCTCCCGGTGGTATTCGACGAAGCTTTCACCGCGTCACCTCCGTCCGGTTTGACTTGCTTCTGTTTCCTGTTCCCGCTCATCGAACCAAATCCGAGAGGGGCGAATTCGAGGCCGCTCACTCTGAACGAAGTGCAGAAACCAGATTTGTGCGTGCCGCCTGTGCTGCAGGAATTATGCTTGCGAGCAGCGCTGCGACAGCCATCAAGGCCAATGCAATCGAGAACGATACCGCATCGCGCGACGTCACGCCGAAA
>DASPVV010000167.1:0-14949 GCA_035622175.1 Terriglobales bacterium | reverse complement strand
CGTAGAAACTCTGGCGCCGACAACGTCATGATTCTCTTCTTATTTCCGTGGGCATAATCCTTCCAGCGGAAGGTAACTTGGTTGTTTTGGAAAGCGACGAGGCGATGGTTGGTGATGGCGACGCGATGGGTATAGCGGCCGAGATAGCCGAGCACATGGTGAGGGCCGCCAAACGGAGGTTTGGCATAGACGACCCACTCTTGGCGGTGCAAGGGACGCAAGAAAGCGTGGAAAGCTTTCTCGTTTTGTAAAGGCTGGAGAGAACCGGCGAAAGTCAGTTGGTGCTGTTGAAATCGCCGTTTGAGACCGTCTACGAACTTGCCGCGAAAAACGCGACGGAGAACGCCGACGGGCAGGAAGAAATTATACCGGGGACGGGTCCAGCGCTTGCCGTCGGGAGAAAGGCCTCCGGACGGGATTACACAATGGATATGGGGATGAAAAAGCAGGTTTTGCCCCCAAGTGTGCAGCACGGCAAAAAAGCCGATTTGGGCGCCCAGATGTTTGGGGTCGGCGGCGACCTCGAGCAGGGTTTCTGCGGTGGCGCGGAATAAAAGCTCATAAATGACTTTCTTGTTCACCAGTGCCAAGGGCGAGAGGTAATGAGGCAAGGTGAAGACGACATGAACATAGGGGACGGGTAGCAGTTCCCTTTGCCGGGCAGCGATCCATTGGTCACGCGCTCTGCTCTGGCACTTGGGACAGTGGCGATTACGGCAGCTGTTAAAGGAAATGGCACGATAGCCGCAGCGCGGACACTGATCGCGATGTCCTCCCAGGGCCGCGGTGCGGCAGCGTGCGATGGCTTGGAGCACTTTACGATGGCTCCAGTGAATCCAGCGGCAACTGTTCTGGATGAAGCGATTACCTTGCGCGCGAATGATGTCGGCCACCTCCAGGGGTGGCCGGGTCATTTTTTCTCGAGCCTCCGGGAACGTTTAACATGATCGAGGCTGGAGACTTCCAGCACATCGAGCGGATTAGCGATGGCCTGTAGGTGCTTCGGCGACAGGTGCAGGTAAACCAGGGTGTGTTCCAGTCGGGAGTGCCCCAATAAAACCTGAATGGTGCGCAGATCAGCACCGGCTTCCAGGAGATGCGAGGCGTAGCTGTGACGAAGCGAATGCGGTGAGAGATGCTTAGTGATTGCGGCGGCTTGCGCGGCCTGGCGACATGCTAGCCAGACGATGTTGGAAGTGATGGGGACATCGGCTCGCCAACCCTTCACCGTACCAGGAAAGAGAAAGGTTCGGGGCTTCATCCAACGCCAGTAAGCACGCAACGAGTCGAGTAACTTTGGGCTTAAAGGCACTTCACGGTCTCGACTCCCTTTGCCTTGCTGAATGCGGATCATCATGCGCCGGCTATCAATGTCACTCACCTTGAGACGACATAGTTCCGCCCGGCGCATGCCGGTGGAATACAGGGTCATGAGGAGGGTGCGGTGATAGAGATTGCTGGCCGAGTCAATCAGCCGGGCCACCTCTTCGCGACTGAGGACGGTGGGCAGTTGTTTACGCAGTTTGGGAAACGGAATGTGCTCGGCCAGGAAATGACGGCGTAGTGTTTTTACGTAGAAGAAACGCAGCGCTGACGTGCATTGTGCAACACTCGTCGGGGCTAACTTCTTAACCTGAAACAAGTGGACTTGATACTGTCGTATATGCTCGGGGCCAAGTTTGTCTGGCGAGCGGTGGAAGTGTTCCGCAAATTCTCCGACGATCCGGAGGTACATCTTTGCGGTACGATGAGAGTAATTACGGCGCTGGAGTTCCTCCAGCATCTTTACACGTAGATGGGTCACAGGGACCTCCTTGTGACCCACAATTTATCTTAGGCGTAAGCAGCACCCCTCCACCCACCATGAAACACGCGCTAGCGTCCGCCGCGCAGCGGCTTCGTCCAAATCCCGATTTGACTCATTGACCTCGAACAAGGCGAACGGAAGGCGCAAACTTGCGCAATCGCCTTCGTCAACAGGCACGCGGCAATAAACCCAGGCGGAATTTCAGAACCTGGACGCGAGACATCAGACTGACATCGGCGGATGTAATTGAAATCTAGTCGACCTTTGCGGACCTTGTCATCTTGCACCTGGATCGATGGCCATTAGGGTAGGTGCGGGTGCAACATTCGAGGAAAGAGGCCGAGATAACGAGGTTGGAACAAAGCCATGTCTAGAGCGAAGAATCCGGTGGTGAGCGTGAAGGTAACCAGAAACCTCCCCGCATCGCGTAGAGATTGACTTGGAACCCGAGAGTATCCCCAGACACACCCAATGACAACAAGCAGATTTGAAAACCATGCAGGCACTGCGATAAGCAAATCTGCCCGCTCCAAATGGCCCGTGTGAATCCATTGAGAAAGCTGTTGCAGCCCGTTGACGAAGAAGGAGGTCGCAAAGATATTTGCGTAGAGCCACATCCCAGCAGCTGAGAACCCAATGAAATACCCCCATGAGGTTCTGCGAAGACCCAACACAATGGTAGCGACGTACATCCAGGCTTGAAAAAAGTGAAGCCAGCGGATATCGGCCTCGTAGTAGGCGGACAGACCCAGCATCAGAATGAAAACGCATCCGCCGACGACAACTAGCCATTCCGGTGCCTTGGACACGATGAGAGACAATACGCACTGGCGTGCGCAAGAGTTCCCTATATAGCAGGGCCTCGGAAGTATGCCCACTACCGATTCTCGGCTTTGGTTTGCATACTGAACACCTTGACTTGGCTCTAGGCCTGCGGTGCTGGTCATGATTGGAAGAGGTCCGCAGCAGGGAGAGTGGCACCAAACTGTTGCAACGCACTCATCAAAATCCCCCCGTAGCGCTTTGAGGGAAATCTGATTGCGTCAACCAAACGCGATCCCTACTACTGCGCCATCCCGACCCGGCTCAGCAGGTCGGCGTAGCGGGGATCCGAGTGGATATTATCGAGCTGCAGCTCAACCTTTAAACCACATGATTCCCTGCTTGGTCGCGTACGCTTGTTCTATGAACTTGAAGCACAGGTCCTTCTCGCCCAGGTACGCTGCAGCCAAACAGGCGGACATTCCAGATACTTCTTCCAATCCCCATTTTCAAACGCCTTGGCAAGCTCCGCCCCGTTTTTCGCGTGCCCGGACAGCTCCTCAGAGCGCTGATAGTTCTTCACCGCGTCCGCGCAGATTTGCTTTTCGCAGGTAAACATCGCCCAGGTCCTCTTAAGCCGTGGTTCGAGACAGCGATGCCGCGTTATCAAACTGGGATCAGTACACTCTACTGAAGCGGCGTACCGCTGGCCAGGCACGTCGCCGGGGTGCCATCATCCGAAGATCGAATCAGGCCCGACTGATCTGTACAGAATGTCTTCCGTCCTAAAGCATTTCCATTCGGCGTGGCCGTAAGGTGAAACCCTACGGCAGGCGTGCCGTTGCACTCGGAAAGCATGAACACAAACCCGTACCGCTTCCCGCTCGCCAGCCCGCTGTTGATCAACATGGCCTGGCGCTCATTCGGTTCGCCCTCGCCAAAGCCATCCAGATTTGAAAGCGTGCAGCTGTAGCCCACCTTCGGGTACCGGCTGGCGTAAGTTACCTCCGCCTTAAGAATCGTGCGCATGGCGTCCACTACCATCGCATCGCGGCCGGCAGTCTGCGCGGCACTTTCGTTACCGAGAGCGATCGCGCTGTGGGTGCCAGCTTGCGGCGCCATCTTCTCCGTGATGGCCTTCAGCAGATCCGGGTCTGCCAAGGAGAGGTGGATTGTCACGGAAATTTCATTCAGTTTCCAGACCTGCGCTTCCTGCTTCATTGAGAACGTCATCTGCGGCATGAACGGAGTCCGCTGCTCCTGCCCATTCGCGTAGGCATGGAACGTCAACTCGATGTCATCCTGATCACCGCGTAGCGCGTCATTTTCCACAGTGATCTCGAACCTTTGACCGCTCTTCGGGTCTTCCCCGGCCAGCATTACCGACCCGGCGTCAAACGTCACTACATTTTGTCCGTGCGTTTGAAGTTGGTTAGCCATCAGCGAATATTGCTGCAAATTCGCCAGCAACCCCGACTTCTCCAATGCCGCGCGTGTGGCCATCGGCAGGTGCTTCACGAAGGTCCCAGGCGTCTTACTAAAAAACATCTCCATCAGCGCCTGCCGCGCGTTTTGCGAGGCCGCTTCCGTTTGTTGAGCCCACGAGCCAGCGGCGCACAGGATCGCAACAACCATTGAACTGACGACTCTTCGCACGGTTCATCTCCTCTGCTGATCGTGCCATTCTCCGCTCGGGATCGACCAGTTACCGAGGTAAGCCGAGCATCCGCAAAGACAAGGCGGCAGGGACGTCCCGCATGTGCGATCTCCAACGCCTGCGGTTCGAGACCGGGACTTTGAGCGTCATCGCCTGATTACATCACTAATCGTAACCGTCTGGATCGCGACAAGCGGTGAGCCTACAATTCTTGTTGCCTCTGAAACCCGAAGTTTGGCTAGTAGCTTAAACGAGACGTGGACCATGAGCTCCATTGGGATCAGCTTGACCGCGTTCGCATTTGTGTTCGGAGGCGCAGTGGCCGGTCTGCTTCTTCGGAGTTCTTTGCCCCAGACCCATCTCAGCTCTGATTCGAAGGAGACGGTGAAATTGGGGATGGGCCTCGTCTCCACAATGTCTGCCCTCGTTCTGGGTTTGCTGGTCTCCTCGGCAAAGAGTTTCTATGACACGCAGGGTGCCGAACTGAATCAGATGTCGGCCGATGTCGTTGCGTTGGATCGCGTCCTAGCCCATTATGGGCCGGAGACGAAAGAGGGACGCGAGGCGCTGCGTGGCAGCGTCGTCAGGCAGCTTGAACAAATCTGGCCGCAGAAAAGCACACAATTGGAAGCACCAGGGACCTCTGAGGCTCTCATTGACAAAATTCAGGAACTCTCGCCCAAAGACGACAGGCAACGCTCGCTCCAAGACCAGGCGATGAGCCTGGCGATTAGTCTGGGGCGAATGCGCTGGCTGATGTACGAACAGGGAAACGCGTCGGTTTCCAAGCCCATGCTGGCGATCATGGTCTTCTGGCTTGCGGTGGTTTTCCTCAGCTTCGGCCTCTTCGCACCTCACAACACGACCACCATCGCTAGCCTCTTTGCTGCCGCGTTGTCGGTTTCTGGCGCGATTTTTCTGATCCTGGAGATGTACGCGCCTTTCGCCGGACTGATTCAGATCTCAAGCGCCCCCCTCCGCTCCGCTCTCGCACACCTGGGCCAGTAGCACAAGGAACGCATGCTGTGACACGTTCTGGGACACAGGCGAGACGCAATAACGGCGTAGGTAGTTGAAACGATAAACACATCGGAACCAACCTGGCCTTTAGACGGCTGACGGCCGATTGACCATCCTCTTCACAATCAATCGATGAATACCTGCCTTGCCGCCGGTGGTGTGCGGGGAGCGTGCCCTCCTTGTGGCCCCAAAGAAGGAAATCTCTCTATGGACTCGCAAAGATGCCAAATCAGCGCACGAGGCGACCGCAGTCTATGTTCGAATATGGCTCGCAACGGAGACTTCACACCTGGGACAATATAACGATAAGTCAACTCGCCCTAAAACGATTTTGTCCCGGCCGATGTCCCACGCATTGTTCAAGGAAAAACTAAGCGCGAAGTTTGTTGAGGGCCGTGAGGGATTTTTTATTTGAGAGGTTTTATGTGCTGATGGATCCAATCGAGAAGTTTAAGAAAGCGAAATTCATGGCGTTCCATTGATCCCTCTATGAACTCATACCCTGCGAGCGCGTCGGTTTCGATGTAAGAACCATTTCGTCTGAGAAAAACGTCGGTTGCGGTGAACGCAATCCGCTTGTTGCCGTCAAGGAATCCGTGGTTGTTCCCGAGCGACTCCATCAGCGCAGCCGCTTCTTCTTCGATGGAATTGTAATAGCCCACTTGGGGACGGAAAACGGCGGCCTCAATTGCATTCTTATCGCGAACACCGTGGATGCCACCGAACCTTTCGATCAGGAAATGTTGCATCTGGTACACCTCCGCTACCGTTAGGTAGTCGGCCACCTACTTAGCCAGACGCTTCAGCAGATCACGGTTGTGGGCGACAGACTGCTCGAAGGCGTCCATTACCTGGGGACGAACTAAGTGCTGCGATGGAACCACGTTGCGCAGGTAGTGGGCTAGCGCTTGCTCGAGCACGTACCGCTGCGGCTGTCCGTTCTTCCTCGCAACAGCTACGAGTTCATCCCAAAGCTTGGCATCAACTTCGGGGGCGATTTTCTTGGTCCTATGGTTTGGCATGATCACTTTTTTGACAACCCCCATTCTATGCCTCCTTTCTTGTGAAGTCAAGTTTACTCTTGATATATCTTGTTTTTACTAGATCATCAAAACTCATTCGCCGTTGCCGTACTTGTATGCGAAACATGGCGTTCAGTGGGAACTTCACGCCTGTAACAATGTTGCAATGATAGGCGCGTTTGAGTGCACTTATTCCCTTGGCACAAACCGTGGTCCAAGGTCCAGGCAGACACGGACGGTCAGTTGGCAATTCCTCCGACAATTCCCGAGCCCCAGACCCCCGTACGAACAAACAAAGCTGTCAGCCTGCAGAGTATCGAAATCGTTTTGACGGCCGCGAGAATGCTGCCAGTCCGCGCTTCCTAACCCTGGACCAAGTCTCGCGAAGCCGGTTCGTTGCAAGTCGAAGATGTTCCCGCTGATCGAGATTCCCTGCATACGCTTTAATTCTGGCATCGAGATCAGCGATTCGGCTCTTGGTCCCAGCCATCCGCGACGCAAACTGGTCTTTCTCAATCCGACCTTCGGCGAAGCTGTCGATCAGATTGTCGAACAGGGCGCCATTCTTGGTTCTGTCCTTGTACTCGAACTCTATGTTCGAGGGTTCATAAGAGGCTTGCATACTTCGGACCAGACCGCCATCTCGAGGATATTGCCTTGGACCGATGCCATCACGGCCCCATCGATTCTCACCCCGTCCTAAGTTGCATTTATCTGGTGCGAGCGCGAGTCAAATCCGGTCGCGAGAAGTGTTTGCTGGAGGCTATCGGGCACGGGCTCTGGGCGGAGGTTCGGTGGTCTCGGCCTGTATAATCCGCAAATGCGAAGACTTCTGCAGGATGTCCGTTTCAGTACCCGCGTTCTGCGCAAGAACCCCAGTTTCACCGTCGCAGCTGTGATTACCCTGGCAATTGGAATTGGGGCAAACACTGCTGTGTTCAGTGTGACTAATGCGCTGTTACTCAGGCCGTTTCCCTTTCACGATCCACAGAGTCTGTTGGCGATTAACACCACAGACAAAACCAGCGATCGGCCCACGAATCTGGTTCGCTATGAATTTCTGCGCGACCACAACCAATCGTTCGAGTCGATGGCAGGATGGACGAATGACGATCTGAACTTTACCGGGCGCGGCGAACCGTTGCAGCTGCCCGTGGCCCGAGTCTCGCCCAATTTTTTCTCCATGCTGGGCGTCGAACCGCAACTCGGGCGAGGGTATCGGGAAGAGGAGGGGCGACCTGAGGGCAAACCGGTTGCGATTCTTAGCGATCCTTTTTGGCGGAAGCAATTTGGCAGCGACCCAGAAGTCATCGGCCAAACGATAACCCTCGATACGACCCCTTACACCGTTATCGGAGTGCTGCCTGCGTCTGTTCAGTTTGCATTTGTCGGCGACGCGGACATCTGGATTCCGCGCTACTTCGAGTTTTCGCTGATGACGCCGCAGCAGCTGCGCTCGGGGGCTGGATACCTGGGAATGGTGGCCCGCCTACGGCCGGAGGCAACGCTTGCCCACACACAAGCCGAACTGGATGTGCTAAACCAGCAGTATCGCAATGAGAACCCTAAAATGCCGGATACGGATCCTGCCATCTCGATTAAAGCCGAGCCGCTTCGCGATGTGGTCGTCTCCGACATGCGCGGTAAAGCGCTGTTTCTCTCAGCTGCCGTGGGGCTGGTTCTGTTGATTGCCTGCGGCAATGTTGCCACGTTCTTGCTCTCGCGCGCGCTAGCCCGAAGAAAAGAGATCGCGGTCCGCACTGCGCTTGGTGCGAGTCGCAGCGTCCTTATTCGGCAGTTGCTGGTCGAAAGCATAATGCTCTCGGTCGTTGCCGCGACCGCGGGCGTTAGCCTGGGTTGGGGTGCAGTTATAGCCCTTGCGAAATGGGGAACAAGCCAGCTTCCGCAAGGGATTCCCATCAACATTGATCTGCGCGTGCTGCTATTTACCGCTGTCGTTTCTCTGCTGACGGGCTTGGTCTTTGGGAGCTTCCCCGCGCTTCACCTTTCCCGTGTCGATCCGAATTCCACGTTGCGGAATGAAGGCCGGGGATTATCAGCAAGCCGCGCGCGTGCGCGATTGACAAATTCTCTCGTGGTAGGGCAAATTGCACTGTCACTGGTGTTGCTCATCAGCGCCGGGCTGCTTCTGCGTAGCTTTTTGAGATTGTTGAACATCGATCCCGGCTTTGACACACGCAATGTTCTGACGATGAATATTTCGCTACCCACCGCAAAATACGCCAAGCCGGAACAGCAAATTGCTTTTTTTGATGGACTGTTGCGGCGTGTGTCAGCATTACCCGGCGTTCGCGATGCGGCAGTTTCAGCCGCATTGCCGCTTCACTGGATCAGAGTGACTCCGGTGTTACCCGAGGGACAGCCGGATGTCCCGCTTCCGCAGCGTCCTTTCATCGATATCGAAGCGGTCAGTGCGAAATGGTTTAGCACCATGCGCGTCCCGCTGCGTGCTGGCCGTGGGTTTACGCTGGCCGATGACGCGCAAGCTCCCAAGGTAGTGATCGCCAATGAAACCTTCGCGCGCCGCTTTTGGCCTAATCAGAACCCGATCGGCAAACACGTCGTCATCGGCCGTAGGCCCGAACCTGCAGAGGTGGTCGGGATCGCCGCCGACATCAAGAACAAGGGATTGGCCGAGGACACGCAGGCCCAGTTGTATCTACCCTTCCCACAGTTACCTTGGGGCGAAATGAATCTTCTGGTTCGAACCGCCGTGCCGCCAGAAAGCATGACCCAGGCGACCCGAGCACAAGTTGCGAGTCTCGATCCGGATCAGCCAGTGGTCAAAATCCAAACCGTCGATGACCTGATGGACACCGCACGCGCGCAGCCACGCTTCACGACTGCGCTGCTTGCGAGTTTTTCGCTGACCGCGCTCTTGCTCGCCATCATAGGAATTTACGGAGTGCTCGCCTATTCGGTTGCTCAGCGTTGCCAGGAGCTTGGCGTTCGCTTTGCGCTGGGCGCCGCAAAATCAGACATTCTGCGTCTGGTTGTCAGTCAAGGTTTCAAGCTGGCGCTCATTGGCACCGGCATCGGATTGGTTGCAGCGTTGTTGCTCACGCGACTGATGTCGAGCCTGTTGTATAAAGTTCGTGTTTGGGATCGAATGACCTTCGTTGCTGCGCCGGGGTTACTTCTCCTCACCGCTCTGCTAGCCAGCTATTTTCCGGCTCGAGGAGCTGCCAACGTGGATCCGACGGAAGCATTGAAAGAGGCGTGAGGAAGGGGCAGGAGTCGCTGGTCGGCTGCCCTCCAAACGCGGGCTTTGATCTTTGATTCCCTGTGCGTCGAAAAGTTAGTATTGAATCTTTGAAACTCAAAGCGTCGGATGCACGAGCTTCACGCGGAGCGCATCGGGCAACGGTTTGCCGAACATCAGCACGGCGACGGAATGACAGAAAACCAATACCGGCTCCTCCGCTTTAAGAAACTCTGCAGCCATAGTTCAAGACGCTTCCATACGGACAGCAATCATGATGTCGCTCCTACAGGACTTTAAACTCGCCGTTCGAAGGCTAAAAAACGACCCCGGATTCACCGTGGTTGCCGTGCTCGCACTGGCTTTGGGCATCGGCGCAAATAGCGCCATGTTCAGCATTGTCAGCGCCGTTCTACTTCGTCCTCTTCCCTATCATGATCCGCAACGGCTGGTGTTGCTGGCTGAGCATTGGCCGCAGTTTCCCCGGCTCTCATTGTCTTATCTAAACTTTCGCGATTGGCGAGACCAGAGCCATTCGTTTGAAGGCGTAGGGGCTGTGCGGAACAACGTGATGACCATGACCGGGATTCCCGAGGCCGAACGCCTCCCCACCCAAAACGTAACCGCCAATCTTTTCGACGTGCTGGGAGTCAAACCGGAATTGGGCCGCGCCTTCTCTGATGCGGAAGACAAGCCCGGCGCGCCGCTCGTTGCCCTCATCAGCCATGGTCTTTGGCAACGGCACTTTTCCTCATCTTCCTCCGTGCTAGGTCAGTCCATCACGCTGGATAACCAAAGTTATTCCATCCTTGGAGTCATGCCCGCGGGCTTCGAGATTCTTCAGCAAGCGCCTGACGTGATCATGCCCTTCGAGCCTTGGGCCAGGACGCTCCCCGATGACCGTAGCTGGCATCCCGGAATTTTGCCGATTGCCCGCCTGAAGCGCGGCGTATCTCTTGAGCAGGCCCGCTCGGAGATCGCGGTAATCGCCAAGCAGCTGGAAAAACAGTATCCAGAAACGAACACCGATGTGTCGTCTCTGGTGGATCTCATGCAGGATCAGATTGTGCAGAATGTTCGGCCGGCCCTGCTGGTTTTAATCGGGGCCGTAGCATTCGTGCTGCTGATCGCCTGTGCCAATGTAGCCAATCTGATGCTTGTCCGGGCCACGGGACGGCGGCGCGAGATAGCCGTTTGCACGGCCTTGGGAGCGCGGCGCTCCGACATCCTTCGCCAGCTGTCGGCGGAAAGCGTTCTGGTCGCGATCGGCGGCGCCGCTCTGGGGCTTGGCCTGGCATGGGTCGCCATCCCGATTTTCGTGAGGTTGGCGGGAAGCAGTTTGCCTCGCAGCAACGGAGTCTCCATCGATTTTCATGTTCTCGCCTTTACCATGCTGGTTGCGGTGGTCGCTGGAATTCTGTTTGGCCTGGCCCCAGCGCGCCATGCGGGGCGCGTGGACCTGCGCGAGGCTTTGAATGAGTCGAGCCGGGGTGGATCAACCCGGGCGGTGCTGCGCACGCGCGCGGCGCTGGTGATCTCGGAAATCGCCCTGGCCACGTTGCTGCTGGTGGGCGCCGGCCTCTTGTTCAAGAGCTTTGAGCGCTTGTCCCAGGTGTCCCCCGGCTTCTCTGCGGATCACATCCTGGTTGCAAACATCGTCCGTTCACCCATCGCGTACACCGATCCAAATGTACGCTTGAGCTTCTTTGACAGCTTGCTGGAGCAGGTCTCAGCGTTACCGGGCGTTCGTTCGGCAGCGGCCATATCTGTCCTGCCGGTCACCGGCACCGGGTCAGCCCTTCACTTTAATATTCAAGGCCATCCACCCAATTCTCCCCAGCAATACACCATTTCCAGCTATCGCGTAGTGAGCGCCGGTTATTTGAAAACCTTAGGAGTGCCGCTCATCGCCGGTCGCTGGATCGAAGATCGCGATCGCGAACCAGCGCCGCGAGTGGTCGTAATCAATTCTACTTTCGCCCGAACACATTTTCCTAACCAGTCGCCGCTTGGCCAGCACATACAGCTAGGCGCGACGCCTGATCCCAGCGTCCCCTGGATGGAGATTGTGGGGATCGTTGCTGACACCAAGCAGTCTCTGGCCACTGAATCGGCGGCAGAGATGTACGTTCCTTATCGCCAGGCGGACTCCGTTCTTCCGGTGCTTGCGTTGTCTCTCGTGGTTCGAACCGCCGGGGATCCTTTAGCCCAAGCCAATTCCATCCGCGCATTGGGCCATGGCATCGATCCTAATCAGCCGATTACCGGAACTCAGACTATGGAAGAGAACGTTTCCCAATCCATTGCGGAACCGCGCTTTCGCACCGTGCTGTTGGCGATTTTCGCCGGCATCGCTCTGGCACTGGCTGGGGTTGGCATCTTTGGCGTCATGTCATATTCGGTTGCCCAGCGCACGCGCGAACTGGGATTGCGTCTCGCGCTGGGCTCCTCGAGAGGCCGCGTGCTGCAATTGGTGCTGGCGCATGGGCTACGCCTTACTTTGGTAGGTGTGGTGATTGGATTGGCCGCGACCTTCCTCCTCACCCGCTACGTTTCCAGCATGTTATTTAATGTTCCTCCCTACGATCCTCTGACTCTGGCAGGCGTGATTGCCGTCCTGGTTCTTATCTCCCTCTGCGCCTGTTACCTTCCCGCCCGGCGCGCCACTTTGGTGGACGCCTATGTGGCCCTGCGAGAAGAGTGAGGGGGAGGTAATGCGGCGACAAAGTCTAAAGACGGGCAATTTCCACGGTCGAATCCGCGGGTGCACGCGCTTTCTTGGGACCGAAGCCGGCGCTTCCCGCGACCGAAAGGAAAACCTCTACGGTTCCTACGGATCGGAAACAGACTTCAAAGGCGCATCGATGGGAAGCAATTGTTGAGGGTCACAACAGCCTTCTGCCGTTACTGTCTTGGGCTCAGATATCAGACTCGGGGCGCGAAACCATGGGAGGGCGAATGTCCAGAAACTGAACGAGGTCTTTTGCAAAGATCAAATCAAGCGTCCAGTCGAAAGCAACTCGCAGCTTCTTTTCCAGTCTCGGGAGTTTGCTAAGGTAAATCGTTCGCCAGAGCCACCATGCGACAAACCCAGAGAAATGGATCCCCAGTATGTTAGCGACTCCGGTCCGCCGACCGATCGCCGCGAGTTGTGCAATGGTCGAAAAATCGAATCGCCTTTTCTCTTTTCCACGCACACGCGCGATAACATTGTGCGCCACCACTTTGGCTTCACGAAGCGCATGCTGCGCGGTTGGTGGATAAAATCTCCCCGTCCGCTGATCCGGTATGGCCGCACAGTCGCCTAAGGCCCAAACGCCAGGCCAAGCCTGAAGCTCAAGACATTCGGTGACCAGTAGACGGCCCCGGTCCTTTGCGCAAGGAATGGTTTCGAGCAGTGGATTCGGTGAGGTGCCAGCGGTCCAAACAAGCGTATTTGCTGGAATGCCGGTTCCGTCACTCAAGCGGACAGTCCGGCCACAGAACCCCTCTATCCTTGTATTCAGGTGAACTTCAACTTTGCGCCCCACGAGTTTTCTATGCGCGTAGGCGCCTAGTTTCGCGTCCAATTCCGGTAAGATGACCGGGCCGGAATGAACAAGGACGATTCGCAGCATTCCCTCTGTGAGGTTAGGGTAGGAGCGCAATGCACCCCGCACAAAATCGTTGATTCCCGCAACCGTCTCAACCCCAGCAAAACCCCCGCCCGCAACCACAAATGTTAATAGCGGCTCCTTCACCTTGCAGCACTCACTGTCCGCTTCTTCCATGTGAGCGATGAGATGATTCCGCAACCGCATGGCATCGCCCAGCGACTTCATGGTCAGAGCGCGTTCCTGCAGCCCCGGGAGCCCATGGTGATTCGTAACCGAGCCCAGCCCGAGTACGAGGAAATCGAACTCGAGCGTGTGATGATGATGATCGAAGCCGTGGGAAACAACGACCTTCCTTTGCTCGAGGTCGATCTCGACGACTTCTCCGGCAAAAAAGTGGACGCGCCGCAGCATCTTGCGGACAGGATTCACAATCGTCGTGAGATCCAGGTCGCTGGCTGCGACCTCGTGAAGCATGGGCGTGAACAAGAAGAAGTTCTCGCGATTAATGAGGGTAATCTCAACCGAAGGGTCTTTCGCGAGCTTCTTCTCGAGCTGCATGGTGACGGTGAGACCCGCAAAACCCCCGCCGAGAATGAGTATCCGCGTTCTTGGTGTCTGTTCCAAGAGTTGTCTCTCCACGCCTTGTACTGCCAAAGGCCAGGATTCGGTTGGCGGGAATTCTCGACTTCAGCTTCATCCTGACCGGACTTCACCCAGCGGACGACCGGCCTGACGGTTTGCCCGCCCAGCATTCCAGCCAGCTTTGAGATGAGACGGCGAAGATAGGAAAAAGATACAGAGATCTCTCTGGTCGACCGAGAACCAAGTTTTGGTTGCCTGCAGCGAAGCCGAAGACGTACACTCGCGTATTGTCGATCCGGGCTGGCCAGCGGAGGTAGATGAGCTTTCTCAGGGAAGTACAACTAGGCAACGAGTTCGGCGCTTTCGTCGTGTTGCAAGAGGCTCTTGGGTTCATTCCCAATCTCCTTCGCGCTCAGACGCTCCTACCTCGCGTCATCGAGGCGCAGGCAAAGCTTGAAATGGCAGTGCGCCCACGGCAAGGAGCGATCTCCTCAGTACAGAAGGAACGAATGCTTCTCAGCGTTGCAGCCAACCGAGAAGACTCGTATTGCGTGGCGCTGGAGAGTAAAGTTCTGTCTTCACTTGGCGTGCCGGACAGTCAACTGGACGATTTCTTGAACGACTACATTCACGCCGGCCTCTCGGCGCCTGATTTAGCCTGCCTGCAATTTTGTATCAAGTTAAGCTGCCACGCTCTGTCGATCAGCTCGAAAGACATCGAAGTACTGCGGGCATGGGGATTCGAGGACGAGTCGATACTGGAAGCCGTGTTTGTGACCGCCTTGGCCGTTTACCGCTGCACGCTATCGGTAGGTTTGGCTCCGGAGCCAGACTTCGGATCACGGAAGTGCCCTTCGACTAGATTCGACCCGCCCCACAAAGCAGTCGTCGAGGGCTTGTCTCCCAAGGCCCACACGACAGACAGGAAAGGGCCTTATGTCTCTGCCCCGTACCTGAGTCCAAAGAGGTTTGCGCCTTTTTCGATCGTGCAGCAGAGCCACGGATTCATACCGAATTTTTTTCGCGCTCAGACCTTGCGGCCCGACTTGCTGGGAGCGGAACTGGAGGCAGAGGGCAGGATTCTACAGCCTGAGGATGTCCTGACACGGATGCAAAAGGAATGCATTCTGCTGGCGGTGTCGGCGGCGAATCTCAACTCTTATTGTGTCGCGGTACATTGCAACCTGTTGCGAGGCTTGGGTATGCCTCCGGAAGAAGGCGACCAGATTGCCGTGGATCATCATCAGTCCGGTTTATCGGAGGCTGATAAAGCGTTAGTC
>DASPVV010000166.1:0-53600 GCA_035622175.1 Terriglobales bacterium | reverse complement strand
CCGTGCAAAGAAGGTAGTCTCCCAAACGAGATCCGCCACAATCGGTGGACTGTGGAGGTCATCACTGTATTGAGCACGGGGTCCAGAACCACACTGCAGGTCGGGCTTGGAAGCACCAGTGAGCCCTCGGTCTTAACTGCCCACGCACCAGGCTTCGTCAGCGTATACCATATAGTTCCTTTCCTCATTGTCCAGACCACCGGTCTGGTCCGCCACTGTAGGGGAGCGAGGGTCCGGGATCAGATCCGTGATCTCGAGAGAGGAACCGGAGAGCCTGTTTGGAACAACCAGGTCCGAGGGACCCTCCACGGGTCGCCTTACGCTTGGTGGCTTCGGATGCGACCGCGGCTAGCCGGCAACTTGCTCGAGCAGTTTCTGATCGATGTCAAAATTGGAGTGGACGTTCTGAACGTCGTCGTGCTCTTCGAGAGCTTCGACCAGACGAATCATACTATTGGCTGCCGCACCTTCGACCTTGATGTAATTCTGCGGGATCATGGCTACGCTCGACGAGAGGAGTTGGACACTGGCCTTCTTCAACGCTTCGAGCACGGCTTCGTAGGCGGCTGGATCCGTCAACACCTCCCAATTCTCGCCATCGTCGCGTAAGTCTTCGGCACCGGCATCGAGCACGATGCTCATCAGCTCATCCTCTTTGGCCGCCGACTTGGGAATTACGATGTCGCCTTTCTTGTGGAACATCCAGGACACGGCGCCGGCCTCCGCCATGTTTCCCCCGTTTTTTTGGAATACGTGACGAATTTCGCTCACCGTCCGATTGCGGTTGTCGGTGTTGATTTCGATCAACAGCGCCACCCCACCCGGGCCGTAACCTTCCAGAGAGAACTCTTCATAACTAGCACCCGGGAGTTCCCCGGTGCCGCGCTGGACGGCCCGCTTGATGTTGTCGGCCGGCATGTTTTCTGCCTTGGCGGCGGCGATGGCGGTGCGCAGCCGGGGGTTAGTGTCGGGATCGCCGCCACTCTTGGCGGCAATCGTGATCTCTTTAATCAAGCGGGTAAAAATCTTGCCCCGCTTAGCATCCAGTGCGCCCTTTTTATGCTTAATCGTGGCCCATTTGGAGTGGCCAGACATAGGAATACCTCATGGCAACGAACTTTGCTTGTGCTGAACTACTACGCCGATCTCAACCCGTTGGATTCGCTCAGTAGAGGAGATCACAGGCTTGCCTCACGAATTCGGAGGCAACAAGAAATTATAGCACGCGACCCTCTCAGGGCCCGGCGGCGAGCTTGGCGTCGAGGAATCGTTTGGGACTGCGGGTTGGTTTGTGCTCCGAGCCCGCCGTCGAGTGAATATGCTGTCCCCTTTGGGGGGGATGTCCCGGGCGGCGTGTCGGGAGGAAGTACCCAGGGAGCACAGCAGAAGTGGGCCTAGCAAGGCGCCCGTGTTAGACTCCACCCAGGATCTGGTCGAGGCAGAGCTCATGAAATTTGGCGTCATCATTTTTCCCGGCTCAAATTGTGATCACGACGTGTATTGGACCCTCGAGAATGTGGCCAAACAACCTGTCACCTGGCTGTGGCACGAGTCCCATGACCTGGAGAACTGCGATGTCATTATTGTCCCGGGCGGCTTCGCCTTCGGCGATTACCTGCGCACCGGGGCGATCGCCAAGTTTTCCCCGGTGATGGAATCGGTGCGAAAATTCGCCGCGAGCGGGGGTCTGGTGCTCGGCATCTGCAACGGCTTTCAGATCCTCTGCGAGTCGGGCCTGCTTCCCGGTGCCCTGATGCGCAACCTGGGGCTGAAATATGTGTGCAAGCCGGTCCAAGTCCGGGTGGAGAGCACCGACACTCCCTTCACCCACAGCTGTCAGGAAGGCCAGGTTCTTACCATTCCCATCGGACACATGGAGGGCAACTATTTCTGCGACGAATCCACCCTGCGGGAGTTGATCCGGACTCAACGCGTCATATTCCGCTATGCAGCGTCCGACGGCCGGATCACGCCTGAAGCCAACCCCAATGGCTCCCTGGACAACATTGCAGGCATTTGCAGTCCCGGAGGAAACGTTCTGGGTATGATGCCACACCCGGAACGTGCGGCCGAACCCGAACTGGGTGGAACCGACGGATACAGAATCTTTGAGTCATTGCTTGGCGCGATGGCTGAAAAGTGATGCTCGCAGACCGTTGCCAGAGGTTTTTTCGCATCCAACCCGCTAGAGCCAATCGAGAGCAACCTGATATAGTAAGTTCACCTCAGCAACCAACGATGGAAAATCGGGTCTCGATGGTAAGCCCAACTAATGACTAGCCAATCTCGAGGCAGAGCACGCTTGGCCGCCATTGTTTGTTTCTTCTTTCTGGGGTGGGCTTCGGTTGGGCTCGAGGCGCAGCAAGTGCCTCGCTTCGACGTTTTTGGCGGTTATTCGGATCGGCTGTTTGATGCGAAGAAGTTAGGGTATCCCAACTATACCAATCTGTACGGATGGAATTTCGCGACCACGGGCCATATCTTCATGAAATACGGTGTGGTGGTAGACGCGAGCGGCCATTACGGCTCGCAGTTGAGGCTATTCAACTATATGGTTGGGCCGCAATACACGCGCCGCCGCGACAAGTCCGATCTTGATTTCCATTTTCTCTTTGGAAAGGCTCAGACCCGGGCCAATATAGAGCAGTTAACCAGATCTGGATTCGAGAGCGTGGGCCGCTCGATGGGAGGCGGCCTCGATTTCAACTACCACTGGAAGCCGCGATACAGTATTCGGGTGGGAGCGGACTATTTCCGCAGCAATACCTTCAGAACGACCCAGAACGACGCCCGAGTTTCGGTCGGGCTGGTCCTTCACTTTGGCCATATGGGCCATCGTCGCAAGTTATGAGCCGCAGACGGAACCCTCGAAGAATGCTGATTCTCGCCCAGCCTGCCGCGCTCCGGTTGGGGGCCGAATGATGCTCGACAAAAGCAACCGGCTCGCGCTGACATGGCTCTTGCTGCTCGGTTCGATCGGATGCACCAGTACCCACACCGCCTATCTGACCCTCCCCACCCTGAACGGCATCTCGGCCTACCGTATCGACAACAATTCCGGCCGGCTTACTCTGATCGTGGGATCGCCCTACGCGACCGGAAACTCGCCCGGCCCGGTGGTGGTTGATCCCTCCAATCGGTTTGTCTGGGTAGCCAACCGTACCGACGACACAATCTCGCTCTTCAAGATCGACAGCGTGAATGGCGGCCTATCCGAGGTCCTGCCGCGCACCACGACGGGATACGCCCCTCTGGCGATGGTGATCAATTCCAGCGGTAGCTTTCTTTTTGTGGCCAATGAACTTTCGAGCAGTATTTCGGTCTATTCCATCAACTCCTCAAACGGTGCTTTACTGGCGGTTTCCTCTCCGTTTCCAACTCCTCCCAATCCCGTGGCGTTGGCGGTGACGCCCTCCGGCAACTTTCTCTACGTGGTGAACAGTAACCTGGGATCGGTTCTGGCCTATTCGGTTTCGGCTTCGGGGACCTTGCAGACGATCGCGGGCTCGCCGTTTTTTTCCGGCAACGGGGCTGCGGCCGTGGCCGTCGATCCGAAGGGACACTTTGTATACGTGGTCAACACCACGGACAGTACGGTATCGATTTTCGCCATCAATTCTGCGACCGGAGCTCTGAGCACGGTCGTAGGTTCACCGTTTGCCACCGGCACGGCGCCCGTTTCGCTGGCCCTTACCCCATCCGGGCAGTTCTTGTACGTCGCCAACGCGTCCTCCAACAACATCAGCGGGTACACGATCGATCCGACCACGGGTTTTGCGACAGCGATTACCGAGGGGCCGTTTAGTGTGGGCACCGCTCCGACCTTGGTCGTGAGCGACCCGGATGGCGTCTATATCTACGCTCTCAGTCAAACTTCGAAGACCATCACCGTGTTCACCCTAACCACCACCGGGCAAGAAGTCCAGGGGGATTTGACCAACACCGGGTATTCGGCCGCCACCAGCGAGCCGGTTGCCGCGATGTCTATCAGCCAATAAGCAATGGCGGTGGGGGAAACCAGCCGGTGAATTCGTCGAGCGGGGCGCCTGGTCATGATCAACTTTGGAATCGTCGGTTTCGGACTGCACGCGGCGAAGCGGCTCATGCCCGGGTTTCGGTCGGCCAGGAACTGCCGCGTGGTGGCTCTGTCCCGCCGCAATTCGGCCAAGGCGCAAGACTCGGCGCGCCAATTCCAAATTCCGCTTGCGTTCGCCTCCGCCGAAGAACTCTGCCGCTCCTCCCAGGTGGATGCCGTGTTGGTCACCACCCCGAATGCCTGCCACCTGCAAGATGTGCTGCTGGCCATCCAGTACGGCAAAGCGGTGTTGTGCGAAAAGCCCATGGGCGTGAACGAAGACGAATGTCGTCGCATGGTCGAAGCCGCACGCAAGGCCAACGTTCTGCTGGGTGTCGCCCAGGTGTTTCGCTTTGAAGACTCCACGGCCCGGCTGCGGGAGCGATTGTCTCAGGGGCAGATCGGCCGGGTCGTGTTCGCGCGGTCAGAATTTTCTTTTCCCGGCGGAGCCGATCATCCCCGGGCATGGCTTCATGATCGTGCGATCGCAGGTGGCGGGCCCATTGCCGACGTGGGAGTCCATTGTGTCGATGCCCTGCGTTTCATCTTGCAGGACGAAGTGGTCTCGGTCCAAGCGTGCGGCCGTTCCGATCCGATCTCCGGTGACGTAGAAGCAGCCGCCGTCATGTCCCTGGAGTTCGCCCGCGGGACCTTGGGTCTGGTGGCAGTTTCCTTCCGGGCTGCTTATCGCACACCCCTTGAATTTGTGGGCGAGGAGGGGGTGCTTCGAGCGGACAACGGATTGACGGTGGAGCGGCCGATCAGGTTGGAAATGCTTCGTCTGGGAGAGGTCGTCGAAACCGAGATTGTCTCCAACCCGGACGCCTATACACGTCAGGTTGAGTCCTTTGCCGCCGCCGTCGAGGCGAAGTCCGCGTTTGCGGTGCCGGGGGAGGAAGGATGGAAGAATCAGCGGATTCTCGATGCCGCTTACCGCAGCATGGAAACCGGCCGATCGGAACAAGTACGCCTCCTGCCCCAGGACAGCGCCGCAGACTAGACCTAGGCTTCATACTTCGGGCGAACCGGACAGGCGACAGCATCCAACTTGCTGCTTTCTATCTCCCTCAATCCCCTCTACAATCCGGTTAGCACGATTCAAAAGGGGATTCGAAATTGGTGTTCCTGCTACTCGCCCTGGTGGCCTTGAACGGCATCTCCTGGGGACTGCTGTTCTTATTCCAGAAAAACTTTAATAATCCTTCCTTAACCGAAGCGCTTAAGCAGGTTACTTTCAATGGCGAAACCCTCGAGCGGCTCTCGCACCAAGTGGCGTCAGCGACCGCCGACATGGCGCAGCGCTTGGAACGGACGAAAGGCGATCTTCGTCAAAGCGTAGCGGATCGTCTGATCGAAGGCTTCTCGGAGATGCGCATTGCGGTGGAAACGCAACTTCAAAGCGGGCGTCGCGAGCAGGCCGAGAGATTGGCTGAAGCCCGTTGCGAGCTGGCGGCTTCGCTGGCACTGACGACCTCGCAACTGAAGTCGGAATTCGACAATTTGAACCAGAAAACCATGCAGAACCTGGATTCCATTCGCGATCGCGTGGACGCCAAGTTGCTCGCGATCACGGATCAGGTACAGCAAAAGCTTGACCAGAACATCAAAGAGGGCTTTGCTCAGTTCGAGAAGGTACAGCAGCACTTGAGGGCCGCCGAGGAGCAGCTGCGGGAAGTGGGCGCACTGGGACACTCGATCAACGACCTCAACAATCTGCTCAAGCTGCCTCACCTGCGCGGCCAGTTTGGGGAAGCCAGCCTGGAGCGCCTGCTCGCTGATTTTCTGCCGGCGCACATGTTTACCATGCAGGCTTGCCTTCCCGAAGGCAGAGGAAGGGCAGACGCCCTGATTCATTTTCCTGACCAGTGCCTGCCGATTGACGCGAAATTCCCCCGGGAACAGGTACTTCCGCTGTTTGAGAGCACGGATGAAGGCGAAATCGAGGAAGCCCGGGTGGCATTCGTGCGGGTGATGAAGGCTGAGGCCAAGCGCATGAAAGCCTATATCCAACCCGAACATGGCACCACGGATATCGCGCTCATGTATCTGCCGAGCGAAACTCTCTACATGGAGGCGATTCGGAACCGGGAGCTGGCCGACTGGCTGAACCAGCAGCACGTCTTCCCCGTCTCTCCGAACACTCTGTTGATGACCCTCAAGACCATTGCCTTGGTGCACAAGTGGTATGAGATGGCAGGGCGATTCGAGAAAAGCCGCCTGGAACTGGCCAAAGCGCAGAAGTCGTTTGACTTCTTCCAGAACCAGTTCGAGAACGTGGGGAAAAGCTTGGACAAGGCGCAAGAGGCCTTCGACAAAGCTGCCACCCATCTGAAGACCTATCGCGGACGGGTTTCTGTTCTGAGCGGACAGGAACAGTTGGATCTGGAATCGGCGGCGACCGATGCCCCTACGCTGCCGCTGGCGGACAAGGCCAGCGCATGAGCGGGCAACGCCGCCCCTAAACCGGCGGGCTGCAGGGGCGCTCGGCTACCCTCCTTGCTTGGCTTTCAGCTCCGCCAGCAGCCGCTCGATCCGATCTTGCTTCTCGAGCTCCGCCAGCCGGCCCTCGATATCCTCCGCAGCCACTTCGGATTGGGCATGGCTCAGCGCCTCCTGATGCGCCACCTTGCGCCGCATGCGGTCGAAAGCAGTGGCGCTTGCGCCATTGCTTCCGGCCATCCTCGCCTCGCTGGCTTTTCCCACCGCCCGCGCCCGACGATGCTGCGCCACCAGCAGATCGGCTTTCCCCTGGGCTTCAGCGAGCTTCTGCTCCAGCTGTCGCAAAGCGGTCTTCAAGCTGTCCACCTGCGCCTTTTGGTCGGCGATCTGCTGGACGAATCCCTCGCTCAGCTCGCGATAGCTCTCCGCGCGTTGCAAGGCTGCGCGCGCCAGGTCATCCTGCTTCTTGCCGACGGCGAGCTCGGCCTTGCGCATCCACTCCGCCACTTTGGCTTCATTGTCCTTCTGTTTTCTTTCCAGCAAATGCTGATCAGCGATGGCGATCGCCACCTGTGTCTTCACCTGCAGAAGCTGGTTGTGCATGTCGAGTATGACTTGCTTGATCATCTTTTCCGGGTGTTCCGCCTTGTCGATCAAGTCATTGAGGTTCGCCCGGACTAGCGTCGAAACTCTCTCCAGTAATGCCATGTTGGCCCTCCTTCTCTGGTTATCACCCTAATCCCTCCCGGCGCCGAGCTGGGCGGGGACGATCGCCGTTGCTGGCGCCCATCGAGGATGCCGATTGCCTACGATCTCGAATGGCGACGGCAATGGCCAGTCCCATGCCGATGGCCAGAGGCAGCCAAACCGCCGCGTGTTGGGTGGTGGCGGCCATGGCGGTACCGACTGCGGCGCCAACGCCAGCTCCAAGTCCGAGAATGTACGCCTGGCTTTTCATCACGCACCTATTTCGGCGACGGCAAGGCATCGGGCTTCGGCCCTTGGTCGCCGATGGTGCGAACCTTCGACAGCAGGTCGCGCATGCTCATGCCGGAAAGCGTCTCGAACAAGGCCGGAACTTGGGCTGCCATTTTGGCCAAGTCGCCGGTGATTTTGTTCATTCCCGAGGCCTCTCCATTACCGGTCGACACCACCGTAATCTTGTCGACGTTGGCCAGCGGGGCGGCTAAGGCTTTCACGATCTCCGGCAGACCCGCAAACAACTTGTCGATCACCGCGGCCTGGTTGTATTCCTGATAGGCTTCGGCCTTCACGTTCATCGCCTTGGCTTCCGACTCTCCTTTCTTGAAGATGATCTCGGCCTCGGCCTCGCCTTGCGCGCGAATCGACGATGCGTGGCCTTCGGCTTCTGCGATCAGACGCTGCTTCTCGGCTGCGGCTAGGGTCTCGATCCGCTGCCGCTCGATCTCAGCCTGTTTGAGCACGGTTGCGATCAGCTCTTTTTCGCGACGCGCGATTTCCGCCTCCTGCACTTTGACCTGTTGCTCTTTCTCGACCTGCTGCACCTTCACCTGCTCCGCCGTGACCTGCTGCTGCATGATGGCGGTCTGGATGTCGTAAGCCTTGTCGGCCTGCGCCTGCTGCCGCTTGGTGACTTCGAGGTACTGCGCTTTCTTGACTTCGAGATCGCGCTGGGCCTCGGCTTGCTTGGCCAGGGACAAGGTTTCCGCCTGGACGCGCTCTTGATCGGCCTGGGCTTTGGCAATGGCAGCCTCCCGTTGCGCTAACGCGCGACGGATGGCCGTGTCGCGATCGGCTTCCGCCGCAGCCACGTCGGCGTCGCGCTTGATGCGCGCCACATCCGGCCGCCCCATGTTGGTGATGTAGTCGTTCTTGTCGCGCACCTCTTTGATGGTGAACGAGATCACCTCCAGCCCCATCTTGTTCATGTCGTCGGCGCAGGTGGAGCGCATGCGATCGGAGACCATTTCCGGCTGTTTTACGATCTCTTCGACCGTCAGTTGCCCGATGATGCCGCGCAGGTGGCCTTCCATCACCAGGCGGATGAGGCCTTCCCTCTCCGGCGGCGTCTTGGTCAAAAACTGCTCCGAAGCAGTCAGAATGGACTCGGTGTCGGACTTGACCTTGATCTGGGCGACGGCCTCGACCGTCACCGCCACACCCTGCTTGGTGTAGAGATCCTGCTGCGGCGCCACGTCGAACGACATGAGCTCCAACGACAGCCCGCGGCAGTTCTCGATCATGGGAAAAATGATGGTGCCATGACCTTTCACCACCCGAGTGCCCCGAAAACCATAGACCACCAGGGCCTCGTGCGGCCCTGCCTTGCGATACAACCTGGCCAGCATGCTCATCAGGAGCATCGTGGCCAGAACCAGCAAGCCGACGATGATCCATATCTCAACCAAGGTTCCGCCGAACATAACCCCTCCTCTCAAAACCTCCAAAACCGGCATCGCGAAAAACGCAGGTCTCGCGAAAACAAGCTTTCCGTGCCACCCGCCGCTTCACCTCCCGTTTTTGGCTGCGGACTCCGGCAGGTCTTCTCCCGCCAATTCCTTCCACGGGCGCACGTAGGCAATTCCCTTTTCATAGCGCGTGACGACCACTTCACTTCCCTTCCCAATCGGGCTTCCATCTTCCGCCCGGGCACCGCAAGTCCGACGCGTTCCTTCTTGGGAATAGATCAGTTCTCCTGTGCCTCCCTGGCGAATGGGCATGGAAATATGCCCCCATACGCCAACCATGCTGTAATTCTCGGGGTCGAGATTCTCGTCCGCCGACCTCAGCACGCGACTGAGAAACAGATAAATGATGCTCGCCCCGGCCGCGCCACTGAGCAGTGCGATGCCCAGACCGATCACGAACCACAGTGAGGAAAAGCGGGTCAGTAAATAGCCGATACCGCCGAACCAGGCAAGAAAGGCAGCCAGGGTCATGGGATTGACGAGCGGGGCGTCCTCTCGGGCGCTACCCGCAGAACCTTTTCCACCGCCATGCGTGACGCCGCCGGCGTGGCCATACCCGCCACCGTGCAAGTGGGGAAGATGTCCGTGGAATCCGCCGAGCAGAAACGAAAGCAGACTGAAGGCAAATCCCAAGGCGAAGCACACGAAATAGAAGTTCGCCCAGGTCATTGTGTGCACCCTCCCTCCCGCATGGGCTTCGGGCCGCGCTGCGCCGCCTCGGGCTTCAATGCCTCCAGCAGGCGATTGACCAAACCGGGTGTCTCGAGGATGGCCCCGAGCAGGATCAAGCTTTGCCGGGTATTTCCCTGACGGGTCAGCCGGATGAGCACATCGCAGAGCTCGGGATCGCTGGCAAATCGCTCCGAACCTTGCAGCAGCCAGACATCGAGCTTGCCCTCCGTGGCTCGCAGGTCCGACACCAGATCGGTGTGATATCCCTCGGGGTCGTCCACCAGAAATCCGGGATGCACCTTGAAGAACTTGGCCAGCAAGGCGCGAGTCGACTGCGTCATGTGCCGGCGGCTTCCATTCTCGATCTGCGAGATGTAGGACTGGCTGATGGTCTTGCCGAGCTCTTGGCGGATCCCCCGCACCAGTTCCAGCTGGGTCATGGGGCGCCCGAGCTCGCGCAACGAGCCTTCCACCTCGCGCAAGTAGCGTATTTTCTCTGCCAAAGTCATATTACAATTTGCGATATTAATATCTCTATTTGCAATGATTGTCAAGCGCAGAATGCCCCGTGTTTTGAAGGCGTTGCCCGGACCGGCCCGTTGGCATGGTCGGACCGGGACCGTGCAGCGGGGATTCCGCAAGCCGCGGCCGCCGGCGAACCCCTCTCCCCGGCGGCGAGGTAGGCGGTCCTGAATCGTGCGTCGACCGGCTTCGAGTTTCACTCCGAGCGGCGCGGAAGCGCTTAAGATGGTCGGGACTCTAGCTTATGGAGTAGCCCATGACCTATTGCCAAGCGCTGCTGCTTCTCTTGATCCTTCCCTGGCTTCTTCCCAGTTTTCTTTGGTGCCAGACAACCAGAGACCAGGTGGACCTGCTCGTCAGCGGCGGGACTGTCGTCACCATGGACGGCGCGCGCACCATCTACGACGACGGAGCGGTGGCCGTAGAGGGCGACAGCATTGTCGCCGTCGGGCCGCGCCGCCAAGTCGAAGCGCAGTATCAAGCTCGGCAGACGATCGATGCCAGACGCAAGCTGGTTCTGCCGGGTTTCATTAACGGCCATACCCACGTTCCCATGACGCTGTTCCGCGGGCTGCGCGACGACGTCACCCTCGATGAATGGCTTCACAAATACATCTTTCCTGCCGAGGCCAAGAACGTGAATCAGGAATTTGTGCGCTGGGGCACGCGGCTGGCTGCGGCCGAGCAAATTCGCGCCGGGGTCACCACCTTCGCCGATATGTATTACTTCGAAGATGCGATTGCCGAGGAAACCAAGGCGGCAGGCATGCGGGGCGTGCTCGGAGAAACCTTCATCGATTTTCCTGCTCCCGATAACCGCACTGAAGCCGAGATGCTCGCCTACACGGAGAAGTTCCTACAGCGATGGCAGGGCGATGCCCTGATTCACCCCGCATCCGCTCCCCATTCGATTTACACCTGTTCCCGAAAAACCTTGCAGGATGCCTCGGCCTTGGCTCGAAAATACCATGCTCGCATTCTGATTCATGTGGCGGAGATGAAGAAGGAATGGGAAGACAGCCAGAAGCAAAACCGAATGTCCCCCGTCCAATATCTGAACACGATTGGACTCCTCGGTCCGGACGTCGTAGCCGCCCACTGTGTCTTTGTCGATGACAATGATTTCCAAACCCTGTCCCAGAAACACGTGGGCTGCGTGCACAATCCTTCGAGCAACATGATGCTGGCCAGCGGCGTTTCGCCGGTGCCAGAGTTACGGGCCGCCGGCATCGCGGTGGGACTGGGCACCGACGGTCCGGCGGGCAGCAATAACGATCTGGACCTGATGGAAGAGATGGACCTGGCGGCCAAGCTGGCAAAGATTACCAAGATGGATCCCCGGGCGTTGAATGCCAAAGCGGTCGTAGAAATGGCCACCATTGACGGAGCCAGAGCCCTCCATATGGAGAACGAAATCGGTTCCCTCGAAAAGGGAAAGAAGGCGGACCTGATCTTGATCAGTCTCGACCAGCCGAATGCCGTGCCCATGTATGACATCTACGCGCAGCTGGCCTATGCCTTGAAAGCCAGCGACGTTGAAACGGTCATCATTGGTGGGCGTCCGGTCATGCGCAACCGGAGGATTCTGACCGTCAACGAGGAACAGGCCGTCGCCCGGGCGCGCGCCTATGAGAAGACGATCGCCCAATCCCTCGCTCTGCCTAGCCCCACCGCAGCCCTGCCGGCGATCCCCCCGGGGGGTAGACCGTCGGACTGACAAGCTGATCAAGCGAGCCACCGGGACAACGAGTGGCGGTGGACGCGGCTGAAGTGGCCGGCTGCACGGCGTCTCTAGTGGTCGGCGCCGGCGGGGACCTGCGGCGCGGCGGAAACTTCCTGGTCTTTGTATTGCAGCTGGTAGAGCTTGTAGTAGATGCCGCGCTGCGCCAGGAGTTCCTGGTGTGTGCCCATCTCGCGGACCTGTCCTTTGTGCATGACGATGATCTTATCCGCGCGCTGGACCGTGGAGAGCCGGTGGGCGATAATCAGGGAGGTCCGGCCTTCGACCATCCGGTCCAGGGCATCGCGGACGCGGAACTCAGTTTCCGTGTCCACGCTTGACGTGGCTTCATCGAGAATCAGAATTTTTGGATCGTGCGCCAGGGCCCGAGCGAAAGAGATGAGCTGTTTCTGTCCGGTGGAGAGTGTGCTGCCGCGTTCGCGAACTTCTTCCTGGAATCCCTTGGGAAGTCCGCGGATAAAATCGGCCAGATTGACGTCCTTCGCGGCCTTTTCCACGTCCTCATCCTGAATCCACTCGCTGCCCAGCCGAATGTTGCCTTCGAGCGTACCGGTAAACAGAAATGGATCCTGCAAGACCACGCCGAATCGCCGCCGCAGAACCGCCAGGTCCATGTCCTTCACATCGATGCCATCGATGCGGATGGCCCCTTTTTGCACGTCATAGAAACGCATAAGCAGGGAGATGATGGTCGTCTTGCCCGCGCCGGTGTGCCCGACGATCGCGACGGTTTCACCCGCTTCGATGGTGAAACTGACGTCATGGAGTACCCAGTCCTTTGGCTCAGACTGCGCCGCCGGAGCGGGCGCGAAGGCCCCTGCCTTAGCGGGCAGAGGGCGGAAGGCGGGCCCCCTCTTGAGTCCGTCCGGGCTCCCCTGGCCGTCTCCCGCCTCGACCGCGCGATAGCGAAACCACACATGATCGAATGCGATGCGCCCCGGCCCCTCCGGCGCCTTGCTCAGCTTGGGCGAGGTGATTTCCGCCGCGGTGTCGAGCAGTTTGAAAATGCGCTCGCTCGATGCCATGGCGGATTGCAAGATGTTGTATTTCTCGCTGAAGTCCTGAATCGGCCGGAAGAAACGCTGCCCATACTGGATGAAGGCCACCAGAACGCCCAGTGTGGTGACCGTCGAGATCGGGTGCAGCAGAATTCTCCCGCCCTCCCAGCCAAGGTTGACCGTCGTGGTAACCACCCGGCTCAGGACTTGGTTGCCCCCGAACCAGATGACGCTGGCAATGGCCACGGAGGACAACACCTCGACCACGGGATAGTAAACCGCGTGGGCCATGATGGCGTCTTTATAAGCGTCCATATGGACGGCATTGACGTCGGAGAATCTAGTGAAGGCCCGCTCCTCACGATTGAACAGCTGCACCACCGCCATACCGCTGACGTGTTCCTGCAGATAGGCATTGATCCGGGCAATGGCGACCCGAATCCGGCGATAGGAGTCGCGGACCTTGTCGCGAAAGACCTTCGTCGCGTAGCCGATGGCGGGCAACACGGCAAAGGTGATCACAGCCAACTTCCAGTCCATGGAAAGCATGATGGCCACGATTCCGGCGAGCACAAAGATATCCTCGAAAATGGACACCACGCCGGAGGTAAACATTTCATTGAGCGCATCGACATCGGTGGTGACCCGCGTCACCAGGCGGCCGACGGGATTCTTGTCGTAGAAGCCGATATGCATTCGCTGCAGGTGGCGAAAGATCTGGCTGCGAAGGTCGAACATGACCATCTGGCCCGTCCACTGCATGAGGTAAATCTGCACGTATTCGAGCAGAAAAGCACAGACCAACAGGCCTACGTAGAGGGCCGCGATCTCGGCGATTCCCGTCATCGCCTGGTCGCTGAGAAAAGAATCGAGCGGGGAAAGCTTGCGGGTGGGAGCTAGGTAACGATCGATCTCGACGGCGACAAGATATGGGCCCAGGACGTCGGCCACTGCCTTGAAGAGAATCGCAATGAACGAGATTCCCACCGGCCACCGGTAGGGGCGGAGGTAGGTAAGCAGCCGCTTCATCAGCCGGCTGTCGTAGGCTTTGCCTAGCACTTCCTCTTCGTGGGGAGAGGCCATAGGCTACCTCAAAGATACCTTAAGAGGATTAGATGGGAGTAGAGGCAGGCCGGACGAAGAACACTTTCGATACCTAACGCGGGCGGCCGGGCGGGTGCCGCGTCCGACACCAGGACGCTAGTGCACCGGCGCCGAGAACGTACGCCTGCCGTTAAGCAATCCTTCGTAGCACGATGGCCGCATTCTTGGAACCGAATCCCACGCAATTGCAAACGGCGTGCTCGATCTGGGCTTTGCGTCCGACGTCGGTAACATAATCGAGGTCGCATTCCGGGTCGGGAGCGTCCAGATTGATCGTCGGAGGCACCCGGCCGTGCTCCATGGCAATCACCGTTGCGGCAACGCCGGCCGAGCCGCAGGCGCCCTGTGCATGTCCGATCTGCGACTTCAGCCCCGACATGGGGACGCGCCGGGCATGTTCGCCGAGGGCCAGCTTCAGGGCGCGCGTTTCCACCCGATCATTCATTTGCGTGGACGTGCCGTGCAGGTTCACGTACTGTACGTCTTGCGGGCTAATGCCGGATTCCTCTAGCGCCAAGGTGATGGCACGCGCAGGCTCTTCCGGAGAGTCGGTCATGCGCACACGATGGAAGGCTTCACAGGTGGAGGCGTAGCCGGTGATCTCGGCATAGATTCGTACCCCCCGGGCACGAGCATGCTCGTATTCTTCGAGGACAAACATCCAAGATCCCTCGGCGAGAACAAAGCCGTCGCGATCGGCTGAGAACGGACGCGAGGCGCGCTCCGGCGCATGATTCCACGACTGCGTCAGGGCGCGCAGCAGGGTGTACCCTTTGATGATGCCTGGAGTAATGGTCGAATCGACCCCGCCCGCGAGAAACATAGGCTGCACGCCCGCCTGAATATGCTGATAGGCATATCCGATGGCATCGGTCGACGAGGTGCAACCCGCCGTGACGACGTGGCTGTAGCCCCGGAAGCCGAAACGCATCGAAAGTTCGCTCGGAATCGTGCCCATGGTCCCGCTGGGAATCGAAAAGACGCTGACCTGCTTCACGTGACCAGAATGCCAGAGCCGGTATTGCTCTTCGGAAAACTCCTGCGCGCCGCCCCCGGTACCGAGGATCACTCCAATCTGGCGCTTCTCCTCGATCGACATCGCTGCCGGGTCCAGTTGGGCATCGCGGACGGCCTCCGAGGAAGCTGCTAACGCCAGGGGGACGACGCGTGACACGTGCTTGCGTTCGCGGGCTTCGATCCAGGCAGGTTCGTCGAAATCAGGGATTTCGCCTGCGATTTGCACGGCCAACGGAGAAGCATCGAAACGGGTGATGCGCTTGACCCCGGACTTGCCGGCCAACACCGCGCGGCAGAAGGCCTCCTTGCCGATGCCATTGGGGCTGACTGCGCCCATGCCGGTGATCACCACGCGCGCCAGCATAGAGTGCGAAACCCTTCCTGATTGACTGCCTTTCCGTTCTTCCATGTCATTTGGCCTTGTCCCGCGAAAACCAGATCCGGGAAATGGATCTCGATGCCCTGGTCTTTGGTACTAGCTTCATGGACCTCGATCGGGTTCGCTCTGCCTTGGCTCTGGGGTTCCCAGGGCTGGCCGCCCAAGATCCTGGATGCCTGCCGCATCCCCGGAGTGTCCGGAAGTGGCATAATCGTCTCGATGGCGCTCGGCCTCTACATCTCTCTCCCGTTTTGCCGGACAAAGTGTTCCTACTGCAACTTCGCCTCGCATGTCTTTCCCAAGGCGGTGTTCGCAAGCTACGTCGCTCGGGTCTGCCAAGACCTGGCGCGAGCTTCCGCACTTGCCGAGCAGATGGGCGGACATTTCGAGCGCGCCGTAGACTCAATCTACTTCGGCGGCGGCACTCCTACTTTACTTGATCGCGCCCATTTAGAGCGGCTGTTTTTCACAATAGCGCAAAATTTCGAGATCCAGCCGAGCGCGGAGGTCACGGTGGAATGTGCACCGGGCACGCTCTCGCCCGAAATCATCGATGTATTCAGCCGCTCCGGCGTGAACCGTGCAAGCCTGGGAGTACAGTCCTTCGTCGACCAGGAAGCCGCCTCGGTAGGGCGGTTGCATCATAGTCAGACCGTCTTCGACGACATCGCCCGCTTGCGGTCCGCCGGCATCGCGAACATCAACCTCGATCTCATCGCTGGGCTCCCCCATCAGAGCTGCGGGAGCTGGAGGACTTCGCTCGATCGAGCCATCGCAAGTCAGGTGCCTCACCTGAGCGTTTACATGTTGGAAGTGGACGAGGATTCCCGCCTGGGCCGCGAGCTGATCGCCGGGGGCACCCGATACCACGCCCAGGTTGTACCCGACGAAGACCAGGTGGCGGATTTCTATGGGATGGCCTGCGAGCAGCTGCAGAACGCGGGTGTCGAACAGTATGAGATCTCCAACTTTGCCCGCCCCGGGTACGAGTCGCACCACAACCTGAAATACTGGTCGCGCCAACCCTATCTCGGCTTCGGGGTAGATGCTCATTCGATGCTCAACCCGGCGCGCGCCGGCGTCGAAGCATCCGGGGATGGCTTGCCTAGAACCGGGCCGGCGGAGCTGGCCTGGCGGGCTGCTCCCGGCGGGGGCGAGGCGGTTCGCTTCGCCACTCCCGATTCCCTCGACGACTATCTTGCCGCCCCTGCCTTGAAGCGCACTTTCATCGACCACGAGGCGGCGCTCGAAGAGACGTTCTTCCTCGGACTTCGGCTGAATGGCGGCGCGGACCTGGAGAGAATTGCCGCCGTTTTCGGGATTTCCCGAGTCGCCGCCCTGCGCCCTACCCTGGTGGAGCTCGTGCAAGCAGGCCTCCTGGAGCAGGAGGAAACCAGGATCCGCCTGACCCCCCGCGGGCGGCTCCTATCGAATGAGGTGTTTGAGCGCTTCCTTTCGCCTCCATCGCGCCTCCAAGAGCGAACCCCTAGCAGCGACGGGAAACTTCACCCAGGCCGAGGTATAATCAATGCCGCGCCCGATTTCTGAATCGGGCGAAGTGCGGCATGAGCCTCTACTCGCACTACGACGGTGCGCACAACCATCCCGTAAATCGCGCCCTGCATATGATCGCCATTCCGCTCGGATTCTCGTCTCTGATCGTCGTCTGGTTTCACTGGATCCTTGGCCTGCTGCTCATCCCTACGGCGTTCGGACTGGCTTGGCTGGGTCACTGGATCGAAGGCAACAAGCCCGCCTTTCTCACAAATCCTGCCCATGTCCTAGTCGCTCCGGTGTGGCTGGCACGAAAGATTCTCAAGCCTTCGAAGAAAACGGCTACCTAGAAAGCATCCTGCCCAACCGATCGGTCGGTGGGGTTGCTCTCCTAAGGATGGTGCGAGAGCGGAAGGAGGAGCCCCCGATCGTCTTCCTTGTCCTCGATTCCCACCGTAACTTCCGCTCTCATTCCGCCTATGTTTTAATCGAATGTCCCGCATCTGGGTTGCTTTGATTCGGATTCGGTCGACCGGCCAGCCGGAGGAAACTTGGATTTTCAACTGAACGAAGAACAGCTGCAGCTCAAGCGGAGTGTGCGCGAGTTCGCCGAGCGTGAAATCGCGCCCAACGTGATGAAATGGGACGAGGCCAGCGAGTTCCCCCTGTCCACCATCAAGCAACTCGGCAAGCTCGGTCTGATGGGAACCATTTTTCCCCCCGAATACGGCGGCGCTGGAATGGGCTACGTCGAATACGTTACCGGGATCGAGGAACTCTCGCGGGTGGACGGGTCGGTCGGCATCATCGTGGCGGCGCACACCTCGCTCTCGACCAACCATATCTTCTTGGCGGGTACGGAGGTGCAAAAGAAGAAATACGTGAGCCAGCTGGCGACTGGAGAATACATTGGGGCCTGGGGGCTGACCGAGCCGTCGTCGGGATCGGATGCGGGCAGCGCACGGATGAGCGCAGGGCGCAAGGGCAACAACTGGGTTTTGAACGGCACCAAGACCTTTTGCACCAATGGCCACTACGCCGACGTGCTGGTCGTCATCGCCGTGACCGACCGTGCCGCGCACACGCATGGTTTGTCGGCGTTCATTGTGGAAAAAGGAACCAAGGGCTTTCGCCCGGGGAAAAAAGAGAACAAGCTGGGGTTGCGGGCCAGCGACACGGCTGAGTTGATCTTTGAAGACTGCGTGATTCCGGCGGAGAACTTGCTCGGCAAGGAAGGCGACGGGTTCATCGATGCCATGCAGGTGCTCGATGGAGGGCGCATTTCGATCGCAGCCCTGTCGCTAGGCATGGCCGAAGGAGCCTACGAAGCTGCCCTGAAGTATTCCAAGGTGCGCCGCCAATTCGGCAAAGCCATCAGTGAATTCCAGGCCATTCAGTGGAAGCTGGCGGATATGGCGACGGAAATCGAAGCCGCGCGGCTGCTCACGCTGCGTGCAGCGTCGCTCAAGGATGCGGGAAGCAAGACGACCCAGGAGTCCTCGATGGCCAAGCTGTTTGCCAGCGAAGTGGCCGTCCGCTGCGCCAATGAGAGCGTGCAAATTCACGGGGGCTACGGATTCATTAAGGATTATCCGGCGGAAAAATTCTATCGCGATGTCAAGCTCTGCACCATCGGGGAAGGTACGAGCGAGGTGCAGCGCTTGGTGATCGCGCGACAGTTGCTGAAGGATTAGAGTCTCTTGCAGACGCTCGGCCCGGCTTGCTCGTCTGCCGATCGGCCACCGGAAGCAAGCGCCGCCCTATTCAACCACGACCTTCGTACCCCGTTGATCGGCGCCGGACAGATGCTCGATCCGCGCATCAATGACCGCACGGATCGCCTTTAGAAACTCGATGCGCGAATTTGCCAAGTGCTCGCGGACGGCGGGGGGGACCCCCAGGTAATCCCGTAGATGATCCAATGCTTCGCGGCAGAGGCAACGTTCGTACACCACTCGCCCGCCCGCCTCTTTCTGCTCCGTCTGTGCTTCGCTCATTGTGCCTCCCTCATCTCAACCGTCAAGACTCGGCTCTCCAGTCTGGCTCGCGCCGGCATCAAGGCTGCCATCGAACGGGGCAAACCGATGTGGCGGCGGAAAGTGCCGACCTCCACTACCAACTCGTCGCCCTTCTTGAACAGTCCGATCTCACCCTTGGTAGCAAACGGCAGAAGTACGCGGACTTGGTAGGTGCCCTTCTCCTTGCCAAACGTATAGGGCCTCTCTGTCCGGGTAACCGCCGCCGGATCTTCTCCTTCAGCATACAGCACTCGGGCGAGGTCCTCTAGGCGCTTCTTACCCAAGACCTCGTGGGCGAACAGGGGCACCCGTTTCACCGGCACCGGCGCAAAATACTCTTCGATTTCCCGCAGAACCCCCGCCTGGGAACTGTGCCACTCATTGAACCAAGTATCCAGAACCTCGGCGGGCAGCACACGGTTCACGACGACCGCATCTACGGTAAGCCCATGGAGGGAGAAATACACGAAGGCTCGCTGCGTCTCGCGCAGCACCATCCGCTCCGGGTTGGTGACCAGGCGCACGCTGGTGATGCGTGGATCTTCCAGGATCTCGTCCACGCCTTCGAGCTTTTCGAAAAGATCACGAATATTGAGAAAGTAGCTGTCGGTGGGCAGTTCGAAGGGCGACACGCGGTTGGCGATGGGCCGCACGGCCTTGAGCAGGTTGCGCTGAAAAGGAAAAATATGTTTCATGTACCAATCGAGCGTGGTCGGCATGCTGATGAAGCGCATGGACTCGGCCGTGGGCGCTGCGTCCAGTACCACGACATCGTAACGCTCCTCCCGCCGGTATTGGTTGATGTACATCATGGCACTGAGCTCTTCCATCCCCGGCAAGATGGCTAATTCCTCCGCTTCGACGCCGCTGATTCCCGTGGTGCGAAGCACCGAGGTCACGTAGCCGGATATTTCCTGCCAGTGACGCTTAACCTCCTTCTGGATGTTCAGTTCGAGAATCGAGAGTCGGTCGGCAACCGACAGCGGATCCGAGGTTTCGGCTTGAAACAGATCCGCACCCAGGTCGAAGGCGTCCGCCAGACTGTGCGCGGGATCAATGCTCATCACCAGCGTACGGTAGTGCTGGGCAAGGCGCAATCCGGTGGCCGCTGCCAGGCTGGTCTTGCCAACTCCGCCCTTGCCGCTAAAAAGGAGAATCCTCATGGTCCCATTGTAGAATGGGGAGGCTACGACGGAATGAGGATTCTGCGGTCGCTCGCTTCGTCTAGAACTGGCGCTCGAGCGCTGTCAACAGCATTATAAGCAGCACAGAAGAGGCAAGCCCTGGAACGAGCTCTCGGCCGAGAATGGAGCTGCCCAGCGTGCGGGACGCAGCACGCGCGGGATGGGAACGCTGCGAAGAGCATCCGATGCGAAGGTCTGCGCCTGGTCGCCGAGGGACACCCGGAGACGTTAAACGCCCGCGGACTGCGAGTCACTGGCGGCAGCCAGCGTTGCGGAATGAAACGGGAAAGAATCCCCCGGCTTTCGCTGTGGGGAGTGGCAAACTGAACCGTTGAACCACGATTCCCAAGCTCTGGTCCGGCGCCTTCGCAGCGGCGATCACCGCACGCTGGCGCGCGCCATCACCACCGTTGAAAACCGTAGCCCGGGTTGGTCAGAACTGCTGAAGGCACTCTTCCCCTGGACTGGCCAGGGCGTGATGGTAGGTGTTACAGGCGCTCCCGGAGCGGGAAAAAGCACGTTGGTCGATCAACTGGCGAAGCACTATCGCCACGAAAGTCGCAAGGTTGGCATTATCGCGGTCGACCCCACGAGCCCCTATTCGGGAGGGGCCATTTTAGGCGATCGCATCCGCATGCAGGACCGCTTCTGCGATCCGGGAATTTACATCCGCAGCATGGCGACTCGCGGTTCCCTAGGCGGCCTGGCCCGCGCCACCGCCGATGTGGCCACCGTGCTCGACGCTTCCGGCCATGATTTGATCATGATCGAAACCGTCGGCGTGGGGCAGGACGAAATCGATGTCGTGCGCCTGGCCGACGTCACCATCGTAATTCTCGTACCCGGAATGGGCGACGATGTGCAGACGATCAAAGCTGGCATCATGGAGATTGCCGACATTTTTGTCGTCAATAAGAGTGACCGGAAGGGGGCCGAACAGGTGGAACGCGAGATTCGGGCCCTGCAGTCGCTCGCCGGGCGCAGCGATGGCTGGACGCCGCCGATTATTAAGACAGTGGCCAGCGATGGCACAGGGATTGCGAATCTCGTTGCCGCGATCGCCGATTACGAGGCCTATCTGCAGCAAGAGAATCGGCTGCTCGAGCACAAGCGGCACAATTGGCAGGAGCGGCTGCTTGCGATGCTGCGCGATGCGCTCTTTGAGAGGGTGCATCGCCAGCTGGCAGATGGGACGATTGCCCGCTACGCGGCCGAGGTCGCCGAGCACAAACGCGATCCCTATACGCTGGTAGAGGAAATGGTGGGAAAGTTAGGCCAGGGCACCTAGGGAGCAAAGGTCGAATTCAGGACGTATCCTTCTCGAGGCCGGAGGTCGAGGACGCCGAAGATCAGTTTGATCGCCACTCCGATCGCCACCGGGATCAGTTTCTGGGCCGCACGGCTCGGCTTGATCGAGAGATGGTGGCCAGCAACATCGCAGCTTGCCAGTTTTCTCCATTGCCTGGTGGCCTGTCTGGCTGTGCAGCTGTTCTGGCCGAAGGAATGGCTGGACGGACACAGGAACGAAGGTTGATCGTTAGACGCAGCCTTCGCCAGGGAACCAAGACTTGCTGAAACAGTGTTCTTGCCAGCGCGCCTTTGCCCGCGCCTGGAAGCCGCTGTTCATTGGTCTCGGCCCGGGCACGAGTGGAATTCGCGCCCTTCCCGTTGGTGGCGAAAACGAAGTTTTCAGCAAACTGCTAGGCTGCGAACGACGAGCCTAGCCTCAACCTATGATTCTCCGCCTTTCGCCGGGGCATCATCGGCGGTTTAGGGGCAACCACTCAGCTTCGTGGGCGGCTGTGGGAGCGAGAAATGACCATGTGCAAGATTGACCACCTCGGCATTGCGGTGAAGTCGCTCTCGGCAGCGAAGAGCATTTACCAGAAGCTCGGACTCAGCATCTCGGGAGAAGAGGTTGTCGCCGCCGAGCAGGTCCGCCTAGTCATGGTTTCCCTGGGTGAGAGCCGGCTCGAGCTGCTCGAACCCACGTCGGAGACGTCTACGATCGCAAAGTTCATCGCGCGAAGGGGAGAAGGATTGCACCACGTCTGCCTGCGCGTCCCTGACCTGGCCGCCGTCGTCGAACGGCTGACGCGGGAGGGCGTGCGACTGGCTTCCGAGGAGATTAAGGTCGGCGCCGGCGGACATCGCTATATCTTCGTGCATCCATCGAGCGCCGCCGGAGTGTTGCTCGAGTTGGTAGAGTCAGACTAGGCGAATTCACGGATCGCTAGGGATTCGATTGCATGCTCCTTCTCGCCACCGACACCTCCGGAACCCACGGTAGCATCGCGCTCGCCAGCTGCGGACCGGGCGACGACGCAAAGATTGTCGATCTGGTCCCGTTAACCGCGGGAGCATTTTCCGCGCAGCTTGTGCCGGAGATTGCCCTGTTGCTGGCGAAACATCACTTCACCAAGCACCATCTCGAGGCGTTCGCCGTCGCCTCCGGCCCGGGGTCGTTCACCGGCTTGAGGGTGGGGCTGGCGGCCATCAAAGCATTGGCCGAAGTACTCGAGAAACCGATTGCCGCCGTGTCCCTGCTGGAGGCGGTTGCCTGGGGAAGTCGCACCCCCGGCAAAATTCTGGTGGCGCTCGACGCCGGACGAAAGGAAGTCTACGTGGGCGAGTTCGCCAGCGCCGGCCGGCAACCCCGGGCCATTTCCCAAAGCCTGCTCAGCCGCGAGCAGGGCTTCGCCGCAGCCGCCCACCTGACCTTGGTCACACCGGACCGCGAGCTTGTCGAGGCCGCCCTTGCGCAGGGCGTACGAGTCGAGGAGGTGCGGCGGCCGAGAAGCGACGTCATCGCCAGCCTTGGCTGGCAGAAAATTCAGTCGGGCGAGACGGTCTCGCCGCAAGAGCTGGAAGCGAACTATATACGGCGGCCCGAGGCGGAGATTTTTGCCAAAAACCGCCGCCCCTAGCTCTGTGGCTCGCCGATGAGCAAAGCTTCGGGAGTGCGGCAGCCGGGCGCCCGGAACGAATCCGAGGAGCCTCTCCTTGCACATCCGATTTGCCACCCTCGACGACATCTCCTCGCTCCTGGCAATCGAGAAGGATGCCCTCACGGCTGCGCACTGGTCCCGCGAACAGTACCAGTCGGCGTGCTTTGCATCTGGCACGCAAAGGATCCTGCTTGTAATCGAAGAAGATTCCACCCTCCGGGGCTTTCTCGTGGGCTGCGCCGTCGGCGAGGAGTGGGAGATCGAAAACCTCGCCATTACCGGTCCTGCACGCCGCCGAGGACTGGGGCAACGTCTGCTCAGGCATTTTCTCAACCTCGCCCGTGGTCGGCAGGCAGTATCGATCTTTCTTGAGGTTCGCGAATCGAACCACGCAGCCAGATGCCTGTTCGAGCAGAGTGGTTTCATCGCATGCGGGCGGCGGACCAACTATTATCGTAATCCGGAGGAAGACGCGGTGATTTATAACTTGCGGGGTTAGCTCGCACCGCCCTCTGGCACTCGATTCACAAGTTGCTCAAAATCAAGGAGTATCGCCGGTAATTCCCGCGTAGAATTTCGCGTTGAAGCGGTGCGGGTCCTATGGTACCTTGAACACGACTATCCGGTTAGGAGGTCTGCTGGATGCTAACTTCTAGGGACCAGCTCCTCGCCAGCCACGAGGAATTTCGGAAGCTGGTAATGGAGCACACGGAATACGCAAAGCGTCTCGATTCACTCACCCAGAAACGCTATCTCACAGACGACGAAAAACTAGAGGAAGTGCGGCTGAAGAAGCTGAAACTTCGCCTGAAAGACCAGATGCAAAGTATCGAGCGGCAGTTCCAGCAGCAGCATCAGGTCGCGTAATTTCATCACCGTTCGAGCGGCATCGAGGCCGCGGAGGTGGGAGTGTTCCTCATCCCGGCTACTGGTAAGCAGTTGGTTTTCTTGGTGTAAGCAGGCCAGGAGAGTTTTTCGGCTTGAACTATAATTAAACTGCTCCCCATGGTTTGCGATGCTTACTACTACGCTCTTCCCCTCGGCGCCGCGGCCATTCTCATTGGCTGGCTGACCAGTCCCGGATGGGCTGTTCCGGCCGTGCTTTTGGCTTTGTTCCTGCTATGGTTCTTCCGCGATCCGGAGCGGGTAATTCCCAATGCACCCGGTGCCTTGGTTTCCCCAGCCGATGGCAAAGTTACGCACCTGTCGGAACTCGTGGAGGGCGATTTCCCCTATCACCGCATCAGCATTTTCTTGAGTGTCTTTGACGTCCACGTGAACCGCTCTCCCCTGAGCGGCGTGATCCGTGAGGTTCGATACAGGCAGGGGAAGTTCCGAAACGCCATGAGCGCCGGCTGCGCTGACGAAAATGAACAGAACATCGTAACCGTGGAGGGTGAAGGCCAGACGGTCGTGTTCAAGCAAATCGCAGGCCTTCTGGCGCGAAGGATCGTTTTCACCAAGAGAGTGAACGACCGCGTGGAACGGGGCGAGCGCGTCGGCATGATCAAATTTGGATCGCGAGTGGATGTGCTCATCCCCAGCTCGGGCACCATCCAGGTGAAGGTGGGGGACAAAGTGAAGGGTGGCTCGAGCGTACTGGCTTATCTCGACGCTGAGCCGCAGCTCGCGGTCCCTGGGGCTGCCGACCGCAGCCAAGGAGCGATCTGAAATGGACCCGGAACTTGCGCGGGTTCCCAGGCGGAGGAAGGAAGACAAGCCTCCAAAGCGGTTTCGCAAGGGCATGTACATCTTGCCCTCCCTGTTCACGACCGCGAACATTGCCCTGGGCTACTACGCCATCCTGCAGGTTACACACGGAACGCCGCAAGACCCTTCCCATTTCGACAATGCAGCCAAGGCCATAGGATTCGCCGTGCTGTTTGACGGACTGGACGGGCGGATTGCGCGGATGACGCACACCAGCAGTGATTTTGGCAGAGAGCTGGACTCCTTAGCCGACGTCATCACCTTCGGAGTCGCGCCCGCCCTGCTCGGTTGGATGTGGGGATTCCGCCAGCTGCCTACCTTCCTGGGATCCTCGGAATTGACCGGCAAGCTGATTCAATTGGGAGCGGTTGCCAGCTTTTTCTTCGTGATCGCCGGGGCCAGCCGCCTGGCACGTTTCAACATCACCTCCAATCCGCAGCCCTCGAATCCCGGCCGGCCGGGCAAGAAATACTTTGTCGGCATGCCCATTCCCGCCGCCGCTGGGGTCATTGCGGCAGTGGTGCACTTCTCCGGCGGCGACCCGATCAGTTCCTTGTGGGCCTGTCTCACCTGGATGCTCATTATGATCGCGGCGGGATATCTTATGGTGAGCACCTGGCGCTTTTACAGCTTTAAGGACATCGATCTCCGGGCACGCCAGCCGTTCCGGCTGATGGTGGTACTTGGATTGTTGTTTGCGGGCATCTGGTTTTTCTCCCAATGGCTGCTGTTTCTAAGCGCGCTCGCTTACATGGTCTCGGGCGTGATTTGGCGGCTGCAATGGATTTTCCGGCGCAAGAGTGGCTCGCCGCCGCCCTCGTATCGCGAAGCATCCCCGATCTGATGAGTTCCAAGGTGAAATCTCGGGCTCTGTCGCAGGCGGAAACCCTCGACGCCAACCATCTCTTCCGGGTGGCCATTGTCGGTGGAGCCACGCTCAAGGGCAAAGAGGTCGCCGAAATGCTCGAAGCTCGTAATTTTCCCTTTGCCGACATTAAGCTGCTGGACGACGACGAGTCCCTCGGGCAACTGGAGGCCGTAGGCGACGAGGTCACCTTTATTCAAAAAGTCCGGGCGGATCAGTTTCACCGTTTGGATGTCACCTTCTTCGCTTCCGACCCGGAGTGTACCGGCAAAACATGGAAAATCGCACGCGACGAGGGCAGCGCGATCGTCGATTTATCATTTGCTCTCGAGGATGAGCCGCAAGCCGCCGTGCGATCCCCTTGGATTGAGCGTGAATTGCGGAAGCCCTTCATGGCCGAATTGCAACCCGGCCCCTCGGTCGCGGCTCACCCGGCCGCCGTGGTACTGGCGCTGCTCGTGTTGCGCGCGCACAAGCTTGTTCCGCTCAAGCGCATCACCGCTACGGTCTTCGAACCCGCGTCCGAACACGGGCAAAAAGGCTTGGATGAATTGCACGAGCAAACGGTCAACCTGCTTTCCTTCCAGCAAATCCCGAAGAGCATCTTCGATACCCAGGTCGCCTTCAACCTGGTTGCCCGCTATGGGGAACATTCGATCTCCACCCTAGCCGAGGTCGAGAGCCGCGTCTTGAAGCATTACCGGCACATTGCCGGCAAGGATGCGCCGCTGCCTTCTCTCTTGTTGGTCCAGGCTCCCGTCTTTCACGGACACGTCTTTGCCATCCACGTCGACACCGATCAGATCGTGGATGCGGAGGCCATCGCGCAGGCGCTCGCCGGTGACCATGTAAACTTACCCCGCGGCGCTGCCAACGCGCCGAGCAACGTGAGTGTGGCCGGTCAGGCAGACGTGCAGGTGTCGGTGATTCCGGATGCCGGCCAAGCAAGGGCCTTCTGGCTGTGGGCGGCAGCCGACAACCTACGCATCGCGGCGGCAACCGCGGTCGAATGCGCGGAAAACATTCTGGTCACCCGCCCCCGAGGCAAGATTCAATGAGCGATGCGCCCCGCGCCCAGCTGCCCCGCCAAGCCTTGGTAGCCGCTTTGGCATGCTCTTCCCTGCTCTGGGCCGGCTGCGGGTACCATACGGCAGGCCATAACACTGCGATTCCCGAGGAGGTTCGCACCATCGCCGTTCCCGCCTTTCTCAATCAGACTCACACCTATAAGATTGAGCAAATGCTCACGGCCGCGGTAGCGCGCGAGTTAACCACCCGCACCCATTACCATGTGATCGCGGACCAGGCAGGCGGCGCCGATGCTACACTACACGGAACCGTGCTTTCTGCTTACACTACGCCCTTAACCTATGACTCCACGACGGGACGGGCGGCCAGCGCCCTAGTCGTCATCTCGGTGAGCGTGTCGCTCGAAGACAAGGGCGGTAAGCTTCTCTATCGCAACCCGAGTTATCTGTTCCGGGAGCAATACGAGATCTCCCGCGATCCCAACAGCTTCTTCGAGGAAGACACTCCGGCGCTGGCGCGTCTGTCGCGTGACTTTGCCCAAACCCTGGTCTCCAACATTCTAGAGGGGTTCTGATGCGGTCTTTCGCGCAGGCGGACCGCTTCGTTGCCGACGTCGAAGCGCACAAGCTGCGACCGGCCTACGTCTTTGTGGGGGACGAGGTGTTCTTTCGCCAGCGCTGCCGCGACGCCATGGTGCAACATCTGGTTCCTCCCAGCCTGCGCGACTTCAGTCTCTTTGAATTTGACTTAGCCGAGACCGAGCTGGCGGAGATTCTCGATCACGCGCAAACCCCTTCCCTGGTGGCGCCGTTTCAAGTGATTTTCATCCGCGGGGTAAGGAATCTGTTCGCTCGTGGGGCGAATCAAGAAAAACTGGCCGCCATCGAAGCCTACTGCAAGAACCCCAATCCGGCAGCGTTATTGATCTTCGTTGCCGACCACATCAGTATTCCCGCCAACCCCCGGCGAATGGAACTTACCGACAAGGAGCACTATCAGCGCATCCGCGACACTCTGGGCGGGTACTGCGCGATCGTCGAGTTGGCGCGAGTCGAAGAGAGCGAGGCGGTGCGCTGGATTGGTGAGTATGCGACGCAGCACGGCGCGCAGGTTGATGGCGATGCTGCTCGCGAGCTCGTCGACGCGCTGGGCGGCAATATGATGATGATCTCGAGCGAATTGGAGAAGCTCATGTTGTATGTCGCAGAGAGGAAGCGGATCACTCTGGGCGACGTCGAAACCTTGGTGTTGGCTGCTAAGCAGAGGTCCCTCTACCAGCTGACGGACGCGATCTCGGCCAAGGATCGGGCGCGAGCCCTCGAGATGCTCGATGCAGTTCTGCGCTCGGGTGCGGGCGACGAAGCCGCGAGCGGGATCCTCTACATGCTGGCCAAGACATTGCGGCAAATGCTGGTCATCGTTGAACGCAAGGTACGGGACCAGCGTATGTTGTGGGCCGCGCTTTGGCAAGGTTTTCGGGTACCTCCGTTTGCCGCCGAGGATATTATCCGGCAGGCTCATCGCTACAAATCAAAACGAGAGCTGATGCAGGCCATCCGCATGGTCGCCAAGACCGATCTCGCGCTTCGCTCCAATCCACCGAGCAAACGATTGCTTCTTGAAAAGCTGGTTCTCGATTTGGCCGCCGAGTCGAAATCCGAAGTTTCCGGCTGGTCCCAGGAAGAGTTGCCGGTTTGACATCAAGAGCCGGGTTGGCCGCTCGCGTGCATGGCCCCGGCGAGGTGCAGCGCAAGCTTGCCAGAATGCCTTCCGCCTACTGGCTGCGCCCGGCGGTTCGAGAATCGTCGAATGGGCAAGAGCCATGGACGTGCTCGCGTATTTCGATCGCATCGGGCACCAAGCACCGAGCGCACCTTCCCTCGATAGCTTGCGGGCGCTGCATCGTGCTCACATGATGGCGGTTCCGTTCGAGAATCTCGACATCGCGCTGGGCCGGCCGATTGTCTGCGATGAAGAAGCGATCATCCGTAAAATCGTGGACCGACGGCGAGGCGGTTTCTGCTACGAACTGAATGGAGCCTTCGCGGCTCTGTTACGCGCGCTGGGGTTCAAAGTAACTTTGCTATCCGCCCGCGTGCCCCGGGACAATGACCGCGACGGCCCCGAATTTGATCATCTGGCGCTTCGCGTAGACCTCGACGAGCCCTGGCTTGCGGACGTTGGATTCGGCGACTCCTTCCTCGAACCGTTGCGCCTCCAACCTGGCCTAGAGCAGCCACAAAGCAGGAGGAGATTCCGCATCGCGGAGGCGCACGGCTTCCTCCGGGTGGAAATGGCAGAAGGCGGCGGAAGTTGGAAGCGGCAGTATTCCTTCTCGCTCGTCCCACGACAGCTGGGGGATTTTGCCGATATGTGCCACTACCACCAAGTCTCTCCGGAATCTCCGTTCACCCGCAACCGTCTCTGTAGCCGCGCCACCGGCGAAGGCCGCATTACTTTGGCAGGGCGGCGGCTGATAGTCACCCGCCAGGGAAAGAAAGAGGAATCACTCCTGGCTACCGACAACGATTGGCAAGCCGCGCTCGAGAAGCATTTTCAAGTTGTGCTGTAGAGGTTGATGCGCCGGGGCCGCTGCGAAAAGCCCAAAAACGAACCGGGACGCGCCGCAGTGGTCTTTTTCCGCCTAGAGATTCAGAGGCAATCGGGGTCGTCGCCAAAGCTCTTCGAATCGCGCTGTTCTCCGAATTGAAACCAGAAGCTCGGCTACGGCAATCCTCGGAGCCGCGCCCGCAAGCGGGATTTGTAGCGAGCTGCCGTGTTGGGGTGGATCACGGCCTTGCGCGCGGCCTTATCCAATGCGGAAAACGTCGGCCCTAGGAGCTGCTCAGCGGCTGACTTATCCCCTTTGGCCAGCGACTCCCGCATCTGCCGGAGGGCGGTGCGCAGGCGAGACGTATTGGCCCGGTTACGGAGGGTACGCTTTTCGGTTTGACGGGCGCGTTTCAGCGCAGAAAAATGATTTGCCATGTTTGCCTTGGTTGTCGGATTTCTCGTACGAGCAGTCGGTAGGCTTTGATTGTACGGAACTCACTCCCAGGCGGTCAAATTTGAGATCGGCCGTGACCCGAACTGCCTTGCCCACCCTCGGGCTCGGGACCAGGATGTTCGGAGCACTTGGCCGCTCGATCCGGAGATCCGCCTTGCAGGTGGCCTCCGACCCCTTCGCCTTGGCCAAGGTCTTGCTTTCACTCTACCGGTCATCGTCCTCTGGATTGCCACCGGGAGAGACAAAAAGTGTCATGCAGGAAAGGTGGGAATTGGTGCCGGCCAGGGCCCGATCCCCGGTGGCAAACACTTCAAAAAACACGTACCTTTCGGTCCATGGACGGCGAACTGAAGTCGAAGCAGGTTGCCGCGGCATGGGCCGCCGGCGGACACGAAAGCGAACGCACCTTGGAGGCGCCGGCGGGCATCCGCCCATTGACTCACCCGGAGCGCAGGGGTACTCTATCTTCAATGGTAGTCGCCTGTACGTTGGGTGCAAGCATTCCGTCGGGTTCCACCTCCCAAGAGAATCAACGTCTCGGAACCGACTCTGGTATGGTCCGTTGCAGAGAAGGAACGCCTCTCCACCGTGGTAACCAGCCGCCGTGGACCCAGCAGCGCGAGCCCGCGCTTGGTGACGAGCCGCTTTCGATTCCCCCGGGTACCCCCGACTTCGTTCAGAGGTGATATCAAAGCTGAATGAAAAAAAGTATCGAGATCAGTGACAACATCGAGACCTTGTTTGGAACCAGGGATGAGAACTTGCATGTGCTCGAAGAAGGGCTCAATATCAACATTGACCTGCGATCCGATTCGATTGAACTGGAAGGTGCGCCCCGCGATGTGGCCCGCGCCGAGCAAGTCTTTGCCGATTACGACCACCTGCAGCGCACCGGACGGAGCTTTAATAACGGCGATCTGAACAGCATGTTGCGCGTGCTGATGGCCGATCCCAAGGCCACGCTGCGCGGGTTGGCGGAGGCGGGCCGTCAGCGTTCCTTTGGGCGACGTACGGTGCAGCCCAAGAGCCTGAACCAGCGGCGCTATCTGGAGGTGATTGAGCAGCACGACATGGTGTTCGGTATCGGGCCGGCGGGCACCGGCAAGACCTACCTGGCAGTCGCCATGGCCATTTCGGCACTGCTTGCGAAACGCGTGAACCGAATCATTTTGGCTCGGCCGGCGGTGGAAGCCGGGGAACGACTTGGATTCTTGCCGGGTACGCTACAGGACAAGATCGATCCTTATCTGCGGCCCCTCTATGACGCACTCTACGACATGCTGGATCCCGAGAAGGTGGACCGCTATCTGGAAAAAAACGTGATTGAAATCGCCCCCATTGCTTTTATGCGCGGGCGGACCTTGAATGATTCCTTCGTCATTTTGGACGAGGCGCAGAACACCACGTCGGAACAGATGAAGATGTTCGTGACCCGGTTGGGCTTCAACTCCAAGGCCGTGATCACCGGCGACATCACCCAGATCGATTTGCCGAGCGCCCGGCGAAGCGGACTGCTCGAGGCCGTGGATGTGTTAAAACATGTGGAAGGATTGAGCTTCGTTTATTTTGACGAAGGTGATGTCGTGCGCCATCATCTCGTGCAACGCATTATTCGTGCCTACGATGGGCACAAGGTAAGGATGGCGGAACAGCAGCAGATGTCCTTGTTGGACGCAAAGAACGGACCCAATGGCAAGGCCGGCGACTCTGGTGCTCCCCAGGAGAACCGAGCCCTGCCGTCCCGAGAGCTTCCCAGCGAAGAATAGAACGCGGGCAGTTGAGCAGGAGGGTTTCGATACCCTCCTGTTTCGCTTTTGTGGCCGGCTACCCAGGCTCCTAGACAACGGTTGCAGAACCTATTCCGGGCAGAGAGCAAGCGCGGGCCGGCGCCGAGAAACACGGTGGTCATCTTTCACAAGCCGGTGCGGGGGTTGAGTCGAGCGGCGTTATCGCGATTTGTCTTGCGCGCGCTCGACACCGCTCGCCTTCCCGGCGCAGTCAATGTCCTCCTGACAAGTGACCGTGCCCTGCGGCGGCTGAACCGGCAATTTCGCGGCAAGGACGAGCCTACCGACGTGCTGTCCTTTCCCGTGCTTGATCGATCCGCCAAGCTGGCCGGGGATATCGCCATCTCGGTCGATCTAGCGCGCCGCAACGCCCGCCGGCTGGGTCATAGCCCGGCCGAGGAGATCAAGATTCTGGCTCTGCATGGCCTGCTCCACCTCGCCGGCTATAACCACGAGCTCGACCATGGAAGGATGGCAAGAAAGGAATACCGCCTGCGGAGATCCTTGCAATTGCCCTTGGCATTGCTGGAGCGTTCCGCGGGCACCATGCGCAAGTCGAAGCGGGCCCGGCACTCGCCCCATCCTGGCGCCGCGCGGCCGGGAGCCCGCCGACAACGAAGGGTTCGATGAACCTGATCATCCTAGCCGCGCTCTTTGTCCTTTTCGGGTTGATGACTCTGGTCTCCTACGTGGGTCGTGTCTATTCCGAGATGGGTAAATTTCTCTCCCGCGAATTCCAGGACAACATCGATGCCTTCGAACAGAAGGTGGAACCCCGATTGGGTGTCAGTCGCGATCGAGCGGCACTCTCCATGTCAGTCTTGGGCCAACTGACCACGGCGGCGGTTGCCATGCTGGTTGGCTTTACCGTATTCCGCGACCGGGCTTGGAGCATCTATGAGATCCTGCAGGCCACATTAAGCTTGATCCTGATCGTGATCGTCTTTCATCGCTTTTTGCCGTTTCTTTTGTTTTCCCGCACCCAGGGTCTGTGGCTTATCCGGTGGACTTCTCTGTTAAAGATGCTGATATACCTCACCCTGCCGGTAACCTTGGTGCTGGGTTTTCTGCAGTCGGTGGCCTCCCTGACCCGGGAACCGGTGGAGCGCGAACCGGAAACCCAAGCGGAAGCTGTGGATGCTTTGATTGAAGCCGGTCGGGAGGAAGGCATTCTCGACGAGAGCAATCGAGATCTCATCCAGTCTGTGGTTGAATTCGGGGAGAAGACGGTCCGCGAGGCTATGAAGCCCCGCCCGGAGATTGTTGCCGTACCCAGCGATACGACCATCGAGCAGTTTGTCGAGCTCCTGCGCCACAAGCCGTTTTCCCGCGTGCCCGTGTACCAGGGGACGATCCACGATATCAAAGGAATCGTATACGCCCAAGACATCTTGCAAGTGCCCGATAGTGAGGCCCCCACCCGCCGGGTGGACACGATCATGCGCAAGGATGTGTACTTTGTACCGGAAAGCAAACTGGGCAGCGATCTTTTGCGCGAAATGCAAAAGAACAACATTCGCATGGCGATCGTGGTCGATGAATATGGAGGCATCGCCGGACTGGTGACCATCGAAGATCTGGTCGAGGAGATCGTCGGCGAGATTCGCGATGAGCATGACAAGACCGATGTGGTTCGCGAGAACGAGCACTCCTACATCGTGCCGGGAAACATGGACGTGGATCGTCTCACCGAGTTATTTGGCATGCGACCCGAAGGCAAAGCGTCGGCCACCGTCGCCGGTCTGGTCAGCGAGTTGGCCGGGCGGATTCCGCAGAAGGGAGAAGTGGTGGAGGAGGACGGGCTCCGCTTCGAGGTTTTGGAATCCACCAAACGTCGGGTCGAACGGGTGCGCATCACCGCCGTCGAACCCAGACAGATGCGCTTGATATAGTGGAGGGTGGCGCTCGAGGCTCGGGGATCCGCCGCCGGCACCAAGCTGTCCCGACACGATGGCCTTCCACTCAGGATTCGTCTCGATTCTCGGCCGACCCAATGCAGGAAAATCAACCCTGCTGAATAGCTTGGTCGGCCAGAAGCTGGCGATCGTAAGCCCCAAGCCGCAGACCACGCGCAATCGCGTCCTCGGCATCCTGCAGGTCCCGTCCCAAAAGAACCGATCCGCCGGCCAGGTGATCCTGATCGACACCCCGGGCGTGCACAAACCGGACAGCTCTCTGGGCCGTACCATGATGGCTGAAGTCCGCCAGGCGCTCGCGAGCTGCGACCTGCTCCTGCTGATGGCGGACGTTACCCAGAGGTTCGGCCGCGAAGATCAGTTTGTGCTCGAGATGGCCAAGCACTCGGGTGCCCCGGTTTTGCTGCTCTTGAACAAGATCGATCGGGTGCCCAAGAAGGATCGGCTCTTGCCCATCATCGAGGAGTATCGTCAACGACACGACTTTCGGGAAATCATTCCCCTGTCGGCCCGCAAGCGGCAAGGGTTGGATCTGCTGCTTCGAACCATGCTCGAGCATTTGCCGCAGGGACCGCGGTACTTCCCGGAAGATCAGATCACCGATCAGCCGGTGCGCTTTATGGTGGCGGAAAGCATTCGTCAGCAGGTGGTTGAGGCCACCAGCGAAGAGCTGCCCTACGCGACCACGGTCGCAATCGATGAGTTCGAGGAAGGTCCAAAGCTTACCCGCGTGGCAGCCACCATCCATTGCGAACGCCAAGGGCAGAAGCGGATTCTGGTGGGCAGGCATGGACAGATGCTCAAAAAGATCGGTACGGCCGCGCGCCCGGAGATTGAAGGGCTGGTGGGCACACGCGTCTACCTCGAACTGTTCGTCAAGGTGAGTCCCCAGTGGCGCGAGTCGCCCGCATTTCTCCAGGAACTCGACTGGCGGCGGCAGTTCGCCAAAGGCCGACCGGAGTGATGGCCTCGAGGATTCGCTTTCCTCTCACCGTTCTGCTGTCTCCCCACCACTCTACGACTCCTTGGCCGCAATCCCCAGGCTCCTCATTTTGCGATAGAGATGGCTGCGCTCGAGTCCCAGCACTTCCGCGGTGCGGCTTACGTTGCCGTAATTCTCATCCAGCTTTTTCAAAATGTAATCCCGTTCATACGCCGCCCGGGCCTGGTGCAAGGTGGAGAATTCAATGCCCGCCGCCCGCCGCCCGCCATCCCGCTGAATCAACGGCGGGAGATGCTTGCGCTCCACCCGCAGCGCAGCGGGGTTCATGATCACAATCCGTTCCATAACATTGCGCAACTCGCGCACATTCCCCGGCCAGGAATAGCGCATGAGAACCTCAATCGCATCGTCGGTGATCTCCCGCGAGCGCCGCCCGTAGGTGGTGGCGAACTCCCTAAGAAAATGGCGCACCAGCAGCGGAATGTCTTCCTTGCGCTCGCGTAAGGGAGGCACCGAAAAAGGAATCACGTTCAAGCGATAGAACAAGTCTTCGCGGAAGTTCCCTTTGGAGATTTCTTCGTCCAGATCTTTGTTGGTGGAGGCGATCACCCGCGCATCCACGGTGATGGCTGCATCGCTGCCCACCGGGACGAAGCGCTGGTCTTCCAAAGTGCGCAGCACTTTGGACTGAGTTTTCAGGCTCATATCCCCAATCTCATCGAGGAACATCGTGCCGCCATGCGCTTTCTGGAACTTCCCTTCCTTGTCGGCCAGCGCGCCGGGAAAACAGCCCTTGCGATGTCCGAAGAGCTCGCTTTCAATCAGATCCTCCGGAATCGCGGCGCAATTCACTTCGACAAACATCTCGTCCCGGCGCGGGCTGTTGACATGAATGGCACGGGCCACTAATTCCTTGCCCGTACCAGACTCTCCATAGATCAGCACCCTTCCGTTGGTCGGAGCCATGATCTGGATCTGCTGGCGCAGTGCCTTCATGGGAACACTCTCGCCCACGATGACGCTTCTCGGGATCAGTTGTTTCTTGAGATCGCGGTTCTCTTCCCGCAAACGCTTGGCGTCGAGCGCGTTCTTGATCACGATCAGGGTTTTCTCGATGGAGAGCGGTTTTTCGAGGAAATCGTACGCGCCCAGCTTGGTGGCCCGGACTGCGGTCTCAATCGTGCCATGTCCGGAAATCATGATGACTGCAAAAGCGCCTTCCATCTCGCGAATCTTCCCCAGAGTTTCCAATCCGTCCATTCCCGGAAGCCACACGTCGAGCAGCACCACGTCGAAGCTGTGTTTGCGCAAAACCTCTAAACAAGCTTCACCGCTTTCCGCCCCGACGGTCTGATACCCTTCCTCCTCGAGCACATCCTTCAGGGAGTGCCGGATGGTAACTTCATCATCGACGATGAGAATGTTAGGCATGCTGATTCACCGCCGGCGCAGCGACGGCTTCGGTGGCCACCGGGAGTTCAATGATGAATTTGGCACCCACCGGGCGATTCTCCTCCACCCGAATCGAACCGCGGTGGTCCTCGATAATACGGCTGACAATCGTCAAACCCAGTCCGGTGCCGCGCTCCTTGGTGGAGAAATAGGGCAGAAACAAGCGCTCCTTCAACTCCTGCGTCACACCGTGTCCGGTATCGGCGACCGTAATTTCCACCGCGTCGCGGCTGGCCACCAGGGCCGTCGAAATCTGGATTTCGCGGAACATGGCGAGTTGCATCGCCTCGGCAGCGTTATCCAGCAAATTGGCCAAGGCGCGCTTGATCGCCTGGGGATCCGCCATGACTTCCGGCAACCCCGGAGCCAGCGACTTGCGAATGCGGATATTCTCCAAGCGACCGTCGAACATGGCCAGCGTGGTTTCGACGATCGTGTTGATGCTGGCCGGGTGTGGTCGGGCCGTGGGGAACCGGGCCAAAGCGGAAAATTCATCGACTAGAGTTCGCACCGTTTCGACGGCTCCCGCAATCGTGTCCGCACAACTTCGCAGGACCTGCCAGCTGGTTGGATCGGGACGTTGATCGCGCGCGAGATGCCGGCGCATGCGTTCGGCGGAAAGTGCGATGGGCGTCAGCGGATTCTTGATCTCATGCGCCACGCGTCGTGCGACTTCACGCCACGCGGCTTGTTTTTGGGCCTTGAGCAGCTCCGACAGATCTTCAAAAACCAGAACATATCCTAAGCCCTGACCATCGTGCTTGAGAGTGGCCACCGTGATCGCCACATTGAGCGTAGCCCCCTCGAGCGCCATTTCCATCTGCGTCGTGGTGGTGCCCATGCGGTCTGCACGCCGCAGCAGAGATTCCAGCTCTTTCAGGATTTCCCCGCTAAAGAGTTCTGCGAGCGACGCTTCGATCAGTCCGGGGGGGATGTCGGACCCAGCGCCGGAGGGATGCAGTAACCGCAGCAGGGCGTGGTTGACATGGGTGACGCGCCGCTCGGCGTTGAGGGAAAGCACTCCGTTGGGGATGCTTTCGAGGATGGTGGCGATTTGTCGGCGCCGCTGTTCGAGGGCTACGTTGGCGGCCGCCAACTCGTGGCTGGAAGACTCGAGCTGTTGTCGGCTGGACTCTAGCTCCTCTGCCATCCGATTGAAGGACTGCACCAGTTCGCCGATCTCGTCGGCCCCGTGAACCTCAACCCGATAGTCGAGCCGCCCGCGGGAGATTTCCTGCGTGGCCTCGGCCAGAGCGACGACGGGTCGGGTAACCAACTTGGACACGAACAGCGCCAGCCAGGTGGCAACAAAAAGCACCACCACGGTCAGCAAGAGCAACACCTCCATGTAGGTGCGGCGGACCAGCCGACGGCCCCGTGCCAGCTCGAGATAGCGCTGCTGGCTGGTCTGAATCTGCTTCACGGTCTGCGAGAATCTCTGCGGCAACGGCATGGCCACCAGAATCTGACCGTGATCGCCAACCGCGGCCGACCCCACCATGTACTCGGTTTGGCCCCAAGTCAGAACGAAAGGTACCCGGGAGGGCTGCCGCGGGAGGGAAAGCACCGCCCGGAGTTCGGACCAGGGCGCAGGCACTTGAAAGGTGACCTTCGGGCTTCCATTCTCCAGCGCGACCGCGAACCCGCCTTGCAGGGTGGACTGGTGGCGCCGGAATTCATCTCCCACTGCGCTGAAATCCGCTTCGCGAAACGCCTGGTCAATCGTAGAAGAAGCGGCCAGGGAGGTGGCCTCCGAAGTCGCGTTCTGGGCCACGTACTCAGAGAGCAGCGAAGTCATCGTCGCCGTGTCCCGACGCACCTCTTCGACCGGAGTGGAGAACCACTTGTCAATGGATCGGTTCATGAGCACGTAGGCGAAAAAGAACATGCCAATGACGGGAAGAAACGAAAGCAGAAGACTGGCGATCAGCAGGCGGGTGCGAAATTTCGATCCCAAAACGCCCAGACGCCTCTCCGCGAACAGCTTCAAGACGTTGCGGACCAGGACAAACGTCAGGGCTAAGAAGACAACAAAGATGAGCACCGCGAGAAACGCGAACAGTAGGAGCTGCTGGTTTGTGTCCGGATTCCAGGTCTGGGGAAGGTCGAAGGAGGTCAGGGCTAAGAGCACGGCACAGAGCACCACAAAGCCGAGCGCCACCGGAGTGATCACCCGATTCCGATTCCCTGCCTGCCCCTTGAAACGACCTGAATGCGGCGAAGTCATTGGCATGTTCCGCGGCTCGAAGGCAAACCCCCGCACCAAGCCTCATTATAGGATCTTTTGCGACGCTCGCCTGACCGACCCGATCCTTGGGTCCGCGAGCAACCTGAAGGGATCAACCGGGACGCGTACGTCAACTTCGCCGTTTAGGAAGCGATGCGATCGCCGGGCACCCTCGCACCTTGGATGCCGCTGGCCACATGCCAATCCGGTCGCTTGTGTGCTCCCCCCTAGGTTCGGGACACCAGCCGGCCAGCCCTGACGACCGCAAGCTGCCACGCCACCAGGGTTCCCAGGCTCGATTTAGTCCAGTTTTGGCGAAAGGAGTCGCTCTCCAAGGCAAAAGGGGGCTGTTGGACTTGAACCGAAGGAAGTAATCCACCGGGAGGCTTTATGCGGCGCTGCTCGGTAGTTATAGTTCATGCCCTATGGCAGCGGATCAGGACGCGCGAGAGGAGAGGCCGCATCTCAGTTGAACCCTAAACGACTACGGCGATAGGTAACGGCTGCCACCGTCCTATCGCCTAACCCCGGAGGACTCACGAAGAACCGTCTGAGGCTGTCCCTTATTCTAACGCTGTTCGCCACACTCGCAAGCGCGTCTGCGTTGCCAGACGCTCCCGTGGCGCCCGTCCTGCCGCGGTCGCACAAGCTGTTCTTGTCCGAGGTTGGCGCCCTCACTGCCGCCAACGCTTTGGATGGCTACACCACCCTGAGGGACAGCAAGTGGGGCTATACGGAGGAATCGTTCGTGCTTGGCAAGCGACCGGGCCCGGGGAAGTATATCGGGGTAGAGGGAGGCATTGAGGTCATGACTCTGTTCGGGGCGCGGGAACTCGAGAAGAACCGCCACAAAGTGTTGCGCTTGTGCGGGCATTACCTAATTGTCGTCGAGACGTCTGCCCACGTAGACGGGGCGATCCATAATTTCCGCGCCATCAGCGGTCCGCTCCATTGAATGCCGCCCCTCCACAACTGCTCCCTCTCTTTGCCATCCGGCGGGACCCGCAGCTTGAATCTGCAGGGCGAAACAGCCTTCTCGGCTCTAGGCAGCGTTGGCTGTAGCGGCGGTATAGGACTCCGTCGGCTGGCGTCCCGCGGACACTTCTCCGCCCAATTCTTGGCCGAACAATTCGCCGCTGCCTGGCAGATCGTCGAGCATCTAGCGCGGCTTTTGCTCAACCTCGCGCCGTGGTGCGAATCGACCCCCGGCGAGGCCGTGCCTTTGAAGGCGAGGCGACCAGTAATTCCACGGCTCGCGCGGGATTCCCAAAAACCTTCGCTCGGCCGTTCTCCCGATCTTGATTGCTTCCCGGTGGCCGTTGTTCGTCAAGAATCTTTCCATCCATGATTCAGGAAGCCTGCAACAAGTCCCATTTCTGTCAGGCCTGGGAATTTTTGCCGCCCGCGCCCCCCCCAGAACCAGTCGAACCCTAGAGCGTACAAATCCTTTCCCCCAATAAAATCAATCGGTTCCATGAGTACAAAGGACTTACGTAACCCATTGAACGTACCAAAGTTACTCGCGCGGCACCGGGGTCTGCGTTGACAATTTGTGTCAACGCGAATTGCACGCCCCTTCCCCGAGAGTCGACTGGGTTCGCGTGCATTCACCATCAATTTTCGCAAGATCCGATAGGAGATCGAGGCATGTCTCAACGGTTGGGTGATCTTCTCGTTAAGGAAAAGATCATCACCCCGGAGCAGTTGGAGCAAGCGGTCAAGACCCAGAAGGAAAGCAACTGCCGTCTCGGCTCTGCGCTCGTCAAACTTGGATTCATGAGCGACGGAGACGTGACCAACTTCCTGTCGCGGCAATATGGCGTGCCGGCCATTAATCTTTCCTATTTCGAAATTGATCCCGCCGTGGTCAAGCTGATCCCCTACGAAACCGCCAAGCGTTACCAGATTCTGCCGCTCAGCCGGGTGGGCGCATCGCTCACCATTGCCATGGTGGACCCGACCAATGTCTTCGCCATGGACGACATCAAGTTCATGACGGGTTTCAACATTGAGCCGGTCGTGGCCTCGGAAAGTTCCATCCTGGAGGGCATCGATAAGGCGTACGGCACTGGCAAAAAGGAAGATCTCGAGCAGGTCATGATGTCGATGAGCGAGACCGACTCCGCCGACGTCGAGCTTCAGTTGGAACAGGAAGAGATGGGCTTGGCGGACCTGGAGCGCGCCGCTGACGAAGCGCCCATTGTGAAGCTGGTCAACGCGGTGTTGAGCGAAGCGGTCAACCGTGGTGCAAGCGACATTCACATGGAGCCGTACGAGCGGGAGTTTCGTGTGCGCTTTCGCATTGACGGCGTCCTGCAGCCGATCATGACGCCCCCGCAAAAATATAAGGACGCGATCACCTCACGTTTGAAAATTATGGCCAAGCTCGACATCAGCGAAAAACGGCTTCCCCAGGACGGCCGCATCATGCTGAAGATGAACGTTGGCGGGCGTAAAAGGCAGTTGGACTTTCGCGTCAGCACCCTACCTACCCTGTGGGGCGAGAAGATCGTGTTGCGGTTGCTCGACAAGGAGAACCTGCGCCTCGATATGACCAAGCTGGGTTTCGAGCCGGAATCCCTGGTCAAGTTCGAGAAGGCCATCCTCAAGCCCTATGGCATGGTCTTGGTCACCGGGCCGACCGGATCGGGAAAAACCAACACCCTCTATTCTTCCATCTCCCGTTTGAACACGGTGGACACCAACATTATGACCGCGGAAGATCCGGTGGAGTTTCAGTTGGGCGGCGTCAACCAAGTGCAGATGAAGGAACAGATCGGACTGAATTTTGCGGCCGCCCTGCGCGCATTCTTGCGGCAGGATCCGAACATCATTCTGGTGGGCGAAATCCGCGACTTTGAAACCGCCGAAATTGCCATCAAAGCTGCCCTCACCGGTCACCTGGTGCTTTCTACCCTGCACACCAACGGCGCGCCCGAGACCATCACTCGTTTGATGAACATGGGGATTGAACCCTTCCTGGTCGCCACCTCCGTGCACTTGATCTGCGCCCAGCGCTTGGTGCGACGAATCTGTCGAGACTGCGCGGCCACCGTGGATGTCCCCGTGCAAGCCCTCATGGATGAAGGTTTCACACCCGAGGAAGCGAAAACCGTAAAGATTCAAAAAGGTAAGGGATGCGCCATCTGCAACAACACGGGCTTCAAGGGGCGCGCCGGCCTGTACGAGGTCATGGAAGTCGATGACGAGATCAAGGAACTGGTGCTGGTCGGCGCCTCCGCCGTAGAACTCAAGAAAAAGGCAATTGAGCGAGGCATGATCACCTTGCGGCGAAGCGGTCTGATCAAGGTCGCAGCCGGCGTTACCACGCTCGAAGAAGTAGCTCGCGAAACCATCCATTAAGGTTGGGTTCGGTTCGGATTCGTCCGATGCGGGCAAGCAATGCAGGAGCAAAGGAAAGGAAGACTATGGGGCTGTCGTTAAGCGATCTGTTGAAACGAATGCTGGAGATGGCAGGTAGCGACCTTCATATCACCACCAACTCCCCACCCCAAATCCGCGTGCATGGACATCTGGTGCCGCTCGATCTGCCCCAAATGACCCCGGCGGAGACCAAGCAGTTGGCCTACAGCGTCATGACTGATTCGCAGAAGCACCGCTTTGAGGAGCATCTCGAACTGGACTTCTCCTTCGGCATGAAGGGATTGGCTCGTTTCCGCGCCAACGTGTTCAACCAACGGGGCGCGACGGCGGCGGTGTTTCGTTTAATTCCCTTTGAAATCAAGTCGTTCAATCAGCTGGGGCTTCCGGCGGTGGTGAGCAAGATGTGCGACAAGCCCCGCGGTCTGGTGTTGGTCACCGGTCCTACGGGCTCCGGCAAGTCGACCACGCTCGCGGCCATGATCGACAAGGTCAATACGGAGCGGCACGATCACATTCTCACCATTGAGGACCCCATCGAATTCGTCCATATGAACAAGAACTGCGTGGTGAACCAGCGCGAGCTGCACGCCGATACCAAGAGCTTCACCGATGCCCTGCGAGCCGCGTTACGCGAAGACCCGGACGTGGTCCTCATCGGCGAAATGCGCGATCTGGAAACCATCGAGTCGGCTTTGCGCATCTCCGAAACTGGCCACCTTACCTTCGGCACCTTGCACACCAACTCGGCGGCCTCCACCATCAACCGAATCATTGACGTGTTTCCCGCGCATCAGCAGCCGCAAATCCGCGCTCAGTTGTCCCTGGTTCTGGAAGGCATCATGTGTCAAACCTTGTTACCGCGGGCGGACGGCAAGGGACGAGTGATGGTGATGGAGGTTCTGGTGCCGAATGCTGCCGTTCGCAACCTGATTCGCGAGGACAAGATCCATCAGATCTATTCCTCGATGCAGTCGGGACAGGACAAGTTCGGAATGCAGACTTTCAACCAGTCGCTGGCGACGGCGTACTTCCAAAAGCAGATTACTTTGGAAATGGCCTTGTCCCGGTCGAGCATGCCGGATGAGTTGACCGAGATGATCAATCGTGGTGCCAGCCTGTTGGGCCGTAATACGGCCGTGGCGGCCAAGGCGGCGGCTCCCGTCAAGCGGTAGACGATTTTTGCAGTGGGGACAGTTGGGAGTAGGAAGGCCGGGGCTGGAACCAGGGATGCACCCGCAACAAACCAAGGAGTGAAGAGAGGATCTCATGCCAGTTTTTACATTTTCGGGAAAGGGCGAGAACGGGGAGAAGATCAGCGGCGAGCGCACCGCGGTGAACAAGCAAGCCCTAACCATGCAACTCCGACGGGAGCACATCACCCCCGGCGCCATACGCGAGAAGGGCAAGGAATTTGCCTTGCCCACCTTCGGCCCCGGCACAGTGAAGACCAAGGAAATCGCGATTTTCTTCCGCCAGTTTTCGGTGATGATCGACGCCGGACTGCCGCTGGTGCAATGCCTCGAGATTCTGGCGGCTAACCAAGAGAATCAAACCTTCCAAAAAACGCTGACGGCGGTGCGGACCACAGTCGAGGGGGGCGCAACCTTGGCCAACGCCATGCGCCAGCACCCCAAGGTGTTTGATGACTTGACCACCAACATGGTCGAGGCCGGCGAGACCGGCGGTATTCTCGACGTCATTCTGCAGCGCCTCGCCCTCTATGTGGAAAAAGCGGTCAAACTCAAAGCGGCGGTGAAGTCGGCGTTAATCTATCCGGTCGCGGTCGTCAGCCTGGCAGTGCTGATCGTGGCCGCCCTGTTGAAATGGGTGGTGCCCATTTTCGCCAACCTCTTTGCCGGCCTCGGCGTGGCCTTGCCCTTGCCGACGCGCATCGTCATCGGGCTGAGCGCCTTCGTCGGGCAATTCTGGTGGTTCTTCATCGTCGCAGTGGTGGGGATTGTGGTCGGCATTAAGCAGATGCGGAAAAACCCCCGCGCCGCATACTACATGGATTACGCCCTGCTGAAGATGCCGATCATCGGCCTGCTGCTGCGCAAGATTGCGGTGGCGCGCTTTACCCGAACCTTGGGAACCCTGATCACTTCGGGCGTGCCCATCCTAGAAGGTCTGACGATCACCGCCCGCACCAGCGGCAACCGAGTGCTGGAAGAGGCGCTCCTGCGCGTGCGCAGGGCGGTCGAGGAAGGCCGCACCATCGTTGATCCCCTGCGCGAGTCCGGGGTATTCCCCAATATGGTGACGCAAATGATCGGGGTCGGCGAGGCCACGGGCGCGATGGATTCGATGCTGCAGAAGATCGCCGATTTCTACGAAGACGAAGTGGACGCGGCGACCAAGGATATGCTGGCGATGCTCGAACCGGTCATCATCGGCATGTTGGGCATCATGATCGGCGGCATCGTAATTTCGCTGTACATGCCGCTGTTCTCTATGATCGCCAAGCTGGCGGGGTAAAACCAAGGTCCGCCAAGCAGTTCGAAGAGGGTAGCCGGAAAACTGGCCGGCTACCCCCTCCCCTCAAGCTCGCGTCACGGAATCAGGAATCGGCATGCAACCCATCTTCGATGAGCGGCAGTGGCTGGCGTGGCTCGTCAAGGTTCGCATTATCATCCTCACATTTCTCCTGGGTTTGCAGCTGGCAATCAGCCGATTGACTCCGGCTCCTTTTCCCCTCCGGCTGTTCGTGACCATCGTCCTGCTGTGGTACGCAATCTCGAGTTTCTACGCCTTGTTGGTGAGTTTCTGGCAGGAATACCGCATCCAGTCGCTGTTGCAGGTGCTCAGCGACCTCATGCTGGTGAGCCTGGTCATCTATGCTACCGGCGGAGTCGATAGCTCCTATAACTTTCTCTACCCGTTAGTCATCATTGTGGCCTCGATTCTGCTGCCGCGCACCTGGGCGTACCTGACCGCGGCCCTGGCCTTTATCCTCTACGGGGCGGTCCTTGAACTCACCTATTTTGAAGTGATTCCTTCCTATTCGATCACCCACCCCGAGCTGAAAGCCCTGCGATCGATCATCTTTGTCAACCTGTTCGGTTACTTGGCCGTGGCCTATCTGGCCGGCCTGCTGGTAACCAAGCTCCGACAGGTACATGGCAAGCTCAAGGACACCAGTGGCGCGCTCGAGAATCTGCAGGCGCTGCACGAAAGTATCATTCAGTCCATCACCGGCGGTCTGATCACCACCACCCTGGACGGGCAAATCAGCTTGGTTAACTCCGCGGCGCAGAAGCTGCTTGAGCTTTCCGAGGAGGAGTTGATCGGACAACCCATTCATCGGCTCTTTCTCGATCAACTGCCGCGGGTGGAGTCCGAACCCTTGGCGGCCGAAGTCCGGCGGCAGGCGCAGCATGGCTTTCGCAGGACCTTCCGGGTTCTAGTCTCTCCCCTGGCGGTCTCCGATGGCCACATCTCGGGCTACGTCTATACGTTTGACGATCTGACGGAAATCCGCCGTCTGGAGCGGGAAATCCGCATGCAGGACCGTCTCGCCGCCATCGGTAGGCTGGCGGCCGCCATCGCCCACGAGATTCGGAACCCTCTGACTTCGATCGCCGGATCCGTGCAGATGCTGTCCGTCATTCCCGACCTGAGCGAGGAGCATCGCCAATTGCTGCAGATCGTCACCCGGGAATCGGAACGGCTGAATGGGATCATTACCGACTTTCTGGCCTACTCCCGTGGACGGCAGTACCGTTTCCAGAAGGTCGATTTGATCGCACTGTTGGAGGATACCCTCACCCTGCTTGAACATCGCTTAGCCACAGAGAACCCGGCGATTCGCATCGAACGTAGATACCAGCTGGAACAGGCATGGGTCTTGGCGGATGGCGACAAGATCAAAGAAGTCTTCTGGAATTTTTGCAGCAATGCAGTTTGCGCCATGACCGAGGGCGGTACCCTCACGGTCACCGTGGGTTCGATCGGTGAAGAGTGGGAGATGACCTTTGCCGACACAGGAGCGGGGATGAGCCCGCAGTTGATCGAAAAGATCTTCGAACCGTTCCAATCACAGTTTGAAGGGGGAACCGGCCTGGGGCTAGCCATCGTTTACCAGATCGTGCAGGCCCACGAAGGCAAAGTCTGGGCGCGTTCCAGACCAGGGCAGGGTGCCGTGTTCGTGCTGCGCTTGGCTCGCCTGGGGGCGCCGGAATCTGACGGCATTCGAGAAGACAACCTTGGTCAGGCATCCCCGGCGGTGATCGACGATCGGATCGTCCGCGCTAGGGCCGGAGGCGAGCGTGGCTAACATCCTGATCTGCGACGACGAGCGCTCCATTTGCGAAATGCTCGACATCGCTTTGCGCCGCGAAGGCCATCGGGTTGAAACGGTTAACTCGGGGGAGGCAGCGAAGCGAAAACTCGACGGCGGCCTTTACGATGTGATTGTGGCCGACATCCGCATGCCTCGCACCAATGGCATCGAGGTACTTCGACATGCTCACCAGGTGTCGCCCGATGCCGCCGTCATCTTGATCACGGCTGTCGACGATTACGAAGCGGCGGTCGAAGCCGTGAAGGCCGGCGGAGCCACGGACTACATCCGAAAGTCTCCCGCCCTGGTGGAGGAGATCAAGCTGGCCATCAAGCGCACCCTCGAAAAACTCACCCTCGATCGTCAGAACTTCGCCTTCAAGCGCGATGCGGCCAGCCGCAATTCCCTCGACAACATCGTCGGTATCAGCCCGGCACTGGAGACGTTGAAGCAGACGATCCGCACCGTCGCTTCCACCCAAAGCACGGTGCTGGTCTACGGAGAGAGTGGCACAGGAAAGGAGCTGGTGGCTCGCGCGGTGCACGTGTGTTCCCCCCGGGCCGCCGAGCCCTTCGTGTCCATTAACTGTGGAGCCTTTCCGGAAACCTTGCTGGAGAGTGAACTCTTTGGCTATGTCAAAGGCGCGTTCACCGGAGCCAACCAGAATAAGCGCGGTCTTTTCGAAGTGGCCGACCGGGGCACGATTTTTCTCGATGAGATCAGCGAGATGGCTTTGACCATGCAGGTGAAACTGCTGCGGGTGCTGCAGGAGCGCTCCGTCCGTCCGGTCGGCGGAACGGTGGAGATTCCCATCGACGTGCGGGTGGTGGCGGCCACCAATCGCGATTTGGATCGACAGGTGGCTGAGCATGCATTCCGCGAAGATCTCTACTATCGCTTGAATGTGATCCCTATCGTGGTGCCGCCTCTGCGCGAACGCCGCGAGGATATTCTCCTGCTGGTCAATCATTTTGTGAAAAAGTATGCGCCCGCGGCCGGGAAGAATATTGCTCAGTTGAACCGGGATTCGCTCGAGGCGCTGTGTGTCTACGACTGGCCAGGAAATGTTCGCCAGCTGGAGAATGCGGTGGAGCGAGCCGTGGCGCTTGAAAGCGGCGACCAGTTGCGCGTCGAAATCCCCGCAGAAAAAACCAAAGCGCGGGCCATGGCAGCTGGGGCTCAAGGCAGTGGGGCGTCAGTGCCCGCCGCCGGGACGCTCACGCCCGAAGGCCTCGATATGGAAAAGTATGTCGCGGAGATCGAGATTTCCCTGTTGCGGTCGGCGCTCGAGCAATCCCATGGGGTACAGACCCGCGCCGCCGACCTGTTGAAGATCTCGTATCGCTCCTTCCGCCATTTGATGAAGAAGTATCAGTTGCAGTGACAAAGAACCAGTCGTTAGGCGCCAGAGCACCGTCGATGCTCGCGGGATGCGCTACCATGGTTCTGACATCCCCAGCGGTTCGGCATGGGAGTGGTCACGCGTACCCTTGTGCTATGCTGCGATTTTTGTGGAATGCCACCCGCGGACATCACCTTAGACCCTGGCGCAGCCCCTATCTGTTGTGGCGAATCGAGACTTACTCGGGCGTCAAGATGCACCCCATCGGATTGCCGGAGTTCTCCCAGTTCCTGTGGCGGGAGCGGCAGAATCTCTGGCGGTTTCTCCTTTGGACCGGGGAAATGGAACGCTGCGTCCACCCCAAGCCCAAGCACCCGTGAGCACAGTTTGGGGTTCGCCCGCCGCCGGGGTCGCTCCCCGTCATGTCGCGCTGCTCGCGCCGACGGCGCCTTCCAGAACAATGTGTACCTCCGTTCCTTTCCCGCTGCCCAACAGCTGCGCGGCGGAGGCACGACTGGACGCGATCTCAAGGTATCCCATGCTGCCCAGGATGCCGAAAAGTTCGTTGGGTGCAGCATCCGCATAGGCATTATGCAGCTCGGTGATCTCGCGGTTGGCGATCATAATCCTGAAGCGCGGCGGAGGTGAATGAAACAGCGCGGGAACGTCGTGCGGAGTGAAGTTGGTGACCAGGTTGCCAAAGCGGTCGACCTTCAATACCACCCCACGTAGCGTCTTCTCCCCCGCCGCCTTGGGTTTGGGTGCGCTGAAGCGAACATAGTCGGAGATTTCCTCGCCAAACTTCTCGCCCTCGACCCCCTTGGCCAAATAGCCGGCCACGGGAGCGAAGATGTCCCGGGCATGAAAGGTGTTACTCACCGGCTGCAAGAAATAGTGCTGTCCGGTGACGTGGCGTACGCGCACACCCTCTTCGCGGCCCATGATCAGGGAAAGCACGCCGTTATCCGGCGCCACAAAGTAGTGTTTACCGGTCGACATGAGCAGGGGGCGCCGAGCCGACCCCACGCCGGGATCCACCACCACCACGTGGGTCGTGCCGGAAGGAAAATAGGAATAGGCCTGTACGATGGTGAGCGCGCCATCGAGAATGTCGAAGGCCTGGACCGAATGGCAGATGTCGATGATCTCGGCCTCCGGTGTGATGCTTAAAATCACACCCTTCATCGTGCCGACGAAATGATCGCTAAGCCCGAAATCCGTGGTGAGGGTGACGATAGGTCCGTTTGCCAAGGCGTCCTCATTGCACAACAGGTTTTTTCTACTGTGCTGAAACTACCTCTGCTACGAAGGTGCAGTCAAGCATCCATTGTAAATGCTTCTTACGCGCAGCGGTATCCCCGGAACGCTGCATCCGGTTGATCCCGCGCACCGCAACCGCCGGCTTTCGGCCACCATCCGCCTAGAATGCTTTTCGCTGGGTGATGGTCCGAGTACAATACCCCGCATGACCGACGGCTGGCCAGAGACTGCGTCCGATGCAAGTTCCGACAACCGGCTCGACAAGGATGGGCCAATACCGGCGGCTTGGCGATGGCTGGAAAACCTGACGCAGGACGTACGCTATGCGATTCGCTCGATGCTCGGCACACCGGTTGTCTCCCTCGCTGCCATCGCGACGATCGCCCTTGCGGTTGGTGCGAATACCGCCATTTTCAGCGCTGATAACGCAGTTCTATTTCGGTCGCTGCCCTACCAACATGCGCAGCGACTGGTCGAAATCTTTCAGCGTCACGACCCAAGCCCCGGCGAAGACCGCATGCCGGTTTCTCCGGCAACGTACTTCGATTGGAAGATCGAGGCCAACGTCTTTTCTAGCGTTGCCGCGAGCCGGTTGGAGAACTTCAATCTGAGTGGTAACAGCCACCCCGAGCGCGTGCGCGCCGCCGAGGTCACGGCGAACCTGTTGGATGTGCTTGGCGTTGAGCCTTTGCTGGGACGTGGTTTCCGTTCAGAAGATGACAGTTCTGCACGTGCTCCGGTCGTCCTTTTGAGTTATCCGCTGTGGCAGCGGCGCTTCGAAGCCGATGCGGGCATCGTGGGCAAAACCATCCGCGCCAATGGCAGGATTTATACCGTAATTGGCGTCATGCCGCCGGGCTTCCGCTTTCCTATCGGTTGGCTCCGCACCGACGTGGAAATATGGGCGCCACTGGCATTTCAGCCCGCCGACAGGATCGACCGCCGTTCGACGCCGCTCGACGTCGTGGCGCGGCTCGCTCCCGGCGTTACTTTACGGCAAGCCCAATCGGCGATCGATGTCGTTTCGCGTCGGCTTTCGCTGGTTTATCCGGAAACGAATAGGAATTGGGGCGCCAATCTCATGCCGCTCGAGGATCGCGGCATTTCCGACTGGCGCGCGCTGTTCGTCTTCATGTCCATGGGCGTTGGTCTGGTGTTGTTGATTGCTTGCGCCAATGTTGCCAATCTTCTGCTGGCTCGCAGTGTTACCCGGCAACGGGAACTCGGGTTGCGCGCCGCGCTAGGAGCAGGCCGGCTCCGATTGTTTCGGCAGTTGCTGACCGAGGGTAGCGTGCTTTCCGTTTGTGGTGGTGCCCTCGCGCTTTTAGCGGCCTACTGGGGCGTCCACATCATCTCCGTGCTCGCACCCACGTCGGACATACCCGAGCTGGCAAATATTGCCATGGATGGCCGGGTTCTCACATTCTTGGCAGCAGTATCGCTCGCCTCTGGGTTGCTTTTCAGCCTTGCTCCCGCGGTCACATACTCCGCTCGATCGCCGATGGCAGTGATACAGGAAGGCGCGCACAGCAGCCCCAGCGTACACCAGAGCCGCTTGAGGACAGCGTTGGTGACTGGCGAAATCGCGCTCACGCTGGCCTTGTTAGTCTGCGCTGGGGCCTTGGTACGTAGTCTAGAAACCTATATGAGCAAAGATCCTGGGTTCGATCCTGATCACGTCCTGGTGATGCACCTTGTGCTTGAACTGGAGAAATACAAGGAACCTTCGCAATGGGCGGTTTTCTGCGCTCAGCTAGAGCAAGAGGTTTCGTCCCTTCGCGGGGTTGATGCTGCCGCTACGGGAAGTGGCGCGCCGATGGAGCAGACCGGAGATGTGTTTCGTTATGAAATTCCTGGCAAGCCCTCGAAACTGAGCGGCGAATCTTCCTTGGTTGAGTACTGGCGTATCTCTCCAAGCTACTTTCGCGCGACGGGAATGAGGCTGGAAGCCGGCCGGCCCTTTGACGCGGGAGATACGGCGAGCGCTTCGCCGGTTGCGATCGTTAACCAAACGTTCGCGCGACGAGAGTTTGGCGAGCGGAACCCGATTGGTCAATGGGTATTACTACGAGGCGATGTCAATCAGTCGGTCAATGGGGATGACCACCCTCGGCGCGTACAGATTATTGGCGTGGCGCATGACGAGCGGGAGTACACGATGTTGCGCGGGGCGCCGTCGATGCTGTATGCACCGATGGCACAGGACCCACAACCCAGCATCGCATTGCTCGTCAGGACCAACCTGAGCGAATCTGCACTGCTTGCAACCGTCCGCCAGCGCCTGCTGAAGATGGATCCTGATCAGCCGGTTTATAACATCCGTCCATTGGCAGAGATCGTCCGCGAAATGCACGCGCTGTTTCGCTTCAACACATTGATGTTGGCTTCGTTCGCCTTACTCGCAGCCCTGTTGTCGCTCACTGGCATCTACAGCGTCATCTCCTATTCTGTCGCGCAGCGTACCCGCGAATTCGGCATCCGAATCTCTCTAGGTTCGACACGATGGCGCCTCTTTGGCCTTGTGCTGCGGCAGGCGACGGTCTTGGGCCTTGGTGGTATTGCCCTTGGGTCAGCCGCAGCCGTTCCCCTGCTAAGGCTTCTGGCCCGTACCGTCAAGCTCTCGATGTTCATCGAGCTGGTAGCCAGCGGTCCAGAGCTACTCGTGGCTATGGGTGGAACCATGCTTGCAGTCTCACTGCTGGCGACTTATATTCCAGCCCGTCGCGCGACGCGAGTTGATCCAACCATCGCCTTGCGCTGCGAGTAGCGAGAGCGCGACTTGAGGCATGCGTCCGGCACAACCCAGCCGCCCCGGCTTCCCCTTTTCGCGTCGGGGCGTTCTAACTTCCAGCCGATTAGACCGGTGCAAACCGTCGATGCATTCCTGTTCACCACGATTCAGGAGCCAGAGTTGGTTGGTGAGCAATCGCCTCAGGACGGGTCAATTTACGCTGTCGCCTGTTTATCATCGATCAATGCTCTATGCGAGTTGTACGAAGGGAGTACTCCATTCGTGACACGCCCCTGCACAACCGTAACCTGCACAGCAGACAAAAGTCCGCATCAAAATGGGAGGATGCGGATGGGCGTGAAGCCTACGATTGCGATCCTACTTTGTGGACTTGCCCTGTGTGTCTCGTGGGCCCAAGACGGGCCTCGACCAAAGCGGCAAGGTGCACATGGGAATTATGGGCGAAAGAGCGATCGCACACTGAGTCCAGACGATCGTTTGTCCGTGATCGCTGCAGCCCTCGATTCCAAAGCACGTCCGGAGCGCGACTGTTCTCATCTCGTGCATGCAATCTACGAACGAGCTGGCTTCACTTACGCCTACGCGAGTTCCTCCGATCTCTACGTTGGGGTGGAAGGGTTTCAACGAGTTACGCGGCCCCAACCCGGCGATTTAGTGGTGTGGCGTGGGCACGTGGGAATTGTCATTAGACCGTCGCGGCATGTCTTCTTCAGCCTCATGCGGACAGGGCCAGGGATTGACGACTACCAAGCTCCCTATTGGACCAGCCGAGGACGCGCTCGGTTCTACCGTTACGTCAAGAATGATCCTTGCCCAGGATGTGCCATTCGCGGAAGTCTGACTGACTTGAAGTAATGTCGGCGATTTCCTCTACAATCTCAGTTGGTGTCGTCGCCTGATTTCGTTACTGTCGACGGGTTTGTCATGATTGAGTTAAAGTCCAGAAGGCAGATGGGTTTCCGGCGATGGTTTGACATTCTTTGGGACGCCGTCCCGAGTTGTTGGGGAGAAATGCTTGGTCATTAAGTTCTTCGTGAAGCTTACAGCGTGCCTGGTGCTGACGGGGGCTCACCCGCTCACCTGTACCGCGCAGAATACGCCACCGGCCAGTTCTGATTCCTCCGCACAGACTCAGTCTCAGGATGCGTCGAAACCGGCGGCCGATCCGGCGACGGTGCAACCGGCGGGAACGAACAAAACGGACGCGCAGACCAGCGGTCAAGGCAAAGTAGCGGGAACGTCGAACGACCGGTTGTTCTACACCCTGCCAAATTTTCTAACTCTGGAGAGCAAGAAACAGCTGCCGCCAATGAGCGTCGGGGACAAATTCAAGGTGGTCGCGCTCGGGACGTTCGATTATGTCGAATACCCTTGGTGGGGAGTGTTGGCGGCAATCAGCCAAGCCAGCAACGGCGAACCGGCATTGGGGCAAGGTTGGAAGGCTTACGCAAAGCGCTACGGAACCACCGCCGGAGACAGCATGGTCGAGAACTTCATGGTGGGCGCGGTTTTTCCCGCCATCCTGCGGCAGGACCCTCGCTACTATCAGTCGGGGCAAGGCAGCTTCTTTCGGCGTACCGGGTATTCGGTGAGCCGCATTGTTGTGACCCGTACGGACTCGGGCCGCACGCAGTTCAACTACTCAGAGATTTTCGGTGCGGCAGTAGCGGCCACGATCTCCGTCTATACCTACCATCCCCGAAGCACGTACATCAGTACCCCTTCGCATCCGCACATGTTCGTTGCGTCCGACCGGACCTTCCCCAACGTGGTTAGCACCTGGGGGACGCAGGTGGGCCTCGACACGGTCACCATCGTGGTGAAGGAATTCTGGCCCGATATTCATCGTAAGATATCGAAGAAGCACAAAGCGGACATCGACTCTCGGTCACCAGTCGTCACCCAATGATTAGACTCAGCCCTGGACCCTGAGTTGGACTGCCCATCCCAATCTGGGCTAAATGGGTGTACACCTGGAGGCTGTGCTTAACTCTTAAACGTGGGAGTTCGGAAAGGATTGAGCTTGCGTGGCCACTTCGAACCAAATACACGGTTGACTGGAGTTCGTGCGGGATGTCATCTAGCGAGATTCCGTAGCGGTTTCCCTGGGCAGCTGCACCGTCCACCGGCTCTGGCTGGACCCGACGGATCGTGGCCCAGTTTATCGCCCGGCAGGGTGAAATCGGTTCTTATCAGCGATTCCGACGGTTCGCTGTTGCAAAAATCCCGATTGCCTTCAAAATCCCCCGTGGCAGGGATTTGAGCAAAAAATCGCCTGATGACAGTAGTTACCTTCCCTTCGTCTAATCTTGCACGGGAGCCTCGATGTATTCTCGCCCCGACGCTTGGCGTAAAACAGGGGAAACCGCCCGGCATTCCGAGTCTCGTTTCCCACGGGCGGAATGTAGGTGGGCTAATCGACAAGAGTTTTGCGCAGCGAAAGACTGCCAATCAGGCTACTCGATTTTCGAGCAGTGATTCGAGAGTGCCTTCCAACTACCGCCTTGCTTTTCAGCAGTCATGCTGCAAATGATGGTTCGGGCGCGATGTTGGCCTTCAATCATTGCGTCGTAGCTTTCTTTGAAACGCGCAAGCCCGACATTTCC
>DASPVV010000165.1:0-4431 GCA_035622175.1 Terriglobales bacterium | reverse complement strand
TGAAATAAGGAGTGAATGAATTCCTTCCCGGCAATAATTCTCCTGATATCACCCACTCTGAGCAATTCCGAATCCTGGAAGATCACCTGGCCGAGCAGGAATCGCTCGTTGATGGCGTGCTCCTGTTGAAAACGATAGCGGGTGTGGATGCTCGAGCCCAATAGAACCTGAAACGCGCCGTGAAACCCATGCTGGTGTATGTCCGTAGTCCCATTCACCCAAAAATAAATGTCGATATAAAATCTCGGACCAGAGTATAGCGTGATCGGGGGGTTGCCGAATTTTGCCTCGACATCATGCTGAATTGGGAGCTGGGGTAAGGAGTGCACCCAGCGGACGGCGTCCCAGGCTGTCACTCGCTCATTCAGCTCCGCCTCCGCAAGCTGCTCCGCCGCGATGTCGGGAAAGGCCTGCTCATCGTAATTTTTATCTCGCCAGCGGTCTTCTATCGTTGACCCCAGCGCCGCAAATACCTCGCCCCCTACGCTCACCGTTGCCCAACTAGCTGCCGCCATTTCGCTCACTCCCCTCGGGCTTTCTCTGCCGCCGCCCTCTTGCATTTCCCGAATCCAAACCATGAAGAACTGCCGCCATCGACGGGCGGCGTACGCGAGCGTGTATCGTATCAAATCGCCAGGAGAGCTGACTGAGTGCGTCGTCCACCGTCACCTCGATCGCGCCGAGCGGATGATGCTGCTGTTGGCCGCAATGCGCATGCCCTCTCGTAACATAGAATGCTGTGGATTAGGAGGGTTTTTCGCTCGATCAGACTACTTTGCGGTGCATCAGGTCTGAACATACCGCGGCACAACTTTACAGCAGCGTCCAGCGGTCATCCGGGTGTCGTGCATAGTTCTCGCCCTGACCGAGGTCTGCGGCCACACCCTGAGCCCCCCGGCCGTTTTCCCACAGACCTGTCTACTCCGTATCCCCATCACTATTCGACCATCAGCGGTGAATTCCACAGCCCTTGCAAATAATTACATGTTTTCTTTTCTGCGCTTTTGCGATAGAACTTAGTGCTTTGTAATGATTTGTAAAGAATGTGACATGCAAATACCGACCGACCGGTCGGCCAACGGGATGATTTTGACGGGAAGAAATCGAAGTCTGGACCCTGAGATCGGAATTGTAGGCGGATCTGCGGCCGGGCTGTTCGCCGCGCATCTGCTCAGCCGGGCTGGCAGGCGCGTCCGCGTATTTGAAGGCTCGCCGAAGTTCAATGGCAAGCCACGCACCCTCATCGTCACCTGTAGAATGCGCGAGATCTTGGGGAGGATGGCCGAGAGCGCTGTGGTCAATGAAATCCGTCACTTCGAGCTGTTCACCGACGGACGCGCTGCCAAAGTCGCCCTCCGTCGGCCCGACCTTGTCATTGAGCGCACCAGGCTAATTCACACGCTGGCTGCAGCCGCCGAACAAAGCGGGGCACAGATCGTCCACGACCGCCGATTTGTCTCGCTCCAAGCAAAGCACGGAGCGATTGCTGTTCAGCTGCGACGAAGCAGCGATGGAGCAGACGAAGAGGTCGAGGTAAGTACATTGATCGGGGCTGACGGAGCTGTCAGCCGGGTGGCTCGAACTGCGGGATGGCCAGCGCTGCCCACGGTGCCGCTGGTGCAGGCCATCGTGCGTTTGCCGAAGGGCATGCCAACCGATACCTGCCGCGTTTGGTTCATCCCCGCCGATACGCCGTATTTCTACTGGCTCATACCCGATTCTCCAACGCGAGGAGTCGCTGGCTTGATCGGCGAAAGCGGTCCCGACACCTTCAAGGCACTCGAAGGCTTTCTTGAGAGGCAACACCTCGACCCTTTGGAATATCAAGCCGCAAGGATTCCTGTGTACGCGAAGTGGACTCCCGTCCTTCGCCGGCTGGGGGGCGGCGAAGTCTATTTGGTGGGCGACGCCGCAGGCCACGTAAAGGTCACGACGGTAGGCGGAATTGTTACCGGACTCCGAGGGGCTTTCGGCGTCGCGGAGGCTATTCTAGCCGGGCGGACCACCAGCAAATTGCGCACCCTGCGGCGGGAGTTGGATCTTCATCTCCTGATTCGCCGGGCCATCCATCATTCGACCCAGGCCCGGTATTCGCGCCTGGTGGATCTGTTCAATGCCCGTACCCGTGAGGATCTAGAGGGACATACGCGAGATGAACCCGGAGGCGTGCTCTGGCGCCTTTGCCTCCACCAACCGCGTCTGGTCTTGTTTGGCCTTCGTGGACTCATCAGTGGCAAGCAGTGCGTCCACGATGTCGCGGAAAGAGTGGCGATGTAGTGCGCCCGGGTGCTGTCCTAAGACTGCGTTGATGCACCCTGCCTTGGCATTACGGTCGCGGAATTGCCTAATCTTCTCTATTACTGAAGTGATCCGTGATTTCCCGCCTGCATCGCAGCTGTCACTCGCAGCGAAGAATGGACGGTTCTATGGAGAATCTGCGGGTAAAAGTCGCCCGGCTAAGAATCCCAAATCGAAATGGAAGCCGGGCACAAAACACCCGGAGCCGTGGTGTTTGAAGACGCAAGGTCTCGCTCTACTTTTCTGTACGATGACCGAAACGCTTACAAGCGCCCTTCAGCCGCCAGTACAGCTTTGAGGCCGCGTTCGATCAGCAAAGCGCGCGAGATACCGAGCTTCCTCGCCAGGACGTCAGACTTGGCTAGCAGCTCCTCTTCAAGGCTTACGGAGATGACCTTGGCACCGCGTCCTCGGCGCGGGCGGCCCGGTCGTCGGCGGACTCTCTCCCACCAGGCGCGCTCCTCTTCTGTTAGGGGCCGCGACTTCATCACGACCATTTCCCTGTCGAACTCTGCCGTCGCGGCGCGCAATTGCCGCGCCGTCATCTTCGCATACCGCGCAACGTTTTTCTTGTGCTTCATCTGCGGCTTCTTTGGTAGCGTCGCTTTTCCCGATTACTGAGCTCCCGCCCGTGGATCACAAACACGGTGCCATCGTCATCCATTACGAAAATTATCTGCAGCAGACGGCCTCCGCGTCCCGCGCCCCATACCAGCAGCTTATCTTCCCCGATCCTTCTCGGGTAAGGGCTTTCCGCTTCCCTGACTACCTGCTCGGCCTCCTCGGCATAAATTCCATGCTCGATTAGATGCTCAATATTCCACTGGTTCCAGCGGAATTCCATTTATCCTTCCAGCCTACCCTTATCATGCACCCAGTGTCTGGTTTCTTCAATAAGAAACTGTCTATTAGAGCCGGTGCCAAAGACAGCCTCTATAATAGGTTGTATACCGCGCCTGAAAAACGGCGCGCCCCTTGACGGCCCCGAGCCGCTCTGAACCTGCTCCGCGATGGAGGAAATGTAGGGGTAGGAAGGCCTTCGCTGCCAACGTCCCTGCTTGCCCACCTCCTCGTTAACTGCTTTCCGCATCCGCAAGGGGGGTGCGCCCTTCACGGCTGCGGGCCGTTCAGGCGCGGATTTTTCTCCACTACTACGTTTTGGGCATCAGCCGAGGAAAGAGAGATAAAGAATCCAGACAAAAGAATGGCTGGGACTCTAGCGGACTCCTGTAGTCTTGAAGTTTCCCAACCAACCCGGCCTCCACGAACTTCGATGGAAGATAACCCGTTCGTCCTTCTGAAAGATGGGAATAGATTTTGACCAACTGGGCGTAGTCCGCGGACTCGCCTCAGAAGCGCCGATGTAGGGTTTAGAGGTTTTCGACGCAAGCTTGTTTACTGTCATGGTTCTCTACAAAACCGTAGCGACTATTTGGGAAGAAAATAGAAAATGGGAAATGAGAATCTGGTGGCTACGTAAGGGACTAAGCGTCCTCCTCGTGTATTCGTTCTCCTTGCTCTCGTTAGCAGCGGACCAGGCTAGCACGCAGGCGCAGGGAGCGGTATTGCACGCAGCCGGAAGGGTGCAGATCAACGGACTCGCCGGGCTGGCCACGAAGGCCTTGCTGCCTGGTGATTTGGTCGAAACCTACGAAAATTCCGTGGCGTACATCACCACTGCCGGCACATCCATCCAGGTGATGCCGAACTCCACAGCCAGATTCAACAGCGCTGCGATAGAACTCAGCCACGGTGATGTGATCATCGCGACCTCGAATGGAATGGCAGCCACCGTCGACGATCTCACCATAGCGCCGGCGTCACAGGGGCAAGCAAAATTCGAGGTGGCCGAAAACGAGGAGTCGGTTACGATTGCCGCGTGGCAAGGCAGTCTCACGGTAAGTGATGGACAAGGAAGTTCGACTGTTCAAGAAGGCCAGCAGATCAGACGCAAGAGAAAAAGGAAAAAAGAGGGGGGAGGCGCCGAAGTGGCTGCTACGGGCCCCGTGCTTTCCCGGCAAGCACTGGCTTTTCTGCTTGGCGCCGCCGGCGTCACAATTGGGGCACTTCTGATCGGCGGCCAAGGTTCCACGAATTGTGTCAGTCCTTCGGGCGCAAAAAACTGTAACTGAA
>DASPVV010000164.1:0-23292 GCA_035622175.1 Terriglobales bacterium | reverse complement strand
CAGGCAAAACGCTGCGAACCCTGGAGTACGATCCACGCCACAACGGAGTCATCCGCTTCAGCCCGGGTGGCAAAGGCATTGTCTACCCCATCCGCGAAAAAGGAGTCGACAATTTGTGGTTCCAGCCTCTCGACGGGAGCCCGGGTCGCCAGCTCACCAATTTCACTTCCCTCAAAATCTATTCTTATCACTGGTCGTTTGACGGCAAGAGCCTGGCCCTTGTCCGCGGCGATTCCCCATCGGATTTGGCTCTGATCAAAAATGTGCAGAGCAAATAGGCCAGGGGTTGAGGACTTGCCTCAACTGTCGAAATCGGGCGTTTGCGCTCAAGAACCTGCCACCGGGGGATTTCAAGCGCCTCGGGGCCAAAGAACCTGCTTCAACGCAGATGGTCGTCGCCGACGCGCTTGTCGATAGGGCGCTAAGATATAACGCCAACCATCGGAAGACAAATGAGATTGGTATCCTCAACAGATGTTGCTGCGTGCATCAACCAACGCGGCGCACAGGATCGGGCCGATGGTACGCACTGCGAAGCGGTGCCGGCGGGACAACGATTTCAACAAGTCCGGTCGCCACGTCGTAGACAAGGCCGGAGACGAGCCACTGGCTGGGCAACGCGGGAAGCTCCCTAAGCACGGCAACGTCGGCGGCGACCGCTGCCCGCGGATCGGGAACTGCCTTCGCTTTAAGCTCCTCTTCCTGGATTTGAAAATAGTGTGCCAACATGGCGCGGTCGCCCGTAAGACGGGCAATGCCGCAATCGGTGTGTTGAAGAACGATGATGTGGAACTCCCCACCTCCTCCAGGAATCTCTCCAGCAACCTGACCGATTCGTCCGAGCAGACCCAACTGCTCTAACAACCCCGGAGTAATTCGACCACCGATGTTACGGATCACGACGGCCTCGCCCGGTTTAGTCCCAAATATGTGAGCCGGATCCACACGCATATCGGCGCACCCGATGATTACTGCCTTTACATTTGTCATCGCGCGCGGAAGCGAAGGCATCAGCGTGACCGCAGCCGACTGCTGTGCCGCAAAGGCCTTGTTACGTTCCAACATGCTGTCGAGGTTATTCATGCCGATCCTCCGTCCGAGAGATGCCGCAGGGCTACTCAACCGAGATGGGATGCCGAGAAGACCACAAGTGTTGCCAACAGGAGATTGCGCTTCGAAAATCTTTATTGAGATGACGTGCCTCGTGATGCCGGTGCTTTGTGCTGCGAACGAGCAATGTACCACTCCCATTGGGATTGCGCTCGGTCAGCTTCCCAGTGATGTTGTGTCAGCGTTTGCGGCGCTCGGCTTTCTGCTCGCGCTTTTCGTACTTTCGCATCGCCTTCTGCTTCTTCTTCGCGTTCTTAAGTTCGGCCTTCTTCTCTTTATTGGCCGCCTTTTCCGCTTGCTTCTGGCTGTTTGGACCCATGAAAATCTGGGCGGGGGCAGGCGTCGTAAGCGCCGAACTCAAGAGCAGCATCAGAACAACCGTAACAGCTCGTTTCATCGTTTCCCCGAGAACTCTTCCGATCTTACACTGGCAGCCAGCTCTTCTGCATTCTGGGTTCACAGGCGGCGTCTCTCCATGAAAGAACGGGCGTAGGTTGCTATATTGCAAAATGGCAGACCAACCCGCTCTCGGCTAAGTCAACTGACGCTATCAGATGTCGTGGGCTTGCGCTATTTATTTGCCAGTTCTTAGGGTGCCTATGTAAGCAGGTGTTTGCGCGCTTTGACTCAGCTGGTCGACTGGTGAATCGATTTTATGTTACGGCCCCGAAAGCTTCCCTGTTGCGATCGGCGATTGCACTCGCACGAGCTTCTTCAATATGCTCAATCATGCAATCGAAAGTGAATCGTGACTTGGGTCTCGACCGTCGATTGGCTGACCGTCCAGTCCGGCGCGGTAATCTTCCAGAGCCTTGGCACGATCAATCTCGCCTTCTCCTCGAAACTTGTTCGGGTCGGAAAGGCCCTCGGCATTCAGCCCTTGTGCAGCGAGTGCCACGAAATCGGAATAGGCATCCCCACCACGAAATGGGCGTGGGCCGCGATCGGAGCGTGAGCTTCTCACGTAAAAGCTTCTCACCTTCGAGGGTTACTTTTCGGGAAGCTGAGCCTTTGTCCATCGTACGACACCTGGGCCGTAGATCCGATTAGGGCCAATGGACTGGCAGCATCTTGTTTCCGGTTAAGCCGACCACACACGAAGTGATCCGGGGAAAAGCACTGTCGGTTGCCCGTAAAGCGGCACGCGAACAAAGCCCAAAATTAGAAAGACTTCAAATCAGTCACCATCCAGGCAGCCCCCGTTATCAGGAAAGTCAGGGCGCATTCGGACCAGTTGAAATGCGCCTTTGGGTGAGCGATCAGGTGGGGAACCCAAACCAGTACGCCAAAGAGTGCCAGCATGAGCGTCATCAGACGCATCGCAAGCCTTGCCTGGCGATTGATGAGAATGGCAACCGCCGCCAGTCCAAACGCGACCGTTGTGAGTATCGCCCAAAACATCTGGTTGGGGGGAATCCACTTTGGAACCAGGTCAGCTGTGTCACGGGGTAAGAGGATCTGACCCAACGTAAAGGAAACCGCACAGACCCCGAGTCCAAGGCGTGCCGCTCGGCCGAACGCTACCGCCCTTGCTGCATTCGCCTCAGTCGCTGCGTACAGGCCAATCGCGCCACAGAGTAAGGAAAAGAACAGGAAGAAGCTTCCTCCGTAGCGCTCATAGATGTTCGATGCGGCAATGATGTCAGGGACGCAGGCCAGCGTGAAGCACAAATAGACGATGCAAAGTACGACCGAAGCCAAGCGCCTAGTGCGCGGATACTGCATCCCAATCCCACCGGCGATTTGAGCGGTCATCAGACACCCGCCCATGATGATGCCGAAAGGCAGGCTCCAGATATGTTGCAAGTTTTGCCAGGTGTCAGCGTCGTGCCACATCAGTGCGATGACGCCGAACAGCACTCCCGCCCCGCCAAAGACCATCCGTCCGTACAACGCCGTTTTCATACAAAAAAGGTAACAGCATCTCGGGTTGTTTGACGATGACGAGCAAACCAGAAATCAATGGGCGAAACCAGGCGGTCTTTGCCGGTTCTCAAGTCCCCGTCGCCGGGGTCATAAAGACAAGAGGTCTTCCCACACTCGGGTTGGGCGATTCAAGGCATCGGTGCAGGTCTCTAGTACTTGTCGCGGTCGGAATGCATGGCGACACCTCTTCATCGGCGACCGGCCGCCCTAAAGAGCGGTCAATCGTCCTCATGACACGCGGAAGCCGCCGATTCCCCGCGACCAGCGGCGAAAGAGCGGCTAGGCAGCACTCACGAGCATCTGTAATCGCCCGACGGCAAGACGCCGGGTCGCTGTCCGCGATCATGCAATCCCGGACAGTCGCACCGTCGAGGAACAAATCAGTAAGGTCAGGGAAAGTCCCATCGACGGCTGCGAAGACTTGAGCTTAGAAGTTACTAGCGAGCAGCTCTTGCCCATTCGACCGCGTCGTGCAGTTCACGCTCGGCGGCGCGAAGGTGCTCTTCCGCTTTCGCGCCATGTCCTGCCATATCGTAGTGATTGGCAGCGCGGGCAACTTCCATCTCGTGGATGGCTTCTTGTACATGGTTGTGAACCGCATCCAGATCGTGCCAGTCATGAATTCTATCGGCAACCGCCATTCCCGCAACAAACGACAGGCAGGTAGAAAGAACGCCGACTGCAATTGCTTTCTTCATAATTCTCCCCTCAACCAATTCGAGATTTAGTCCCTGTTCGGACGGGTCCTCGACATGATCCTTGACGGGAAATGGCCTGTCAAAATGAAGCTAGTCCATGCACTTTGGTTACTTCCAGGATTATCAGTGTCATCCGGATGTTACGTAAATTGACTTTTTGGGAGAATCCTGCAGGATCGCATGCTTCCACGTTCCTAAGGCAGGGATCCTCCCAGTGCAAGAACATTATCCGCTCCGTCACCGCCAGGGGCTATTCGCGGGACTTTCTTTTACCCTAGCGATGTTTGCCAACGTTGAATAGTAGGCCAAAGGAAAGGTGAAGATAGATGCCTGGGCCGGGGTGCTCCCGCGAGAAAACTCCACCGAGTCCAGTCTCCATAATGAAGCTAGCGTTCTCAGAGATGCGTGCACTCGATCCGATGACTCCCAAAGGAAGAATAGCCCCTGGCGGTGATGGAGCGGATAACCCTAACCAGCCCGCGCAGAGAGGATTGATGCAGCCATGGGAGCCCGCGAAGCGAAGAGAAGTATAGTAATTCCAGGTTCGGTCGGGATCTCTCGTGCCCATGGTTGCAGCCAGGTCGGCATTCACGCTGCGCCCGTCGCCCTCATCTGCTGCTCCCAAGCCTCCTTCGAGGCGAAAACCCTGATTGACTTGGTAACGAACCGCGACCTTCGCGGTCACTCCCAGGCTGTTATCCGATTGATTGTCTGCCAGGACGTCGAAACCGAGATCGATGCGTTCGCTCAAGCCACGGCGCCACCGTACAAACCAGTCCGTGCCACCTCCGTGATCGCACGGAGACGGTGGCAGCTCGCCGTAGCCTCCGACTCCGAGCCCCAACTCAGTGTACCCATGGGTCACGGTGGCTGGACCGCCAAAGGTGGCGAGCGGCGGAGGTAAGGCTATAAGCTTGCAGTTGGGAGAAGAGCTCGCTTGTCCGAGGGCGAGGCACGGAATCACGAACAGGAAAATGGCCGACAGTAAGACTGGATCACTTGCACACCTTATAGTCATCCAGAATCGGTGAAATTGCAGACGTAGATCTTCCACAGCACTAGCAGTGTCAGGGGCTGTGAAAATCTGCGCGCTTGCTGGGTTCCGCTTCAACAATAGGTTTGGCCGTGCTCTTAGTGGCGCATGGAATGAGCACTGCCATCGATTTCCGGGAAGTCGAAAACGGATTGCATTTGCGGGACTGCTCATTGTCAGCGTCCTTGCAATGATCACCTGCGCGCTGCTGTATTGAATGATGAAGTCACGATGTGGAAAGCTTGCGCTGTTGGTTCGCCAGTTCTCAAGTCCCCGTCGCCGGGGTCATTTCGTGCTATGGCGATTTCCCACAGGATGGTTCCCATGAAAACGGCTTATTGTCTCCTGCTCGCTGCGCTTTACGGAGCTTCGACGGACTTAGCGCAGACGGCTCCGCCCAATCCTCCAGGCAAGCTGGTCGACATCGGTGGCTACAGACTCCACTTGAATTGCACCGGAAAGGGATCTTCTACAGTCCTGTTGGAGTACGGGGCCTCCGGTAATTCTATGGTCTGGTCGTTGGTACAACACGAAGTTGCGCAATTTGCTCGTGTTTGTAGCTATGACCGCGCATACGAGGGTTGGAGCGATGCTGGACCGGGACCGATGAGCATGCATCAGCAGGTGTATGAACTGCACACGCTGCTGAGGGCCGCACACGTCGATCCACCCTATATTCTCGTTGGATGGTCGCTGGGTGGAATGATCGACCGCCTGTACACCGATCAATACCCGCAGGAAGTGAGCGGCATGGTGCTGGTGGACGCCACTCACGAAGACATTCCTGCCGGCGATAAACCGCTCCGGGAACGCTTCTCTGGCAAGCCGATTCCACCGATAGAAACGATGCAATCGAATCCTCCCGTTCCGCTGACGAGCGAGGACCAGAAGCGATTTGAAGATTGGAAAGCGCGGAAGCTGCAGGAAAGCAAGGCCCCGCCGGAATATCCGTGGAGCAAGCTCTCTCCCCACGATCTGGCTTTGTGGCGCTTCGCTGATATGAATGCCAAACCAATTCCCAGGGCGAAAGGTGACCAGGCAGAATGGTTATCGGAGGAGTTTCAGCAGATTCACGACTCCCGCCAGAACCATCCCCATCCGCTCGGAAACATTCCTCTCATCGTACTGGCGGCAGGCAAGGGTGCGCGCAATGCCCATGAACCTGCCCGGGCACTGGAACTGAAAGACATGGAAACGCTCTCGACCAATAGCGCTCAGTTCATCGATGAAAGTAGCGGACATGGGATTCCCCTTGAAAACCCTGAACTGGTTACGCATTCTGTGCAAGATGTGATCCATGCTGCAAAAACAAATACCCATGTGCACGTGGGTTCGACACCCTGAGTCGGCGTTTGCACCGCCTTAGCCAAATGCTGTGATCAAGCGATTTCGCTCAAAACCGGCTCGTAAGCGCAAAGTTAATGTTTCCCCAGATTGAGCACGACAGCTCATTAGAGGCAACCATCGAGTTGGTGATAAACGCTTACGTCCTGTAACTGGTCCTCCGCCCGCGGAAATAAGTTTTTCTCTGAACCTAAAAACCGGAAAGCAAGGTAGACGTCATTCTCGCTGCAAAACCCTGCAAAACCAAGGTACTCTGCAGTATTTTTCAGAAGCAGAGTGGCGAGGCATCTGTGGGAAGCCAAATCTGCGGGTGATGTGTTTCGGGGCCTCTCGTCGGATGGGGGACCCCCGAAGCATTCTGCTGAGGAACTAACAAGACTCGGCTTCATGGGCTGCCACTTCTTTGTAGCCCGCGGGCAGTACGAACATCGATGCCGTCACCGGCCCGGTCTGTACCTTTGTGATCTCTCTAGAAATGCGCAACACACTCGAATTCCCCTCTTCATTCACCTCGGTCCGCAGTGTGACCTGCCGCAAAGGAAAGCCCGGTATTTGCGCCAGTTCCCGCTCCCATGCGTTGTCGATGCGTGAGTCACCGGTAGGACGGAAGTAGACCAGCAGATCGGACGCGCCCTGCTGCTCAATGTCGGAAGCCATCCAGAGGTCCTGATACTCCACGTACGAGCGGAGCGCGTCAGTCTTGAGAAAGTGCATGGAATACGAGATCCGCACCTTGTAGTGGCGCGTGGCGTGTCCGTCAAGCTCCTCGCCCGCTTCTGTCAGTATGGTTTCAACTTTGGGCGTCTCAATCTGCAAGCTCGTTTGTTTCATCAGAGCAGTGAGTTGCTCCTTAACTTTGGCCATTAACGTCTCGGTGTCGACGCGCGGGAATTCTTGCCGCGCTGGTTCGACCAGATAGATGCTGCGGCCGCCATCGCCGGAGAGCGCATATGCTCCTTGTGGGTTATCGACGTTCTTGCTCTCCTCGGGCTCAAGACGAAACTTCATGCCGTCGGCGAAACCTTAGGTGGTGGACGACGTGCCGCCCTTGCGCTCAGTGAGAACGAAGGTAAACTGCGCCGTGGCGGTGGCAGCACACGGGATAGGCAGGATGAGAGCGAACGCAACCCGTTGCATCGAGTACCTCGTCGTTGAACGGAGGTTAACACATCAATGTCAACCGATAACATCACACCAAAGCGCATGTCCCAGGGGAGCTATCGCCCGTCCCTGGTGAAAAACCCCCCCGGGGTCACATCCGTAAGTGAGGGAATACGCTGCTGCTTCGGCCCTTGCGGGATGCGACGAACTGTGGCGCAGCTAGGGGTCTTGACGGGAACCATACATGTAATTATTCTCATAAAATGAGAATAAAAGGACGATCTTTGAGCCCAATCCGTGTTCTGGCCAATCCGCTCGCGTATCGAATCTTGACGACCGTTGGCTGCCGCGGCCCGCAGACTACGACTGAGCTTGCCCGCGTCTTCCGTAACGCGCCCACGTCATCGCTCTACCGTCAGCTAGCGCGCCTGCGGACGGCAGGCGTCCTGTGTGTGGTGGAGGAGCGGCAAGCACGCGGTGCTGTCGAGCGGACGTATGCGGTTTCATCGCGCGAGGGTGCTGCTTTTGCACCTCGCGATCTCGCTGCCGTTCCAGTGTCAGAGCTCCGTGCGGCCTTGCGAAACTTCGTCGCCTCCATGGTCGCCGATCTCTCGACATACATTGAGAGCCATGCGTTTGCCCGCGATCGTTTGCAAGTCAATGCTGTTCTCGCCATGCGAAGGCTGACGGACGGCGAATACTTGGACACGGTGAGAAAAGTAAACGCAATACTCATGCGTCCAAAGGCGCGGTCGGCTGCGGGGCCCGCTGCCAAACGAAGATATTTCTACGTGGTCGCCCTGCCGGATAAGGCAATACCATGACGTACGTTCCGAGCCACATCGATTTCACTCTCGCCTTGACGATGGTTGGTCTTATGGCGGTTGAGGTGTGCATCTTTGCTCGCTTGCGCCGAGCCCCCGCCCGCGAAGCACGATTGCCAGCGTACACGTACCTGATCGCCTATCAATGGGTGCTGGTGGCCTTTGTTCTGGCATTGTGGATCGCAAGAAAGAGGCCGTGGAGCCTGCTGCTGATGGCATCTCCGAATCGTTGGGGATTCGGAATAAGCCTCGCGCTGGCCGGAGCTTTAGTGATTCTGCTGCTCCTGCAGCGTCGAACCCTTCGCCATCGTCCCGAGCTCGGGGAAAAGGCTCATGGTCAAATCGCACAAGTGGAATGGCTCGTGCCGCACACGCCGCGAGAACGACGGCTATGGACTGTCGCGGCCATGACTGCCGGGTGTTGCGAGGAGGTACTGTTCCGAGGCTTTCTGTTGGTGTTCGTTGCGAGCCTTGCTGGGCTCTTTATGGCGGTGCTGACGAACGTGCTCTTGTTCGGCTTGTTCCATGCATACTATGGCTGGCGAGGGATTCTCAAGACCGCCTCGTTCGGATTGGTCATGGCCCTGATGGCGCTCTGGTCGGCTTCGCTGATTCCAGTAATCATCATCCATGCCACGGTGGACCTGAACACTGGCGACCTCGCCTATCGCCTGCTTACGAAATCCTCGCCACCGACGGCCATCTGACTCGTGGCTGATCGGGCGCATGGTCGGCAACTTGGCCGGCTCCCTGATCGACCGGTCTGCTACGTTGGCGAGCGCTGGGGACCGGGGCAATGTCCACTCCGAGTTGTCGCAGTAGCGTCCTCACGTGTATGGTGATCTCGCTTATATCCGGGGAATCGGCTTGAGAAGTGATAACGGCCGGCCTACGGCAAAGACGGCGGTTCACCGACATCTTCGTCTATCGTGAAGGACGCTGGCAGTGGGTCGCAGGCCACGAATCGCGTTTTCCTCAAGTGCAGTAGAAGTTCAAGAGGTCAGCCCCACGACCCCGCCGCGTCATGCCGAGGCGGTCGCTCGCGGGCAGGCTTCAAGCCACATTCCGGCAGGTGACTGCAGTGTTCCGCTAAGCTGGGGGTAGAATGGTGCGAAAACTGGAGGTACCCCCATGCTCAGGGCCGCTGTTCCCCTCCTCCTGTTCTCTTCCCTCACCCTGGGAGTAAGCGCGCAGTCAGGCGGTGAGCGGGGAACCTTTGCCACCAATCCGCCAGGGGCCCCCGGCCTGGCAAGTGCGGGTACGACAGCGAGATCATTCGTCCTGTCGGGGAAAGTGGTGGTAGACGACGGCAGCCTGCTCACCGACTCTGTCGTCATCCAGAGCAACTGCAAGGGTCGCATCCGCACCCAAGCTCGGACCGATTCCAAGGGCTTTTTCAGCATCGAAACCGATAGCCAAAAACAGAGAAGGGATGATCCGGAGATTGATTTCTCACAAAGGGGACGCAGGCAGGACCCGTTGGCAGTCACATCCGCACAGACCGGCCTCGCCTCGGATTTGCTCAATTCCTGGAGCGACTGTCAGCTGCAAGCCGTGCTGCCGGGATTCTCTTCCCAGCCGGTGGAATTGGCAAGGTATTCCCGTGATTCAGGTTTTAGCGATGTGGGCACGATCGTGCTGCGTCGTCTGGCTCAGGTGCAGGGCTTCACGATTAGCGTCACGAGCGCCCGTGCGCCGACAAAAGCCAGGAAGGAATACGAGAAGGGCCGCGAGCTCGAGCAGCAAGAGAAATGGGACTCGGCATTGATGAGCTTTCGGAAAGCGGTCGAAGTATATCCGGAGTATGCGATTGCGTGGTTCGAGATAGGCCGCGTGCAGGCGCGACAAGGTGACCTGGTGCCCGCCCGGCAGTCGTTCCACCAGTCTTTGGCGGCCGATTCCACATTCATTAGCCCGTATTTAGAGCTGGCTCAACTGGCGCTGCGAGACAGGCGGTGGCAGGAGGTGGTGGACTCTACCGATGCATTGCTCAAACTCAACCCCATCGACTTTCCGCAGGATTGGTTTCTGAACGCCGCTGGAAACTTTTATCTCCAGCGTCTCGATGCTGCTGAGACAAGCGCCCGCCGCGGCCTGGAACTTGACGGGCAGCATCGGGTTCCAAAACTGGAGTATCTGATGGGAACCATCTTAGCGCAGAAGCATGACTATGCCGGAGCCATCGCGCACCTTCGCAATTATCTTCATCTGGCGCCCCACGCCACGGATGCGGAGACTGCCCAAAAACAGGCGGAGGAGCTCGAGAGACTCCCGTCGCCAGCAGGGGAGCATGAAATCCAGAAGCGCCAAGCGCAGCCATAGAAGGCGTAAACAGCCTTCGCAAGCTTGCGCCATCGGTTCGCCAGCACCAGGGTTTTGAGCGAAATACGGAACTGGCCTCAGTTCGATGGGTCCCATCTACCAGGAACCAGCGAAAAAAGCGAGCGAGCTTCCGTCAGGAGAAAAGGCCCAACTCGAATGCTCGAGGTGGGCCGGTGTGTCCCCCTCGCTGACCGTAGCACCCGGATCACTGAGGTTCACCGGTATGCCACATCACCAGTTTTAGACGCGCACCGTAAGGCTTTCTACGGTTTGGGCTGCTCGGTGCCCTGCGTACTCTTCTGGGCAGCTGCCTTCGCCTGGTCTACAGCCGCGCGGCAGGTCTGCACCTCCGTTGCGCTGACCGGAACCTCGATGGACTTCCCGTCTCGCGTAGGCTTGCCACCGTGCACCACGGGGTCAAAGCAATCTGCCCAGACGCCATTATCCGTCTTCCACTGCCCCACAACGAATCCCAACTTCTTGCATTCTTCGACTATTCGTTGGCAAGCCGGGGTGTTTTCAGCGGCGTTCTGCACTGCCTTGTGGGATGCAGCTTGGTGGGTGCTGCCTGGAGTCGCCGGGTGCGCTGCCGCCGCCTGTGCCATAGCATTTATCCCGAATGTCACCGATGCGAGAAACGTGCCTGAGACTAAGATCCGACTGATTGTGCTTGTGTTCATAGTGCCTTCTCCGGTTGGAAGTTCAAGCCTAATGACCCACACTATATCATTTACTAGATGGTGCCAAAACCCGCGGCAACCCCTCGTCCATTGTGACAAACGCACCAGATCCATGAATGCCGCACGCCTTACTGTTAGGAGCAGCCCGATAGTGAAAATCACCTTACGCCAGCCGGTGCTGGTGTGTTATAGCTGCCGCCGCCCACAAGCGTTCGACACCTTGCTGGTCTCTGCCGACGAACCGGAACGATTCTGCCGCGCTTTGAAACAGGCCGCAGTCGAGACCTGCAGAATCTGATCAAAGCAGCGACTGTCGAGAAATTGCCCATCGAGCTGTTGGCGCGTCGGGCAAACGTGGAGGGCTCCGGAACCGGGCGCAGAACTCTTGCCAACGCTCTCCCCAAGGTCGAGTTCAAACCAGACGTTGCATTTTCGGAAACCATTTGGAGAGTCGCGGGTTGGTCCAGTCAGGGCCTGGCTTCAACCGCAAGCTTTACCTCTTCGGGCTATAGGTGATCGTGGCCTCGAACAGTGTGTCGCTCAGGTCTTTGTTGTACTCGACCGCGTGCAGAAAACGCTGATTCGACATATCTCCGTTGTAGAACCGAGTGATGCTGAACGGGGTCATGATGCCGCCGACGGGACGATAGTTGTCATAGACCTCATCTTCGATGTTGCGTTCCTTGTCAGTAGGATCTCGCCAGGAAAAGGTCTTTTTGACGGGAAGATGAGTGCTCGAGTCGATATTCAAGGTCACCGCCTGGTTGCGGGAGTTCATGATTGTGACCTGCTGCGTGTCTTTCTGCGCGGCCACGGCTGAGCCTTCGTAAAACAGGGCAATTCCCGGCTCATGCAGCCACTCCCGTAGGACCCAATCCAGGGAATACTGGCGGCGGCGTACATAATCACTGACAGTCTTCGGATCGTCCGCGCGGGTGCCCTTGTAGGTGATCTCGAAACCTTGATCGCCGCGATAGATGTAAACCACATCCCGCTGCTTGGTAAGCTCGACCCGATCTCGATCCGGATATTTATAGAAACGCCAGAAGAGCACTCCCGCCCCTTCCGCTTGCCCGTGATGAAAGCCATAGGTTCGACCTTCCTGGGTGATTTCTCGAATGCTCAGGTAAGCGTCCCCGCCCAAAGCTTGAATCATTTGGTCGAGCAGAGCTTTGGCCCGATTGGCATTTTCCTGATCTACCGGAATGGCTTGGGCGAGACTTGCCGGGACCCGACGAGCGGTTTGCGTGCTCGCCAAGACAGCCAAGAGTAGGATGGCGACTCCGTACCTCATAACCTGGACACACCCTGAAAATGTGGAAACCTGGAACACCTTCGTCGCGATGAGTGCAGCATGGTCCCCCCGTGAATTCTTACATGTCCGGGCATTTCTTTCCAAAGAAAGCCTGAGAGCAGGTCCGGCGAGGCGGCAGCGAAAATCAATCCTCGACAGGGGGGCGCGGGAAGCTGCCTTGCGCTCGAAAGGTGCGGGCTGGAAGCGCCCCCGCCGCTACCCGGAAACGGCGTCCTTCCGATCAGCCTACCAGGACGGCTCCGCCATTGACGTTGAAGATCTCGCCCGTGATAAAACCAGCGTGCGGAGTGCACAAGAATAGAACCGGCGCGGCAATTTCTTCCGCGGTGGCCACGCGCCCGAGGGGAATGCGGGCCAGAATGTCCCGGCTGGCCTGGCGGTCGTTTAACACCGGCGCCGACATATCCGTATCCACCCATCCCGGGGCCACACAGTTCACGTAGATCCTGTCCCCAGCAAGCTCGGTCGAGAGGCCCTTCACCATACTGATGAGTGCTCCTTTGCTGGCGGCATAATCGCAATGGAAGGCCTCGCCGCGCTGCCCGGCGGTTGAACTTACCATGACGATGTGACCCGCCACCCCTCGCGACTTACCCTGTTTTTTCATCTGCGCCACGGTATGCTTGGTCAGGGTGAAAACCGCGTCCAGGTTGATGGCCAGGGTGCTGCGCCATTGCGCAGGTGACATCTGATCGATGCTGGTATCGCTCGCCGGCCAAACCCCGTGGTTGGCGACCAGGATGTCCACCCGCCCGAACTTTTCTACGGTGGCTTCCACCAACCCGCCCGCCGACTCGGGATCAGAAAGGTCGTAAGGAACTGCGGCACATTGCTCGGGCCCGAGTTCCCGCACCAACTGCTCGGACTGCTCGCGGGCGCGATGGTAGTTGAAAAGCACGCGCGCGCCAGCTGCGACGAACATCCGCACGGTCGCGGCGCCAATCCCGCGAGAGCCGCCAGTGATCAGAGCCACTTTGTGAAGCAGCGAGAGCTGAACGGGCATGGGCAGATAGTTTCCCGCTTCTGATCTCCCGTTGCAAGAGGCAGGGGTGGTGAGCGGTGGCGAGCGGCGCGCCCGTGTCCTACACTTGAGGCAGGTTTTCGCTCTTCATTTGGTGGGACAGAATGCGCACCAGCATTCCGTCGTAGCGCGTGCCGCTACCCTTGGCCAGTTCGGCCAGCGCCTCTTCCGCCGTCTTGGCCGCGGCAAAGGGGCGGTCGCTGGTCATGTTCACATAGGCGTCGGTAACCGCCAGGATGCGGGCCCACAAGGGAATCTGCTCTCCCCGAAGGCCCTGAGGATAGCCGCTGCCATCGAAAGCCTCATGGTGGTGCTCCACCGCCTTCTGCAGCGCCTCCCCTTTGGGAATGGTGGCAAGAATTTCAGCTCCCACGTGGGCATGGTACTTCACCACATAGAACTCATCCTCGGTGAGCGGGCCGTTTTTGTTTAGAATGCGATCCGGCACGAAAACTTTTCCTACATCATGCACGCGCGCGGCGTACGCCAACTCGTCGATCTCTTCGGGCGGCAACCCCAGGGCGCGAGCCATCAGCTGGCTGTAGCGCGAAACCAGGTCTCCGTGCCCCGCGGCATTCACTTCGCGCATTTCCGCCGCATGGGTCAGAGCCTCAATCGCCTCGCGCAGCACCTGAGCGTGCTCGTCGGCCTGGGCGGACTCGCCCCGAGAGAGCTTTCTCAGGGTCGTGAGCAGCTCCTCCAGGTGTTCCGGACCGGTGTGCTCGCGTTGCAGAAAACCCTCGATGTAGGCGGAGACTTGCTGACGCTGTACCGCACCGTGCTCGTCCACTCCGAATTCGTCGGCGGTCGAGACCCGGTCTCCCCCGGCGCGCTTCGACATGTACATGCCGGAATCAGCCACGCGAATGATGTCTTCGACCGAAACGCCATGCACCGGGAAGCTGGCCACCCCGAAACTGCCGCTGATGTGATGCTCCTGCAGCATAGGATCGGTCGCCAGCCAAAGGCGCAGGCGCTCGGCGAGAATCTGGGACTGTTCCACCCCAGTTTCGGGCATCAGGATAATGAATTCATCTCCCCCATAGCGGGCGACCACGTTCGATTGCCGGCACTTCTGCTCCAACAGACGTCCCACCCGGGCCAGCACCAGATCGCCTTCAAGGTGTCCCAAGGTGTCGTTGACCGCCTTGAATTTGTCGAGATCGAGGAGCACCACGGAGAAGGGGCGGCCCGACCGCGAAGCTCGCTTCCACTCCGAAGTCAGCGCCTCCCAGAAAAACCGCCGCGTCTTGTTGCCGGTCAAGCCGTCGGTGATGGCCTGTTGCTGAAATTTCTGGAAGACGAAGGAATTGTGCAACGCCGTGGCCAGCAAGTCCGCCAGGGTCTTCATGATCAGCACGTCTTCGGGCGAGAAGGCGTTTTCCTGGCGGCTCTCCACGTTCAGAACCCCGAGCAGAGTGTCGCCGTAGGTGATGGGAATACACAAAACCGAGCGTGACTCGGGGAGCACACCTTGCAATTGCGCTTCTCCGGTGGTGGCCACGAGCGCGCTCTCGCCGGTTCGCGCCACCCGGCCGAGAATGCCCACTCCCAGGGGAATCCGCCTGCCCAGCGCCTTGGCCGTCGTGCCGGCTTCGGCTTTGATCTCCATTTCTTTGCGGGTGTAGTCGAAGATTCCGATGCCAATATGGTCGAATTGGAAGTTCTTTTGGATGTGGCTGACGATTTCCGTCAGCATCTGTTCGGCGTCTTCGCTCGAGATCGCAGTCTTCGAGATGCTGTTGAGAAAGGCGAACTGGTGGGCCCGGCGTTGTTCTTCGGCAAACAGCCGAGCGTTTTCGACGGCCACCGAAACTTGACCGGCAGCGGTCTGCAGCACTTCCATGTCGCGTTGCTCGAATACATACTCCCGTTCCGTGCTGAGCGCCGCCATCACTCCCGCCGGTCGGCCGGCCAGCAGAATGGGGGCTCCGCAAAAGCACTTGGCCGGCTTCGGCTCGGCGACGTGCGCTCCCAGACGTTCCCGCGTCTTCTCGATATCGGCGCGGATCAGCAGGGGCTGGCCGGTGCGTAGGATGTACTCGGTGAGACCATCGGCCGACTTACGCGAGCGCTTGGGCTGGATTTGTCCGTTGTCCACTTCCAGCTCAAAGCGAGTCTCGTCTCCCTCTTGAAAGGCTACGTAGAAGTTGGTGGTGTCGAAAATCTGGCCGAGCTCCTTGTGCACGGTCCTCAGAATCTCCTCCTGGTCCAGTCGAGAACTCACCGCCTGGCCGATCTGCGTGAGGAGTTCATACTCCTTGGTACGCCGCTGGGCGTCGTGCATGACCACGTAATTTTCGAGCGTCAATCCAATCTGCAACGCCAGGCCGATCAGCAACCGCAGGTTCGACAAACCGAACACGCTGTGGGCAGCATGGGGGAAGAAGATCACTCCGAAACTGTGTTCCCGGGTTTGCAGGCTGACGGCGGTCACGTGCCGGATCCCTTCCTGTGCCATGAGGCTTCGGAATTGCTCAAAGCGGGCACCGGGAAACACCGGCAAGGGTTCCGACATCTCCGTGACATTGCGGAAGGTTACGAATCCGCCACGACGGTAGGCCAGCTCCGCAATGTATTCCCCGGCACCGCTCTTTTCCATCTTGCTGATCAGCTCCGCAGAGAATCCGCGCTCGACGGAGGGAAGGACGGCGCGCCATCGCTCGGAGATGTACATCAACGCCCGGCCGGTCGGCAAAGGTGCCACCAAGCGGTCCAGGATGCTCTGCAAGCTGGGAACAAGCTCCTCCGCGGACAGCAGCCGCATCGGGTCCACCCCGAGGGTGGAGAAGGCGAGCGCGTTCTCCTGCACCGCATTGCGCTCGTTTTCAAACAGCACCATGAGCATGGCAGCGCCCAGCAACATCTGCGGAATCGCGCCCAGGAACTGGCCCGGTGTACCCAAAGCAGAGAACGGGTTGCGCACGATCAGCACCGCCCACAAGGCCAGCGAGAAGGCCAGGAGCTTAAAGGCCACGGAATTTTTCCGGTGGGCGTGACGATAAAAATAGAAAGAGCAATAGAGCAGGACGATGCCAATGCCCATGTCCAGGGGAAGGTGCAAACGGCCGAGGGCGGAAGGGTCGAGGCGAAATGTCTGGGGCGCCCACAGATTCCACCCCGCGAGCGCGATGACCAGCAGAGCGAAGACCCCGTCCGGCCAAGCCAGGGTCAACTTTTCACGCATCAGCCGCGTGGAGATGAAAATACAGAGGGTCATCGCCACCAGCAGCCAGGAACCGACCAAATCGAGCCAGGCTTGCGGCTTGTGCAGCGTTTCCCATGCCTGCACACCATATTGCAGGGTGTAAAACGCCCACGCCAACTGCCAGGCGCGAAAATATCGCTGACGGCTCTGTTCGTAGAGATAGGTAAACAGCAAGAACAGCAGCAGGACGACAACGCCTGGCACGAGAACCATAATGGCGTTGGCGCTATTCGTGAAGCTCGTCATGGAATCGAACCGGGGCCGCTCTTCCTCTGCCCGAGCACCTCATCGTTGCATACCGTCTTGGACAAAACAATAGTCTCGGCCGGTTCCAGGGGAATTTCCCGCCTTCCGTCGGTAACCATGGCGCGGTTACTAAAGATTGACGGGTTACCGGGCAACCGGCCCGCCTAGACGTTCCGGCTTCTCTCCTGACCTCGGCTTCGTCGGGGGGGCCGGGCGATCCCGCGTACCGGTGCTCTTGTCGTGCTAGCATACTTTCGATAGAAGAACCATGGCCGCCTCCCATCCGACTGGCAAACACGTCGACCCCGAAGTCTCCTCGACCGAACCTCGCCCCTCCAATTTCATCCGCGACATCATGATCGAGGACTTAAAGGCTGGCACCTATGGGGAGCGCGTGCAGACTCGCTTTCCACCCGAACCCAATGGGTATCTCCACATCGGCCACGCCAAGGCGATCTGCCTGGATTTCGGCTTGGCGGATGAGTTTGGCGGCCATACCAACCTGCGCTTTGACGACACCAATCCCTCGAAAGAGGAGACTGAATACGTCGAATCGATTATGGCGGATGTGAAGTGGCTGGGCTTCCAATGGGACGGCCTCTTTTATGCCTCCGATTACTTCGACACGCTGTATGAATGGGCCCTCCGGCTCATCCAGGAGGGAAAGGCATACGTCGACGACTTCTCCGCCGACCAGATTCGTGAGTACCGGGGCACGCTGACCAAGCCTGGCAAGGAGAGCCCCTCTCGCAACCGCTCGGTCGAGGAGAACCTGGATTTGTTCGAGCGCATGAAGGCCGGCGAGTTTCCTGATGGCTCGCGCGTGCTCCGGGCGAAGATCGATATGAGCTCGCCCAACCTGAATCTACGCGATCCCGTCATGTACCGGATCTTGCATGCCGAACACCACCGCACCGGCAAAAAGTGGTGCATTTATCCCTTGTACGACTACGCCCATGGCCAGTCGGATTCAATCGAGCGGGTTACGCATTCCATGTGCACGCTCGAATTCGAAGGGCATCGTCCCCTCTACAACTGGTTCATTGAGCAGCTGCGGATCTTCCCCTCGCGACAGATTGAGTTCGACCGCCTCAACCTGACCTACACGATTCTGAGCAAGCGCAAGCTGTTGCAACTGGTGGAGCAAGGCCACGTGCGGGGCTGGGATGATCCCCGCATGCCTACGCTTTCCGGCATCCGTCGGCGGGGCTACACCCCAGAGGCGATTCGCAATTTTTGCCAGGCGATTGGAGTTTCTCGAACCAACGGCAGTATCGAGCTCGAGATGCTCGAACATTTTATTCGGCAAGATCTGAACCAGCGCGCCCCTCGCGCCATGGCGGTGTTGCGGCCGCTGAAAGTCGTCCTCGAGAACTACGCCGAGCACTTGGTCGAAGAAATGGATGCGGTGAACAACCCGGAAGACCCTGCAGCCGGGACGCGCAAAGTGCCCTTCACCCGTGTTCTCTACATCGAGGAGGATGATTTCCGCGAGGAGCCGTCCCCCCAGTATTACCGCTTGGCTCCGGGTCGCGAAGTGCGCTTGCGCTATGGATATTGCATCACTGCCACGCGGGTGGTGAAAAACCATCAGGGCCAGGTCACCGAAGTGCATTGTCGCTACGACCCGGAGACGCGGGGCGGCAATACCCCCGACGGGCGCAAGGTGAAATCCACCATTCATTGGGTCTCCGCAGCCCACGCCGTCGATTGCGAGGTGCGACTTTACGAGCCCCTGTTCACCAAGAAAGACCCCACCCCGAGCGAGGAAGGCGCGGACGTCACAGAAGATCTGAATCCGAATTCCCTCCTGGTGCTGAGGGGCTGCAAGGCGGAGCCTTCCTTGGCCAGCGCCCCCGTGGGCAGCCGCTATCAGTTTGAGCGCATCGGGTACTTCGCGGTGGATCCCGACTCGATCCCCGGCAAACCGGTTTTCAACCGCACCGTGGCGCTCAAAGACACCTGGGCCAAAATCGAGAAGAAGGGTCAGTCGCGCCAGAGCGCAAGCCAACGGTAAGCCTGGGTCGCCCGTGCTCGCGGCCTCCGGTGGCCAGCCGGGAGAGTCCCTAGGGCCGCCTTGGCCGGTTTTCCAGCAACCCGCCTGCCATCAGTTGCCTGCGTGCGGACTCTGGGCGGGATTCTTCTTGGGTGGAGGCTTCGGCTTCACTACCTTCACGGCAAATCGCACGGCGAGGTTCTTGGGCGGGTAACAGGCGGCATTGTCGCAGGCCTGATAGCGAAGATTTCCATGAAATTCGTACTCGCCGGGGAGCACGCTGGCCAAGGGCCGCACACTGACCGACAGCGTGAACTGGCCACTGTAGACGTTGAGTTTCTCGCTGGGGGCGAAGGCGAAGCTCCTGTCTTCGCCCGCCGGATAAGTAATCTTTCCCACCATGAGGTCGGTGGGCGGGTCCAGTCCTAGAGTCGTAGGAATCAGATATTCGGCAGAGGGCTGATTCGAGTTGATATGAAATCCGGGCTGGACGCGAAAGCTCAATTCGATGATGTTTGCCTTCCCGCGGCTCAGGTTGGCGGCGGGCGCAGGCAGCAGGGCAACCGCAGGACTCTTCTTGGCGAAGGGTTCCTGCGCCCGCAGGTTGAACCCGAAGGCGATTACCAACCCGAGGCTCGCGATCACAAGCCTACCCAAGCTTCGAAGCCCCTTTCCCGGTCGCCGCCCCCCGCAAGAGGAGAAACCGCTCTATTTCTGGGCCTGGACGGTGGCGCTCGACCCAAGGATTTTCTTTACGCCGTCTTCGATTTCGCCCCGGCCTCTGAGGCCGAAGGCAATGTCCAGCACTTTGCCGTTGCGGTCGATATAAAAGCTATAGGGCAAAAATTCGACTCCCCCGTAGGCGTCTCCGACCGTTTCCTTGCCGATGAGGACTGGGTAGTTTACCCCCATTTCCTTGGCAAACTTGGCAATCTCCCCCGGGCTCGAATCGTCCATCGCCACCCCGAGGATTTGCAGGCCGGCCGGGCCATATTGCTTCTGCAACTCAACAAACCATGGCATTTCGACCTTGCAGGGACCACACCAGGTCGCCCAGAAATTCAGCAGGACTGCCCGGCCGCGGTAATCGGAGAGATGTACGGTGTTGCCCTCGAGCGACGACAAAGCGAAGTCGGGCGCCAAGGCTCCCTTCAAGGAGGTGCTGGTTGGGTTCTGCTGGCGTCGCATGCGCAGACCGACCACCAGCATCAACGCAATCGTTACCGCCACGGCAACGATCACCAGAGGATCACGTTTCACGACAATCTCCCATCACAGGGCAAAGCGGTTGAGAAACGACAAGTAACTCGAAATTATGGTAAAGCGTCGGAACACAAGCAAAACCCCAAGCACGATCAGTAGCGCTCCACTGCCGACTTCGAGCGCGTGCATTTGGGACCGGAAGCGGGCGTAAAAGCGCAAGAAGCGCTCGACGCCAAAAGCCGTCAACAGGAATGGTACCGCCAGTCCGGAGGAGTAGACAGCCAGGAGGGCAATTCCCTTGAACAGCGAATCCTGCGCTGCTGCGAAGCCCAGGATGACCGCTAAGATCGGGCCGACGCACGGAGTCCAGCCAAACGCAAATGCGAAACCAATCAGGAAGGCTCCTCCCAGGGTGCTTCCCCCCTTCACCTGGTGCAGACGCTTGTCGCGGTAGAGGAGGGGAATGCGCAATACACCGCTCAGGTGCAGACCAAACAGAATGATGACGAACCCGCCGAGCTGCGCCAGAGTGGACTTGTAGCGTGCCAGAAGCTGTCCGATCTCGGTCGAGAGCGCGCCCAGAGCGATGAACACGACGCTGAAGCCTAGGATGAAGCTGACCGAGTTCAACATCATTTTGTGCAACAGGCGCGACTCCTGGAGTTTCAGTTCCTCGACTCCCACGCCGGAAATGAGCGACACGTAACCGGGCACAAGCGGTAAGACACAGGGCGAGAGAAACGAGAACAAGCCGGCTAGAAAGGCCGCGATGGGGAGAGGAAGGCTAGCCATCAGAACTGATTGTACCTTCTCGGGGGTGGGCACGAGAGAAATCCGGCCGCCTCCTCTCGCTCCCGCCTGCCCAGAGATCGTCCTTAGGAGTTCGACGGTTCCATCCTGAGAAGGTTAGACATCCGCGGGCAAAGCTCGCGAGAAACCGCCTACCGCTCCTCACTTGCTCGTTGGGCTATGGCTTCCCTCGGGGAGAGGGCTGGACGGCGGCGGGGGCTGGGGTAGGGGCGGCGTGACCTGGGCGGGTGCCTCGGCCAGGAGTTTCCGAATCAACCCCCGGGGCACGTCCGCGGTGAGCACGGCGCGATCCCTTTGTTGTTCGATCGCCAGGCTATCCAATAGTGCCTTGATATCGGGATCGGGAGCGTGGGCGCCGATGGAAACTTCGGCCGCATGCATGAGCTTGAGAAATGTGTTCACCCGATCGACCACGGAATTGGCCTGGTTCTCGCTTGTCGTAAAGGCAACCGCCTTGAGACGAAGCGCTCCCAGGTAGTGGACGGATGCCAGCAGCACGGCGGGTTGCGACAGCATCGTTGCCCAGCCGCCGGGGCCGGGCGGGAAACCACCCAGCTGGGGGTCGACGCGAAGGATTGCCCAGGCTTGGCTGGTCAGCGGCACGTGCCGATAGTAGCGGCGCAACAGCGCCGGACCGGCGAAGGGGGAGGCCAGTTTTTTGGAGCGGTCGATGATGCCGCGGATCACCTGCGGATCGTCGACGTTGGAGGCGGCAACACTGTCCACCGCTAGAATGGCGACCCGAAGCGTGCGTCCTTCCGAGGGAATGGTGTAGATGTCCGCCGAGCGATAGTCTTCGACCGAACGGGCGAGTTTTCGCAAATAGTCGCGCAAGCGGTTCCCTTGAATTCTGCCCACGAACACCTCCGAGAAGCGAGGCTCGGCATTCTCGGGCGGCGGGTTGGGATAATGGATGGCGATGGCGGCTTGCTCCAGATCGCGCTCGAACTGAAACCCGGTGGCCTGGATGAAATCATCGTACTCGGGATCGTGCCGAACCGGAGGGAGCTGGCCGATGACGTCCGCGCGACGCATCCATTGCAGATTGACATACACAAAGCCCTCTGCCCCGGGCAGCAGGCGGGCGGGTTCGGGAGGAGCATGCTTGCGCAGCACGACCACCAAGGCGATGCCCGCCGCCAACACGAGAACGGCCACGATGAGCGGGAGCCTGCGTCGTATTCGCATGAAAAGCGGCCACTCGCGGCGCCAGGTACGCGTGCGACCCGGTCCGGAGAGCCCAGGAAAACCAATCATAGCACCCGGCCACTCGGGCAGCGCTCAGAGAAGCCATGGCTGGGAGATTCCTGTGGGAAGCGTCGGGCACGGTTTGGGGAGATCCGCACCCTCGACCTCTCGCTCCGGTTGCACGTGGATTGCCGTTGTGATAACGTTTCAAGTTGTACCCGACAGCGGAAGCAAGGAGAGGATCGCGTGCCTTTAGGGGCAGCGTTCCCGAGCTGCTGGCGTAGCTCAGCTGGTAGAGCATCTGATTTGTAATCAGAGGGTCAGGGGTTCAAATCCCTTCGCCAGCTCCAGGATTCGGTACAGAGAATTTCGGCGGCGGGACATCGGGCTTTTTCCATCGGCACTCCATAAGGAAGCATTTCGAAATGTAGCGTACGCGTGCGAAGAGGATTTCGTGCGCATGTGCCTCATTGAGGTTATCCGCCGAGCACTATCTTCCAGGTGTGTGAGGCCTGGCATACAGGCCGGACCGGCAGCCGGCAATTTGCACAGGTGGGTGAGTGGTTAAAGCCGGCAGACTGTAAATCTGCTCCTCCTTGCGAGGTACGGAGGTTCGAATCCTCCCCTGTGCACCAGTGATTCGCGTGAATCGTTTATTGTTCGCAGCGGTCGCCTATCTGATCTTGGCAGTCTTGGCGTGGACGACATTGGGCGATCTGCGAATTCGGCTTGTGACGCTCTTAATCTTGGCCATGTTCGCTCTCAAGACTTGGGTGCGGCGAAAGGATTTCATGCATTCGGAGTAGGAGAGCCGTGGCTGTGGCGGGGTCGGAATCCTGGGTCCACGGCGGAGATTCCCAGTGGGCGCGAGGAGTGTCCGGAACGCGGTGGATGAGGCGGGAGGGTTGAGCGGGAGTAACTCAGTGGTAGAGTCACAGCCTTCCAAGCTGTTGGTCGCGGGTTCGATCCCCGTCTCCCGCTCCAAAGCGGCGATCCCGGGCCGGCGCCGGGGGGTCTTGCGGATCTCGGATTCGCGGGATCCCGGGTCCTGAACGCGTGGCCTCCGGCGATGGTGCGACCGCCATGGCCGTGGAACTCCGCGAGTTGATCGGCCGATGTAGCTCAGTTGGCAGAGCGCGTCCTTGGTAAGGACGAGGTCACCGGTTCAATCCCGGTCATCGGCTCCATGCAGAGCGGTTCGAGGGACGACGGGCAACCGAGTGTACACACGACGAGGATCGCAGACATGGCAAAAGAGAAATTCGAC
>DASPVV010000163.1:0-12801 GCA_035622175.1 Terriglobales bacterium | reverse complement strand
CTGGTCGGCAATCAACTCGCCAACGTCGATGGGCCTGGACTCCAGTTCCAAGGGGGGCAAGGTCTCGGGGGTGATTACATCCCCAAGGTTGGTAAAAATCGTCCGAAACCAGGGCAGGCTAAGACGGTCCCCCAACAGCATCCCGACGTTGCTCGGTCGAGACGTCAATTGGAGAGGAGGTAGCTTCTCCGGCGAAACTCGATCTCGCAACTCACCGAGCAACCGCTTCCATAGGGGTTCATTCCAACTCTTCGGCAGCAGGAGGTCGACCTCCGCGCCTTCCTGCGAGCGCGTCGCGCCGGGAGCCTGCGAGAGTTCTGCGGAATCGGGTGGAGAGAACACGAGTTAACCCTTCGAAACTTCGACCGGGCCCAGCTATCGACTCATTGTAGCGTAGTCGAATTCCCCAGGCGAACCCGCAGGCATCGATTCTCCTTCGGTTGCCCGTTTGCCGGCTGCACGGTTCCGTTTAGGATGGGGAGGTGCCGGTCTGGACCACCGCGAGGATTGTGGCTCTGATTTGGTGCCTCGCCCCCTTATTGGCGTTCGCCTTCCTGGGAGATCGCCTGACCAGACTGTGTCAGAAACCAACTCCTCCGCTGCAATGCTGCCTGCCGGCTCTGTTCGGTGTCCCCTTCGTGCTCGCGGGAAACGCAGCGGGCCGCGGCTATGGGATGGCGATCTACTTCGGGCTGCCGATTCTAATCGCCCTCGTTCTCTTGCGGGCCAAGCACTTTGATCCCGAACAACGGGGCAACTGGCGAGATTTCGCCATTCTTCTTCTGCTCGGTCTGGCGGTAGACTTGCGCTGGTTCGAAGCGGCGTGGCCGCCGCATCTCGCGGTGATCAGCAAGTTGATTCTGCTCGATTGCGGCCTTTACGGATTTCTGGTGATCCGCCAGCTCACGGACGTCGGCTTTGACCTGAGAATCGGGAAACAGGACGCCATCATCGGGTTGCGAGAATTGCTTTTCTACGCACCGATCGGGATTGTGCTGGGTTTTGCCCTGGGATTTCTGCGCCTTCATGCTGCGATACCCAGTCTGGGCTCGGCCCTAGGAGCCTTACTGGTCACATTCTTCTTCATTGCCATTCCCGAGGAAATCTACTTTCGAGGCTGGATGCAAAACCTGCTGGAACGACGCTTCGGCCGTACTGCCTCTCTGTGGACAACCGCGATTGTGTTCGGCTTGTCACATTTCAACAAGCGGGGAGCCCACTTCAATGGGCCCTACGTCGTGCTGGCATCGATTGCGGGCATCTTTTATGGCAGAGCCTGGCGCTCGCGCCATCGCATTGCAGCCGCAGCAATCACCCACAGCGGGGTGGACACCATCTGGACTCTTTGGCTTACCTGATCGAGCCCGGGGTGCCGGGTTCTGGTAATCGATTGGACCGGTGGTGCTTGCGATCGAACCGGGCTGAGTGGTCAAACCACCACCGGCAATGAAACAATGACACAACCCTGCCTCGAAAGAAACGCTCAAAATACGAGGGTAGCTTCGTGATGCAATCGACAGCGAAGGCGGTGCTTGGGCGAATCTTTGCGCGCGTTTCGCAGGCGTCGCAACCCTGGATTGCGACCTTCCTGCTATCGTCCCTCGCTTTCGCGCAGGGTTCCCATGACGCCCACGCCCAAGAGTTGGTCCGCCAGGCCGTCGCGAACGAGCAGGCGTCGCCGTTTCTGGCCAAGGAGTGCACGTATCAGTATCACCGCTTGGTCTATGGAAAACATGAAACCCTCGAGATGATCAAAACCAGCGACTTGATCGTGGGCAAGGTGGTGCGGATTGACAACCGCCCAATATCGAAAGCCGAGGAGCACAAAGAGGACGACGAACTGCGCCGCCTGCTCCACGATGCGAGCGCGCAGCAACAGCAACGAAAGAGGCAGCAGAGATTCGAGCACTACATTCGCGAGCTGATCCAATCCCTACCGCAGGCATTTCGTTACACAGAAACCGACACGGAGGTAGGCGCCCAGGGTGCGCGCCTCATCCACCTGAATTTTCAACCGGCCCCGGACTTTCACCCCGCCAGCGCCGATCTCGAGGTGATGCGGGGCCTCTCGGGAGTCATGGTCATCGATGATCAAAGAAAGAGGATCGTGAAACTCGACGCTCACCTGTTTCGAGACGTCGATTTCGGCTGGGGAATCTTGGTGCACCTGAACAAGGGTGGCAGTCTACTGCTCGAGCGCGAACCGGCAAACCCGCCCGGCGCAGATGTCCAGAACCTCACCCTGAACATCGATGGTCGAATTCTGCTGTTCAAAAAACTGGAGATTCAGTGGAACTTCGATCACTTTCGATGGTTCGACCGGGCCATCGATCTTGCCTCCGCGGTAAATCTTCTGACCGCTCCGGACGTGGTGGGTTCGATCAGCGGATCGCAGTCGCGCTGACGGGCGCGGGCCGCCTTGATCTCGGAAAGAATCGGTAGTAGCCTCTCGCTGTATTATTTCTGTGCTGCTGCAGGCCGATGCTGCGCGGACGAAACGACAAGTCCGTGGCATTCTGATGGCAAGCCGCCACCTCGAAGTTCCCTTATGACTCGCATCATATCCACCCTCCGAATCGCTTCCCGTAGGCTCTGGCAGGTACCTCAATGTACTCTCACCGTTCTGCTGACCCTGGCGCTCGGTATAGGGGCGACGACCGCCATCTTCTCGCTAATCGAGGGCATCCTTTTGCGACCTTTGCCCTTCCCCGATCCCGACCGTCTCGTCGACCTTGGGGATCGCCTCGGCGACAATCCCGGCTTGCGCGTCACTGCGCGCGAGATTGGTACCTACGCTTCAAACGCCACGGCATTTTCCGGCATTGGGGCCGACCGCTCGGTTGACTTCGAACTTTCCGCTGACGCCACTCCGTCCCTCCTTCACGCCGCCCGGTTGACCGCAAGTGCCTTTTCGGTGCTCGATGTTGCGCCTCGGCTCGGCCGCGAGTTCACACAGCAGGAGGAGGCACGCCAGGCCTGCGCCTCCGATCCCATCCGCACATTGCGCGGCGCCTAGGAGAGATCCAGCGCGGAATGGACCATCCGCACGAATGATGGGGATTTGGCTCAGGCTCACAGCAGCCTCTTTCCTGTAAGTCTTTAGGTCAATAACCTTGTCGATACTGTTTCCGAGTTACTTCCGTATTGTCGCCGTTTTGTGAAACATCCGTCTCAATGCACCGTTGGCATTACCAGCCGGGCCGGTAGAGTTTTATTGCAGCCCGCACAGAAGCAACTCGTCGTTCCGCGGTGACGGCGATCACCACAATCCTGCCTCGCTTAACAGTCAACGCGGTGTGACAAACCGGATTTCTGCCAAGAAGCCACGAAACAATCCTTGTCACTTATAATCGGACCGGCCAACTCTTCGCCTTTCTGGTTCAACAATGCTACCTAAGGCAAATTTTGGAGCCTTGCTGCGTCGCTGGCGCACTATTCGACGCGTCAGCCAGCTCAACCTGGCGCTCGATGCCGACATCTCAACGCGTCACCTGAGTTGTGTCGAGACGGGCCGGGCACAGCCGAGCCGGGAAATGGTCGTGCGTCTTTCCGAGGCGCTACAGGTTCCCCTGCGCGAGCGCAATGCGCTGCTGCTCGCGGCCGGGTATGCGCCTTTATATCGTCACTCTGGTCTCGACGCACCCGAAGTACAGGCGGCGCACCGCGCCGTGGAGTTTCTCATAGGTCAACTTGAGCCATATCCCGTACTCGTTGTGGACCGGTATTGGAACATCCTGAGGATGAACGCTGGAGCAAAGCGCTTTCTTGCTCTCTTCCCCGGCTGCGATTCTGTCACGCCTCTCAACGGACCCCGCCTTGTATTCCATCCGCAGGGGCTGCGACCCTTTATTGAAAATTGGGAGATTGTTGCCGCACGCATCATTCAGCGGGTGCATCGCGAATCCGCTGACAACCCGGCGGACGAGGCCATAAAGCGTTTTCTCGAGGAGTTGTTGAGTTATCCAGACGTGCCCAGCCGCTGGCGCATGCTCGATCTGGATGGCGCTCCTCCACCGTTTTTGACCATCAACTACAAGTGGAATAACTCGACTCTCCGTTTGTTTTCTGCGCTTACTACTTTTGGCACGCCGCTCGACGTTGCACTGCAGGAACTGCGCATTGAAAGTTTTTTCCCTGCAGATGAAGGCACACGCACTGTGCTGAATCGCTTGACTGAGGGAGCGTTAACATCGGAACGGTCCCAGCTCGAGACGGTCTAGCTCAGCCCCCTTTTCTCCATGACCTCCGAGGTCATGGACAACGGTTTCCCTGTTCTCGGATACTGCGGGTATAGCAGTGAGGTCTCAGGGGCGGGCAACATGTTGAAGAAGAGCGTTTTCAGCCAGTGGATCGTAGTGTCGTTGTTGTTCTCAGCTTTCCTATGGTGGGCGAGCGTCAGCATCAGGGAAGCGGCGGCCATGGGTAAGGGCAGTGACGCTCCTGCGCCATCCAATGATCCCGCCGTTATCGACGCTGTAAGGAAAGTCGAACGGGATATGGGGGATGCAATGGTGGCCGTCGATATCGACAAGCTGAAACAGATCTTCGCCGACGATTGGGCAACCATCGGAACCTCCGGCAGGATCATCACCAAGGAGAAGGTTCTACAGGATTTTAAATCCGGCAAGGACAAACTCGTGTCATATGAAAACGGGCCGATCGATGTGCAGGTGTTCGGGGACATTGCCGTGGCCCATGGCGGTGTCACCGAAAAGAGGATCCGGGACGGAGAAGACGACAGCGGTGAGTCTGTCTGGATGGATCTCCTCGAGAAGCGTGCAGGAAAATGGGTGGTCGTGCGCAGCGCAAGCGCGAGCGTGAAGTGAGGAATAGAAGAGAGGGGCTAGCTTTTCCGGGATCTCCGGGCCTATGCGCCTCGCAGCGGATAATCGGCCGTTATCCGACCTGAACGCATTCTCGATTACAATCGCCAGTACCTCAATGACTTGCCGACAACCAGCCCGCACGGAAGTCGCTCCGACACTTCGCAGAAAATCTGCGAATTCTAGCCGATCAGTAAATCAATGTGGCACATCACCGGCACACCAAACTCGGGTTCCCTCATCGCTCCCTTGCATCATTCTTAGGGCGACCAGAGTGATGCCCCACCTTATTCGAAGAAACGAAAATGAAGCGAGACCTCTGCCTTGTCGCGACAGAGGTCTGTAGTTTAACGCGTGTGCAAGAGGTTTGTTGTCAATCTGCAGAAACATCCAATGCCGCGGGCCACGGGTTCGAAAGGGTTCGGAATGCTACGTATAGGAGAGGTGACGCGTGGCATTGTTCGCCACGATGGTCCGACCGGTACCTTCACGCTCTGGAATAATGTGAAGATGGGTGATGTTTGCTCATAGGGACTATGGGACTCGCCCCGGCGATGCTGTCCAAGGACATCGGCAAATCTAGAGTTGCTTCAAAGAATTTCAGCCTTCTTGCGGATGAGGGACGCTTTTGCGTCAATCAGGTTGAGAAAGGCACGAAGCGCGACCGACGGTGTTTCTTTCTTCCACGCTGCGACAAGCTCGACCCGGACTTCATCGGGTTGGAGACGGTAGAACCGGATGCCGTGCGATCTAAGGTTTCTCACGCAAGCCGGAACGATAGAGATACCTTGCTCCGCTTCGACGATCGAGAGTACCGTTTGCATCATATTCGGCTCGCACTGAACCTTGGGAGAAAAACCGGCTTCGTTACACATGCCGAGGATTGTGTCGAAGAGAGGCGGCGCTCCTTCACGATGAAACAGGACGAAGTTCTCGTTGGCGAGATCCGCAATGCGTACACGTTTGGTTTTCACCGCCTTGCAAGCCGGAAGAACGGCCATCATTGGGTCATAGTACAAATGCCGAGATGAAAACGTCTTGGTTTGTTCGGTTGTCAGCGCCCGTGTCAATCCGATATCAATCTGCCCCTTATCAAACGCCACTTCCTGCTGCAATGGCGTGAGCTCTTGGAGCGTCAGCTTGATATCTGGATGTTGCGCCCTGAATGTGCGCACAAGTTCCGGAAGAAACACATACGTTGCCGATCCGAGAAAGCCAATCGATAGTTTTCCGATCTCACCCCTGGCAGCTCGTTTCGCCGTATTGATAGCCAATTCCGCCTGGGCGAGTGTGCGAACCGCTTCCGCGTAAAACTCTTCGCCTTCAGGCGTGAGCCGAGCCAAGCGTCTTGCTCGCGAGAACAGCTTCAGGCCTAATTCTTCCTCAAGGTCGGATACCGTCCGGCTAATGGCCGGCTGTGCGACGTTCAGGCGCCGAGAGGCTTCGCGATAGCCCTTCCACTGCACAACCCCCGTGAAATATCGAAGATGCCTCAGTTCCACCTGATCGCCTCCTGCTATCAATGCGATTGGAATATATGATGAATCATATCAGCAGTGTTATCACTCTCATGTGGAGTCAACGCGCACAAAGAAACGGCAGTAAGGTATGAGCACACGAATTAAAAGCACCCTTTCCCATGTTGGCAGCCACGCGCGGAGGCGGATGGCACGCTTGAAAGAGGAAGTGTCGGGAAGCTGGCGAGCAAAGTCGGGTGATCACGGGTGGCTCGACCGGCATGGGCCTAGCGACGGCGAAGCGCTTCCTCGAAGACGGCATGGATCATGTTTTTATCACGGGCCGCCGCAAGGACCTACTGGAAGCGGCGGTCGCTCAAATCGGCGACAAGGCAACTGGAATTCCGGGTGACGTTGCCAACTTGAGCGATCTTGATCGCCTCTATGAAGCAGTCAAAGGCTACGGTCGAAGGATTGATGTGATTTTCGCCAATGCCGGGGTCGCCCGCCTAGCGAAGTTCGGAAGTGTGGACGAAACATTCTTTGATCTGTACTTCGATGCAAACGTCAAAGGATTGTTTTTCTCGGTCCAGAAGGCGCTCCCATTTATGAAGGACGGAGGGTCAATCATCCTGAACGCATCAATTGCAACGGCGAAGGGTTTCCCGGGCATGAGCGTGTACAGCGCCACGAAAGCGCCTGTGCGTTCCTTTGCACGCACGTGGACGAACGAATTGCGGGACCGCCACATTCGTGTGAACGCAATCGGCCCTGTACATCAACAAGGCGACGCGCTCAAGAAGATGAAGCAGGAAATGCAGGCAAATGTTCCGCTGGGAAGGCTTGGGGAGGCCGATGAGATCGCGAAGGTCGTCGCCTTTCTCGCTTCCGACGAATCGAGTTATATCTCGGGCGTTGAGCTTTTCGTGGATGGCGGCGTCGCTCAGATTTAAGCTGCGACTTCGAGGCAACCAACTTTGAGGACTAGAAAAAGATTGGCAAGGATTATGAATAAGACTGCTCAAGAAGCAATAGAGAAAGGAGAATTCTAAATGCAACTTCAAAATGATTACTTGGGTGCCTATCGCAGCTTGAAGCTGACCCGAGACAACGACGGCGTGCTCGTCGCCGAACTTCACAGCAAAGGGGGTCCTTTCACTTTCGCCGCACAAGATCACACGGAGTTGGTCGACGCTTTTTACAGAATCGCGCAAGACCGAGCGAACAAGATCGTAATCCTAACGGGCGCAGGTGGCGACTTCATTACCGGGGTCGAATGGCCATCGTTCGGCGATGTCTCGGACCCCGGAGTTTGGAGTCAAATTCACGATGAAGGCGTTCAGATTTTGGAAAACATAGCTAACATTCGCGTTCCAGTGATCGCGGCTATCGAGGGACGCGCCCATGTGCACTCCGAGTATGCGCTGCTTGCGAACGTAATTGTGGCGGGCGAGGGTTCGACCTTCGTCGATGGAGCGCACTTCGCCGCCGGGGTGGTGCCGGGTGACGGAATCTTTACTACTTGGAGTTATCGTGCGGGAGCCGGACGAGCGGAGGCGTTCCTGCTGAGTCCGCAGCCACTATCGGCCCGAACGGCACAAGAATGGGGAGTGGTCGCCGAGGTGGTCCCGAACGGTAAGGCACTGAGCCGAGCGCGGGAACTGGCCGCGCTCTACCTGAAGGCCCCTGAGGTGACGCGCCGCAACACACGCGTTCATTTCATCCAGCCACTTAAGGAACGGATTGTGCGAGAAGTTGGATACGGACTGTCGCTCGAAGGAGCATCAGCAGCTGATCTGGTTAAGTCGATGCGAGCAAAGAGCGAAGCTCCTGCTCAAAAGCAGTCCGCCTAAGTCACGGGTTTGTGATGACGAAGTCAATCGTAATTACAGGCGCATCCAAGGGCATCGGCCGGGCCACGGCCGATGCCCTGGCCGAACAAGGTTGGACGGTGATCGGAGTGGCGCGTTCAACTCCGCGAAGTTTTCCCGGAGAATTTATTTCCGCAGATCTAGCAGATCGGGAGCAAACTGGAGCTCTGGCAAACGCGTTGGCAGCTCGCGGAAATGTGCTTGGAATCGTGAACAACGTCGGTCTTGCCAAACACGAAACGATCGGCGCCGTGGAAATGGGCGCGTTCACCGCGATCATGGATCTGAATGTTCGCCCTGCGCTCGAACTCACGCAAGCTCTGCTACCGGCGATGCGGTCCGCCCAATTTGGCCGCATCATCAACGTGACGAGCCTCGTGACCCGCGGCTTTGCGTTTCGGGCTAGTTACTCGGCGGCGAAAGCCGCACTCGAAAGCCTCACGCGTTCTATGGCGGTCGAACTCGCGGCTCAAGGTATTACCGCCAATGCTGTCGCTCCGGGCCCCACTGAAACGGAACTATTCCGTACGAACAATCCGCCCGGCAGCGAAGGCGAAGCTCGCTACTTGAGGAGCGTGCACATGAGGCGGTTCGCTCAACCCGAGGAGATTGCAGCTGCAATCGCATTTCTTGCCAGCGAGAGGGCTGGTTTTATCACGGGTCAGACCTTGTTTATAGACGGAGGGGCGGGCCTCGGCAGTCTCTGACGTTGTCAGTAGAGACCTAGTTCGTCCGCTGAATTCTAGGGGGAGTGCGTTCGGTAGGCTACGGCTGAGATCGAACCCCTGTCTAAATCGGTGGCGGCAAAGTTTGGCGCAGGAAGGGGGCTAACAACCTGCGGAAGTTGGTGCGGTGTCGATGCCACCGCCCCGGATATGGCAGGTCAAGATGGCGTCCTGACCAGCCGGCGCGTTCTTGTCCCCGCTTTACGTTTGCGCCAATCGATCGGACCAGGGTGACGATGGCGTGAGGTCGGAGCGCTCGAATCCTTTGAGCCAGGCGCTTTTCTCCTTTACGGCAGGCATGTCTGCGCGCACCTCGGGTCATGTCATCCGCAGGTTCACCGCAAAGATCGATCAGATAACAGCCGAGAGCGCAAAAGGAATCGAGAAACTCGGTATCTTTCAGAGGAGGGAAAGCTTGTATGAATGTCTCCCGGATGGCCCGGTAGAGTCCGGAATCCGCCTGGTAGAAAAATCGACCGGAAGCAGGCGGCGATTCACCGACGAAAAGGATGCGTATCCGATCAGGGCGGTACTGCTTTCGAAGCAGCTCGCGGTTGACCGCCCGGCGTGCCTCGCGCTTGACGAAACGCAGCGAGCCTGAACCCCCTCGGTTGGACGGGCTTCTCAACATTTCTTGATTTCAGGCGCGCCCACACGCGCCAGTTGCTCTCGAAAATACTCCTTCCAACTTTCGGGCAAGGATTGAGCCGTCAAAACTCTCTGCACGTCGGCGATGTCCTCACGGCTGTAGTTTTTTGCCACATAGAGTCGCATGATCCAGGGCAGGGGGACTGAGCTCGGTTCGCGGTAAGTCATGACCATCTTGTCTCCCGCGCCAACGTCGCCCTCATGGACAACCGCAACATAGAAACCATAGCGGCGACTGGCGAGGAATCGCTTCACCATGTCATCGGACTCAAATTTTATCCCCAGCTTGTAGCATGGAAGCCGTGGTTGAATTACGACGACTTCCGCGGACCCAACGGTAAACCGGTCGCCGATATGGACCGAGTCTTCCACTAAGCCGTCGACGGTAAAGTTCTCCCCGAAGCTGCCGAACGGCAACTCTCGACCCGGTAATTCTGCCTTCCAGTATTCATAATGGGTGAGTGGATAGCAATAAACGGCCTTAAAGGCACCGCCATGTACGCTTAGATCAGCCTGCCGATCCCCGTCGAGATTAAGTGTACGCAATGCAACACGGCCTTTTACCGGTTCTTTATAGATCCCTGTCGTCACGCTCCTGCCATGCCATAAGACTTGGCGCGGTAGTCCGCAATTGACCGAGACGAGATCGATCGAACGTGAACTGTCCATGGCTCCTTAAGTATCCGGCTCTTCGCGAAGTCGGCCGTGGACCGCAAAATACTCCGATCGGTCGGCCAGAACCCGCTCTCCCCGTTCAGCTTGCTTTCGTGGCCGAATCGCGGTCGAGTTCGGCGAGGATTCGTTTGTAATCTTTAATCGCTTTACGCCAATTCTCTGAGCCCACTTCTCCAGATGAGTCTCGAAGCTCTCTCGCGCTTGTCGCAATCGTAAGAATGGCCGCTATGATTTTGTTTTCGTTCATGGAACCCTCATCAACGGCCTGCGCTCGAAACCGGTGGGCGAGATATGGGCCGCTCCGCACCAAGTCATCGAGGACAGGGCCGTCGAATTTACCGACCCCGTGCTCTTGGTAGTTGTCTCCCATCGCGGCCGTGACACCGAGTCCGTTCAGATGAAGCCGGTCAGGAAAGACAACCGATAACTGCTTGTTCTCACTCGTGGTAGTCGAACTTGCCACTCTGATTCACGAAGAAGACGCATCCTTCCTTCGAGGTGCACTTGGTTACGTGCCGTTCGCCGCCCTTCTGGAAGTAGTAGGATCCAGCTGGCAAAAGCACATCGGGGCCGTCCGGCTTTTTATTGACCAAGACTCCTGAGATCACCACGGCCCAGTAGTCCTCGGTGTGGGTATGAGCCGGGCTAACATATCCGGCCGGCATCTTGATAAACGTGCCGTGCGGACCCTGCGTAAGATCGCCGTAGGCGGGTGCGGCCTGCAATTCGCCGTGCACGCCATCCGATATGCCGGTCGGGCCGTACTTCAACTCTGTAACTGGGGTAGTGATCGATGAGGTCTTTTTATCCACGTAAGTTTCTCCTTAAGGTTGCACGAATTGATGGAACGATGAGGCGGTTTCTATGCGTTTTGGCCGGTCCTATACCCGGTCCAGCCCAATTTTCTGGCACGCAGACTTATCCGGTTTTTCGCGCGCCCGACGTCTGCGCAATCGACATGACCTTCTCGTCGTAGAAGCGCCCGATATTCGTGGCGATCAATCCCAGGCAGTCTTCGACCGCAAAATGTCCGGAGTCGAGACGATGCATTTCGGCCGAAGGCAGGTCTTTCAGATATGCTTCTCCACCCTCGCGCGTGAAAAAGATGTCATCCTGTCCCCAAAAGATTAGCGTCGTAGGCTGGTGATCGCGCAAGAACTTCTGCCACTTGGGATACAACCCGACATTTGTTCTGTAGTCATAGAAGAGGTCCATCTGCACGCGGCGGGCGTTTGGCCGTTCCATGTAGCGAAAGTCCATGTTCCAGTTATCGGGGCTGATCACTTCCGGACGTTTATGGCCGTGCAGATATACGGCTTTGATCGTATCGAACTCCAACAGTCCTGCGACGCCCTTTTCGGTTTCCGGCGTGCGGTTTTTCCAGAGCGAATTACGCAGCCCAGCCCACGCCTCGGTGAACCCGACTTCATAGGCGTTGGTGTTCTGAATGATGAGCCACTGGAGCGCAGCCGGGTTACTGGTGACGATTCTGAAGCCCACCGGGCCTCCGTAGTCTTGGACGAACAATCCGTAACGGTCGAATCCTTTCTGCTTAAGAAATTTCCCTGTGATTTCAGCGATTCGATCAAAGGTGTAGGCAAAATTCGCCGGATCGGGCATGTCGCTGTTGCCAAAGCCGGGGTAGTCCGGTGCGATGAGGTGAAACCTATCCGCTAGCGCGGGCATAAGGTTGCGATACTGATGGGACGACGCGGGAAAACCATGCAGTAACACCAGCTTGGGATTCTCAGGGTTGCCAGCTTCGCGATAAGCGATGCTCAGTGTGTCGACGACTGTAACCTCGTATTTCACCGTCATCGGTGAAGCCGGCTGCGGATCTTGGGTTTTCATAGGTCTCCTTCACGCTCCCCTACAATTTGGAAATCCAGGACGCTACTGAACGGATTGGATTAATTAATGGCACGCTGGTTGCATGGCCTGGGTGTAACCTGGCTTACATTTCTGACGTTCGGAGATGTGGAAGTATCGAAGAGGCAAACGTTCGGTGATAGAGTTCTCCACCCTCAAACGGAAGAACCTGACCACCTCGTTGGTTCCGCCCGAGGTATTCAAAGGACTGCCGCCGAGTTTCCTTCGAGAGATCGAGGTGCGAGGCAAGGTGCACGATTTTGAGAAGGGGCATGTTTTTTTCAAAGCCGGAGAGAACGGTCAAGGACTATTTCTGCTCGAAAAAGGAGCGGTGCAGACGTTTCGCACGTCCGGTGTAAAGAAGCTCATCATCGCGGATCTCAAGGCTCCTGCGATTTTTGGCGAGATGGGGTGTGTGGGTCGCTGTCTGTACCACTGTTCGGCGCAGGCAATGGAATCTTCGCGTGTTCGCGTCCTATCGAAATCAGACTTGAACGAATTGCTGGAGCAACATCCCATCGTTATGAGGCGTCTCCTCGATTTAGTGAGCGAACGATTCATTAGCGTCCTCATGGATCTGGATGCGACCTCCTTTCGCCAACTCATTCCCCGCCTGGCCGGTTTGTTGCTTGAGCGAGCGGACGGCGACCTGGTGCGAAACTTGACGCACAAGGAATTGGCCGAGCACTTGCATGTCTACCGAGAGTCGGCGACCGCCGCTCTGGGAGACTTG
>DASPVV010000162.1:0-5961 GCA_035622175.1 Terriglobales bacterium | reverse complement strand
TGCCAGTCAAAAGATGAATGGGCTGGCGTTTCCTTGAAAAGGATAGTCTGCGCTTCAACCAGCTTACTTTCACTAACGCTACCACGCACCACATGCGAATTTCCATCGGGACCAGTGTAGAGACGATAAGCGCGGATCATGCCTCAATCTCCTTGGTTACATTCGAGCAACCCGTCACGCGATTTTCGACCTTGCCTCTGCTGCCGGCTGGCCGATATTGTCGAGGTTCAATACGGCTGCCGTCTCGGCCCGCACCTGTTGGCACAAGGCCGCATTCTCGATGAGAGATTGACCGTATGAGGGAATCATTTGCTTTAGTTTGGAAGACCATCCGGCAGTCTTCAATTTCTCCGGAAAGCCGCGCTCAATCACTTGCAGCATGATCCATACTGCAGTCGAAGCCCCCGGGGAGGCGCCCAGCATTGCGACAATGGAGCGGTCCGATGCGATAACAAGCTCTGTTCCAAATTCCAGAACACCGCCGTGCACTGGATCCTTTTTGATGATCTGCACGCGTTGTCCCGCCACTTCGACCCCCCAGTCTTCTTCCTTTGCGTTTGGATAGAATTCGCGGAGAGCCTCAAAGCGTTTGTCTGAGGACTCCAGGAGCTGACCCGCCAGATATTCCTCGAGATCGAAGTTGCTTCTCCCAACGGCTAACAGAGGGAGGATGTTCTCAGGATCGATGGAACCGAAGAGGTCAAGATAGGATCCATGCTTGAGAAACCTCGTGGAAAACCCCGCATAAGGCCCGAAAAGCAGAGAAACCTTCCCTTTGATGTGGCGGGTGTCGAGATGAGGTACGGACATCGGGGGCGATCCCGTCGCGGCTTTACCGTATACCTTGGCGTGGTGACGGGAAGAAATTTCGGGCCGGTCGCAGCGAAGCCAAATTCCGCTCACTGGAAACCCGGCGTAGCCGTGACCCTCGGGAATCCTGGACTTTTGCAGAAGTGGCAATGACCCGCCACCGGCCCCGATGAAAACGAATCTGGATTGGATATCCCGATTCTGTCCAGTTTTTTCATCCCGAATTTGCACACTCCACAGGTCCCCATCGCGGTGCAGATCTTGCACTCGACTGTAAAAGTGAACCGAGAATCCCTCTTTGCCGCTTAGAGAAGCAAGCAGCTCCTCAGTGAGCGCTCCATAGTCGACATCCGTACCCGTCACCATCCGGGTCGCGGTGACGACGTCGTTGGCATCCCGCCCCTCCATGACAAGCGGAATCCACTCGCCAATCTGTTTTTTGTCCTCGGAGTATTCCATGCCGTAATAAAGGGGATGGGCAGAGAGCGCCTGAAAGCGCTTTTTCAGGAAGGAACGATTCTCCAGTCCACGTACGAAACTCATGTGGGGCACGGGGTGAATAAAGGATTGAGGGTCTTTGACGGCTCCTTTTTTTACCAAATAGGCCCAGAACTGACGGGAGAGATCGAACTCGGTATTAACCTCAAGAGCCTTTGAAATGTCGATACTGCCGTCAGATTCCTGGGGAGTGTAGTTCAACTCACAAAGCGCGGCATGGCCAGTCCCCGCATTGTTCCATGCATTCGAGCTTTCCTGGGCCGCGCTACCCAGAAGTTCGTGGAGCTGTATTTTCAGGCTCGGATCAAGTTCCTTCAGGAATACTGCCAGGGTGGCGCTCATGATGCCAGCACCTACCAGAATGACGTCGGGTTGGTTTGTGGAGGTAACGGCTGCCATAACATCTTCTCCTTTTGTCGAGTGGTTTCGACGTAGCTCACCATTCTAATGAAATCGATTTCGCGGTCCAAACTCTTCAGCCATCGCAAACCCAAACTTTAAACTGGCTTTTCGTAAACAATGAATTGCCTTGAAACAACGGCCTACAGGGGCCAATGATGCATAAGCCAGAGGATGATTTGGACCGTAACTGCCAAAGAAAATGTCGAAAGCACGAGGATCGATGCCGTTTCAGATTCGCAGGACCTATATCGCGCGGCGAAGAGCGTGACAACAGTGGCCAGAGGAAAGCCCGCGAGAATGGACTGTCGACCTGCAGCAAACGGAGGAGAGCGAGCAGCACTAAATTCTGTGCGGTGAGACGACCGAGGGTACCGAGAAATACGACGCGGGAGAACTGAAACACGTGAGCGGCCAGTACCAGACCTACAGCAAAGACAGCAACACCGGAAGTCGTTGAACCAATCAGCTGAAGGCATGCGGCTACCACTCGCGGCAGGGGGGTATTTTGGCAAGGACGGCAATTCCTACAATTGGCGCCCAGAGGAGTGGTGATTTCAGACCTGAAGCCAATCCAGTCAGGATGGGATTCGACGACGAACGGTCGCTAGCAATTTTCTGATGTTTGGCCGTGTCTACCTCTGACAGAACGACACTTGCAGGCTCCACCAGATTAATACGTAAGGCAACGAGTCCCACGGCGTGGCGGTAGGACCCAGGATCGGCACGAGAACGGCTAAGCCAAAGACCAGGGTGGCGGATGTCCACAGCGCAAGAGCATAGAGGATTGCCGGTGTTCCGCGCACACTTTCTAGCAATCCCAACGAGGCCCAAGCGACGAAAAGAGGCCGACATGAGCCAGAATCAGCGCCAGAACCAGACGGCCTTGCGGGAGAAGCAGATTCCTGGGTATATCGGTCATGCCGACAAATAGAGACGCGGGCAATGCAAACGAAACCGTAAGCTTACCCAATCCCGCGGCTTGGTCGGGATCGAATGCATTGCGATTGCCGGCGCCATAGCCGAGGGCGAGAACAAAAAATACCGGAAGCAAGGCGGCTACAAGTCCGCTGAGATTCAGGCGAACCTTCCTTTCCTGAACCTCCTAAAACTCCACCTTAGTCCTGAATTCAAAAAGAGGACTTCGTCAGCTTGTCACTAACGTAATCAATGATTAGCTTCGGGGCGATAAGACCGAAGCTCATCGTCAAAATAATGAAAACGGCGATCCACCCGTCAGCGAGCGTCGCTCCCATGAGGTCCCACGTTCTTTGTGAATTGTTGGTAAGTTGCGCAAGGCCGCTTGCCATCCTGAACAGCAAGACCCCGGGCATCATGGAGACCACAGAGGCGAAGCCGATGGCCGCAAAGGGCATGTTCCAACGGCGCGACACCGGTGTGAGGATCACCCCAACGATCAGGCACGCAACAAATGCACCCGTCGCGGCATTGGCCCCGAGTACGGTGAGCGCCACCCACCTTAGCGCATGGGCAAGCGTGCCAACCGCCACCGGCCAAGCCAGCATATGCAGAGGCGTGGAAAAGAAAACACTGTAACAAGCGACGGCGAGACCAGCGGCAATCACATCATGCCAAAGAGGCAGCGCCCTGCCGGCCGGGTCCACCGGTAAGGAGACGCCTAGAAGCGCGAGCCCAAGCAGCAGCCCCGTCGAGATGGCCACAACTATGAGGAAGGCATAGATCAGCCGGGTCGCTCCGAGGTTCATCCGGCCTCTGATCAAATCCAACATGCCATTGAGGAAATGCGGCCCCGGCACCAGCACCATACACGGGCAAACCGCGACAAGGCGCAACGACGAACTCAGTTCATACCGAACTGCCAGCGCTCCAACTACGCCAGCGACCAAGGCTGCGCTGAATGGCTGCAGAAAGAGATTTGTGCTGTAACGGGCCAACCTCCGCCGCAGAACGGCACCGGCCGCAGCGCTCCCGAATATGAGGGCCGCTGCGGTCAGGTGCCGGACGCCGAAAAGCACCGCTAAGGCCACAGCGCCCACTCCCGCCGCTAGAGTAAACAGCCATGTCGGCGCAGGTGGCGCGTCGGCGATTCTGTTGATTGCTTCCATTGCCTTGGCCGGGGCCAGCCGACCGTCACACAACTCCTCAACCGTTCGCAAAGTCGAAGCCACGCGATCCATGTCCACGCCGGAGGGAGCGGCCTCAACTGCTGAAATGAGCTTGCCGTCGGCATCTTCGGTTTGAACTTCCAGCTCTCCCCATTGGAGCAGAATCGTGGCACGAAATCCCAGACAGCCGCTCAAGCGTTCGGCAGCCCCCAAAATCGCATGCGTGGCTTCGCCGTTGATATACAAAACTCGAGCAAACGCGAGGATTAGATTCGAGCGTTCCTCCGGCGTCATGCTCGCTTTGAATGACCGCGGTTTAACGACTGCTGGAGTCATCGGAATCTCCAAAACGGCCGCCCTTGAACTGGAGCTGGCGCGAGACTATCAAGCCGGCTCTAGCCCTGGGCATGTCGAGTGAGCGCCCGTGCCCTAGGCAGCGACGGGTGACGCCACGTAGGGTCGAACCATTTTCTTCGGATCGACCACGCGATCGAATTCAGCTTCCGTCACGAAGCCGAGCTTTAGAGCTGCAGCCTTCAGCGTGAGGTCGTTGTCCATCGCATAATGGGCAATCTTCGAAGCTTTGTCATAGCCGATCACCGGCGAAAGCGCCGTGACCAGCATGAGCGATTCTTCGACATATTGGTTGATCTTCTTCAGATTGGGCTTGGTTCCTTCCACCAGGAATTTCCGGAAGTTCGTGCATGAATCGGTCATGATGGTAATGGAGTGAGTGACATTGAAGATGATCAGAGGCTTGTAAACGTTCATTTCGAGGTAACCGCCGGCGCCGCCAAAGCCCACCGCGGTGTCGTTGGCCATCACTTGGACGGCGACCATCGCAAGAGCCTCGGCCTGGGTTGGGTTCACTTTTCCTGGCATAATCGACGAGCCTGGTTCGTTTTCGGGAATCTTTAGCTCCGCGAAACCGGCTCGTGGGCCGCAGGACATGAGGCGGATGTCGTTGGCGATTTTGTAGAGTGAGACGGCTAGCGTGCGCAACGTGCCGGAGACCTGTACCAGCGCGTCGTGAGCACCTTGGACAGCGAATTTGTTTGGCGCAGTAACGAAGGGCAGAGTTGTGAGCTTCGCGATCTCGGCTGCAACCGCTTCGGCGAAGCCGGGCGCTGAATTGATGCCGGTGCCCACTGCCGTACCGCCGAGCGCGAGACGATAGACGCCCTTGAGCGCATCTTCGATCCGATCGAGATCGTCCGCGAGCACGCCTCCGTAGCCAGACCACTCCTGCCCTAGGGTCAGGGGCGTGGCGTCTTGCATGTGCGTGCGCCCGATCTTGACGATGTCGTCCCACTCCTCCGCCTTGCTGGCAATCGCATCATGCAGCTGCTTCACTGCCGGGATCAGCCGCTGCTTCACGTTGACCGCCGCGGCGATGTTCATGGCCGAGGGGAAAGAGTCGTTCGACGACTGGGACATGTTGACGTGATCGTTGGGGTGAACTGGCGTCTTGCTTCCGAGCGGCGTGCCGGCGATCTGCGAGCAGCGGTTGGAGATCACTTCGTTCACATTCATGTTAAATTGCGTGCCGCTGCCGGTCATCCACACGTGCAAGGGGAACATATCGTGGTGCTGACCGGCGAGGATTTCGTCGCAGACTTGCACAATCAGATCGTGGCGCTTCTGATCGAGGCGCTTGCCGGCAAAGTTTGCATTGGCCGCGCCCTTCTTCAGAATCGCATAGGCGGTGATCATTTCGCGGGGAATCAAATCCCTCCCAATGCTGAAGTGTTCGAGGGAGCGCTGGGTTTGTGCCCCCCAGAGCCTATCGCCGGGAACATCCACTTCGCCGAGACTGTCGGTTTCTTTGCGAACTTCTGGCATCTCATTTCTCCTTTTGACCGGCCAAGTGTGCCGGAACATGTGGTTTGGATCTTCCGATCTATGTTCATTGCCTATAGGGCCCTCTGCTTTGCTAACTGACTCCTTTCTTCCCCCTCGTTCTAAAACTCCACTTTTGTTCTGAACCCTAAAACCAGAGCGTGCCCTGGTCTTGCGCCCACGTTCGCGTAATACTGGATCACCGGCTGCAGAAGAAGCATGGGCAATGGGTCAAGGAGCGTGTTGAATTCAACGGTGTGCCCTCGCCCCGAAAAGTCGGCGCTCGTGGCAATCTGGCCACCGCGGTGAAGTTCCGACCCGCCGCAAC
>DASPVV010000161.1:0-10796 GCA_035622175.1 Terriglobales bacterium | reverse complement strand
ATGGGCAGTCGATGCAGGCGTCCTTCGGTCGAGACTCATCTATCGCTATCTCCGCTGGAAGGAAATACAACAATACGACAGTGCTGATGTGATCGCGCTTCAGTCGCGAGGGGATTTGAAGTATTTCGAGCAGAATTTCGGTCAGAGGCGCTATCGGTTGGAGGTGTTTTACAACTGGATTGCCCTGCCGGGCCATAGGCTGCCCAAGACGCAATATAGAGACAAACTGGGACTGCAAGGCAAGGTTGTCTTCTTCTACGGAGGAAACTTTGGGATCGCCCAGGACATGGAGAATATCGTTAGGTTGGCCTCGAGCCTTAGTGGACATCCCGAGATCCATTTCTTGCTTGTTGGCGAGGGCAGCGAAACCCAACGTTTACAGAGGATGATTGCTGAAAGGCACCTCACCAATATACGCATCTTATCCCCGATCGCGCAACAGGAGTATCTCGGCATGGTCTCCGAATTCGATATCGGGTTAGTTACACTCGATCGGCGGCTTACGACGCAAAATATTCCAGGGAAAATACTGGGATATCTGTATTGGGGTCTTCCCATTCTGGCGAGCCTTAATCCGGGCAATGATCTTTTCGATTTGCTCGGGAAGAACCAAGCCGGTGTTTGTTTGTTAAACGGAGAGGATGAAAAGCTTAAGCACGCGGCTTTGCGCCTCGCAGCGGATGCGAACCTTCGAACCCAGATGGGCAGCAAGGGGCGTGCGCTGCTGAAAGAAACGTTTTCCGTCCATTCCGCTGCGCGACGCGTTCTGCAATGCTTCCCGCAGCCAAACGTGCCAGGAGAGCGACTAGAGCAAGTGCAGGTTCCAGTAGCCCATGCATCGGATTAGGCCCTGTAGATCGCCGGAGTCCTTTTTTAATCGGCGCTTCTGAAATGTAGTCTCCTCGGCGCATGGGGAAGTGATTCGTGGAGCAATCGAAATCAGAGCTCGCCGTTTAGTGCCTAAGGAATTGAGAATTGCACAATGCAACGAAGCCAACAGCGTAGCGGTTATTGTTGGCCAAGTCTCGAGTGAAGAACCTTCCAGTACCTGGATAAATTTCGCCAACCCGCCAAACGCAGCATCGGCCTTGGTATCGTGAGATAACTAGGGAGGTGCCTCCCACAGCTATTTTTCGTGGCACCTGGAAGTGAAAGCCGAGAGCCCGCGCTTCAGCCGTGTCGGACAGTGGTAAGCGTCTGACCATCCCACCTACCGCAAAAACGCCTCCTGAGCTGAAGTGGAGGCATGCATCCTGAACAGCAAATCGCAGTACAGCAGAGATGGCCCCGCAGGGATTGCGAGATTTCGGCGGTTGGTCGCGGAATTCGCTAACAGCGGCATGGGCATGAGCGAGTTCCGCCGCAGCCGAGGTCTGTCCCAAAATACCCCGTGTCGACATTTGAAGAAGCGGCCAAGCGGAGGCAACCCCGGCTCGGGCGACATCGAACTGCCGGCGGTGGAAGTTGCGGACGCATCGCTGGGCATTGAGAACCGGTAGACCGGTAAGAGTATTTTTGAGCACGGTATCGACTCGACTGCCTTAATAGCTGATGCTCGCCGATCAGATCGGAGCGCGTGACACGATCGCGATCCGCCCCGCAGAAGACGGCGATGGAAGGTTGGCGTTAGATGGGTACTCAACCAAACAACCGCAGGTTACGCCTGCACCTTCTCGTGGTGCTCGTTCTTGTGGTGGTCTTTGCATCCGCAGTGGTCCTGGGCCGCGCCATCGGATGCTGGCTGGTGCGTGAGGAAGCTCTTTCGTCAGCAGACGTCATTGTCGTGCTGAGCGGGAGCATACCGTACCGTGCCGAAGAGGCTGCAAAGATTTTCGTCCTAGGGGATGCACGAGAAATATGGGTTAGCCGACCTGAAAGTCCTGCGACCGAGCTCGAGGGAATGGGCATTCACTTCGTCGGCGAGGAAGAATATAACTGTAAGATCTTGATCAAGAATGGAGTTCCGGAGATAGCAATTCACATTTTCCCCGATCCTGTCGTGAACACTGAACAGGAAGTGGAGGAAATCGCCCGCGAGATGAAGCGAGCCGGCATGACCAAAGTCATTATTGTTACTTCGCCTCCGCACACCCGGCGGGTTAAAGCACTTTGGAACAAGCTCGTCGGAGCAAAACCGGAAACAATCGTTCGTGCAGCGTTCGAAGATCCATACGACGCCGATCACTGGTGGCGGAATACACGCGACGCTTTCGCTGTGTCACGGGAACTCTTAGGCCTATTGAATGTCTGGGCAGGGCTACCGGTTCGGCCACATGAGATGAACACGAGCGGATCCGGGTTCGGCGAGCTTCGGCTGACACCGTGCCGATTCTAGCCGTGTGCCTCTGGACGCCTTTCGCGCTCACGGTAATGCTCGACCTAAATCCCTTGCCTGAAGGTTTGAAATACCGGCGGTTTCCTTCGCGCTGCGATCTAAGTAGCCTGCGCACAGCTTGCGCAAAGGCTGTTAATAATGCTTCGCTTTTTATTCGCTATCGTACCATCGCCATATCAATCGCTGGCGGAGTAGGGTCGAGCACAAGAATGGCTAAGGCAATCAAATGCCATAAGGTCTACAAGTTTCGAATGGAGCCTACGGAGCTGCAGGGGTTCGATCTCATCGCGCGGCTGCCGCTGGCTTCGTCTGTAACTGGGCGCTTGAGTGGTGTCAAGAGCATTATAAGCACAGAGCATTATAAGCACCACAAAAGAGGCAAGCCCTGGAACGAGCTCTCGGCCGAGCTCACCCGACTGGAGAAGACCGAGCCATGGCTGTACGCTGCAACAGGCCCTAGCAGATGTGCGGCGTGCGAAAGTAGCCGTGGGAATGTCAAAAGTAACGGTAGCCCTAAGAGATACTAACCTACATCCCTCTCCTCGGTTAAACTGACGCCACGATGCGAACAGTTTGGATTGCCACAGCGGGAATTCTTGGAGCCAGTCTACTATTCGCCCTCTACATGCATTTCGCAGCCGTCGGAGCTCGAAATCAAGCGGCGGGTGTCGCAAATCAACAACCGGAGGCAGGCGGTGCTGAACAGCCTGTCCCGCCAGCGGAAAGCGCCCAACCTCCCGCTCCGGCGGCGGAACAGCCTGCTGAACAGCCGGCGACGGCCCTTAGCACTCCGGAGCCGGCGCGAGGCAGTACACCGGTCCGAACAGCGGAGCGGAGACCTGCGCCCGGTCAACCCGCGATGAGGCGGCTGCGTTCGAGCACGGTGGGACAAACGTCGACTCCTGCAGGGCAAGAACTGCGAGCCTCGGGAAGCGAAAACTCGCCCCAAGCAAGCTCAGATTCCGCCACCCAGAATGGGTCCCAGGTAACCCAAGCTGCCCTGCAGCCTCCCGCTCCTCCCAATCCGCCAGCTCAGAGCGACGTACCACCAGCAACCGCGCCCTTCGCGAAACTGTACGTCAACGGGAATGTACTCGTGAACGGGCACTTATCGGGTGAATCGAACCTGTATGCGGGTGATTGGGTGGACACGCCTGAGGGCACAGAAGCGACCGTTGTCGGGGAAAATTTCGAGGCGGTCCTTAAGTCCGGCTCTCGGCTGAGCGTCGATCAAACTGGGATAGAACTGTCGCGGGGGGATGTTTTGGTTACTACCACAGCCGGGACATCGGTCAAGTCGAATACTGTGAGGGTTACGCCTCAGACTTCCCCCAACGCAAAATTCGAAGTGTTCGATCAACCCGAGGGCGTCCGAGTGACGACTTATCAAGGCTCAGTTACGGTTCAGTGACCTGAGCTAGCGCGTCTTCGCCGATAAATACCCAGGTAATTTCCTCGTCTGTGCCGGCAATTCTGTGTCGAGGCACAACAGATAGACCTCAGATACCTCCGGGGGACATCCTGCTCATCGTCATTGCGCCTCGCCCTCATTCGGGCAATCCCTCCACCGAATGGCCAGCCCGATGCTCGCCTCCGTGGGCTGCGCTAGAACCGCAGATTTGGCGAAGTGTGCCAGGAATTATGCTGGCTGGTGTCCAAACTCCGGCGCTGTGTCGACAGCAGCCCAAGTAGTGCCGCCGCCCCAGAGGCCACTGTAAGCTGTTCTCGGAATCGCCCCTCGGGTTCCTACTCAACGCCTTATTCAATGGGCCTGGATTCTCCAAGCTAATTGGTCGGAGCCGCGCCAGGAGAACTTGCTGACGCGCTTTGACTTTCCGACATTCCGAAGCGTGTGAGGCGGGGAAAGAATGGAGTCACCTCAAATGGCATTTTGTCGCGTACCGAGGTGATCGCTACCGGGGCAGCCTTGATCAGTTCCACATGATTGTCCCAGGGGTTCAGCTTAACCCGTCCTCCCAAAGGAAGCGCGGCCACTTGATTCAGCTTGTTCAGTTCGAGCGCGGGAGCAGAATTCATCAGGGCTACCATGCGGTGCACCGTGCCCCTGTCGTCGGTAAAGCCATTGCCGAGATGAGGTGTAAGCAGAGCCGTGAGAGCGGGCGCGCGTTCTGCCAGCTGCTTCAGGAATAGACCTGCCGATGCCAGCTTCTGGTTGTAGGGTGAGTTCTTCAGCAACTCGAGCGCTTTCTGATCGGCCTGATCTTCCTCCTCTGGGGAGTGGCGGAATCCCATGTTCCGATAGGTGGATTGATCGGAGAACAGCATACGATCACTGAAGCCGTACTTGCTGCCCGTATTGTGCCCGAGCACGATATGTCCGAGTTCGTGAGAGAGCACCATCGCCAGACACGCCTCATCGGGAAGCACATCCAGGAGTCCACGGCTGACCACAATCGTGTTGCCTACGCTGAAGGTCTCGAGCGGGGTGGTCAGCATCACCCGCGCGCGCACCGGGCGCGGCAGATCAATATTGTTGCTGATCAGGAGATTATTGGCCACGGTCTGCAGAACCTTATCGATTTCACTGTCTGGAGCAATCAAACCCGCCTTTTCTAAACGCTCCACTACGTTATCTTCCGCTTGCTGCTGCCATTGACGTTGTGCCTGCAGGGGCGAATCGTCTTGTGCAGCTGCACTCTCATCTTTCACACTCGAGTCGACCACCACCTGCGTCAGTTCGCTATCCCGATCGTCCTGCTCCAGACGGTAATTCCACAGCCGGGTTTGCGCCTTAAAGGCGACCTTGTTGTCTGTAGTCCCATAGGTGAAGTCGCCTTCCTCACTGTAGATGTAAGCCGGTACCCAGTACCCCGGGACCAGGTTCAAACGCCAGCTGTCCATGTGAAAGAAGAAGCCGTGGCGCGGAGGTGGAACATAAGTCCCATTCAGGCGGACGATGTTGAACTCTTTGTCTTCTACCCAGATCCTGCCTTCGAAACGACCATTGCCGGTTTTTGGTTTGGGTTTGACCTCAAACACCATACAGCGAACATTTCCTAAAAACTCCCGGCGCACATATTCGAAGGTGTAATGGTCGCGGTCGAAATTCTGTCGATCGGCAAAAATCATCCACGAGAAACCAATGGGGCGATATTCGAACTTGAATAGACCGACAAATCCCCCGAGCATCGAGCTTTCCATGCTGGGGTCCTTGGAAAGAAAGTCGCGCCGGTCTACCGAGTTGCCCAGGTCCATCTTGCCCAGAAAGTAATGGTCCTGTTTCGGGGACACCCCTGTGGCCGGATCCACCTTCAGATCCTGCAGATAGGTTTCGACGAGCGGTGTGCGATTCTTGAGCATGGCCATCAACGCCTGCTCACGCTGAATGATGCGATCCACGATGGCATCCATTGTCGCTGGTACGCCAATGGTGATCGAGGATCCGCTCCCAACGGTGACCGAAGCGCCGGGTCCAACATCGTTCGTGTGCGACACCGGCACTGCCGGCTCCATCGCCTGCTGTGCCATCGCGCTGACCGTAATCAGGGCCAGAGCGGCAATCATCAATTTAGATATGCTCATAGTTGTACCGTATCTTGCTCAAGATGCTAGTTGGAACAGGACATGAACGACCGCAGTGGAATCGACTGGCTGACCGTCACGCTGCGCCGGCTTAAAGTGCATTTGATTGGCAGCCGCAACCGCAGCTTCATCCAGCCCGTGCCCAAGGGCGCGAATCACGCGGTTGACCCGCAGCTGCCCGTTGGCGCCAAACATAACTTCGAGAAGCACTTCCCCTTCGAGTTTTAGACGGCGAGCTTCGTCGGTATAAATTGGGTTCGGCTTAAAAGTAATCTCTACCGGAGTCGTTGCCGGTCCCTGGTTCTGCTCCTGGAGTTTGGTTCCCGTTTCCGCTACTTGTTGGGTGGCAAAGCCTGCGTTCTGAACACTCCCGTGGCTTTGGCCACCTTGGCTCGATTGCACGACACCGTTTCCGAAGCCAGCGCCGGCAATCGTGCCTTTCAGTCCCTGCGCTCCGCCGGTGCCGTTTCCAACCCCCGGTCCTTGCGGCAGATCGAATGAACCCGTCGCTGCCACAGGCAGATGCGCTCCGGGCCTGCCTTGGCCAGGAAGTCCATTGGGATCGCCGAATCCTCCCGTCTGCACCTTCGACGTTGGGGCCTTCAGCGTGGCGGTTGCGGAACTACCGAAATCGCCGGTATGGACGATCTTCGGCATTGGCACGTTGCTCGGAGCGAGGTTCAGCTCTGGGCGCGTGAAATTATTGAGCGTCACGGTGGGCGGAGTCACTTCCGGCGGTTTAGGATGCGGTCGCACTTCAGGAGGAACGATCAGTTTCGGGGTCTCGGACACTGGCGGAGGAGGAGGCTGGACGCGCGGCTTGGGTCGCACCTTGACCTTGATCGGCTCTGGCTCTGGCTCTACGTCCGGCCTTGGTATGAGCTCGGTCAATTCATATTGCTTCTGCATGCGCAGGTGCTCTGGCCAGATCATCCCAACCATCATGAGAACTGAGAGCAGCAGAAGCACTGATCCGTAGCTCACGGCCAGAGCGCGACGATCAACCTTGCCCTCCGGCAAGAGCGCGAACTGAAGACTGCCAGACGTGGCCATTGGTCACTCCATACAGACAAATCAGCGCCTTAGGGAGAGTGGACTGGCGTAAGCTCATAGGTTACGCAACAGAATGGGCAGGGTAAACATATCCTAGGTTATTGAACCTCAGTAATTTGCGAGATCATTGGTTCCGCTTGGTGCAGCCAAGCAAGGCCAAGGCAAACAATAGGTTATGCCCAAGGTCTCCGGACCACGGTTCCAAGGCATAATAGTGCCAGATTTGAACCCCAGACTCGTCTTCCCGAGGCTGCCCAAGTTCCTTTTAACTAAATGTAAAATAAGGGCCTTATGCTTAAGTCGATCCTTTGCATCTCGGCCGGCAACTTGCTCCTAGCGGCATCCGGGAGAATCTGGTCGAGCTAGGGCATCGCAACATTAATAATATGAATAATATGGTTATTTGGATAGAAACCCTAGCGAATCAGCAATCCGGGCTGTCGCTCAGAGCAACAGGTTTTGAGGGTGCAGTGTTAAGAAACGAAGAAGAACCGCATCGCTGATTGCGGGTGATTCCCGAGGTCTCGATCACGGTGGCCCGTGGTCTGGCTCCCGACCTCAAGCGATCCAACAGTTCGCACCAGGGAACAACCGCTTACCTATTGTACGGCTTGTACGGCGGGCCGCTGATGCAGCTTGAGCCAATCATTCGCCTGCTGCTTGACATCTGAAACCTCATTGGCTGTCAGCCGCGAATTCAGAATGTTGATGCGATATGCGCTGGCCTGATCCCCGCCATCCTGCGCCAGTATTGACCAGAAATAGGCCTTGTTCAGGTCCGTGGGAACACCTCGTCCCGCCAAGTAGTATGCAGCCAACGTGGCTTGGGCCAGAACATGACCCTGCTCCGCCGCCTTAGAAAACCAACGTGCGGCCTCGGTGTAGTCCTGCTGGACCGTGTCCCCGGTAGCATACTGCGCGCCAAGAGCAAATTGGGCCGCCGGGTCCCCCTGCTCTGCCAGCTTGCTGATCGGCGGCCGCTCATTGGTGTCAGCCAATGCCGAATCAGGCTCTTGAGTACTTTTGATTACAGTCTGCAAATCGGTGCGGAGGGGAGCGAGAACCCTTCTGCCCGCCATCCACCAACAGACAATCGCAATTGCCAAACAGGTGAAACCCAGCCCCAGCGCTAGCTTGTAATAGATCGAGAGCGAGCGCGGAAATGCCCAAATTGATTGTCGATCCGGCAACACGGGCGATACTTCTGAGGAATTCTCCGGTTCTTCGATTGGGCTGCTGTCTTGGTCTTCGATGACTCGAGGTGCACCGCATTCAGCCGAGAGCACGCTCTTGGCCAAAAGCTCCAATTTGGCGTCGACGGCCTCGCCAAAGCCGCGGGCCTGGCGCGAGAAAACCTCAAGCAGCCCAACTACGAATCCGTTCTGCTCGATGGGCACGGCTACCATCGAACGGATACCCAATACGTGGCAGGTTTCGCGATCGATGCGGGAATCGCTCTCGGCGTCGTCACAGCGCAATACACGTCGGAGGCGTAGGCATTTCCCAGTGAGGCCCGACCCTGTTTCGAGGCGCGCTCCCAAAGGAGGCGCAAGCGAGCCCGCTCTGGCCACACAGACCATCACCTGATCTTGCAACATCGCCAGAGCAGCGCCATTCGCCCCGGCGCAGTCTAACGCACACTGCACAATCCGCTCGAATGTGTTGAGACCGCTCGGAGACTCACGTGCGTCGCTGCTGGGCTGTGAGTTGGCGGGAAAGGCCTGCGGAACAAGGTCAGCCAATCTAGTTCTAGCCAATTGCATGAGAGCCTACATGTTAAACCAGCGCAAGCGAACACGAACGAAATAGATTTCCACATCAAACTCACAGCCGCTTGAATCGTTCCTGTGACTCGGCGGAGGAGTTTGGCTCCTCTATCCGGATCTCCGAGCCAGCGGTCACTCCGAAAATCACTGACTAGGAGGCTGTGGCGGCAAACTGCTCTTGATTCTCGATCAACGGCAGTTCAGTCACATTCACTACACGGGCAAGCGCCGCAGAAACCGACGGCTGCAGGTCAGACGTGAGTAAGTTCACATCGATTCGCAGAGGCGCCGAGCCACTCCGTCGAAATAGGATGAATGCTCCCTGCCGCAAAGTTCTGGCGGAGGAGATTGGCAGCGATAAGGACCAACAGGAATCCTCCAGCACAGTGCTCCTGCCAGGTTTAGCCCAGGAAAAGTAAAGTTCCCGGCCTCGTTCTCTCGACGAAGGTGCCGCATCCACAAAGACGTCAGTAGTCACTGCCAGCCTGAGTTCAAAGCGGTCAAATTCATTCTTCGCGAAGGCCTCCTCCAAGATGCGACACATCTGCGAGAAAGATGAGCATCTTCGCAAGCTCTCACAGGCCCGCCGTATACTAAGATTGTTGGCGATGATGCTCTTCTGCTCGATCGTGCGTTGGGCAACCCTTTGCAACTCTGTGACTTCCAGATACCCCAGCCGTTGAAGCGCAATCCACACCGCGGTGCCGACAAGCAGCAGAGCAAGAGTCATGCTCCGCCCGCTCTGGTTGACTAATAGCAAGCTCGTCGCCGCAAACAGAGCCGAGACGGCATAGAGCATGATCGCCACTCGCCTCTGCGATATCCCCATGGCCAGAAGTTTGTGGTGGATATGCTCGCGGTCTGCGCTAAACAACGGCCTGCCGTTCATGAACCGGCGCAAGACGGAGAGACCCGTCTCCAACACCGGAAAACCGCAGGCCACGACCGGTATGCCCACCGCGATCATGGTGTGAGACTTCTGGCTGCTCGCCAGCCCGAGCGCGCTCAGAGCGAATCCGATGAACAGGCTTCCCGAGTCGCCGAGGAAAATCGTGGCCGGATGAAAGTTATACCGGAGGAAGCCGAGAATCGAGCCTGCCAAGACAGCGCCGCTCATCGATACAAAGGAGTTCCCGTCCATCAGCGAAATAACCAACATCACGATGGCGGAAAACAGTGCCGAACCGGCTGCCAAGCCGTCCACACCATCGATCAGGTTGAACGCGTTGGTGATGAGTACGACCCAGAAAATGGTCGCCCCCAGGCTGAGATAGAAGCCAAGTTCCCTTGCGCCAAAGACCAGTGGGACCGACGCAATATGGTATCCGTTCGCAAACAACCAAATCGCAGCCGCAATCTGGGCCCCAAACTTAAGGTAAGGGCCGGTGTTCCTGAAATCGTCATACAGCCCTACAGCGAATATGAAAAGTCCCGGCCCCAGGAACCCGAGCCAATTGCGCGGGGGAAAGCTGAACTGTGCGCCGATCAGCCGGGCGATAAGAGCAAGCACACCGGTAACGGAGAAGAACGTAAGCACAATAGCTACGCCGCCGACCCGCGGCATGGGAGCGATGTGGAGATGACGATCGCTGGGGGCGGCGCTCACCCATTTGTTCGCGAGCGCGAGATTGCGAACATACCACGTCAGAAACAGCGCCAGCCCGAAGGAGGCAAAGAAGGAGACTAGGTGATTCATTGCCACCCGCGTTCGGCATGCAAAAATGGATTTCGGCAACCGAGCGCTCTAGTTTTCAACCCGGGCCCCTCCCCAATTGACAAGGCTGCGATTCGACAAATTGGTGGTGTGCTGAACCTACAACAGCTTGTTTCCACAAGCAATTAAGAGGTTTGGTTACCCCCTGTGGAAATCCACCTGAAACTCTTGATGTTCCTCAGCCGAACCGTGGAAGTCTGGATAGGAAGAGAAGGAATGCCCCGGCGAATATAGAAGTACAACACTCGCCGCAGCGGCGCGGTTCGAGCAACTTTTTGGTTTGTTTTCGCAGTTGCTCCAGGTTTGGCGCCCGGGAAGGCGGTCCGCCGCTGCCGGGAACGTAAGCTTCCTGGATCTCACGATACGTCTATCGCGGAGCCGCAAG
>DASPVV010000160.1:0-22193 GCA_035622175.1 Terriglobales bacterium | reverse complement strand
CACGCTCTACGTCCACCCACAAAACCACACTCGCATGCGGACATTGGATGCAAATGGTCGCCAGCGGCACTGGATTTTGGAAATTCACTTCGTGGACCGAGCTCGTCAAATCGGCGGGTTTTACGAAGAGCTGCTGACCATGGGCTGAACTTCCCGTTTGCTGCTTGCGCGATGCTGACTCTTCCGGCCGTGCTTGGGTTCATCTGCAACTCATGATTTCCGTTGCATCTGAAACAGGGCCTCGGGATCCATGGCGGAGGCGCGGCCGGCCCAAATCCAGGCGTAACGGCTGAGCAGGCTACCAGCCAGAAAACAAACGGCGGCGGCGCGGCGTACCGGGGGAGCGTCCGATACGAGACGCAGAATGAGCGCACCTGGCCCCGCCATTACTCCAGCGATGCGAAACGCGGTCGCACTCTTGCCGCGATGCAGCGGCGCATTCACAGGCAATCGGCTGAGTTCGAAGTGTACTCCAAGTAAGGTCTCGATGACAGCTGCCACGACACCGATGAGTTGCGTCGGAGGTATGAGAAATCCCAACAGTTCGAGGACTCCCGCGGCGCCACCCAATGCCGCAGCCAGAAAATGTGCAGGTAGCGCGCGGCGATTGTGGGACCAGACGGGGTTTGCAGTGGCGCCGAGGAGTACGCCGGTGTAGGCGGCGAGAATCAGGCCGGTCAGAGCGGCTGTACATTCTCCTGCCCAATTCACTCCCACGATCAAGATGTCGGTATACCCTCGCGCGATCAGTTCGTTTGCGAGAAGAGCAACGAACGTACAACCTGAAAATGACACCAGAATCCACACGCCGACTGACATGGGCGACTGGATTTTGGCCACGCGCAGCATTGCCAGAAAGCGCTCGGGCCTTCCCAGATCTGCGATGAGAAAGACGGGACAAATTGCGGCACCGAGCAAGGCCACCCACAGAGCGCTGCGGACAAGGGCCGCCTCGTTGCCGAAGAGTTGTGCGACGAGTGCTAGGCAGGCCGACATGCCTGCGATGCCGCCGATGAAGAAATACAGTGGTACTTCCCACGTCCATACCGGCGCCTTCAGCACCGGAAGGCCATAATAGCTCTCTCGTCCGCGGATTTGCGGCGCAGGCGACGGGCGCCCGCCACGCGGAGCGGACTCTGCCGCCGCTTTTCGAATTTCGTCCAGTCGCTCTTCAGTCGCCTTCGCGGCTGGCGTTGCAGGATCGGAAGACAAGGCAAGGACTCCGTTAAAAGGCAAAAGCGACGCAGATGATACCAAAAGCGATCGCAGCGCAGATGACGGCGGAGGTCCACGCACTTTTCAGATAAGCCGTAGGCGCTTCGGGGGCGGGAGGGAAATTGTAGTTCTCCGGCTCGCCCAGAATTACAAAGAAAGCGTGCACGCCCTGGACGCTCGTTTCCTGCGGATCGTAGAGGCGCGCATCGTGATATCCGCGCTCACGTAATTCGTGCACGCGCATCTGGGCGCGCTCCTGGAGTTCTGCCAGTTCGCCGAATTGAATCGACTGCGTCGGGCACGCCTTGGCGCAGGCAGGAATGAGGCCGCTTTTTTGGCGGTCATAGCAGAAGGTACATTTGAAAGCGCGGCCGTCGTCCGGACGGCGGTCGATCACGCCAAAGGGGCAAGTGACGACGCAGTAACCGCAGCCGTTGCAAACATCTTTTTGCACCAGCACCGAGCCGACGTGGGTGCGCATGATCGCCCCGGTGGGGCAAGCTTCGAGGCAGCCTGCCTTACCACAATGTTTGCAAACATCGGAAAGAAAAACCCAGCGGAATGGATCGGTGGTCTCCGCAAGCTGCGGTCCGGCGGCTGCGGGTTGCTCCAGAAACATGACGTGCCGCCAGGTGGACGCACCGAGACTTTGCGTGTTGTCGTAGGACAGACCGGTCCACGTCATTCCGTCGGCGGGAACTTCGTTCCATTCTTTGCAGGCTACTTCGCAAGCTTTGCAGCCGATACATAAGGTCGCATCTGTGAGGAAGGCAGAAACCGTCACTCCGCTACCCTCTGTGCTCGAAGAAGTTCTCTCACCTTTTGTGTGTTGTCCGCGTGCCTTCCGTGAAGAAGGTTACATAATAAGCCTTTCGATTCCATAATGCGCACGTTAGGCTCCTCCGAGATTGCGATCAGATCGTTGCCGATATCGCCTTTCACCAGTCCGGAATATCCCCAGTGAAATGGCACTCCCACCTGGTAGATCCGCTTGCCCTCGATCGCAAGTGTTTGTACTCTTGGAGTAATGAGAGCGTGCGCCTCGATTGCGCCTCGCAGAGTGACGATCGTGACCCAGTCTCCCTGCCGGATGCCGAGTTCGGCAGCCATCTCCACCGAAATCTCGCAAAACATTTCCGGCTGTAATTCGGCAAGGTGGGTTAGGGTGCGCGTCATTCCTCCGGCAGTGTGATGTTCGGTGAGGCGGTAGGTCGTCATCACGTAGGGAAAACGCGAGTCAGGCGACGACGCATATTCGTTGCCGATGCGCTTCTTGTTCATGGCAACGGGGTTGATCTGTTGTTTGGGATAGATGGGATTGCGAATCGGCGATTCAAAGGGCTCATAGTGAGCGGGCAACGGGCCGTCAGCCAATCCGTTCGGCACCCAGATCCATCCCAGACCGTCGGCGTGGAGGATGAATGGCTTATCGCCTGCAAGCGCATCATCTCCTTCTGCACTCTCCCTGGGAACGTAATTCGGCGGCTTGGTGGCGACGAAATCCGGCACATCGTTGCCCATCCACTTTTTGTTTTGGCAATCCCACCAGACCAGTTTCTTGCGCTCGCTCCAGGGCTTGCCGTCGGGACGGGCCGAGGCACGGTTGTAAAGAATGCGACGGTCGGCGGGCCATGCGAAGCCCCAACCGTGTCCGTAGAAATCTTTCGAGGTGCGCTGGTTGGCGCGATTCTCGCCCGGCTTGGGAAATACACCGGAATAGATCCATGCGCCACAAGCGGTCGAGCCATCCGCCTGCAGTGCACCGAATCCCGGGACCAATTGGCGATCGGCCACGGTGTAGCCGTTAATTTCCTGCAGAACTTCTTCCGCAGAAGGCTCGGCATGAGGGCCTGCGGTCGTGTAATTCCAGGTCAGCGCGAGCAGGCCGGCGTTCTTCGCATGAGGGTTCTTCTTCGCCTTCTCGCGCAATAGGTTCCCGAGGTGAAAGATGAACCAGTTTTCGCTCCGACTGTCACCGGGAGGGTCGACGGCTTTTTCGTGCCACTGCAGCAGTCTCTGCGTGTTGGTGAAAGTCCCGTCTTTTTCGGCATGGCCGGCCGCCGGCATCAGAAAGACTTCGGTCTGAATCGCTTCGGGCCGCACCTCGCCACTCTTCACCTCCGGAGCATCGCGCCAGAAAGAAGAGGTCTCCGTATCTACCAGATCGCGCACCACCAGCCATTGCAGCTTCGCTAGTGCGCGGCGCTCCATGCCGGAGTTGGGTCCGGCAACGGCTGGATTTTCGCCCATGATGAACATCCCATCCATTTTGCCATCCATCATGTCGAGCCAATAACCCTGATGAGAGTGGTCGCCCGTGAGGCGCGGCAGCCAGTTGAAACCGAACTGATTCTCCGGCTTCGCTAGATCGCCGTAGTACGCCTTCAGCAAGCTGACGATGTACTTATCGAAATTTCTCCACCATCCCGTGCGCGGAGAGTTCTGCGCGATGTACTTTGCCAGACTTTTCGAAGATTCTCCGAACCTCGGCATATTCAGATAGCCGGGCAGAATATCGAACAACGTGGGAATATCGGTGCTGCCCTGAATCGAGGCGTGGCCGCGAAGCGCCATGATTCCGCCGCCGGGACGTCCCATGTTGCCGAGCAGGAGTTGCAGAATCGCGGCACAACGGATGATCTGCACGCCGGAAGAATGTTGCGTCCAGCCCACCGCGTAACAGATTCCGCCGGTTTTGTCCGGGCCAGAGGCTCTGCCATAAAGATCGGCGACGCGCAGAAATGATTCCTTCGAAATTCCGCAGTATTCTTCAACCAAGTCCGGTGTATACCGGGCGAAGTGACCCTTCAGAAGTTGCAAGACGCACCGGGGATCCTCGAGCGTCTCGTCCTTCTTATAGCTGTTGAGGTCGGGCACTGGAATCGCGGGAGTCTCGCCGCCGGGAGCCTGGCCGCCGCGTTGATCGGCGCCTTCGTACCACCAGGTTTTCGGATCGTAACATTTCAGATCAGCCTTCCAGCCGGAGAAGATTCCTTCGAGTTCCTCGCTGTCGTGAAAACCCTGCGAGATGATGACCGGCGCATTCGTGTAGTGGACCAGATACTCACGGAAGAACAATTCGTTCTCCATCACGTAACGGATCAAAGCGCCAAGAAAAATAATGTCCGAACCCGCGCGCAGCGGCAACCAGATGTCAGAGACCGCGGAAGTCCGGCTGAAACGCGGATCGACGTGGATGACCTTGGCTCCCTTCTCCTTCGCCTCCACGATCCACTGAAAGGCGACGGGATGATTCTCCGCCATGTTCGATCCCATAATCAGAATCACATCGGAGTTCAGCATATCCTTGGGAGCGGTCGTGGCCCCACCGCGTCCGTAGGTTGTGCCCAGACCGGGCACAGTGGAGCTATGTCATATCCGGGCCTGGTTGCTGATACAAACCATCCCCAGGCCCGCGGTGAATAACTTTTTAATGAGGTAGTTTTCTTCGTTGTCGAGCGTGGCGCCACCCAGATGGCCGATGGTGAGGGTCTGCATGAGCGTCTGGCCGTCCCGAGTTTCGACGAAGGAGCGCTCGCGGCTCTGCCAAAGGCGGTCGGCGATCATCTCCATTGCCTTGCTCAATTCGAGATCTTCCCACTCGCCCGAGAATGGGCGGCGATACTTAACCTTGGTCAAGCGTTGCGAATGCGTTAGCAGTTCGTAGCTGGCGGAACCCTTGGGGCAAAGGCGACCGCGGGACAAAGGCGAATCGGGATCGCCCTCAATGGAAATCAACCTTCCATTCTTGTGAAAGGCAAGCTGCCCGCAACCAACCGCACAATACGGGCAAACAGAGCGGGCAACGCTCGCGTCGTGATTCTTTGGAAGCAGATTCGCCGTCTCGACGCTCATCGCCTCCGCACCGGTACCGTCCCCGCCATACACCATCTGGCGAACCAGCGGCCAGCGTAAGGCCAACTCTTTAATCATCGAGTATCCCTAGCAGGAAGATGCCGCGAGACCCTGCACAGTTTCCATAAAAAACAAACTATGGCGCAACCCCGGTAGATTCTAGCAATTACCTTGACAACCCTCGGTGTCGGGACTATATGTAACGCGTCACACGATAAGGTATTGGTTGGCTGGGGTCAAGAGGACGGAGGAGACGATGGCGGAACAGCGCCTTCCGAATCGGTGGGGAATTGCAATCGCCGCGGTGATTATGCAGATCTGCCTTGGGGCGGTTTACGCCTGGAGCGTATTCGTCAAGCCGCTGGTGGCGCTTGAGCATTGGACACTTACGCAAGTTTCGCTTGCGTTTACGATCAATGTTTTTTTTATTGGAGTGGGAACCGTGATCGGTGGATTGTGGATGACTCGTGTCGGGCCGAGAAAAGTCGCCACGCTTGGCGGCATCATTTACGGTCTAGGCTACGTCCTTTCTTCTTACGCAGCCGCCCATCAATCGCTCTCCTTGCTTTATCTTTCCTACGGTGTGCTAGCTGGAACCGGCGGAGGCATGGGCTATATTTGCCCGGTTGCCACCGTCGCCAAATGGTTCCCCGACATGCGCGGAGTGATGACCGGTCTGGCGGTGACCGGGTACGGCGCCGGTGCTCTGCTGATGGGGCCGATTGCCGCGCGGCAAATCGTCTCGGTTGGTGTACCCACCACCTTTTTTATTTTTGGAATTGCCTACTTCATTGGAGTAGTGGTGACGGCGCAGTTCTATGCGAACCCACCAGAAGGTTGGAGGCCCGCGGGCTGGGTTGCGAAGACCGCCGTCGCCAAGGCCGCTGGAACCTACCAATACACTGTGCAAGAAGCGATGGGAACGTGGCAGATCTGGGCGCTGTGGTTGATGCTCTTTCTCAACGTTTCCGCGGGCATCATGATCATCAGCCAGGCGTCGCCCATCGCGCAGCAGCAGGCGCACATGACGGCGATCGAGGCCGGCAAGATGGTAGGTTTGCTGGGAATCTTCAACGCTGCCGGGCGTTTCTTGTGGGCCTGGATTTCGGACTATTTTGGGCGTGCTCGGGTTTATTTCCTGCTGTATCTGATCCAGGCGGGAATCTTCTCGATTTTGCCACGAATCGACACCCAAGCGGCGCTGTTCGTGGCGTTCGCCGCCATCTACTTGTGCTACGGCGGCGGCTTCGGCACCATGCCTTCGTTTACTGCCGATTATTTCGGCGCCAGGTTCATGGGCGGAATCTACGGATGGATCCTGCTGGCTTGGGGAGTGGGAGGGGTAGTTTCTCCGATCATGATTGCGCGAATCCGCCAAGCCACGGGAACTTACTCCACCGCGATTCACATTATTGCTGGAGTGATGGTAGTGTCGTTGATTTTGCCCGTGATCGTGCGTCCTCCCAAGGGGAGGGCGGCCGGACAGCCGCTCTCCATGGCTCCGGCTTCCTGAGTGCGCAGCAGTTTGCCATCCTATCAACACCCGCACAGCACGCCGGGGCAATTCTCTCGAAATAGACCTTCCGAAAAAAAATCCTGAACGAAACACGGCTCGGAGCGTTCTTCATGCATGAGGACCGAGCGAGTGTTGGCAGGAGAACTGCTGCTGAGCGGCATGGCGACGGCCGAGCGCAAGCAAGACGAGTTGCTCGAGGATCTCGTGCACCAGCACTCGCGGCTCGTCTATCGCATCGCTTATGCTGCGCTCAGAAGCCATCACGACGCTGAGGATGCAACCCAGGAGACGTTTTTCCGCGCGCTGCGCTTCCGCTCGAAACTCGCCGCAGTTGCGGATCACAAGAGTTGGCTGGCGCGCATCGCCTGGCGAGTTGCGGTCGAGCGCAGCCGGAAGATATGCCGCAAGCGGGAGGTTTCGCTCGACGATCCCGAAAATCCGCTGCCCATGATCTCGGCGGAGTCGTCCGCCGATGATGCGATCCAGGGTTTCGAGATCCATGCTCGGCTCGAAGGATGGATAGCTCGACTGCCCAAAAAGCTGCGCGAGCCGCTCATCCTATCGACGGTAGAGGAAATGTCGCCGCGCGAGGTGGCCGCAACCCTGGGCATTAGCCAGGCGGCCGTGCGGTCCCGAGTGTTCCGCGCACGGCAGGTCCTTCGGGAAAAGCTGGGGGAACAAGCAGGAGATAGGAGTTAGAAAATATGGCGAAGGGCGTGGGCGAGGAACACGGCCGGAATGAACGTCGGGAAAGTTGGCAGGCTGCGCCACCCCAGATCGAGAGGGACGCGCTCGACCGCGAACTCGATGCCGCCCTGGCGAACTATGCCGCAGTCGAGCCAAGATCCGGGCTCGAGCAGCGCGTTCTCGCGAACCTCGAAGCACGGCGCGATCACGCTCCGGTCGGGATTGGATGGCGATGGCTTCTGGCGAGCGCGCTGACCGTGGTGGTGTTGGTGCTCGGGCTGTCTCTGTCGTCGAGAATGAGGAAACCGCAGTCGGCGAAGGCGATCGATCCCCGTAGCGAGCACGCGGCTAGAAGCGCGCAGATGGGCAACCTTGCCAGCCACCCGCAGCTTCCGGCTCCTCACCGGGCATCGGTCAAGGCCGCTGCGCATCGGCCGCGGAACTCCACCGCACTGGCCACAGCCGTTCCCCGTTTGCAGCAGTTTCCCTCGCCCCGGCCTTTGAGCGAGCAGGAAATGCTTCTGGCGCGCTACGTCGCGAAGTATCCGGAACATGCGGCGCTGATTGCAGAAGCCAGGGCCGAAACTTTAAGGCGCGATGCGGCGGAGGAGTTGCGCGAGGCAACGAGCGAACCGGATGTACAACCCTAGGAAACTACTACCCACAACTCGAGGAGAACAACCAATGTTGAAAAAAACGATCGTAGCGGCGGGGCTGGTTTTGGCGATGATGGCCGTTGGAGTAAGCCGGAAAGCCCCGGCACAAGAGGCCCCGGCACAAGAGGCCCCGGCGCAAGAGGCTGCAAAGGCGACGGAACACGAACGGCAGGCTTACCGAATCGACTTTTCGGTCAATGAGATGGAGGATGGAAAAAAGATCAACACACGGCAATACTCCATGAACCTGAGTACTGGAGACAGCCACGAGATCAAGATTGGCACCCGCGTCCCCATTGAGGCAAAAAGAGGCGAGTTCACCTATCTTGACGTGGGCACGAACATCTGGTGCCGGCTCAGGGATCGGAGTTCCGATGCCTGGTTGGGTACGAACGTTCTATTGACCCTTCGCTCCGAGATCAGCCAATTCGCCGTGCCGGATCAGCAGTCGCAGAGCGTGATGCCGATGCTGCGCCAGTTGAAGATCGAAGCCAGCACCGTGGCGCAACTGGAGAAGCCGCTAGTAGTGGGCAGCGTGGACGATCCTAACTCCAAGCGGCAGTTTCAGGTGCAAGTGACGGTCACGAAGCTGCGCTGACCTCACACCCGGCTCACGCGTTGTGAGCCGGGAGTCAGGAGAGAGGCTTCGATAGCGCTATGGCTTACCTCCCCTAGAGAGAAGGTCCGAAGTATCGCGCTCCGGGAGCGCCTCGATTGACGAGACGAGCCGAGCAGCTTGGGGTAGCTCTGGAAGCTGAGACCTTGCCGCGCGCGCCATGAAGTTTACTTCAGGTTAAACAGCGCATTGACGTGAGCGGTAACCGTCACGGTATGCGGGGTGAACTCCTCGGTTGGTGCGGTCCTACCATTCAGCGCCGCGGTCATACCCAGTTCCTGCCTGGGCATAATGATGTGAGGATTCTCGACGACATCGACCGAAGCGTAGGCAAGCTCTCCCAGGGTACGTTGGCTGGCACGAGCGAGGGCCTCGGCGGAGTTGCGCGCGCGCCGGTAGGCATCCTCAACCGCTTTGTTCTTGGCTTCCTCCATGTCCTCGAGCGTGTAGCTCACGGTCTGGCTTTGATTCACGTTGGCCGCGGCGAGCTGCTGGGTAATCGGGCCCACTTTCGAGAAATCCTTCAACTTCAGCGTGATGTCGGTCGTTACCCGGTACCCGACGAGCTTCTGTTTCGGGTTTTTCCAGTCGTACATCGGCTGCACGGAGAAAAAGCCCACGGTTGCAGCCTTGGAATCGATTCCATTCGCGCGCAGCACCTGTCGCACCTGCTCCACGTCTTTCGAGGCGTGCTGATAGGCTTCCTGCGAGGTAGCCTCTTGCACGGAGACGTTGAATTGAATCTGGGCTGTATCGGGTGCAGCCTCAAACCTCCCGTCGGCGCCAACGTAGACCGTGTTGGCCTGCGTGGCGACGGCGGGGCGCTCCTGGGGAAAAATGGTTGCGGTGAGAAAAAGCATCGCTAGGAACATGCTGGCGGATTTCATTGCGCCCTCCAAAGCGATTATCAAGCATGGGGAAGCGCTTCCCCAACCATCCACACGAGAAGGCCGGTTGGCCAGGATCTTGGGAGCCTGTTGCCTGAAATTCTGCGGTGCGAAGGCGAACCGACGACCATCGAGGTGTGATTGCTGGCCAAGTACCTAGGCCGAGGATCTTGCTCGCAGCATCTAAACAACGGCGGCCAACTCGAGCCCGGCTCTACGCGCCGGATCTCAACCTCGCCCTGCCCCTAATCCGCTCAGTTTCAGCGGATTAGGTTGACCAAAGTAGTTTCTCTCCGGTAAGGTTGAGGATGAAAACTGGAGGGAAACTCAAAGGGGGAGCCTTTATTGTGTCTACTAACCATGGCAAGACGCTGCTTCTGTTAAAACCCCGGGGCTTCTGCGCGGGCGTCGTACGGGCCATCGACATCGTCCGCATTGCTCTCGAAGCCTTTGGCCCGCCGATTTACGTCCGCAAGGAGATCGTCCACAATCGCTTCGTGGTCGAGGAACTCCAGGCGAAAGGAGCCATTTTCGTCGATAGCGTCGACGAAGTTCCCAACGGGGAACGGGTAATCTACAGCGCCCACGGAGTCTCGCCCGAGGTTCGCCAAGCCAGTCAAGCGCGCAAACTGCGGGTGATCGACGCTACTTGTCCGCTGGTCACGAAGGTTCACGTCGAAGCGGTCAAGTTTGCCAAAGAGGGTTACTCGTTGATCTTGATCGGTCACCGGGATCACGATGAGGTCATCGGAACCCTGGGAGAGGCACCGCTGGTCACCCAGGTCGTGGGATCGCCCGAGCAGGTTGAGGAACTCACCGTTGCTGATCCCAACCGGGTCGCCTATCTCACACAAACCACGTTGAGTCTGGACGAAACCAAAGACATTATTGCCGCTCTGCGCAAGAAATTCCCCCAAATCCAAGGGCCGGCTGCGCAAGACATTTGCTATGCCACGGAAAATCGCCAGGTGGCGGTGAAAGAGGTAGCCTCGGAAGCCGACTTGTTACTGGTCGTCGGCTCCGATAACAGCTCCAATTCCAACCGCTTAGTCGAGGTGGCCCGCAATCTGGGGACGCGCTCGCACCTCATTGACAGCTTCCGGAATATCCAGCCGGCATGGCTGGAAGGAACGACGACGATTGCCCTCACCGCAGGGGCGTCAGCTCCGGAATGCCTGGTGGAAGAGGTTTTGCAGTTTCTCGGCACCCAGGGGTTTGACCAGGTGAAGGAAGTGGAAGTCATGCCCGAAAATGTACGCTTCGGATTGCCTCCGGAAATCGTGGAAGCCATCGCGCAGCGGCCTCGACAAGCGTCTGCGGGATAACCTCTATGGACGGTACGTCCCGCCCTCCAGCCTTGGCACCCGATATGCGTTTTGGAAAGATTGATGATTTGCCCGCACGCGCCGCCGCGGCCAGCACCGCCGCCGGCAAGTTTCTGCTTTCCAAGCAGCACGAAGACGGCTACTGGTGTGGGGAACTCGAAGCCGACACCACGCTCGAGTCCGATTATGTTCTGCTCCGTACCCTGCTCGGCACGGTCGATCAGGAACGCTTTGAAAAGTGTGCCAACTATATCTTGCGCCACCAGCAGGAAGACGGGGGATGGAGCATTTATGCCCAAGGCCCCTCGAACATCAGCGCTTCGGTCAAGGCCTATTTCGCGCTGAAACTGGTGGGATATAAGGCGGACCACCCGGCTCTGGTGCGGGCCCGCGCCAAGATTCTCGAACTCGGCGGAGCCACCGAGGTGAACACCTTCACCAAGATTTATCTTTGCTTTCTCGGGCAGTATGACTACGACGCCGTGCCCGCGGTTCCTCCGGAGATTGTTCTGTTTCCCAAGTGGTTTTGGTTTAACCTTTACGAAATCTCCTCCTGGTCGCGGGCGATTCTGGTACCGCTGTCGATCTGCTATGCGAAGAAGCCGTTCAAGAAGATTCCGGAGGAAATGGGCATTGAGGAGCTTTTCCTCGGTGGCCGGCAAAAGTCGCGGATGCGGCTGCATTGGTCCAAGCAACTGGTCTCCTGGCGGAACTTCTTCCTCTTTCTCGACCGCCTAATCCATTGGTTTGAGGCGGTTCACATTCGTCCCTTGCGCTCGATCGCGCTCAACCAGGCGGAACGCTGGATGCTCGAGCGCTTCGAAATGAGTGACGGCTTGGGTGCGATTTATCCCGGCGTTTTGAATTCGATCATCGCGCTACGCTGCCTGGGGTATTCGCTCGACGATCCCCAGGTAATTCGTGCTTTGGACGAGTTCGAGAAGCTGGGCATCGAGGAGGGCGAGACCTTCCGCATGCAGCCCACCAAGTCGCCAGTTTGGGACACGGCATACGCCCTCTTTGCGCTCGGGGAGGGTGGGCTGGCGGCCAATGATCCCGGGATGGTCAAATGCGCTGACTGGATCTTGCAAAAGCAGGTTCGTTCGATCGGCGATTGGAAGGTGAAAAACAAGAAGGGACAGCCCGGCGGCTGGTACTTCGAATTCAACAACGAGTTTTATCCGGACATCGACGACAGCGCGATGGTATGCCTGGCGCTGACCCAGGTCGAACACCCCAATGGTCGCTACCAGCGCGAGTCGGTGCAGCGAGCCATCGACTGGATTTTGTCCATGCAGTCGAAAAACGGCGGCTGGGCGTCTTTCGATAAGAACAACGACAAAATGGTGTTTCAGCACATCCCCTTCGCGGATCACAATGCCATGCTCGATCCGCCGACCGTGGATATCACCGGCCGAATTCTCGAAATGCTGGCCGCCTACGGATACGATCGGAGCCATCCGGCGGTGAAGAAGGCGATTCGGTTCCTTCGCCAACAGCAGGAGGCGGATGGTTCCTGGTTTGGCCGTTGGGGGGTCAATTACATTTACGGGACGATGCTGGTGCTGCGCGGACTGGAAGCGATGGGTGTCGACTCGCACGAGCCCTTTATCCAGCAGGCGGCCGAGTGGCTGCGGATGATGCAGAACCCGGATGGCGGCTGGGGAGAAACCTGCGGATCCTATGATGATCCGACGCTGAAAGGCGTCGGGCCGAGCACACCCTCCCAAACTGCCTGGGCGGTCATGGGCCTGCTGGCAGCGAGCGACACCCGCAGCGACTCCGTGGCCCGTGGCATCGCCTATTTGCTGGGCACGCAAAACCAAGATGGGTCTTGGGAGGAAGCCTACTATTCCGGGACGGGCTTCCCGCGGGTGTTTTATTTGCGTTATCACATGTACCGGCAGTATTTCCCCTTGATTGCGCTGACGACCTATCAGAAGGCCATGACAGGCAACGGAGCAGCTGCGAATCGACGGGCTTAGCATTGCGTTCTTGCCCACGGCGATGGGCACGGCGAGCGATCCCTGGTTTTGCTGGTTGCCCGGCGTTCGCTGAACTTGGAGGTCTGGAGAACCGGATGGCAGTCCCCATTTCGCAGGCGTGGACCGTAGCAACCTATGTCCTCAGACAAAGGCTGAAGAGACGGAAGCGGTATCCGCTCGTGCTCATGCTCGAGCCTTTGTTTCGCTGCAATCTGGCCTGTGCCGGCTGTGGCAAGATTCAGTATCCGGCGCACGTGTTGAAGATGCAGCTCACCCCGGAAGAGTGTTTCCGCGCGGTCGAGGAATGTGGCGCACCCACCGTCGCCATCCCCGGCGGCGAACCGCTGCTGCACCCGCAGATCGGGGAGATCGTCGAAGGCATGGTGTCCCGCAAGAAGTATATCTACCTGTGTACGAATGCGCTGCTGCTGAAGCAGAAAATCCACCTGTTTCAGCCGAGCAAGTATTTGACGTTTTCGATTCACATGGACGGGCAGCGGGAAGCCCATGATTTCTCAGTATGCCTGGAAGGCGGCTATGACAAAGCGGTCGAGGGAATCAAGGAAGCCTTGGCGCGTGGATTTCGCGTCACCACCAACACGACTTTATTCGACGGAGCCGACCCCAAGGGCGTACGCGTATTCTTTGATGAGATGATGGAGCTCGGCGTCGAAAGCATGATGCTCTCCCCCGGCTACTCGTATGAGAAAGCTCCAGACCAGAGCCATTTTCTCGGGCGGGCCCGCACACGGCGGTTATTTCGCGCCATCTTGTCGAACCGCAAACCGAGCTGGCGATTCAATATGTCCCCGCTCTTTCTCGAGTTTTTGATGGGCAAACGCGACTATCCCTGTACCCCCTGGGGCATGCCGACCTTCAACGTCTTCGGTTGGCAAAAGCCCTGCTATCTGCTGCAGGATGGATATTGCGACCGGTTCGAGGAGCTGCTGGCCACCACGGAGTGGGAGAAGTATGGAACTGAGTCCGGCAACCCGAAATGTGCGAATTGCATGGTCCACAGCGGCTATGAAGCGTCCGCCGTCAACGACACCTTTGGTTCGCTGGGTGGTCTGTGGCGTACGGCTCGGGCCGTATTTGCCGGCGGCTACCAGGATTCCTCGGCGCTGTCCCTGCTGGAGGAACCGGTGCGCCCGGTCCATGCCCTTGGTCCTCTCATCCAGATCAAGACTGGTTCGACGGAGGAGAGTCGAGCTTGAGTGGAAGAGAATCAGGCCGGTGCGGGTCGAGCCCTTCTGACCGAGAGGGCGATCCCGACACACTCGAAGTCGTGCCGGGGTGCGAACCCAAAAACTTGCAAGGCTCGAGTCCGCCGCTTCACACCCGCGACCAGCTGTACGCGGCACTCGACGAGGCCTTCGACTATCGCGGCGACGTTCTGATCACCCGCAAAGACGGCAGCACGATCGAAGGTTATGTCTTCGACCGCCGCCGGGGGAAGACCTTGGCGGACTCTTCCCTGCGTTTGCTGCCGGAAGATGGCAGCCCCAGAGTGTCGATCGGCTATGAGGAGATTGCCGGTTTGGCATTCACCGGACGCGACATGGCCGCTGGCAAGAGCTGGGAAGCCTGGGTCGACCACTATTGGGCGAAGAAGGCGGCGGGGGAAACGAACATCTCCCGGACGCCGGAGAAGCTTGAGTAGAAGCTGCTGTTGCGCGACGGATCGCACAGGGCTGGCATGAAAGCCTTCGTCACGGGCGCGACCGGGTTCCTAGGGGGCCACTTGGCCCGCGCTCTCTCCGGTCAGGGGGCCGAGCTTCGACTGCTGGTGCGCTCCTCGAGCGATCTGAGAAATATCGAGGGTCTCCCGGCCGAGCGCGTCATCGGCGATTTGCGCGAGCCTCAAGCGCTCGAGAAGGCGATCGCCGGCTGCGAGGTGGTTTTCCACGTCGCCGCAGACTATCGCCTGTGGGTGCCAGACCCGGACCAGATGTACCGGTCGAATGTCGAGGGAACCCGGGCAATTCTCGACGCCGCCGAAAAGAACCGCGTTCGCCGGGTGGTGTACACCTCGAGCGTGGCGACCATGGGGTTTAGCGCCAACGGCCATCCTTGTGACGAGAATTCGCCGGTTTCGCTCGACCTCATGATCGGTCCCTATAAGCGATCGAAATTTATGGCCGAGCAGCTCGCCATCCAGGCCGGCCGCAGCCGCTTGGACGTGGTGGTGGTGAATCCCACCACTCCGGTGGGGGAGCGGGACCTTAAGCCGACGCCAACCGGACGCATCATCGTTGATTTCTTGAAAAAGAAGTTTCCCGCGTACCTCGATACCGGGCTCAATTTGGTGGACGTGAGAGCCTGTGCCCTCGGTCATATCGCCGCCTTGGAGAAGGGAAGGAGCGGGGAGCGCTACATTTTGGGCGGCGAGAACCTGACCCTGAAACAGATTCTCGACAAACTGGCGCAGCTGACTGGCCTGCCCTCTCCCAGGCTGCGGGTTCCCTATCTGGTGGCGCTGGCTGCGGGCGTGGTGGACGAACTGGTGACCGGCAGGATTTTGCGCCGCGAACCCAGGGCCACCATCGACGCCGTGCGTATGGGACGCAAGAAAATGTTCGTCAGCACCGCGAAAGCCGAGGGGGAACTGGGATGGAAGCCGATCTCCGTGGATGATGCTCTCGGGCGGGCGGTGGAATGGTTTTGGAGGAACGGATACGTCTAGCTGCGTCCGGAGGGAGAACCGTCAGCAAGCCTTGATCGCAATCGTGGCTGCCATCGAACGCGAAGTATGGCCGATGGTCAAGGACTGGCCGCGGAGAGAGGCTAACTTCGCCGGGCGTTGGTATCGGTTCTTTGAGCAGGCAGGCACGGCCGTGGTGTGCGGAGGAATTGGCTCGGAGGCGGCTCGCCGGGCCACCGAGGCCGTCATCGAGCTCTATCGCCCGACGCTCGTCGTTTCCGCCGGTTTTGCCGGTGGCTTGGACCCCGCTCTGGCGGTGGGTGACGCCCTACGACCCCGTCACATCCTCAATGGGGCGGATGGCAGTCGGACCGATTCTGGCAGCGGCCAAGGGGTGCTCATCAGTTTTCCCCACGTCGCCAGTCCTGAGCAAAAAGCCAAGCTACGACAAGCCTATGGGGCGCAGGCAGTCGACATGGAAGCCTCTGCCGTGGCTCAGAGTGCCCAGGCGCATCAGGTGAAGTTTATGGCCTGTAAGGTCATCTCCGATACCAGCAGCTCTCGTCTGGCGCCGTTTGAGCGTTTTGTCGGGCCGGACGGCAAGTTTCGTCTCCTGCGGTTTCTCGGCTATGTAGCGGTACGGCCTTGGCTGTGGTGGAAAGTCAAACGATCGGCCCGGGAGACGGCGCGGGCGGCGACGAACCTGTGCCAAGCCTTGGCTGAGGTGTGCGCCGGGAAAGGGCCCGGCACCAAATTCGAGACGATTCCGACATGAAACGTTCCATGGTAGTCGCCGAAACCTCCGAGATGCTCCGCCAAACCGTTCCTACCACCATGCAGGCGGCCGTGTACCGGGGCGTCAACGAGGTCCGCGTGGAATCGGTTCCCGTACCCCGGATTGGTCCTCAAGAATTACTGGTTCGCGTGCACACCTGCGGGATTTGCGGCACCGACCTGAAAAAGATCGCCACGGGTTCGCACCCGCCCCCGCGCATCTTTGGCCACGAAATCTCGGGCGTGGTGGCCTCCCTCGGGGCCGGCCTGACCGACTTCCGCTGCGGGGACCGAGTGGTCGTCTTTCACCACATCCCTTGCGGCCAGTGCTTCTACTGTTATCACAAGACCTTTGCTCAATGTGCTTCCTATAAGAGGGTGGGTACGACGGCGGGGTTTGAGCCCGCCGGAGGGGGATTTGCCGAATACGTGCGTGTCATGGATTGGATTGTTCGGCAAGGCACGGTGCGAATACCGGACGGCGTGTCCTTTGCGCAGGCTTGCTTTCTCGAACCCCTCAACACTTGCATGAAGGGGATCGACAGACTGAAAGTTGTACCGGGCGAGACGGTTCTCGTGTTGGGCCAGGGCCCCATTGGTATCATGTTGAGCTCCTTGGCACAACGAGCGGGGGCCCAGGTAATTACTTCCGATTTGTATGCTCAGAGGCTTACAATAGCTAAAACCTTTGGTTTAGAGATTGGGATCGATGCCTCCCGGGTCGATACGGTCGAAGCAGTGCGAGAACGTACCGAAGGGCGTGGTGCTGACGCGGTGATTGTTGCCGCAGGAGGCAACAATCTCATCCGCGTGGCGACCGAGGCCGCGCGTCCCGGGGGTCGGGTGCTGTTGTTCGCGCAAACGGCCAGAGGGGAGGTTACCATCGACCCGGCGGCGGTGTGCGTAGAGGAGAAAACCCTCCTGGGATCATACAGCGCTTCGGTCGAGCTGCAGGAGGAGTCGGTACGGTTTGTAATGACCCGCGAAATGGATTTGGAACGACTGATTAGCCACCGTTTTCCCTTATCGCGCAGCGTGGAAGCCTTCGAATTAGCTGCCCATCCAGCACCGGATTCGATGAAGATTGTGATCCAACCCGGAAGTGGCTGGGGAGGAAGTAGCGAGTGAACGGGAAGATGACAGCGGCCGTCCTCTATGGCAAGGAGGACGTTAAGATCGAGAAAGTCCCGATTCCCCGGCTGCGGGACGGGGAAGTGTTGGTCAAAGTACAGGTCGCCCTGACCTGTGGCACCGACCTTAAAGTGTATCAGCGGGGCTATCACGCGCGCATGATCGTCCCGCCGGCTCTGTTTGGGCACGAGCTGGCGGGAGTGATCGAGGAAGTGGGCACCGGGGTGCGCCATTTCCGGCGCGGAACGCGGGTGGTAGCCTTGAACTCGGCGCCGTGCCAGATGTGCTTCTACTGCTCCCGCCATCAGGAAAATCTTTGCGACGATTTGCTGTTTAACAATGGCGCCTATGCCGAATACATTCGCATCCCGCGTCGGATCGTAGACAGCAACATGCTCGCCATTCCCCCGGACGTGAGCTACGAGGAAGCGGCCATGGTGGAGCCCCTGGCTTGTGTGCTCCGTGGCCTGCACGAGACGGGAGTGGAAATCGGGGATACGGTCGTGGTCATTGGCGGCGGACCGATTGGCCTGATGTTCCTGCAGGTTGCCAATGCCGTGGGTTGCAAGGTGATTGCTGTCGTCAAACGGGACGCTCAGGTTAGCGCGGCCCGGCACATGGGTGCCCATGAGGTGGTCGAGATCACCAAAGTCAAGGATCCGGTCGAGGCGGTTCGCCTGCTCTCGCCGGACAAGCGCGGCGGTGATGTCGTGATCGAAGCGGTTGGCCGGCCCGAGGCCTGGGAGTGGGCCATTGATATGGTGCGCAAAGGCGGCACCGTCAACTTCTTCGGCGGATGCGCCAGCGGCACGAGGGTGCAGTTGGATACAGCTCGTCTGCACTATTCGGAGATCACGCTCAAAGCCACCTTTCATCACACCCCGGAGATGGTGCGCAAGGCGTTCGCTCTCATCGCAGAGAAAAAAATCCGATCGACGGATTACATTACCGGGGAGGCGCCCCTTTCCCGTCTGCAACACGTTTTTCACCACATGCTGAACCGGAACGGCGACATCAAAACGGCCATCATACCCGGACATTAGACCGGGCCGGGGTGGCTGCGAGCGTGAGCTTCAAGGAGAGAGAACGCAACTCATGTCCTCGATCGCCAGCAACGGGGGCGACCCGGTTTCGTCGGCTGAGCCCAGCCGGCTTCCCCGCCATTACGCCACTCCTGCCGAAGCTCCGGACCTCGACCAGGCGCGGCAGTATTGTCGCCGTTTGGCGCGCACCCATTACGAGAATTTCTCCGTCGCCAGCTGGTTCTTGCCCGCTCACCTGCGACAACATTTCTTCAATGTATACTCCTATTGCCGGATTGCCGATGACCTCGGCGATGAAGTCGGCGATTCGCGGGTCGCACTGCGCTTGCTGGAGGAATGGGAAGCAGAACTTAGCGCCTGCTATCAAGGTAATCCGCGTCATCCGGTCTTCGTGGCCTTGGCCGAGACCGTCGTCAAGTTCGACATTCCGCAGCAGACCTTTGCCGACCTGCTGCAGGCCTTTCGCCAGGATCAAATCATCCGGCGCTATCCGACTTTCCAAGATTTGCTCGGGTATTGTCGCTATTCGGCGAATCCCGTAGGCCGTCTGGTGCTCTACGTTTGCGGGTACCGCGACCCCGAGCGACAGGCGCTCTCGGATGCGACCTGCACTGCCCTCCAGCTGGCCAACTTCTGGCAGGACGTAAGTCTGGACTACGGTAAGGGGCGCATGTACTTGCCGCTCGAAGATCTTGAGCGATTTGGCGTCCGGGAAGAGGATATAGCGTCCGAACACAACACCCCCGCTTTCTGTGAAATGATGCGCTTCGAAGTGGAGCGCGCCCGCGATTGGTTCCGCCGCGGCTTCGCGCTGGTCGAGCGGACGGATCGCGAACTGGCGATTGACATTGAACTGTTCAGCCGGGGTGGGCAAGGGGTTCTCGATGCCATTGCGCGCCAGCGGTTCAAGGTGCTCGGCCGGCGGCCGGCCATTTCGAAGACCCGCAAGTTGGCTTGGGTAGCGCGTGCAGCGTGGGGAAGGCTGCTGTGAATGCCGGCGCCCAGCCGGCTTCCGCTTGCTTCGTGCCGAGCGAGTCGCAACTGGTAGTGGCCTATTCCGTGTGCCGCAGTATCGCTCGGTCGGCGGCGAAGAACTTCTACTATGCCTTTCTTGTGCTCCCCCCGCCCAAGCGCGAAGCCCTTTGCGCGGTGTACGCCTTCATGCGGCGCTGCGATGATATCGCCGACGAGCCGGCGCTGCCGGCCTACGAACGGCGGCAGAAGTTGGAATCCTGGCTCGACTCTCTCCATCGCGCAGCTTCCGGCCAGGCAACCGACGATCCCGTGCTCCTGAGCCTAACCGACACCCAACGGCGCTTCAACATTCCCATCGAACTGCTCGATCAGTTGGCCTATGGCACGGAGATGGATGTTGACGAGGAAGATCAGTTGCTCGGCGAGGCCAAAGCCCCGATCCTCACGGTCCGATACAAGACCTTTGAGGATCTTCGCCTGTACTGTTATCGCGTCGCCAGCGTGGTGGGGCTAGTCTGCATCCGCATCTTCGGCTATCGTGACCGTCGGGCGGAAGCTCTGGCGGAGCAGTTGGGTTTGGCGTTTCAACTGACGAATATCATCCGGGACGTGAAGGAAGACGCCGCCATGGGGCGCATTTATTTTCCCCAGGAGGACCTCGCCAGATTCAAAATCTCGCCGGGAGAGTTGGGCGCCTCCGCCAAGGCCAAGAGATTGCGCCCTCTACTCGAAATGCAAGCCCGGCGGGCGCTGAAATACTATCGTGCCGGGGACGAGTTGATCCCGCTGGTCGATGAAGATAGCCAGCCCGCACTTTGGGTGCTGGTGACCATTTATCGACGGTTGCTCGAAAAAATTGCCTCCCGCCGGTATGACGTTTTCCGCGGCAAGATCAGCCTTTCGCGTGGCCAAAAGCTGGTGGTGCTGGCCCGAGGCATGCTGAAGCGCCTGCTGTGATGAACTCTCGGCTCTCCCAATCCTTCCGCGTGGCGGTGGTGGGAGGCGGGCTGTCGGGACTGGCGGCAGGATGCGCTTTGGCCGAGGTCGGATTCCCGGTCAGCCTGTTCGAGCGCCGCCCCTATCTCGGGGGCCGGGCTTCCTCCTACGAGCACCCTGGAACCGGCGAGGTAGTGGATAACTGCCAGCATGTTCTGCTCGGTTGTTGCACAAACCTGGTCGAGTTCTACCGTCGTCTGGAGATCGCCGACCGGATTCGCTGGTATGATCGGCTGACCTTTCTTGAGCCCGGCGGGCGCGCCTCGGTGGTCGAACCGTCCCCCCTTCCCGCCCCCTTTCACACGGCGCCGTCCTTTCTGCGCGCCCGTTGCCTGAAAGCGAGAGACAAGCTTTCCATCTCGACCGCGATGGCGTCGCTCGTCAGCCAGCCTCCCGAAGACAGGGGTGAGTCGTTCTTGACCTGGTTGCGCCGCCACCACCAGTCGGGGGGCGCGATTGAGCGATTTTGGAGAACCATCCTGGTTAGCGCTCTCAACGAGGATCTTGACCGGATCTCCTGCTCTTCCGCCGCGCAGGTGATGCGAGAATCCTTCTTGAAATCGGCGGAGGCCGGACGCATGGGAGTCCCGACCGTGCCCTTGACCGAGCTCTATGCCGTCGCCGGAGATTACATCCGGGCACGGGGCGGAGAAGTTCACCTGCGCACCGGGGTGGAGAGCTTTCACGCGGATTCGGTTCGAGTGGGTCTGTCGGTTGGAGGAGTCGACGTAGGCTTTGACGCAATCCTCTTAGCCGTCCCCTTCGATGTGCTTGCCCGCATGTTGCCCGCGGCGCCTGAGGCCCAGTCTCTACGAGAACAGTTGGCGCACTTTGAGACCTCGCCCATTACCGGCATTCACCTCTGGCTGGATCGCCAGATTACGGATCTCGATCATGCAATCCTGCTCGATCGAACCATCCAGTGGATGTTTCACAAATCCAAGCTACTCTCCCGGGAGGCGCGTCCCTTCGACCATCATCGAGAACAAGGCGGAGCGTGTGAAGTGAGCCGCGCGCCCAGCGGGTGTCCCCGAAATGGGGCGCCCGCCACCGAGGAGTGCGGCCCAACCGGCAGCGCCAGGGAAACGGGAGGCGGTGTGCGGACGCCTGCCGACTCCTCCCATGACCGGGCTGATTCCGCCGCTCCCTTCCGCGGCAGCTACGTAGAGCTGGTGGTCAGCTCATCGAAGGCGCTGGTGGCAAAGTCGAAGTCTGACATTATCGCCTTAGCGCTCGATGAATTGAGGGAGTTCTTTCCGGCAGCCCGGGAAGCCAAGCTGCTGAAGTCTACAGTCGTCAAGGAAGTGAATGCCACGTATTCGCCGCAACCCGGCGTCGATGCCTATCGGCCTAGCTCCCCCACCGTGTGGCCCAGGGTTTTTCTTGCCGGGGATTGGACAGCCACCGGGTGGCCCGCCACTATGGAAGGGGCGGTGCGCAGCGGATACTTAGCTGCCGAAGCGATCGTCCGAGCAAGCGGCGTGAGCGAGCGACAGTTTCTGGTGCCGGATCTATCCCCCACCGGACTCATGCGGCTGTTCAACTGAAATCGCAGATGAGGTCAGCCATCGCCCGGCGGTGTCGCAATCCCTGTCCCGGAGACGCGAGGCGGAAGGATCCCCCGCTGCGTGCCACCCGCGCGAGCCGCGTCAATGGCCGACCGTGCCATCAGTCTGAGTTTTTCTGCGAGGGTCGTTCGCGCGCCGCCGTCAGAAACCAGCGACGACAATCCCGATGGCCCACGTAATCCAGGCGATGATTCCGGCAATCCGTCTCAGATTCGCTTTTTGTTCGAGCAAGGAGATCTGCGAATCATATCTCGCCAAATCAATGGCGGATTACCTGACGGTTGCAGAAGTCTATTCGAGGCAACACCTTTTGATCGACG
>DASPVV010000159.1:0-12134 GCA_035622175.1 Terriglobales bacterium | reverse complement strand
CGGAGCGGTAGTTCAATTTTCGAGCTCTGGATTTTGACCTGCCCATTCTTTACGATGTCCTTGTTGAGATGTGCGTGCGGCGCGCGGGAGCGGTGATGTCCGACATTGGACAGGGCACGTTGAAAACGGGCATTTGTGGTAACCATGGCGCGCTATGTATTTTAAGTTGTGACGCTTAGCGTTGGAACAGGGCATGCGAGAGTCTGAGGTGGAGGGTGTGAGATGGCATTTCTCCGAGATTTCAGGGTCGCGTATAACTCACTGAAGCGAACGCCGGGGCTTGTGTTCACCGTTATCGTTACGCTGGCACTTGGCATAGGGGCGAACGCTGCGATTTTTACGCTGGTACGCGGGGTATTGCTGAAGCCACTGGTCAATCGCGGCGAGAGCCAGCTCATTTACATCCAGCAGAGCGCCATGGGTCTCGGCGAACACGACGCGACGTTCTCGGTGCCGGAGATCCAAGACCTTAAGGCCGGCACTCACTCCATCACCAAATTCGGCGACTTCTCGACCATTGGATTTACGATGATAGGTTTGGGCGAGCCTCGCGAAGTGAAGGCCGGAGTGGTCGGCGGGAACTATTTCGATGTCATGGGGCTGCGGCCGGTGCTTGGGCGCCTGGTTGGACCTCAAGATGACGGCCCCAAGGCGGCTGGAGTAGTCGTGCTGACCTATCGCTTCTGGAGCGCAGTTTTTAATCGAGACCCTTCGGTGATCGGGAAGGCGGTGCGCCTAGGAAGCCTTGGGGACCGTTCTGCGACGGTCATTGGCGTTCTTGAACCTTCGATTCCCTATCCAGCGGATACGGAAATTATCGCCAACATCGTGACCAGCCCGCATCACCTTTCCGCCACGATGGTGACCGGGCGGATCCATCGCATGACAGAGCTCTTTGGGCGCCTTGCTCCCGGCGTCACTCTTGACCAAGCGCGCAGTGAACTGCGCACTATCTACGCGAACATGCAAAAGGACCACCCGGAAGCCTATCCCGTTCGCGATGATTTTCAAATTAGTGCGAAGATGCTGCGCGACCAGATCACTTCGGGCGCACGCACTGTTCTGCTTGTTTTGCTGGCCGCTTCTGGGCTCGTATTCATCATCGCCTGCTCGAACGTTGTCAACCTGATTCTCGCGCGGACGGTCCGGCGCGAAGGTGAGCTGGCGATTCGCTCGGCGCTCGGCGCTGGTACCGGCGCGCTGCGGCGAATGCTGTTGATGGAGAGTCTTTTGCTTTGTGGCGCTGGGGCAGCACTCGGTGTGGTCAGCGCGCAACCGTTGGTAACAATTTTGGCCCGGTACGCCTCGCGGTTCAGTGTCCGTGCTGTGGATTTGACGGTGGACTCGAGCATGTTGTGGGTAGGCGCCGGGCTGGCAATCGTCGCGGCTGTAATCTTGGCGTTTGTTCCGCGCCTGTCGTCGGCCGAAAGCTCGAGGGGGCTGAACCTGTCGAGTGGCAGCGTTCGGATCACGCGCAGTACGAAACGTCATCAGAGAATCTTCGCGGTAACGCAAATCGCTGCTTCGTTCGTGCTGCTGACCGGGGCAAGCATGTTGCTCACAACGCTGATCGCGCTGCAAAGGAAGCAAACGGGGATGGACACGCGGCACGTGCTCGCGATTGACGTTCCCGCGATGTCCTACGGAAAGACAACGGAGCAAGTGGTTGATTTCTACAAAGAGGCGATGCGGCGCGTCGAGAAGCTACCGGGCGTCATCAAGACGGCGTACGGAGAGGTTGCGCCGTGGCGCGATACCGACGTGTACGGCCCGGGCCTGCAATTTTCTGCGGATGGGCATGTTCATGTTCCTGACCGAGAAGATCCTCGGGCGCAGCCTCGCGCGATTTCGCCGGGATTCTTTGCTGCGCTAGGGGTTCCCATCTTCGAGGGCCGCGATTTCAACGCACTCGATGGGCAGGACAAGGAGCCGGTGGTCATTGTGAGCGAGACGCTGGCACAGCGGATGTTTCCGAACGAAGATGCATTGAACCGGCATGTGTATTGGACGGATCCGGTGCTGCAATTCCTTCCAGGAACCGAAGAAGACAGGGCGCGTTTCATGGCGCCGCATCGGATCATCGGCATCGCGGCGGATATCGATGACGAACACGTAGTGCCTGACCCGACTGCGACGATTTATAGCACCTTCGATGAAGGTCCAATGTTTGGGGGGCACCTCTTCGTCCATACCAGCACAAATCCGTACTCGCTGGTTACGCCGGTGACGCGCACGATTCGTGAGATGTCTGCCGAGCAGCCGGTTGAACACGCCGCCACGCTCGAAGATATCCGCGCCGAAGTGCTCACACCGGACCGTTTGAACTCGCTGGTGTTTGGAGTTTTTGCCGCTGTCGCACTTCTGATTGCGGTGGTTGGTGTTGCGGGCGTGCTGGCGTTTTCGGTGAGCGCGCGGACGCGGGAATTCGGCATCCGGCTGGCGCTCGGATCGGCACCACGGCACATCCTCGGAGGTGTGATCAGAGAGGGGGCACTCATGGCGCTCGCGGGCGTTTTGGCGGGCGGGGCATTCGGCTTCGTTGCCGCGGCTTTGGCTGGCAAGTATGTTCTGGACGTGCAGATACCGGGCGTTTTGCCTATAGCCGTGTCTGCGTTCGTGCTGCTCGCAGCAGCCGTCATTGCTTCGATGCTGCCAGCGGCACGAGCCGCGCGCGTGGATGTCATCCAAGCGCTACATGCCGAATGATTCGAACTACTGAATGCTTGGTTAGCCACCTGGAAGTTGACCCCTAGCTTCGCGGATTACTCCTTGTCGGCAAGGGTTCACCGATCGCCGTGAAATCCGGCGAGCAGTTTGGTAAACCCTTCGCCGTTAGCCCTGGCCGCCCTAGGTTGCAGTGGCGCCAAGAGCGACTTCAAGATAGCCTGGTACTTGTTGGACTGGCCAAGTTTGGGCGGTTGATAGCGGGCGAACACGCAGTCCAAGCTTGTGAGATCGCGGCTGTTCTCCAAGGGTATTATCCCTTCATGGCGTTGAAGAAGGTAACGCTCTTAACAGAACGAGTGACCGATTGGAATGAGTATCCGTTCAATATTCCGGCAATTGCGAGTCTGCGAGGAATTGTAGTTCGCAAACCGATGTTGTTTTTTGTCGGTGAGAACGGGTCGGGCAAATCCACTCTGCTTGAGGCCATTGCCATCCACTACGGCTTCGGGAGAGAAGGCGGAAACCGTAATCTTAGGGCCGAGACGACGGAGAGTGTTCGTGCTGTGGAGCCGCTCGTCCATGCTCTACGCGTAGCATTCACGGTGCGGACAGGGGCAGGGTTTTACCTCCGGGCCGAGAGTTTCTTTAACACTGCAACAGCGATCGACGCGCTTGGCGTGGCCGGGGCATACGGGGGCCGCAGTTTGCACCAACAGTCGCATGGCGAATCGTTCATTTCTCTTGCAGCCAGTAAGTTCAACCGCGATGGCTTTTACGTCATGGACGAGCCGGAAGCCGCATTGTCTCCCCAGAGGCAATTAAGTTTGCTGGTGATACTGCATGATTTGTTGCGGAATGGCCGTGATGTGCAGGTTTTAATTGCGACACACTCGCCTATTTTGCTGGCGTACCCTGAGGCACAAATCCTGTCGTTTGACGGAGGTGCGATCCACGAGATCACGTACGGAGAATCGGCTCCATACCAGTTGTGCAGCAGTTTCTTAGCAGACCCGGACCGGTACGTGCGGGCGTTGTTTGATTCTGACCCGCGTTCTCCGAATGCCAGGGCGAGACCTGATCCCGGTCACCGTTGATAACTCTTTGCGGTCAAAACCTGCTAACGCTTTGTATGGGCAATAATCTGGAAAGTCTCGGATTGCAACGGTAAAAATTTCCAATGTCATATTGCAATCGGCTTGAAGAGAGAAACACGTTCACGCACCTCTTGTGGTTGCTTGTTTACTGTCTAATGTTTTCCCCGGCTACAGTGTCTGCGCAAACTCTGGCGGACCGTCTCGGATACCCTTCCGGCACAAAGCTGATCATTGTTCACGCCGACGACCTCGGTGAGACTCATGCGGTGAATGCCGCGGCGATAAAAGCCACGGAAGAGGGCTCGATCAACTCCGCGAGCCTGATGGTGCCCTGTCCGTGGTTCCCCGAGATCGCTGACTACGCGAAATCTCATCCCGACGTGGACTTTGGACTGCATCTTACCGTAACCAGTGAGCGAGTTTATTACCGCTGGGGTCCCGTGGCAGCCGTCGATAAAGTGCCGAGCCTCCTGGATAACTACCGATACTTCCATCATGACTGGGAACACAGCCAGCACATCAACACGAACGAGGTGGAGATCGAATTGCGCGCCCAGATCGAACGCGCGTTAGCCATGGGTGTTCGGCCCACGCACCTTGATTCGCATCAGTACCGGCTGATCGTGAATGGCAAGGAACTATTCGACGTTCTGTTACGCGTGGCGCATGAATACAAGTTGCCGGTTTTCGTCACAAGAGACTGGTTCGCGGATCATCCGTACCTGGAGGAGAGCCTGAGCCCAGGCGATATCGTTCTTGACCATACGCTCACGATTGGACCGGAAGTACCGGCGGAAAAGTGGGCCGAATTTTATATTTCGGGGCTGAAAAACTTGAAACCCGGGGTAACTGAATTCGTCATCCATCCCGGTTTCGACGACGAGGAACTGCGTGCCGCCACCAGGGAGCGGTCAACCTGGGGAGCGGCTTGGAGGCAGCGGGATTACGATTTTTTTACCAGCGATCGATTTCGCCAAATTCTGGCGCAAGAGGATATTAAGCTGATCACATGGCGGGACCTTGCCAAAATAGCGGCACGGAAATAAATGCAATTGCCTAAATTACGCCAATGACCGGTGCTGCGTGAGCCGGTTACTGGCAACGATGTCGTGACAATGACCCGGCTCAGGACTCGTCGAGCCGACTGGTAGCGATTAAGGGCAGTCCTGTGGTGACCAAATCGCCGATCAGGCGAAAAGCAAGCAGGGTAGCGGGGTGGGGCATGAAGGCTGAGTCGAAAGGGCGGAGATTTCAGATGACCTTCTTGAAGAAGACATGGTAACCCATGAGAAATGGTACATAGTAATCTCTCGCTACCATTTTGACTTTGTTCTTGATCCGTTTACGCCGACGCCACCTTGAGTTATTGCTTCGGTTTCTCCTGACTCTGACTCTTGTCTGCAATCTTAATCAGCTCCACCTCGAAAATGAGAGTTGAGTTCGGGCCGATTTCGCCGGGGCCGCGCTGTCCGTAGGCAAGATCAGGAGGAATGAAAAGGCGCCACTTAGATCCGACCGGCATGAGCTGCAGCGCTTCGGTCCATCCCTTGATCACGCCTGTGAGGGGAAACGTTGCGGGCTGGCCGCGCTTGTACGAGCTGTCGAACTCTGTGCCATTGACGAGTGTACCGCGGTAATTGACCGTCACCGAGTCTGACCCCGTTGGTTTCGGCCCGGTACCTGCTTGCAGAATCTTGTACTGCAAGCCGCTGGGCAGTGTTACTACGCCTTCCTTAGCCTTGTTTGCCGCGAGAAAAGCCTCACCTTCTTTCTTGTTCGATTCTCCCTGGGCCTGCATCTTTTCTTGCATCTCTTTGCGCACCTGGTTCTGCATTTCCGTGAGCACTGCACGGGCTTCCCCTTCAGTCATGAGGGTGTGCCCGCCGGCTAAGGAGTCCTTAAGGCCCCGCATCAGGAGGTCTGGGTCAACAGGCACAGACTGGCGGTGTAGGGTTGCCCCAAGATTCATACCTAATGCATAGCTGAACTTGTCTTTCTGGGTCTGGAGCTCGGGGCGCGTCTTCAGAGTTGGCTCTTGCTGACTTGCGGTAGCCGAGCCGGTTTGGTTTGGACTAGTCCGTTGCTGCTGCGCTTGAGAGTGGCCCGCGAACATTCCTGCGCCGAGTAAACAAACGATGATGGAAAAGAGTCTTCGCATGATGCATTGTCACATCCCTGGGGCAATCGTGCAAAAGGGGCGGTATAACGTAAGTGCCGTATCGGACGGGCGCAATCTGAAAAATCAAAGAGCGTGCAGGGGGCAAATGCGGTATTCGCTTGTGTAGACCACAATAGAGATCTATGGGTACGAAGTGTCCAATTCGTCTTCCTCAGCCAAAACGTTCCTATTCCCCCACTTCAAGGATGTGGCCGAGGATTGCGTGGTTGTGGCTGGCGGAATAATGCTGCTGAAGCAGGTCTGCTCCGAAGTCACCATCGAAGTCGCGCCATACGGAGTGGATGTGGTTGGCGTTGTCCTGCGTGTCGTCGAACTCGATCAGGAATGAGGGCGTCTGGACGCGGTAATAGCGTGGGTCGCTGGGGTTGATTCCGCCCGACCAAGCGAAGTAGGTGTTTCGGCCGGCCTTATTTATCTGTGCCAACCTACGATCAGCCAGTTCATCCGGCACGTTGCGGGCGTATTCCTCCATCAGCGCCATGAGCGCGTCGAATTGCGTCGCGTTCATTGTGGAAGCAGACAAACCAGACGGCTGCCCGTTCAGGGCTGCTTTTCGGCTGGCGGCGGTCAGAATATCCTTGTAGGCGGCTGGCTCAACAATCGCCACCTTCCGCTGCTGTTCGTCAAGGGTACGGATCAGTTCAAGGCTGAGGTCGTCCTCCCCAGCTAGGGTGCGAAGACCCTTGCGCGTCCCTTCCCGAATTTCGGCGGGGTTACAACCGAAGAAGCTCGGGCCGTCAACGACCTGGCCCTTCACTACCGTATAGTTCTGGCTCAGATGGTGTCCCTCGACGCGGTAGCCCCACGTGTCAGTTTCCGATGGAGTGCCGAACAGCGAAAAATAGTATTTCTCGGGGTTGCGGTTCTCGCCACTGTCGTTCTCGATAATCCTGAGCACGTCCTCCAAGCTCATGATCGTCACCGCCTTGATGTAACCCGTCTGGCTCAACCCCGCCGCCAGTAACGCGCTCGCAACGTGCTTCTGATACGGCGACATCTCTCGCAAGGGCAGTCCCTTGCGTTCCTTGGGAATGAAGTGCCAGTTCATGCGTTCGTCGGCGTCGAAAGGGAATGTCGCTTTGCTGCGTTGATTATGATCGAGAGCAGCGAGAAAGCGGTTTGCGCAGTCGGTTATAAGCGACGCTGCATGCCGTACCTGGGCATGGACTTGATCGGCGTGGCTGTCATGCGATGGGAGCATGGTGGCTCCTAAAAGCACGCCAGAGGAATAAAGAAAGGATCGCCGTTTCATAACCCACACCTCAATTCAGTAAAAAGAGAGCAGGAACCAGCCCGCTCTCCTGTAAACATGGAAATCCCTGATCTCAACGTTTCCAACTCTGCAGGATGTGCCCATTGGCGGGAATATTATGCCGCAATCGTGGGCGGGTCAATAACCGAGAACGCGGCGTCACCTCTCCCACCCTTCTTGAGCGATACTTGCAGATCGACGCCCCAACTTTTGAGGGCCGGCGCGAGGCCAAACAGATCCCAACCACGAGCGATAGCATCAATGTGCAAAGGACGGGAGGGTTCACGCTGACGTCCTGGCTGGGTGGCAAGAATCCAGGCATCGCCGGCAAGGCGGCCCTGATTCCGAGGAAAGCAATCAAGATCCCCAAACCGGCGCCGGTGAGCGAAAGAATAACGCTCTCCGTCAATAGTTGCCTTGCCAGGCACGAGCGATTGGCCCCGAGCGCCGAACGAATGGCGAACTCTCTGCTGCGTCCCATCGCGCAGGCGATCAACAACACCGGTCCAACTGCGCCTAAGAGCAACGCGAGTGTTTGACCGGCATCGCGAACGATCACCTGCTTTAGGCGATCGAGACGACTCTGGATGACACTCATCACTTTGAAATATGCTCACTTCCCAGTTTCAGGCGCGCAATTGTGAAGATGCCGTCATGAGTTCCTCGATGGTTCAGTAGCAACGGGTCGAGCTGGCCGAGCGGGGTATAGACATCAACTTTCCCCATTCGCGACGAGGTGGTACCCGGAGTACGCCGCCAGGTTCGCCACGTTCTGCGTGTTGCTCATCATTTTGCTGTGGCGCAGTGCCAGCAGGGTAGTGTTCTCCGCGCCAGGCGCGCAGAACAATTTGCCATCCCGAGTTGCGGGATTGCGTAGCGTGTCCTCCGCGCGCGGCAGCTCCAGCAGGAACTTCTGCTGGCCGGTCTGTTGCTCGTCATCCGGGAGGCCACTCGTCAATGCCGATATGCCGACGTCCCGGTGCGAATGCACTCCTTCAATAAGCCATGATGACAATTTGTTTTGGCGAACATCATGCGGATTCCGTGTTTCGGCCGGAGGATGACCATGGGGCGCGCTTCGATCATTTGGCCTGGAGCCAACTGAAAATCGTACGTTCTGAGCAGGTCGCGCAAAATCATGAGGATCTGCAGCATCGCGTAATTTCCGCCGATACAGCCCCGCGGTCCGCCACCGAAGGGAAGGAAGGTGAAAGGTGTGCGCAGCTTTTCGTTGGCTTTCGTAAAACGCTCCGTATCGAAAGTTTCCGGATTTTGCCAGTAGCGCGGAGCATGATGCGCGCCATACACATACACAATGACCGTCGATCCGCGGGGTATGGCGAGGTCGCCTACGCGGTCGTCCGCGACCGCCATGCGGTCGACCATCCAAAACGGCGGGTAGAGGCGGAGCGCCTCCTGAATTACCTGAGTCGCAAATTCGAATTTAGGAACGTCGCTGTAGCTCAGAGGCGCGTCGCCGAGCAGGGTGTCAAACTCCTGCCGTACCCTTTCGGAGCAATCTGGACGCGAGCTCAAAAGATAAAGAAGCCACGATAGCGCATTCGATGATGTTTCGTGGCCGGCAACCAGAAGCTGCATGCTCTCGCTCAGGATAAGTTTATCGCTCATCCCCTCGCCATCGCTGTAACGCGCATCCATCAAAGTCTGGAGCAGATCGTGGCCGGGCGGTTCGTTTCGGCGCTTCCTGATGTATTCGAGCAGAATGGCGTCCGCGCGGGCTCGCATGTCTTCGTGTTTTTGCAGTTGGCCGGAGACCGCGAACCAGGGATTCAGATAGGGCTGAAGGGTTTGCCGAACGATGAATTCCTGGACGGTGCAAATGGTCTGGCTGACAAGATCGATGTCTTCATCCTTCAACCGGGCGCCAAATAGCGATCGGGCGACCATGGCGAAGGTAATCTTCATCAGGTGGGGGTAGATATCGACAGGGCCAACCCGGACCTGCCTGTCGAAATCCCGCAGCGACTCGGCGAGGGAGTCCCGCATGATGGAGGACAACACATCGAGTTGCTTTCGATCGAAGCCCGTCTGGATTAGACGCCGCTGCGTGCGCCAGGCTTCTCCGTGGGTAGTCAGAAGACCTTTCCCCAGGAAGTGGCCCATACGCTTTACTTGAATTTCGGATTTTTGGTAGTTCTCCGCATTGGTCTTCAACACGTGCCGAATGACAGCGGGATCGATGGTGACGATCGCTTCCTTGAGACCACCCAAATAGATCCGGAATGTGTCGCCGAAGATTTCGTTGTATCTGGACAAAACCTGCACGGGATTGCGAGCCATTGCGCGAGAATCCGCAAAGCAGCGAAATCGGGAAACGATGGGGACAGGCGCTGATGAACTCATACCCAGCCGTCCTGATATTTGCCTCGAGCCGGAGGAGTTTTCATGTCACTGTAGGAAAAGGTGGCTGGGCCATGCGCACAAGATAAAACGCATAATCAGTTTTCCCTCCCCAGTTGCTTCAAGAGTATCAGATGATGCCGGATGGCCGCGGTCATGGTGGAGTTCTGCCGATAACAGACCCCAAACTCTTCGGCAGTCTCCTTCACAATCCTGGTCAGCGGAGCATAGTGGGTATGGCACACGAAAGGGCACAGGTGGTGAACGATGTGATGGTTAAGCCCGCCCACGAGCCAACCGACCAGCGGGTTTTCGGTTGCATAATCGGCCGTTGTCGCGAAGATGTGATACACGCCATTTTCAAACTCGCCACGATCCGAGGGAAAGTAAGTGCTGTCGACACTGTGCGTCGTTTGGAATACGAGCGTTACCGTTAAACCCACGATCAAATGGACCAGGAGGAACGCCCCGGCGACCAGCCGAGGCGATTTTCCCAGCACCATCACCGGCAAGATAAGCATGTAAGTGAGGTAAAAGCCCTTGCCGGCAAGGAGAATCGCGTATTCTCGTAGAGGATGTTTGGTGCGTCTCAGGTATTCGTGGGTCGGGAAGAAAAAGCATTGGAAATCCCTGAAAAACACGTAATCGAGAGAGAACAGCGCGTAAACGAACAGCGCGTAGATGTGCTGGAACCGGTGCCATGGCAAGCGGGATTCATAGGGCGTAAAGCGAAAGATGCTGCGTCCCGAAAGCGCGTCATCTTCGCTGTGGAGATTGATGCAGGAGTGATGGCCGCGATGATGGAGAATGCGCCACATGTACGAACTGATTCCGCATAAATCGAAGACATAGTTCAAGATTCTGTTTACGCTCGACCGGGACGAGATGGCGTTGTGATTGCTGTCATGGGCGATGTTCAGCAAAAGGAATGTCTGCGCGATCCCGCCTAAGAGGTAGAGGGCGACAAACTTCCCTGCACCGGGCCTGAGCGCATACAGAGCACTCCAGCTCCCCGCGAGGACTGCCAGACCCGCAACGATTTTGACTCGCATCGCAAGGTCCGCTTTAGGAGAAATGTTCTGATCGGCAAAAAAACGATCCAGGCGGCTACGTAAGACTTTCGGGAAGGAAGAACTACCGACCGGCTCGAGAATCGGCGACCCAGAGGTTTCCGATGGTACAAGATCCGATATCTCCGGCTCTCGAGGAATCACCGCTGCGGTCTCGAACGTCATCGGCGCCTCCGCAAACATGGTAAATTGAACCCGACGCGTTTCACAAGGGACACGAATGGCCCTGACCCGCGGCGAAAGTCGTGCCGCGGCGTCGACGGTCTCGCAGAAGTATGTACTGCGAGCCTATAAGGGCAATCATTAAAATTCGGAACGGACAAAACCTGAGTGCAGCTCATCCAGGGAAGCGATGATGGATGGCGTTGTCCAAATGCTTTGCTAATGTACCAACCCATGAACCGTGGCGAACGGGGCCCCTGTGCGGCGCACGGGAGAACATCCGTTCCCCAGGTAGTCGATCGGCCCTTATACTGCAGAAAAAAGGCGTATATTTCTCACAGTCGGCCCGCATTTCCGGTCTGCACCTTGAGACTCAATCGTGTTTCACCCTCGCTCTGGCGACGGATGTTTCGTTTTACCGACTTACGTTCTATTTGATCTTGGAGGATCGCTGATTGATGACGGCATCAATTCTGAACCACCTGGATAGGCTGGCAAACGAGCACCCGAACAAACTACTTTATTCGTACCTTGACGTAAACGGCGATTCGATCGAAACCCACACCTACGCGTCGTTTCTCCACCGAGCGCAAGCGATCGCCGGACATTTGCGGAAAGAAGGTCGTTTCGAGGCGGGCGATCGGGTGCTGCTTGCCTACCCGCCGGGGCTCGAAATGATCTGCGCATTTTTTGGTTGCGTGCGCGCTGGATTGATCCCCGTGCCGGTCTATCCCCCCAGTTCGCGCGGCTTCCAGAGCGCCCTCTACAAGATAGTGCACATCGCAAAGGATTGCCAGGCGGCTGGGATCTTAACGAGCAGAGATTGCCACGCATCTCTCAAGACGAATCTCGCCAGACGTGGAGTCTCGGCGTCGGGCGTCGACCTAGATTACATTTCCGGTCTTCCGTGGATCGCCACGGAAGATTTCGTGGACGGGATTTGCGACCGACCACCTGTCGATCCTCCGAAGATCTTGTTTCTCCAGTACACGTCGGGTTCGACGATGGAGCCCAAGGGCGTGATCGTGACGCACGAAAACATCCTGAATACCTATTCGCTTGTGATCGACCATCCGGCGCCGGTCGTCGTTTCCTGGCTTCCGCAGTATCACGATATGGGACTCATCGGGTGCTACCTATATCCGGCACTGAAAGGTGGCACGACCTATGGGTTCGCTCCCATGGATTTCATTCAGCGGCCGATCCTCTGGTTCAATGCGATCACGACCTATCACGCCACTGCGGCGGCTGCCCCCAACTTCGCCTACGACTATTGCTTGCGCGCCGGGAGGCTTTCCAAGGAAAGCCTGGAGGCTTGTGATCTCAGCTCGCTTCGCGTATTGATGTGC
>DASPVV010000158.1:0-5856 GCA_035622175.1 Terriglobales bacterium | reverse complement strand
CACCGGCGCGGCCAAAGCTGGCAGCCGCTTGCGGTTGCGCAGCCACAGCCATCCCGAGACAAATAACCCGCCCATCCACGCCATGGCCAGCCATCTCGCCGGAAAGTCAACATCGGAGATCGTGCCCGTCGCGGTGGCTGCTGCCGTCCCTACCGTAACCGTGACCGGCTGACCACTGCTGCCCGTGATCTTCACCGACGAACTCGAGAGGCTGCAGGTGGCCGCAGGCGTCACCGCCGGCTTAATGCTGCAGCTCAGGTTGACCGTCCCGGTGAACGAGCCTGCCGGCGTGACCATCAAGTTGTATTTGGCGCTTTGCCCGGCGGTGATGGTTTGCGAGGTCGATTCCCCGGATGCTGGACCAAGCGCGAAATCTGGTGGACCTTGGATCACTAGAGACACGGTTGCGCTGTTCACCAGCGAGCCCGAGGTTCCCTGAACTTTTACCGAGTACGTACCTGCCGGGGTGCTCGAACCGGTCGTGATCGTCAGGTTCGATGTGCCCGAGGCGTTCGCGATGGAAGCCGGACTGAAAGCGCAACTCGCTGCGCTCGGCAGTCCAATGCAGGAGAGCGTCACGGTGCTGTTGAATCCAAAGGTCGGCGTAATTGCGACCGTCGAGGTCGCTGAGTTCCCGGCCGTGACTGTTGCCGGTGTAAGTGGGGATGGCAACAGGACGAAGTTTGGTGGCGTTGTGTTGAGCAGGACTCCCACTCCATTGACTACGAGCGACGGTACGTAATATGAGACCGACATTGGAAAAACGATGTCCGCCTTGCCGTCGCCATTCATGTCCATGATCACTGCTGAGCGGGAACCGAGATAGCCGGCTATGTCGATAAGGGGACCGAAAGTGCCGTTGCCATTTCCCAGGAAAACGCCGGTTCCCTCAGGCTGATCCCCCCACCAGGAAAGGACGTCCAGAATACCGTCACCAGTGAGGTCGCCGATGGTATACGCCGTACAGCTTTCTCCCGCGGGACAAGAGATGGGAGTCTCGAGGGTGAAGGTACCGTTGCCGTTCCCTAAGGCAACCTGTGTCCCTGAGAACAAGTCGGGCTTGCCATCATTGTTGAAATCGCCGGTAAATCTTGCCACAAAGTTGTTTAGGCTTGGAGGGAAGACGACGGGTTGGAATGTGCCATTACCGTTGCCGTAGAGAATGCCCGTCTGCCCGTTTGAGCCGGCTGCAATGTCCAGATTGCCGTTGCCGGTAAAGTCGGCTGCCATTATGGCAGCAGCACCGTTGTCGAAATAATAGACCGGATTGGCGAAGGTGCCATCGCCATTCCCCAGTAAAACTGCCACAGACTGGGTGCCGGCCTGTACGGCGAAGTCAGGTTTTCCGTCATTGTTGAAATCGCCGATGATGGGGGGGCTACTCGCATTACCTACGATGCCTTGTGCATAGAAGACAGGCGACTGAAAACTGCCGTTCCCATTGCCCAGCAAAACGCTGTAACTCCAATTTTGGGTTGTTGAATCAGTGCTGGTCACCACGAGATCGAGATTGCCATCTCCATTCAGGTCTGCAGCAACTATGCCAGAGCCCGCTGCTTGCAGCGGGTAGGTGTTGATCAGCGACAACAAACCGCCGCCGTTATTACTGAAAATGTCGACGGAGTAGACGTATTGCGCGTCTATCACTCCGCTCGACAGCATGGCCACGTAAGGTATACCGTTGTTCGCGAAATCCCCAATGGCGATGGGGCCGGCAGTGTCCGGCGAGATTCCCAATTGAACGCCCTGGAATGTCCCGTTCCCATTTCCCAGGAGTACGACGTTACCCGCCGCGATGTCCGGCTTTCCATCGAGATTAAAATCGGCGACGGCCATGTAGCTCGGAATGGTCATGCCCGGGAACCCCGGCAGGCTAAGGACGTAACTACTGGAGTTTGAAAATGCACCTGCGCCATTTCCCAGGTAGACTTCGGCGACGGTGGGGTCAGCTTCGACGGCCAAATCCAGATTCCCGTCTCCGTTGAAGTCAGCGACAGCGAGCGCTCCGTTGACTCCCGCAATGGCGACGGTCGGTGCCTTGAACGTGCCGTCTCCATTCCCGACTAGCAACGAGATGTTATAGCCAATCGAACAGGTTGGATTACAGACGCCTTGTTGAGAGTCGATGACGAGATCGGGAAAGTTGCCCCCATTAAAGGTGGCTTCAACGGCGGATACCTGAAATCCTCCAGAAGCATACGCGCCGGTCGAGGTCAGCGGCGGAGTTTTGAGGGTACCATCACCGTTTCCCAGAAAAACAATGATCCGTCCAGCGCCGGTAGAGCCGCCTTGGGTTATGACCGTGACATCCGTTTTTCCATCTGCGTTGACGTCACCCAGGACTATGTTAACGGCATATTCGCCAGAGGCGAGCGACAGGTTGTAAGGAACTCCCGCGGCAAACGTCCCGTTACCGTTGCTAAGGTAGACATACAGGGAGCCATTGTAGGCGCCGACCACATCTGCTTCGCTCGTTGCCGTCAGATTGCCGGCTGCGATTGGGCTGAGATTTGCGCCACTGCTGGTGCTGATCGGCGACTGAAACGTCCCGTTACCGTTGCCTAATAGAACCAGGAGTGTCCCGGTTCCCTGCTCCAGAATATCGGGCGTACCATCCCCATTGAAGTCAGCTACCGCCAGCGGCGTGCCCGGTACGGTAACGCCGGCGGTGAAGGTCCCATTTCCATTCCCGAGCTCCACCAGCGAACCGCTCAGTAGGTCGGGCTTGCCGTCCCCATTAAAATCCGCCGTGAATAGAGAACCCGTGCCTCCGTAGGAGGTCGACGGTTGGAAGAAAGTGACTTGTGCGCGCGCAGAAACCGCTAAGAATAGCAAACCAAGGGAAACATAGGTGATAGGCGAACCCGCACGACTCATGGCCAGAACTCCTAAGTTCGCAGATCTTCAATCTACTGCCGAGCACCGACGCAGTTAGTAGACTAATGGATATCTAAGTGGCATGAATCCTGTTGAAGCACAAATGACGGCGAGGGCGACTCCCAACGTTTTGCAACCCACATTATCTGTCAAAGTTTCGAAAAACACACAAAAATGTGCGCTCGAAGACTGAGAGGTGTGATAGGAAATGCCCCTAAGGTATTGCATTGTAACCTTCAGGGTCATGTTGTGCCTTGATCTGCTAGTGCTTATGTACAACACAATCTGGTTGTCGGCAGGATGTTCGGCAAGGCCGGGGCAAGCCGGGTTTGCGGCCCGCCGCCAGCGGCCCTAGGCAGCAGCGAGTTTTCCGGTTAGCTCCTTCTAGCCTGCTCTCGAGAGGAGTTGAACTCGGTTCGACGCAACCGGAGGCCCAAGGTGACGTAGCGAGTATTTTCCTGTAGATAAATCGAAGGTCCTGCGCTAAGCTAACCAGCCGGTTCAGTATGCGCCGCCTCTGTCCCGCCGCCCTCTCGAGTATGGTTGTTCTGTTCTCTTCCCTATGCCCAGCCAAAGAGCAAGCGTGGGTCGAGGTTCGGAGCCCCAATTTCATCGTGGTCAGCAATGCGGGAGAGAAGCAAGCCCGCAAGGTTGCGGTCGAGTTCGAGCAGATTCGCACTGCTTTCCGGCAATTGCTCGAAAATGCCAATCGGCACCCTAGCCCCCTGGTCACGATTCTGGCGGTGAAAGATGAGAGCTCGATGCGGGAGCTGCTTCCGGAGTACTGGACGAAAGCCCATTCTCACCCGGCCGGCTTTTTTGCTGCGCGGCTGAACGATTTCTATGCGGCTGTGCAGCTGGATGCGCGCGGACTCAACCCTTACGAAACGATTTACCACGAGTACTACCACACCATCAGTGTGCCTTACGTGCCTAATTTGCCGGTGTGGCTTGCGGAAGGTCTCGCGGAATTCTATGGTCACACAGAAATCACAGAGAATGCTGTGAATATGGGGGAGGTTGACCCTCTCTTGCTCCATGCGCTGCAAACCACAACCTTGATTCCTTTGGACGTCCTTTTCAAAGTTAACCATTCGTCGCCTTATTACAACGAAGCCAACCAGACGTCCGTTTTCTACGCGGAATCATGGGCGCTGAGTCATTACTTGTTGCTGGGCGGCAATCGCATGGCCCATCGACCCATGTTAGATGCATATGTGAATGCACTTACTCAGGTCAGTGATCCCGATGAAGCCGCGAGAATAGCATTCGGTGATGTACGTAAGTTGCAGTCTGATCTCGAAACCTACATTCGAAGCCCGTCGTTTCAGTACTTGAAGTATCCCGCACCACGAGTCAATGAAGATGAGATGAAATTCCGTACTCTCTCCGATGCCGAAGCCTCGGCATATCGGGGCGGGTTTGCGGTTGTTCGCGGTCGGTATGAGGAAGGAAAGGCAATCTTGAACGAAGCTTTGCAGCATGATCCAAAGATCGCCTTGGCGCACCAGTATCTCGCGGCAGATGAGTTTCTCGAGGGTCAGCATGACCAAGCTGTGGAATCCGCTTCCCAAGCCATTGCTCTCGATCCCCAGAATTGGTCCGCTCGTTACCTCCGGGCTTACTTGAAATCAAACGCCGGCATGGGAGCAAGCGATCCCCAAATCGAAGACGACCTTCGTCGCGCAATTGCCCTACGCCCCGAGTTCGCACCCCCCTACAGTTTGCTTGCCGTGCACCTTGCAGCCGGCAATCGGAACCTGGATGAGGCGCTTACCCTGGCGCAGAAGGCGGTAGCGTTCGAGCCGGCGAACTCCACATACCAGCTCGCGCTGGCGCAGGTGCTCATCCACCAAGACAAGGTCGACGAAGCAGATTTGGCGGCCCGACGCGCTAGCGCGTGGGCGCGAGATCCTGGTGAAAAGACTAACGCCGATCACTTCAGACAGTTTCTCAGCACTTTCCGGAAGCTTCAGAGTGAATCGGCTTCGGAGGGAGCCGTGGCACCGCTGATCCTGCCTGCTCAAAATGCTCCAACCGATTCACCTTCCGATAGCTCTTCCACGCCGAAACTTCGCCCAGCGGGCGATGCCCCATCGGCCAGCGCATCCGGCAATTCGGCTAGCATTCTTCGCCTGCAATCGAGCTTGAGTACTCTTGGCAACTCGATGGGAGTGGACTTCAGTCCTTATTTCAAAAACTTGATGGAAGCGATTCGCAAGAACCTCATGTCATCGGTTAGCAATCTTCGGTTCGGTAGTCCAAAGGACATCACGCTGGAGCTTGTGATCCTGAAGGATGGAACCATCTCTGAAATGAACGTAGTCTCCAGTTCCGGCGACGATGCCGTCGACCAGTCCACTCTAAACGGCATCACTCTGTCTAGACCCTTGCCGCCACTGCCAGCGGCCTTCCCTGGCCAATCTGTTAAATTTCGGCTGCACTTATCCTACCTTCAGGAACACACTTGATCCGCCGCGACGGCGCTTTCGACGACTCTATCTATGGTCACATATCGCGCATCCAGTTTTTGCGTGATGCCGCGAACGAATCGTTCTGCGACTGAGCCTAAGTTGTCGGCATGGAAAAATGTAATCCAGTTTAGGGAGGATACTCTCCCGGATCAGCCAAAGCGACAGATCAGTCTGTGGAACGACTGGTTAAGTGACAATTGCCAGTGCGACACTTGCACTGCCGATCTCGCATTTACCCTTGGGAATAACCTTGCCCCTCCGCCAAGGGCGGAAGGAAGCCCCCCAGAGAGAGACAACTGTGGCTTTCATGTTCCCCCGCTCACTGAACCACGACTGTGACAGAGGTATTGTTGCTCAAACTACTGGAAGTTCCAGTGATCGTCGCCGTGTAGGTCCCCGATGGCGTTCCCGTCGTCTGGGAACTTGACGATGAACCGCCGCCGCATCCCCCCCAGCACGCCATAGCCAGAACTATCACCGGCGCGGCCAAAGCTGGCAGCCGCTT
>DASPVV010000157.1:0-4284 GCA_035622175.1 Terriglobales bacterium | reverse complement strand
TTCTGAAATCTATCGCGAAAACAACCAGCGATACGTCGCCATCAAGTACAGCGTGCGTGGCCGCGCCCTGGGGGATGCCGTTCTAGAGGCGATTGATAAGGTAAACGCCCAAGTGAAGCTTCCGCGTGGGTATCACATCGGGTGGGAAGGGGAATACCAAAGCGAAGTACGCGCGGAAGAGCGACTGCTCCTCATCGTGCCGCTTACCGTGCTACTGATCCTCATCGTACTTTACGTGATGTTCACGTCCTTCAAGTGGGCGCTGTTGATCCTGGCCAACGTCGCGATGGCCCGCATCGGAGGATTGCTCGCCTTGCTGGTAACCCACACCAACTTCAGCGTCTCCTCCGGAGTCGGATTTCTTGCACTCTTCGGCGTCTCGGTGCAAACCGGCGTCATTATGCTCGAGTACATCAACCAATTGCGCGCGCGCGGGCATCCGATCGAAGAGTCGGCGGTGGAGGGTGCGGTGCTGAGACTGAGGCCCATCATGATGACCATGCTGGTGGCGACCCTGGGACTGCTGCCGGCAGCTACTTCGCACGGTATCGGTTCGGATTCGCAACGTCCCTTTGCCATTGTGATCGTGGGCGGATTGATCGCCGATCTGGTCATGAGCATCTTCTTGCTGCCAACGCTCTACGTCTGGATTGCAAGGAAAGACGATGTCTTGCCAACGCCGGAACCGGAGTTCGAAAGCTGATGGAAAAGCCTCGCCTTCATTCTCGAACAACCTCCGAGCGCGAGCCTCCGCGGTTGCGGGTTGCATCATTGTCGGGGCCGCGCGTCGCAGGGCTGCTTGTCGCGATGCTGGCTTCAGGCCTGCCCGCGGCTGCACAGCAAGCCCTTACCTGGGAGCAGGTGAAGGCCAGATTCGAAGCAGCCAACCCAGCATTGAGGGCGGACGCAATCGGCATCGATGAAGCCAAGGCGGAGGAGATCACCGCCTCCCTACGGCCTAACCTCACCATGACGTATCTGCTCGACCAGCTTTATCCGTTTTATACGAACGCCTTTTCGGCACCGCTCGGAACTGCCTCAAATATAGGTTATCGACCGTTCGAGAATGCGCTCAACGAGGGAACGCTCAGTTACCTGCACGAGCGACGGCACAAGCGTGAGCTGCGCCTGGAAGACGCGAAAGAAAACACACAGATCACTACATCTCTGCACTCCGACCTGGAGCGCAATCTGATCTTCAACCTGCGTAATGCGTTTGTGCAAACGCTGCAGGCGAAGGCGGTCTTACTGTTGGCAGAGGCCGATCTCGAATACTACGACAAGATCATCGAGATCAGCCGCAACCGTTTCAAAGACGGCGATATCGCGCAGGTCGACCTGGATCGGATCGAACTGCTGCGCGTCCAGTACGAGGTCGAGATCCAGGCGGCCATCGTGAATCTGCGCACCGCGAAAATTCAGCTCCTGCAGTTGCTCAACCAACGTACTCCCGTTGATCAGTTCGACGTGACAGGAAATTTCGACTGGAGTGCGGCGCTGCAGCCGCTCGATGACTTTCATCAGATAGCTCTGGACAATAGGCCGGATTTAAGGGCCGCCCTGCAGGGGATCGAGAAGGCAAAGACGGACCATCGGTTAGCCATCGCCAATGGCTCGACCGATCCGACCTTCTCCGTCGATGCGGGAGCCAATCCACCGCTCGATCCATACGTAGGATTCGGTTTCAGCATTCCCCTGCGCATTTTTGACCGGAACCAGGGGGAGAAGCGGCGCACTTTGCTGGACATTGATCGTAGCCGGGAGACCGCAGATGCGTCGCGAGCGCAGGTCTTCAGCGATGTGGATTCCGCTTATGAGCAGTTGCGGAGCAGCATTGCGTTGCTTAAGCCATACAAGGAGAAGTACAGAGATCAGGCGACGCGCGTGCGTGACACCGTGACCTATTCTTATCAGCACGGAGGAGCATCCTTGATCGACTTTCTGAATGCGCAAAGCGATTATCGCGTGGTTCAATTAGCCTATCTGCAATTGATCGGTGCTTATCTGACTGCTGCGAGCCAGTTGAATCTTGCTGTGGGGCGCGAGGTGATCCAATAATTTTGGTGGGATAGAAAATGTCTACTCAGAGCGAGAAAGTCGCTTATAGACTTACAGCATCAACGCGAGCACCGGAAGACTAACTCTCATAGGAATTCGGCACAACTCCGAGTTCTCAGCGCATTCTACCTGATCCGTTGACGAAAGATTTTCAGATTTGCCGGACGGAGCGAATCAACGTCACAAGTCGCCAACGAAAACCGTAGTTGACCATAGGCGGTCAGGTCGGCTCCTGCAATTATTGTTTCGGGGTTCAATCAAGTTATGGCCTGTACGCTCGCCGAGTCGCCTAGCGACCCTCTCCACCGAAAGCTCCGACAGCTTCGTTGCCTCCGCTGCCGCTTCGATTGCTACCGGGTGGAGCGAACCAGTTCCCCGGGCGGGAGTTGCACCCGCTGAAGTCCAGCGCCTTTTCACGGCGCACTGTTTCACCGATTGACCGGGACGGATGTTTCGGGCCTCGTGGGCTCCGCCAAGTTTAAGTGACAGTCAGTGTCAGGGTTGCACTTTTGCCGCCACTTGAGCAGCCGAAGTCAGCGGAATTCCCTGCGGGAGTTTGCACTTGAACGCTGTAGCTCCCGGGACCCATAATCAGAGAGGATGTAACGGTAGCTGTAAGTTGAGACTTGCTGTTTACTGTAGTGGGCACCGTGGTACCGTTGAACATAACGACCGACGAAGAGACGAACTGACTACCCGTCAGGATCAAAGAGAACGTTGCTGGCACTTGCGAAAATGCAATCGTCGTCGGAGATACGGAATTGAGCACAGGTACAGGACGTGCACTCCCACAGAGCGGATTTAGGGTGTTGCACCCGGGAAGGAGCACTAGCAGGGCCAGCAAATGTCCGAGGCGAATGGTGGAAGACATACTCTAATCTTGCGAAGGGGCCGCACCTCCACGGGTTGTGGAAACAACACCTTTCCCCATTTCAACTGGGACGCTCAAGATTGCGTGGTCATCCACGCCAGTGTCAAAAATCATAGGATAGCTTAAGCGGTTCGAGAACCAAGCAATTGGCTCATTCACCCTCAATGCGTGCAATGGCGATGTAACAACAGGTATCCGAGTTCAGTGACGATTCGCCAGCACATTTGTTCACGTGTTCACCTCGACACTTTTCGAAATTCATTCACGGCGAGCACCTCGCTGGTGTGATCGGGATGTTCGCGCTTGACCCGGTTTTGGAGAATCGCTACGTGCTCCGCAAGGGTTGCGGGTCTGGAGCCGTACATCTCATAAGTACACTCGCAACCAGATAACGGGCACGGCACACGCTCGGGCTTGAGAGCACTGCGCTGCTGGATTTCCTCTTGAAACTTCTTTTTGCCGAGCACATCAGTTCTGTACGCCTTTGCCATATCTCCAGCTTGCCACAATTATCGGTCCGGGCGAAATATTCTTTCAGGCCCATAGCAGACGGTTCATATTCAACTTCAATATTGGAGGGCCTTCGAAAAAGCGCGACTGTTGGAATCGGGCGATTTGACTCAAAATCCCCGCGGGGTTTCGAGCACAATGGGGATATTTCGCCAACCACTTCGGTCGGCGATGGAATTTCATCCGTGCCACGGATTCACTATCACGGTGCGGGACAAAGATCTGAGCGTCGCCGCCATGGCTGATCTGTTCTCGCACGTTAGCTCTAGCAAACTCGACCAGCGATACGAAAGCCCTTGTACCGATGTTAGTTTGCCCTGCCTCGACGGGCGGATAGAATTCAGTGAGTCTAAACCTGTAGGCTCGGACTGAATTACGAATGAAAGTTTCATTCCACCGAGAGGCTTCGAGGAAAACTATGAGAACTGCACGACATTGCCCCCTGCTCATGTTTGTTGTTGCCGCCTGCGCCGTCCTGAGCTTTGCTGACGAACCGGGAAGGCATCCGGCATACCTGCACGCGCTTACCGACCTGCGGCACGCCCGCGCACATCTGGAGAGCCTGGCTGCCACTCATCACATGGACAAAGAGGAAGAGCACGCCATCAACGAGATCGACAAAGCCATCGACGAAATTAAGCGTGCTGCGATTGACGACGGCAAGAACTTGAACGATCATCCATCGGTTGATGCGGGACTGGACCGCACGGGCCGCTTCCGTCGTGCCCAGGAACTCCTGGATAAGGCTCACAATGACATCGCCCGAGAAGAAGATGACTCCTCGGTTCGGGGTCTCCGGGATCGCGCTCTTCATCACATCGACGAAGCCCACCACATCGTCGATA
>DASPVV010000156.1:0-17319 GCA_035622175.1 Terriglobales bacterium | reverse complement strand
AGCCTAGCTTCGGACCCGTGCCTTCTCGAGACCGCTTGACCTCATTTCTTCTCTTCCGGCTTTAGCTCGAGCGAAGCCGAATTCATGCAATAACGCAAGCCGGTGGGCGCAGGACCGTCCGGAAAAACGTGGCCTAGGTGCGCATTGCAACGTGCGCAACGGGCCTCGGTACGAGTCATGCCGTGGGTGTGGTCGCTGTGCTCCGATACGGCCGTAGCGTCCACCGGCTGCCAAAAGCTCGGCCATCCGGTTCCTGACTCAAACTTGGTTTCCGAGTTGAACAGCGGCGCTCCGCAGCACACGCAGCTGTAAATCCCTTTCTCTTTCGAGTTCCAGTATTTGCCGGTAAAGGGTGGTTCTGTGCCCGCTTGTCGGGTGACATGGTATTGCTCCGGAGATAACTGGTTCTTCCATTGCTGCTCGGATTTGCTGATCTTTTCGGTCATGTGCTCCCTCAACCGCAATCGATGATGCCGCCGTCGGCAGGGTTCCATAAGATTTCAGCGTCGCCGCTTGACTTCGCCTTTTATTCGCTTACAATGGGGGCATGGCAATCACCAGACGGCAACGGCAGGTGTACGACTTCATCGCGGATTTCGTGCAGCACAACGGTTATTCCCCATCCTATGATGAGATTCGCATCGGCCTCGATCTGAATTCTCTGGCCACCGTCCACAAGCACATTACCAACCTCGAAAAGAAGGGACTGCTACGGCGCGATTACAACCGCAGCCGCTCGATTGATCTGCTGCAGCCCAAGGGTCGCCTGAAGCAAGTCATGAGCACGAATGCGCACATGGTGTTGCCGTTGTTGGGACGCATCGCTGCCGGCCAGCCCATCGAAGCGGTGGAGAATCCGGAGACGATTTCCCTGGCGGATTTTGTGCGCTCCAAAGAAGTCTTCGTGCTCGAAGTAAGAGGCGAGTCCATGCAGGACGAGCACATCCTCAGCGGCGATTATGTGCTGGTCGAGAAAACCAAGTCGGCGCACAATGGCGATATCGTGGTTGCCCTGGTGCAGGGGTCAGAGGCCACTCTGAAGCGCCTTTATCGCGAAGGCGACAGCATCCGCCTGCAACCTTCGAACGCCGCCATGCAGCCGTTGATCGTGCCGGCAGCCACAGTCGAAGTGCAGGGGAGGGTCATCGGTGTGTTACGAAAGTACTGATCCTCGACTCCCACTGATTTCCAGAAAGCCAGAACCATCGTGGTTGCCGCCTGCGGGGGGCTTCGCGCAAGGCCTGCGGGCCTAGCAGACCAGGACCCCTATCCTGTCAATGGCAGACTAGCCGAGGTGTTTGTCGATGGCCTTCTGGATGTGCTCTTTGGGAACGTAACCTACGATCTGCTCTTTGACCTGGCCGCCCTTGAATACCAGCAGCGTGGGGATACCGCGGACGCCGTAACGCATTGGGGTTGCGCTGTTGCGGTCCACATCCATCTTGCCCACTTTCACTTTGCCCTGGTACTGGGCAGCGAGCTCGTCAACGATGGGTGCGATGGCGCGGCAAGGACCGCACCAGGCTGCCCAAAAGTCAACCAGGACAGGAGTTTCCGACTTAAGCACGTCCTGGTCGAAATTCGAGTCAGTGATTTCTATGATTCCATTTCCCGCCATACGCCTCCCTCGGGCCGCCCCCGGCTAGGCCGCCGGGCGAAACCTGATGAGTACTCGTGAATTCTAGCACTTCTCTTGGATGCTCGACACCTGGAAAGGTCGCAGAAGTGGCCCGGAGACAGGGATTGGCGAAGGGCGACGACCGAATTCGCCCCAAATACAAAAAGCGCCCTGAATTATCTCAGGACGCCCGGCAGCCCTCCCCCAGAACTGCCAAACCACGACTGGATAGTAGCCTGAGGCGGATTCGCTGTAAACGTCACTTTGGTAATTTCCCCTGGTAATTGGCGGCTGGTCGAGGACGCACTTGAGTTTCCCCAAGGCTCAGGCGCGCGCTGGGGAGTTACTTTCTCTTCCAGATTTGTCCCGCGTCTTCGGTCACCCATTTCTGGTTGGTGGGGGTGGTGACGACGCCATGCTCGGGATCGGTGAACTCCATCTCGATCACATCTTCGGTCAGAGGCTGACCATTGACCACAGGTTGCACCTGAACCCAGTGCTCGCCGGCGTCGAAAGAGTGATACAGCGCACCGGCGGAACCGCCCAGCCAGATATCCATGGTATGGGCGGAGAGAACATAGAATCTAGCGTGACTGGGAGCCGGAACTGTCTCCCAGGTATTGCCCGAATCAAACGAGCGCTCGAGCGTGCCGTCTGAAGCCAACGTCCAGCGGGGAACTGGCTTTTGTGCCGTACCAGCCTCGAAATCAGCCGGCGATGGTATCGCGCCGGCCGCCTGGGGCGCTCGCCCATCGACCGCCTTCGCAAGCGTCGCGTTGCCCGACACCTGGCGAGCATTCTTGGCTCGCCCTGGCACCCCTTCGTCGAGCCCCGTGCTCGGCCCCGGGAAGCTGGTAACAGCCATCCCGTGGGCCGACTCAACCGTCTGTTCCTCGGCGGCCTGGCTTCCTGCGAGGGATTGGCCGGAGGGGGCAGCAGATTTTTCAGCGAACGCCCGTGGCGAACCGGGTTCCTGCTTCCCGGGAACACTCTTCCGGGTTTCATCCCGCTTCTCCGTGACCGTGCGCGCAGGGGACGAGATGGGCGAGGCAGCGGATGGCTGGGGCTCGAGGGCGACAATCTCCGGGCCAGCCGGTTGGCGCGGTCCTGAAGCAGACCGGTGACGCAAGGTGATGGCTGCGCCAACCACGAGCACGCAAGCCGCCATTGCGCCCCAGCGCAAGATCGGCCAGCCTAACCAGGCAGAGACAGTCGCGGGGGACACTGCGACCTCAGCCGGGTCGGGCAGGGAAAGCGCGCTGACATCGCGACATCGGCCACAGTAGGCAAGGTGCTCGAACACACGAGCCCGGTCTGCTCGGCTCAGGGAATTCTCGACCCACGCGCTGATCAGATCGGGATCTAGGTGATCGGAAAGCTTCTCGGTGGCTCGCAGACGTTCGACGATCGAGGTGGGCAGTTTTGCCATAGTTCTGTTGGGCCGGACCAGCTAAGTCTCTACCGGTCGTTGTTCATCTCGCCCCTTGGTTAACGGGCCTTCAGCCTTCTTATCGAAGAACGGCGGAGATGCGGCTCCTTGCAGCAGGGTACGCACATCGACTTTGAGGTCCCGAACATCCACCTCGAGGGCCTCTTTAGCCTGACGGCGGCTCATGCCTCGGCGCTCCATGCCGTCCAGAATCCGCTTTTGCAGCACGGCAGCCAACTTATCCACCTTGCGGCTGATGGTGGATTCGTGTACCCCGAGCAGGCGCGCAATCTGGGCAAGCGTACGCGAGTCCAGATAGTAAGAGGCTAGAACAAAACGGTCCTCCGAAGACAGTTCGGCCAAGGCCTCGTCCGTCGCTGCCTCGAGGCATGGGTCGACTGCCTTTGCCGGTGGTGGCGCGGCCGCCTCAAATTGCACGCCCTGCTCCGCTTCCTCGTCGAGACTGACCAGTCGACGGCGGCGCCGATACCCGTTGATGTACTCCTGCGCCATCACCGTGCGCAGCCAGCCCTCGAGCGAACCCCGGCCCATATAGGAGGCCAGCTTGGACACGCGCTCGCCGTTGCGCTCCCTGATCCCGTACAGATCCGCGTAGATCGAATCGGCCAGTTCGCGAGACATGGAGGCGTCCCTGGCAAGATAGTTTGCGATGTCGTACAACTTCTCGCGATAGCGCGTCAAGAAGACGTCCCATGCTCGTTCTTCGCCAGCGGCACAGGCGCGCGCCAGCACCAACTCCTCCACATGTAGGCTCGAATAAAGGGCAAGAATCTCAGTCTCCGACGCTGCTCGCGGGAGGTACTTTCTGCGGATTTCCTCGAGGATCTGAGCGAAGCATTCTCGCGTCAGCCCAAATTCTTGTGCCCGGCCCCTTTCATAAAGCCCGGCAATGGCCGACGCCAGCGCAGGGCCTCCGCCGCCGAATTGGGCTGCGTTTCTCTCCATAGAGGGCAACTACTCCTTCTGATGCTATCAAGTTTATTAGACGCCGGCCGCGGAATTTTTGTCGTTTGTCCGCGATAAGGGGTAACTGGCAGAATTGCGGGAGATAGCCGCCGCAAGCCGGTTTCCGGGGGAAGACCCCAGGGTTCGCGATAGCCCGCGAAGCAGGGCATTTTCAAAAACGGCTGGCGCCTCCCCAGGGGGCAACCAATCTCCCCGCTCTAGTTGTTTCGGCCGCCGAACGGAGCTCGCCGTTCGTCGAGCGTCCCGGGTGGAGTTTTGTCAGAATTGCCTATCGCGCGGAGCTAAGTTTTGAGTACACTGCACCCACGCGCACGCATTGCCCGCACGAGGTGAGCATGAGTGCGTCCGAAGAGAAGTTTTATCACCCGAGGATCACCGGACGCGTAGATCTTTCGCCAACGCTTTGGACCCTCCGCCTGCGTCCCGACGGCAATTTCACGTTTGTTCCCGGGCAGTACGCCACCTTGGGAGTCGAAGGCCCAGACAAAAAGCGGTGGGAGCGCCCTTATTCGATCGTCTCGGCTCCGTTTGAGAACGAAATGGAGTTTTTCTTCGAACTGGTTCCCGACGGTTACCTGACGCCCCTGCTCTACCAGCTGCAACTTGGCGACCAACTCCTCATGCGAAAGGTAGCCAAGGGGCGCTTTACCCTTGATGTTCAGAGTGGTCCGCGGCATCACCTTCTCATTTGCACGGTGACGGGGGTTGCGCCGTTTGTCAGCTATCTGAGAACCCTGCGCCGCCAGTCGAACGAGGGAACGTTTGGCGCAGAGCACAAGCTGTTCCTCTTGCACGGGGCCAGCCGATCCTGGGAATTCGGCTACCACGACGAGCTCATCCGCTATGCCCAGGAGTTGTCTTGGTTCGAGTACCTACCTACGATCAGTCGCCCTTGGGAAGATTCCAAGTGGACGGGCGAGACTGGTCGGGTCGACGATATTATCCGCAAGTATGTCGACCGCTGGAATCTGAACAGTGAAGATGCCATTGCTTACCTGTGCGGACATCCGGAGATGATTGAGCACAGCAAGGGCATCCTAAAGCGTGTGGGTTTCCGCCGTGAATTTGTGCGGGAAGAAAGTTACTGGGTTCCGCAGAAGACAGCGGCTGCGTCGCGGTGAGCTCCGAGGCTTGGATTTCCCCACAGCCAGGCGAGATTCGATGATTTATTGGCTTTCTGCCGGGGCAAAGAACACGAGCACCAGCAGTTCTTCTGTGATTTCGTAAAATCGGTGTTCTACTTCCGCCGCCACGAAGATTACCGCGCCCGAACTCACCGCTCGATCTTCCGGTCCCACCCGCATCCGAGCCCGGCCTCGTACGACAACATACAGCTCGTCTTCGCGGTGCGGGGATTGCGGATCGGCCTCTCCTGGGGAGAGAACATAGATTCCGGCGCTCATGGCGGGAACGCGCAGAAACTCAAGGTAGCGCTCGCCCGCCTGGGTGCGCTCGCTTTCGAGCTCGCTCAGGGCATAAAAGCTTCGCTTCGGCATGGTTCGGCTCTCCGTTGCTGCCATTCCCCGCTGGTTGCTGGTTGTAGTCTTGATCCTTTGGGAGGGGTACGTTGCATTTTGCCCGATGACTCATTATAAATATCGATGCATCCGAGATGTCCGCGTGGTCATCTACGGTTACATCTGCCGATAGGGAGGTGTTTGCGTGCCTACTCTTCAGGAGCAATTGCATAATGATGCTCCTCCACCGTTTCGTTTAGACGTGCAATTACACGATTTGCTGACCAAGTCCCAGCCCCCCAAACCGGTGTTGTTGCCAGCCCGGGGCGAAGAGAAATTTCCCGAACCGGTATTTCCCCAGCGTCCAGACCTTCTGGCCGGGGACGATGACTACGAAGAAAATCTTGCCCGGGCCAAAGCGGGCAAAAGGCGATGGACGGCTCCCTTGATCCTGAGGGCGATGAACGGCTGGCTTTTCCCCTACATCAAGTCGCGCGTCTTGCCCGGCCCCTTTCATCCCATCATCGCCTACCTGTTTACCGAGTGGAAATGCAATCTGGATTGTCATTACTGCTGGGCCTTTGACAACAGCGTGAAGGGCATGCCCGAGGACGTCGCCAAACGCTCGATTGATTGGCTGCACTCGACCACGTGCCGTGTTCTGGCGTTCATGGGAGGAGAGCCTCTGCTGCGCCCGCAGCTGGTCCATAAGGCTTGTTACTATGCTGCCAAGAAGGGGTTTTGGATTTATATGCCCACCAATGCTCGCCTGCTGCGTCCGGACGTGATCGACCGGCTGGCGGATGCAGGGGTGGCCATTTTCAATTTTGCCGTGGATGCGGTCGATGAGAAGCCGGGCCTGCCCAAGGCGCTAACTCCGGTGCGCAAATACTTCGACTACCTGGTGCGCAAGCAGTATAAGTACGGCTACACGGTGTTCTTCAATATCAACATCTGCCGCAACAATTTGGAGGATGTGCAGCAACTGACCGAGATTGCGCGTGAGCACGGCATTGCCACCGATTATCACATCAACGAATCTCCCATGATCGAGCAAAACCACTTTCAGCACTATGATGCCAACGATACTTTCATTTACCCGGCAGATTGGCCGAAAGTCGATGGGTTGGTGGACTGGCTGATTGAAAAGAACCGCGCCGGCTACAAGATGGTCAATTCTGTGCAGCGTCTCGAGGACATGAAGGAGTTCCTGCGCGGCAAGGTAAGGCCTTGGAACTGCCGCGCCGGGCAAAATTCGATCATCATTCGGGTGGATGGCACCTTGGCGCCCTGTTTCCCCATGTACTCCGCCACCCACGACTGGGGTGTAATCGAGAACCACAAGTTCGCCGTCTCACAATTAGACGAAATGAAGAAGTCTTGCCAAACTCACTGTTTCTCGACCTTGAATCATAACCTCGGTTTCTGTTACAACGATGCCAGGGTCATTAACTGGGTACTCAAGCAAGCTGTCCACAGATTCCAAGGCGTCAGCGGCAGCTTTGCATAGGAAACATCGGATACCGTAACCTTCTGTTCGGGGCAACTCTCGGCTGGGTTGGGAGATTTTTACTTGGTTGGTTCAGGCGCCCCGGGACTTCGGGTAAAAAAATGCTTTCTCGCTGACCTGAACAGCGAAACTCCTTGTGGCAAGCAGTAAGGAGCTTCCGATGCTGTTTAATGGCAGGTCGCACCCCCTCGAACCGGCTGTCGCTTTGAAGCGGGTCGGGCGTGCTACGTCCGTCGCGATACCGTTCCCAGGCGGCAACTCACTCAGCTCCAAACATTCGTTTATTTCGCTTCCGGAGGAAGATCATGGCCACTCAGCTTGTCCAAATTGAAAACGAGCAGGAAATCAAGCAGCGCCTGGAGGCGGAACGGGTCCGGTTGCGCAGAATTGCCGGCCTCGAGCGTCCTACCCATTTTCATCGTCCCCAGGAGCGAGCCTTCACCGGCGAGGAGAGAGGGCGAGTCACGATTCTGTTTGGCGGCTTCACCTGGAAGCATGAGGACTTGATTCGCGCCGTCTTCCAAGGCTGCGGATACCGCTGCGAAAAACTGCCGGTGCCCGACGTGCCCGCGTTCCAAACCGGCAAGGAGTTCGGGAACAACGGTCAATGCAATCCCACCTACTTCACCGTGGGAAACCTGGTGCAGTACCTGCAATTTCTTGAAAAGCAAGGTTTAAAACGGCAGCAGATCTTGGACAATTATGTCTTCTTCACGGCCGGCTCCTGTGGCCCGTGTCGCTTCGGCATGTATGAGGCGGAGTATCGCTTTGCCTTGAAAAACGCCGGGTTTGACGGTTTCCGGGTGCTGCTGTTTAAAGACAGCGACGGGATCAAGGCCGCATCCGGGGAGCCGGGGCTGAAATTCACGATTGACTTCGGGCTGGGCATGTTGAACGCCATGCATCTTGGGGATGTGATCAATGACCTCATCTACCAGATTCGTCCCTTCGAGGTGAATAAAGGCGAGACCGACCGGGTATTCCGCGAGATGGTGGACGGTCTCTGTGACGATCTGCGGAATCGGGACTCCTTCGAAATCGAGCAGCGGGCGCCAGCCTGGCTTAAACCTAAGTTCAAGAGCAACAAGGTGTTACGCAATACGGCCAACGTTCTCGGCAAAATGCACGAGCACATGTGGGGCGCAGACTATCTCGCCGCCCTCTCCACCGCGCGGGAGCGGATGGATGGCATCGAAGTCGACCGAACGAAAGTAAAGCCCCTGGTTAAGATCACGGGCGAGTTCTGGGCGCAAATCACCGAAGGCGACGGGAACTTCCATATGTTCGAGTTTTTGGAGCGCGAAGGTGCCCAAGTAATGGTCGAACCGATCGCCACCTGGGTCGCCTATTTGATGTACCAAGCCAAGGCTCACGCCATTGCCAAGTGGCCGGTGAACCGCCCCCATCGCAATCCGCAGTGGTTCGAGCTCAAAAAGCATGCGGCGAATTACTTGGGACTGCGCAAGAAGCTCTGGGGCATCGGGTTTGGGGAGAAAGCTTGGAACTACTTCTATCACCGCACGATTGGGCATCTCGGAGGCATCACCCACCAGTTGGTGCCGCAGGCGGAACTGGCCGGGTTCGCCCATCCTTTCTACAACCAGTTTGCCCGCGGGGGCGAGGGACACCTCGAGGTGGGAAAGAACGTCTACTACACGGTTCACAAACTCTGCCACATGGTGTTGGCGCTGAAACCTTTTGGCTGCATGCCTTCTTCGCAGTCCGATGGAGTGCAGTCGGCGGTGATCAATAAATTCAAAGACATGATCTTCCTGCCGATTGAGACCTCGGGCGAGGGCGAGGTCAATGCCCACAGCCGGGTACAGATGGCGCTCGGCGAGGCGAAGGTGAAGGCAAAAGCCGAGTTCGAACACTGTCTGAAGTCGACCGGCAAGAGCCTGGAGGAGATTCGGGAGTACATTGCCGAGCATCCTGAGTTGCGGCGACCCTTCTATCACGTGCCGCATCGGGCGGGAATCGCGGGAACGGCAGCGCAGTTCATCCTGCACGTGAGTGATCGCATGGATAAAAGTACGCGATCGTGGCGACGCTCGCGCGTTCCGGGGATCCAGGTTCCGGCGGCCGCGAGTGGAGATTAGAGCGGGGAGTCTTTGCCGCCGAAGGCGGGCACAGGACGCCGCATTCGGTTCCGAGCGATCTTAGCGTAGTCGAGCAGTCGAAGGCGCGAAGGAATTGCTTTGCGAAAAGGGACTAAGAGAGGAAGCAATGCACGAACAACAGGCGCACGGTCACGATCGGCAGAATAAGTTCATGGTAGGTCTTGACGTAGGTTCAACCACGGTCAAAGCCGTGGTGGTCGATGCCGACAGTGACCAGATTCTTTGGCGGGACTATCAACGCCACGAGACCAAGCAGCCGGAGAAGACGCTGGAATTTCTGCGGCGCATGGAGGCCGAAATCGGCATCGACCGGCAAAACACGCGCATGTTTCTGACCGGGTCGGGAGGCGGTTCGATTGCCGAGCAGATTGGCGCAAAGTTCGTGCAGGAGGTTACTGCGGTCTCTTTGGCGGTTGAGCAGCTTCACCCGGAGGTATATTCGGTCATCGAACTCGGGGGGCAGGACGCCAAGATCATCGTCTTTAAAGATGATGAAGAGAGCGGCCGCAAGAAAAAAATTCCCTCGATGAACGACAAATGCGCCGGGGGCACGGGCGCGGTGATCGACAAGATCAATGCCAAGCTGAAGATTCCGGTCAAAGAGCTCTCCGATCAGGGCTACAAAGGAGTCAAACTGCACAAAGTGGCGGGCAAATGCGGCGTGTTTGCCGAGACCGACATTAACAGCCTACAAAAAGTCGGAACCCCTCCCGACGAGCTGATGGCTTCGCTGTTTGAGGCCATTGTTTTGCAGAATCTCAGCGTGTTGACGCGGGGGAATACCTTGCGGCCCCACGTGTTGTTGCTGGGAGGGCCGAACAGCTTTATCCGCGGGATGCGCGAAGCCTGGCAGGCCAACATCCCGCGCATGTGGCAGGAACGCAAGGTTGCGGTTCCCGACGGAGCTAAGCCTGAGGATCTGATCAAGGTGCCCGAGAACGCGCAGTACTTTGCCGCCTTGGGAGCCGTGGCATTTGGCAAGAGCGAGGACGACTGCGTCGGTTGCTATCTGGGCTATGAAAAGCTGGTCCACTACATCGAGTACGGTCGTCAGGAGGAGAAGGCGAAGTCGGGTTCGAGCGGTCTAGTCTCGAATGACAAGGAGCTCGAGGATTTCAAAGTGGCCTACCGGCGCAAGAAGTTTGTTCCCGCCAACTTTTCCACCCAACAGGTGGTGGGCGGGTTCGTCGGAATCGACGGCGGCTCGACCTCCACCAAAGCCGTGTTGCTCGACGAAAAAGGCGACATTCTGGCCAAGGCATACCAACTCTCGAATGGAAACCCGATCCAGGACACGCTCGAAATGTTCGAGAACCTGAGGGGCCAAGTGGAATCCCAGAAGGCCAAAATGGAAGTTCTTGGGGTTGCTACCACTGGCTATGCCAAAGACATCCTGAAGGACGTGCTCCACGCCGATGTGGCCCTGGTCGAAACCGTGGCGCACACTGAATCCGCCCTGAAGTTTTACGACGATCCGCATGTGATCGTCGACGTGGGTGGGCAGGACATCAAGATCATCATCCTGCATCAGGGACGCGTGAAGGACTTCAAGCTGAACACCCAGTGTTCCGCGGGAAACGGCTATTTCCTGCAATCGACCGCGGAAGGCTTCGGGTTGAAAGTCGACCAGTATGCGGACCTGGCCTTTTCCGCGCAAGCCATGCCTGTGTTTGGTTACGGTTGTGCGGTGTTCATGCAGTCTGACATCGTGAACTTCCAACGCCAGGGCTGGAGGGCAGAGGAGATTTTGGCCGGGTTGGCGGCGGTTTTACCGAAGAATGTCTTTCTCTACGTAGCCAGTATCCCGAATCTGGCTGCGCTCGGCTCACGCTTCGTCCTGCAGGGCGGAACCCAGAACAACCTGGCCGTGGTCAAAGCCGAAGTCGACTTCATCCGCAATAGCTTTCGTGCCGCGGGCAAGCAGCCGGAAATCATTGTCCACGAGCACTGCGGGGAATCGGGGGCGATCGGCGCGGCGGCCGAGTCGCTGCGCTTGTGGCGCAATGGCCAACAGACAACCTTTATCGGTTTGGATGCGGTTCGTAAGATCGAATACCGTTCCACCCGGAACGAAGCCACCCGCTGCAACTTCTGCAAGAACAACTGCCTGCGCACGTTCATCGATGTCAGGACCACACCGAAGACCGACCTTAGTTTTGTGCCGATTCAAAAGGTCACCAAGGTCCCTCTCATGCACGGCGAACAGCGTCTGATTATTGCCACCTGCGAAAAGGGCACGGTCGAAGATGTCAGCGAGATGAAGGGAATCAAAGCCGGCCTCGACCAGATCAAGGAGCAGCACCCGAACTTCGTCGACATGGCCTCGAAGGAAGTCTTTCGTCCGGTCAACCCGAAAAAGATTGCCGATCCCATTCCAACCCGCGCTTGGACCAAGTCGGCGAAAGAGCGCATTGCCCTGATCGAGGGTCGCAAAACGCTGCGCGTCGGCATTCCGCGTGTGCTCAACATTTACACTTATGCACCCCTCTTCAATGCCTACCTGGAGAGCCTGGGGGTAGAGCCGGAGAACATCATCTATTCCGACTACACCAGTCCGGAACTCTATCGCGCCGGCGCCAACCGAGGCGCAATCGATCCTTGCTTTCCGGCGAAGATCGGGATTTCTCATGTCTACAACCTGATCCAGGAGAAACACCGGAAAAAACCGCTCAACGTGGTCTTTTTCCCGATGTACGACGTGTTGCACTCGCCTCTGGTCAATCTGGTCGGGACCAACGCCTGTCCCACGGTGACGGCGACCCCCGAAACCGTCAAGGCTGCCTTCACCAAAGAAAACGACGTTTTTGCCGAGCACAATGTGCGCTACCTCGATCCCATCCTGAACTTCGCCGACCGCAAGCTCTTTGCCTACCAAATGCTCCAGGCGTGGCAGCCCGTTCTCGGCTTGTCCGAGGAAGAGAATGACCAGGCGGTCGAGCTCGGCTTTCAGGCACTCAAAGATTACGAGACTCGCATCCGCAAGCGTGCCCGCCAGGTCCTAGATCAGCTGGAACAGGAAGACCGCATCGGCATCGTGATGCTCGGTCGCCCCTATCATCACGATCCTGGTCTCAATCACGAGATCCTCGAGGAATTCCAGAAACTGGGGTACCCGATCTTCTCCCAGAATACCCTGCCTCTAGACGAGGATTTGCTGGAGCGGCTCTTCGGCGAGGAGGTGCGGGCGGGCGTGATCAGCAGTCCGCTTGATATTACCGACGCCTGGAAGAACTCCTATTCTTGCAGCACGAACCACAAGATTTGGGCGGCGAAGTTTACCGCCAGACATCCCAACCTGGTGGCGCTTGAAATTTCCAGCTTTAAGTGCGGCCACGACGCCCCGATCTACGGGGTTGTCGAGGGCATTATCGAGCAGTCCGGCACGCCCTATTTCTGCTTTAAAGATCTCGATGAGAACAAGCCTACGGGTTCGATCAGGATACGGGTCGAGACGATTGACTACTTCTTGCGCCGCTATCGCGACGAAGTGATCCGACGCCGGAAGGCCGAGCAGGAGATCCAAGCTCAGCTGGCGTCACTCGAAGCGGAGCTGCGGAATCAAGTTCGCCCGCAAGCTCCCCTATCGGAGTTCGAGCCTGAGACCCAGGAGATGGCTGCGGATTGACCGTTTCCGGCTCCGCCTATTGCGGGATCGTACTCGCCACCGCCGAAAAGATGTTGTTGGCATTTCCACCAATCAGGTGAATGGTTCCAACGATAATCACCAGAATGACCGCCAGCATCACCGAATATTCTGCGACGTCCTGACCTTCTTCCTGTCGCCACAGTCTTGGAATTAGATGCTTCACAATCCTCTCCCGCCGACGGATTCGGGGGATGTTTGCCGGTTGGACTAGATTGCAGTATGCCCTCCACTACAGGCAATGGCACCTTCGGGGGTACCAGAGCTTACCCCAGTAATCGGAGATAGGCATTACCCACATCGGCTACTACAAAGGGGGAGAGAAAATCCAGCATCATTGAGTGTCCTCGCACAGCGGAAAACAAATGCGTCCTAATTTGGACAGGTATCCTCGACACGATGCCGGAAGCTTATACACAAACAGAGTCGTCCTCGCCGTTCAAAAGCCTTTGCGGAGTCGAGGCGCTGCGCGTGACCTCGAGTAGAACCAAGGAGAGCTATTTCTCGAAACCAGCGTCTGACGCGGCCTTTCAGCTCTCAGGCTCTACTGAAGGACACTCCCAACGGAAGCGGGATTGGAAGAGCCTAGAGTTTGCCAATCGGCCAGAAAATTGGATGAGCCGACCGTGGGTTGCGTATTGATGAGGGTTGTTCCGTAATCGCCGGTTCCTAATGTGAATGCTGTATTGCAGTTGTTGCACTGATCAGCTTGAAAGATGGTCCCCAGAACCGGAGTGCTGTTGAGCTGTCCTGAGTTGTAGTTGTTTCTCATCATGGCCAGAAACCCTTCCTGGCCGATCATATCCTCCGTCGATGAAGTGACATTGGGAACGTTGGCCGTAAGGCTATTACCTCTGATTTCGATGCCAAGAGCGGCGATTCCGTAGGGCGGGAGGTTATCCACGTTGTTGAAAATCAAGTCTACATATGACATCCAGATCTCGGTGGAGTTACTGATGGAGTTATTCAGGATGCGGACGTTGTAAATTGGGGCGAATTGGTTTTCGCCTTCCGATTGCCAGGGCTTCAGGTAGATTCCACCTCCGTTGGTGATGGTGTTGTCGGCAATGTCCACTTCCCGAACCCCTATCTGATACAGCCAAACTCCACGGGGATTTCCGGTCAGGGTATTGCCAATGATCAGGGATTTTTCGAGGCCCCAGACAAAGGTGGCATATTGGCTGGTGGAATCGGGAACAACATCCCAGGCGTGATCCGCAGTCATGGTGCTGCCTGAGTACCCCACAATCTCGCGGGTTTGCCCAGCGCCTGTCCCGTTGACGATGGCAATACCGTAGTTTCCAGGTATTCCTGAGATTCCATAGGCCGCATACAGGGGGTTCAGGTTGAGGGAGTTGTTGGGATCGGTAATGGTTGTGCTTGTAGCCGAGTCCACCGTCCCGATACTTCCGGTAATGGGATTGCCTTCCGCCAAAATAGTTTCCCCATCATTTCGATCGATATTGGTCACCGGACCGTTGATGACACTAAAGGAATTGCTCAAAATGGAAATCCGGTAGGAAAAGCCTGCCACGAAACAGTGGGTTACGATGACCGGCGACTCATTCTGATTGACGGCGCTGCGGTAGAACTGATTGTTGAGGAACAACGCGTCGTGAACCGCCGAGAACGTCGGCGACCCGTCCACCCAAGTAGTGGTGTTATTGCTGAAGACCAATCCCGACGAACCGGTGAAAAGATAGGGGTTTTGTCCCCCCACCGATCCCCCTTGGATGAAGTCGGTTTGGGTCACGATCATATTTACATTGCCGGCCAAATAGAGTTGATGGGAAAGTCCGGTATTTATTTTTATGTTTTGGAAAAAACTGCCCGTATTAAATTGCCAATGCAGACCCTCCACAGTGGAATTGGCATTCACCAGAGTGAAATCTGTCAAGCCCACCAGGGCCAAGCCCTGAGCCCAGATTGGATAATTGGAATAATAATAAAGAAATGTCACGTCTTTGCCGGCTCCCTGCAGCACCACATTCGAAGCCATGCCCAGACTGTTTGCCAACATGCAATTGCCGGCGGGAAGGATCACCACTCCACCGCCCTGGGCGGAAGCCGAATTAATGGCGTTTTGAATGTTGCTCGAGTCGTCTTGCGACCCGTTACAGGGGGTATTCACCGAGATCGTATGGCTGGAGAAGGCAAACTCGCCTCCCCAACCTACTCCCAGACCGAACGGGTCCCCTGAGCCCGAGACCACGCTGATGGGGCGGTCAAGCTGAGCCGGCCCGGTGCCGTTCCCGTTGTCAACAGTGATGACCGCAGAAGACGTGGGAGAGATCGATGTGGGAGCCGTGGCCACGAGCATATTTGCGGAACTTGCACTCAAATTCAGAGTGGCCAATTGGCCGTTGACCGTAACGGTGGGAGTGTAGCCTGAGACATAAAGGTTTCGGCCAAGAATCCGGAAGGCACCCCCGGGCACCAGTTGCAGGGTATCGAGGTGAAGAGGAATGGCTCCATTGAGTTCTACTGAATTACTGGCGCCCTGGCTATTGAGCACGTACAGACTCATCCCGCCGGATATCGATGCGGGGGCTTCTACGGTCAACTGAGTGGTCCCCACGCGGTTGATGATGGTCAGGGAATTGGCCGCTCCCGATCCCACCTCATAAACCTGGGTAGTAGAGTCAAAATTTGTCCCTTGAATCGTGAACACATCTCCCGCATTGACACTGGAGGAGGCGTTAAAGATTCTCGGAGCTCCGGCGTTGCTGCTTGGAGAGGGAATAACCGGTCCGGGGTTTGGCGAAGCAGGTGGAACCGGCGCAGGCGCGACCGGCGCGGGAGGAGGAGTCGGAGCGGGGGTAGGGTCTGGAACCGGCGCGGGAGGAGTCGGAGTCGGCGCCGGGGTAGGGTCTGGAACCGGCGCGGGAGGAGGCGGAGCCGGCGCCGGGGTAACCGGCGCGGGGGGAGGAGTCGGAGTCGGTGCCGGCGAAGATGCATTGGGTGTGAATCCTGCCATGATGAAGTTCTGGTTGCTTGCAGAGTGGCAGGCATACGTGTCGACCGGGGTTCCGTTCAGATCGGAGCCGTCATAGACATCGACGCAACCTGCCCCGGTGGGAGTCGTTATCGTGTAGGAACCATCGCTATTCTGAAGCACTTTCCATTGCTGGCTGGACGCTCCTGAACAGACGTTTTGCACGATCCGGACTCCGGTGGTGACCGGGCCGGATCCGGCATCTAGGCAGAGACCGTCATATTGAGGCTGTATGGTGTAGTAGCCGTTCGAAGTAGGCGTGAAGACAAAGTTCTGATTGCTGCCCCCGTTGCATAGCCATTCTTGTACTCCTAGACCCAGTTGAGTTGACCCATCGTACATATCCACACAGGAACCATCGAACTGCATCACAAGGGTCGTAACCGAGGCCGCGGACCCGGGTTGGTTCTCTACCGGAGAAACTTGTGATAGGGAATTGCCGGGTGTCAAGGCATGGAGGAACAGAAAGGTCATAAAAACGACTAGTACCCTAAGGGGATGACTTTTCATGAAATGCCTCTGCTTTTAGCTATTACTCAACTATTCCCCCACTTTAGTAAAGGCACTATAGTATCCATCTCGAGGCGTACACCCGGACAGATTCGAGGCCCGAAGTGGACACAACTAACAGTGCCCACTTGGATTGGCCATCCATGCTTCTCAGCTCCGGAGCGGCAAATCCAGGGCTAACGGAAAAGCCGCCGATGGTTCCAGAGATGTTGGTAAACGGCGACGCGACCTCGGCAAAGCAGAGGAGCGTGGGTGAACCGGGGACATGTTTGCCCAGGCCAAAGTCTTCAGCAATCGCCTATCAGGATGATGGCGAGCACGCCTGCCGACAACGTTTCCCCAGTGGAACTGCGATGGCTGGTGTTTTACGAAGATTTACCTCGGTTTACAGAGTTTTTACGCCTGCTCGTGCCAGAAGATGTTTGAATTGAGCTATCAAGACGCCGAACAAGAGCCTAAAGTTCGGATCTCGTGCCTTGCCCGGGCGAAGAAGATATATCCGACGCCGGAATGGGAATGCGCCATGGCGGCATAAAAGGCGAAGCAGGGGAAACATTCATGGATCCGAGGTTCCTGCTGAATCTGTTGGTGGGGGCGCTTGCCCTGCTTGGGTGGGCCGTGCTCATCATCTTTCTTATTGAGTTCCGCGAGGACGTGACTATCCATCCCGTCTATCGCATGCCGGAAGGTCCGGTAAATTTGCCCCGGGCAAAGGCTGGGAACGATCGAATCCAGCGACCTCTAAGACGGAAGCGCGACGGGACGGTGTTAAGGCGCAAGCGCGCATAACGGAACGGGTTTCCCGCGTTGATGCGCCAGATGCTCACCGGTTCGACCAGACTTGCCGATACCAGACGGAGACGGATCGCGCAAAAGCGGGCGGAGGTCCTTCCTCCGCCCCCGGAATAAGCCTTATTGCTGTGGCGGGGATGAATTGGGCGCCCCGGCGGGAGCTTGTCCACCGTGGTGATGTCCCTCCATCTGCTTGCTCTGTATTTCCTCCCACTTCTTCTGTTGGTCGGGATCGAGGAGCGCACGGATCTGCTCATT
>DASPVV010000155.1:0-50863 GCA_035622175.1 Terriglobales bacterium | reverse complement strand
ACCTGGAATCCTGCGTTTTTGTAGATGCCTCGTGCAGCATGAAGAATGTTCTGTGTCCACAGCGTCAACTTCTGGTACCCTGTCTGCCGCGCGAATCGGATACATTCCTCAACCAGCCGCTTGCCAATGCCCAGTCCGCGCGCTTCCCGTTCAACGTGCAACAGCCGCAGTTTTGCAATTTCCTCTGTTTCCTTCGCGACGAAGACAGCACCTACCCTCTCGCCATCCTTTTCGGCCACCCAGGCGCGCTCCCACTTGGGATCGTAATTCTTGATGAATCGCGCCACAATTTCCGCCGCCAGCGCCTCGTATGTCCCATCCCACCCATATTCCTCGACATAGAGAATGGCTTGGCGATGGACGATCCAGCCCATATCGCCCGGCTGGTGTTGTCGAAGCAAATAGGGAGTTTTCGCTTCCGCTCGGTCGCCCAGCAGTCTGTGGACCATCCGCACCGCGTCTACGACTTGTTTCTGCTCCGAGGGCGAGAGTTCGTTGAGCATTGCGCTGATATCACGGTTTGAGCGCTCGTCAAGCGGTACAAACGCTTTCCGGCCCTTGGAGGTCAGGGAAAGAAAGCTGCGTCGTTCGTCGGTCTTTGATTGCTCCCGCCGCACGAGCTTCCGCCGTTCGAAATCCCGCAGGATACGGCTCATGTATCCGGCGTCGAGCCCAAGCTGCTTGCGGATGTCGGTGGCGGTTGGCTGCTGGCGGTGCGCCAGCTCATACAAGACTCGCGCCTCGGCAAGAGAAAACGGGCTGCTCGCCATTCCATCCAGCACGCCAATCTTGCGGGTATAAAAGCGGTTGAATGCGCGAATGGCGCTTACCTGTATGTCGATGCCTGATGCTGGCACGGGCACCTCCCAATACAGTTGACGATAACATACATATGTTTGCTAATGTCAACTATATTAAAATGGCGCGCAGGCGATGCGGCAACTGGTCAACTGGCGCTAAACCCCCATTACACCCAAAAAATCCCGCAAAAGGATACCAGCCCGTGTCCGACACGAGGGTGCCTTGCCAGGGTTATCCGCAAGGTCGAGTCAGCTACCACACATGAGGCTGCCGCTGCCTACCAAGGACGAACCCCGAACCGCCGACTTTGACTTTTTAGACGCTTCTTTTTTGGCTGGTCGTAGAAACGGTCAGAAAGTTCCTGATGTTCGAAGGCGCGGTTCACTTCGTGGGTGTGCCGTCGCGCCGGCTAGCGTGGTACCCTCTACCTCGATGAATCACCGGCAGGTACTGATTCTTAGAGAAGCTGAAATTCGTTCCCTGCTCGATGCGAGCGGTTGCCTTCAGGTTGTCGAAGCCGCGTTTAGCGCTTATGCCAGAGGCCAGGCCGAACTGCCAGGGGTGATCAATCTCGAAGTTCCTGAACACCACGGCGAAGTGCATGTGAAGGCCGGGCACCTGCACACCGGTCCTTACTATGCGGTCAAGATTGCGTCGGGATTCCTAGACAACGCACAACTTGGGCTGGCTGCTAGTGATGGAATGGTGCTGATGTTCGACGCGAAGACAGGAGCCGTGGCTGGCCTTCTGCTCGATCATGGATACATCACCGATCTGCGCACCGGAGCTGCGGGAGCCGTGGCTGCCAAACACTTGGGGGGAGCGACGGTGGAGGCAGTCGCCGTGATTGGCTCAGGCGTCCAGGCTCGCTATCAGATCCGTTGCCTCGCGCTGGTTAAAAACTTTCGCCAGGTCCGGGTTTGGGGACGACACGAGGAAAAGGCTGCAGTCTGCATCCAAGAGCTTTCCCGCCAAGGGCTGGCAGCGGATCTCCGATTCGTGCTGGCTTCCTCCGTCCGCGAAGCTGTCCAGGGAGCCGACATTGTGATCACCGTGACGGCCAGTCGTGAACCCCTGGTCGAGGCCGACTGGATCGCAACCGGGGCCCTGGTGATCGCCGTCGGATCGGACGGGCCCGACAAGCAGGAATTAGCGGTAGAGGTATTGGCCCGTGCAGACCGAGTCATAGCCGACAGCCTGCCCCAATGCCTCCGCCTGGGAGAGATCCATCACGCAGTAGAAAGGGGAGCCATCGCAAGCGACAAAGTGACCGCCGAATTAGGACAGATCACGGCGGGGTTCAAGCCGGGCAGAACTTCCGACGATGAGATCATCGTTTGTGACCTGACCGGGGTCGGCGTACAGGATGTAGCGGCGGCATCGCTGGTGCTTGAACGCGCGCTGCGCAATGGAAAAGGCGAACGGCTCTCGCTTTGATGCCTCAGGCTGCGCCTCGCCGCGACGTCACCGCAGGCGCTCCCCGTGAGGCCTTGCTCTTCCCCGAGAGCTGTTTGATTAGGATGTCGAGACGTGCCAGTCCCTTCAACGTGTAATCGATGTCATATCCATAACCCACGCGGATATACTTCCCCACGCCAAAGTGAGCTCCCGGAGTGATGAGCACCGATTGCTCTGCTCGCAGTCGGTTGAAAAGAGCGGAGGACGAGATTGGAAGTTTGTAGCGGAAAAAAGCAATGGCGCCCGCTCTCGGCGGGATATAAGTAAAGATATCGTCATGACTGTGGATCCAGCCTTCGAGACGTGGAAGGTGCTCCCGGATAATGTTCCGAGTTCGCTGCAAGGTCGTTTGCCGGCGGGCTGGGTCCATGACCAGCGACGCAAGACGGTCGGAGAGGTAGGTCGGGGTGAGCGTCGTGTAGTCTCGGTAGTGACAGAGTCTGGCTACGGTTTTCCCAGGTCCAACAATCCATCCAATGCGCAGGCCCGGCAGCCCGTAGGCCTTCGACAGACCCGAGGTGAGAAGTAGTTTGTCGTACCGTCCCCAGAAGGTCGGCGACATCGGGCTATCCACTTCGGCCCCGCGGTAGATCTCATCCGCGAGAAGCCACGCATTGACCTTGCGGGCGGCCCGTATAACTTCCTCCATTTCCGACTCCGTAAGCACCGTACCTGTCGGGTTATTGGGATTGGTAACCACAATTAAGCGTGTCTTGCTTGTGACCGCGCGGCGCAGGCTCTCGACATCAAGCGCCCAGCGCATTCTGCCATCTTCCTGACGCTCCACAAGATGAAAGGCGTCTGCATAGCCGCCGTACGCACGAGCCAGTCCCCAGGTTTGCAAATAGTTGGGCAGCATGACCGCGGTCCGATCCCCTTTTTCAAGAAGACCCCACAGGGCTGTATAGTTGGCCTCCGAACCGCCGTTCGTCACTAAGACCTGTTCGGCCGCGGCCCCGTGGAACTGGGCAATCCGCTCGCGCAACTCCCGCGATCCGTTGGAGGGGGGATATTTTAGGGCCTGGGACAGAAAGCAGGCTGGATCCTCTCCTTCCAACAAATCTTCCAAACGCAGAGGGCGAACACCGCTTTCTGACAGGTTATATTCCACCTCGTTTTCATACAGACACTGCATTCTCTCCATGCGAAACAAATCGATGCGCACGATGCCTCCTGCCTTGGGAACCTGGTTCGATGTCCGGCCGCACACTTTATCAGAGGAAGTCAATCCCTGCAAATGAAGGCCTTAACCCGGGAAGACGGGGTGGTCTGCCTAAAGATTTGTGGGCAGCGACAAGCCGGTTTGCGCATCCTCGAGTCGAGGAGTCTCAGTGAATCCGAATGTCTCCCGATCCAGTGTGGACTGAGAGTTCTGGTCCGCCGCCTGCCACCTTGCCGCGAATCGTGTGCTCGGATTTCCGAAGGTCGCCCTGAACTGTCATGGAGACGGCACGGTCGGTCGTGACGCTCCCGGAGCGGGTTGTAGCTTCTAAATCGAATGCGGCTTCCGGGGACAGCGACAGATCGACATTCCCAGAGCCTGTCGTTACCTGCCACGGGCCAGTGTTTACCCCCGAGATGTCGGCGTCCCCGCTGCCCGATTCCGCCCACAGTGCTCCTCTCATGCCGCGCACTTCGATGTGGCCGGAGCCGGTGCGGATGTGTACGTCCCCCTCGCCTTTCTCTTCGACGCGGACGTCGCCGCTCCCGGTTTCAGCAGTAAACGCGCCGGAAATCTCCCGTGCCACGACCTCTCCGGAGCCGCTATGCAGGCTCATATGGCTGCTGACTAGGTCGCGCAGTCGCAGATCGCCCGAGCCAGTCTCGAGATCAATGGTTCCCCGCAGCCCTTCCAGACTCTGATTCCCCGAACCACTGTGCGTGCGCAGAGCAGTATCAGGCGGCACCGTTATCTCATAATCCACGGAAATGTCGCGTTGGTTGACATAAGCGATGCGAATGCTGTTCCCCGACTGCCGAATGGGTGGGTCGTTCTCAATTTCCTTCACATCGCCCCCACGGTTGTCCGAAAGCCAACGATCGGCGACGTGGATCTTGCCGCTGACGGTCACCACGCCGGACGGACCACTGCGAATGGAAATATCGCCGGAGTGGTCTTGCACTTCCAGATCGACGGCTCCAGTAACCGAATAGGTGCGTTCAAAGGAACCTTGCACCGAAGCCGCAGCCACCATCGGACCTTGAAGGAGCCAGCCGAGAGTGGAACATGCCAGCGCAAAGCGAATCGATCTGGGCATAAGCCTCCTTCGTGCAAGACCAGAAGGTTCAAACAGAAGCGCTCGTCAGAACTTGCCTCCCGTCCTGCTGGAAAACGCCCATTGGGGGGATGGACCTCTTGCTTACTGCAGCACCACCTGGTCACCTTCCTTCAAACCGCTAAGGAGCTCCGTCTTCGCTCCATTCGAGATCCCTATATTCACCGCGATCTTCCGCTTGCCGTCTTTGGCCTTGGCATCGGGTACTTCGACCGAGGCTTGCTTGTCCTTATCGTAGAGAATGGCCCCCTCCGGAATTTGCAGTACATTCTTATGCTCTTCCAGAATGATTTCTGCGTTGGCGGTCATCTCGGCTTTCAGCTCTCCCCCTGGATTGTTGATCGACACCCGCACTTCGAACGTGGTGACATTATCCTTCTCGACGCCCATCGGGGAAATCTTGGTCACCTTGCCGTAAAAGGTTTTGTCCTTGAAAGACTCCACCTTGATGCGCGCCGGTTGCCCGAGATAAACCTTTCCGATGTCACTTTCGTCGACCTTCCCCTTGACGTACACCTGACTGGTGTCGCCCAGAGTCATCACCAGAGTAGCGGAAGAACCGAGGACCAGAATCGAGCTCACCGCATCACCGATCTCGACGTCTCGCGACAATACGATACCGTCGATCGGGGAAACGATATCGGTATAACTGAGCTGCTCCTCGAGCTGCGCCAGGTTGGCTTGGTCCTTCGCCACCTCCGCCTCCGACTGTCGAATCTTGGCTTTCAGCACCGTGACTTGGGCCTTCGCGACGTTCTGCTTGTTCAAGGCCATTTTGTAGTTGCGGTCGGCATCGTCGAGCGCGGATTCAGAGACCACCCCTTCTTTGGCCATTTCGACGGCGCGTTCGTACTGCCGCTTAAGCAAGGGAACGTCCGGTCCTTCCGCGTCGACCATGGCACGCTCGGAATCGGCTTCGGAACTGGCAAGGCTCGCCTGGGCGGCTTGCAAGGCTGCGCGGGACTGATCCACCTGGGCTTGGATCTCATCCTTATCCAACTGGGCCAGCAACTGGCCTCGCTTGACCGTATCGCCGTATTCCACCAGGAGCTTCTTCACAATGCCGCTGGCCTTGGACTTGATCTCAACCTTGGTAATAGGGGTGACTTTCCCGGTTGCCACCACACTTTTCGCCAGATCCCCCCTCTCCACCTTCACCAACTTGCTGGGATCAATTTTGGTCGTGCCCCGGGTAAAAGCGGTGAGCACGCCTACAAATAGCAGTAGGACTCCCACCACGACGCTGATGGCGATGATGCGTTTACGCCGCTTCTTCTTATGATTGCCGCTGCCGTTCACCTGGGCCTCCTCGGCCGACGGTCGATCCTGCGCCCTTATCCTTAACTTACGAGACCAGACTGGAATTTGTTCCGGGAGTTGTTAACCGGGCACCCGCATTATTTCCGTTTCGAAGCATTAGACCCGGCGATTTCAAAAACGTAAGCAGATCGACGCCGGGAACCCCGAACCAAGTCGGCCAATCCCGCGCGAACTGCATCGAGCCTCCGGGCTAAAATCTTATTCTACATGCTGCTACGGGTACCAGTAACGCCTTAGTACCAGTGGCTGCCATGCTACTTCCTTTGGAATGTTAGAATTAGCCATCCATGTTCGCTTACGGGCTGCCCCCGGTGGTACTGATTCTACTTCTGGTTGCGGCCAATGCTTTCTTTGCGGCTGCTGAGTTTGCTCTGGTGAGCATTCGCGATACCCGCATCCAGGAGCTCATCGAGGCCCGGCGTATTGGCGCCCGCATCGTTCAAAGGCTACACCGTAATCTCGACGAGGTGGTCAACGGGGTCCAGCTGGGAATCACGATCGTTAGCCTGACCCTTGGTTGGGTGGGAGAACCTCGGCTGGCGCGTATGTTTGAAGCGTTCCTCGAGCACGCTCCTCATTCCCGGCTATACGCCCACGCCATGGCGATCGCGGTGGCATTCATCCTGATCACCTGCCTGCATGTGATTCTGGGCGAGCTGGTGCCGAAGTCCTTGGCTCTGCAAAGAGGGGAGCAGGTCGCCTTGGCGGTTGCCGCCCCGTTGGATGTGTTTCTCACTTTGACCCGCCCGCTGAACTTCGTCCTGGCCAGCGCGACCGGCTCGGTGTTGCGCCTGTTTGGCTCGCGCAGACTTCACCAGGGTCCGGTGCATTCGCCCGACGAGCTCAAGCTCATTGTGACCGCCAGCCGCCAATTTGGTCAGATTCCGAAGTTCCAGGAGGAGGTGATCCATCACGCGCTCGAACTGGAAAGCATCACCGTCCGTCAGGTGATGATCCCGCGGCCCGACATTTTCTCCTTGCCCGGAGATCTCACCCTTGATGAAGCCTTATCGCGGATGGTCGAAGGTCACCACTCACGGGTTCCGGTGTATGACCCCCAGAGCGGGCCGGAACACATTGTGGGCGTGCTGTACGCCAAGGATCTGATGCGCTGGACCCGGCTGCGACTGACGGCGAACCTAGTTCAGCCGGGGGTGGCCCGGATCTTAAGCATGAAGATCAGCCAGATCATGCGCGACGTACTGGTTGTTCCCGAGACGAAGGTGTTGACCGAATTGCTGGAAGAATTCAGAAAGCGCAAGCGGCACCTGGCCGTGGTGGTCGATGAGTTCGGCTCGACGGCCGGCGTCATTACCGTAGAAGACGTCTTGGAACAACTCGTGGGTGAAATTGAAGACGAACGGGACCAATTGGAAGTTGCGCCGCAACCCGCCAGCCTGCAATCCGACGTTGCCTCGGTGCTCGACGGATCGGTGGGAATCCGCGATCTCGAAATGCAATATGAACTTGAGCTTCCACGGGATGCTGGGTTTGAAACCCTGGCGGGATTCGTGCTGGCCCGTTTGCAGAGAATTCCCACGGTAGGCGAAAGCTTTGATTACGAGCGACACCGCTTTGTCGTCGAGGAAATGGAAGGTCACCGGATCGCGAAAGTTAGGATTGAGAAGCTGCATCCGTCGACCGTCAGCAAAGCGGGAGACTAAAGACCCATCCGGGGAAATCCTGCGCACCAGGAGAACCGTGTTTCGCTACCTCACTCGCCGCCTGCTGTATGCCGTTCCCGTAGTATGGCTGGTGGTTTCCGTAGTTTTCCTGCTCATCCACCTGGTGCCGGGCGATCCCATTTTGCAGATGCTCGGCGAAGGAACGCCCGCGGCCGACCTCGAAGCCGCCCGCCATGCCTACGGCCTCGATGCCCCCCTCGGACAGCAGTATCTTCACTATTGGCGGGGCGTGCTGCGCGGCGACCTCGGGCCGTCCTTGCGCTTCAACCAAGCGGTCAGCCACCTCATCGTGCAACGCTACCCGTATACCGTGGAGTTGACCCTGGCCAGCCTCCTGGTCGCGGTCGTCCTGGCGGTTCCCGCCGGCGTACGTTCTGCCCAAAGACGCAATCGCTGGGATGACCGACTGCTCAGCGTGGCGAGCCTGTTTGGACTGTCATTTCCCAACTTTGCCTTGGGACCGATTTTGATCTTGTTTTTCTCGCTGAAATTACGCCTGTTACCGGTCTCCGGCTCAGGTACGTTCGCCCATCTGGTGCTTCCCGCCCTCACCCTGGGTAGTGCTCTGGCCGCCATCCTCACGCGCATGGTCCGCACTTCCATGCTCGAAGAGCTCACCCAGGATTACATTCGCACCGCGCGCGCCAAAGGCCTCTCGGAACGTGCGGTCGTCTACCGCCATGCGCTGCGCAATGCCATGATTCCCGTCATGACTGTCCTCGGTCTGCAATTAGGAGCCCTGCTCGCAGGCGCCATTGTGACGGAGACGATCTTTTCCTGGCCGGGAATTGGGCGATTGGCCATCCAGGCCATTGGCAATCGCGATTACTACCTGGTCGCAGGCTGTATCCTAGCGATTGGATTGACCTATGTGGGGGTGAATTTTCTCACCGATCTGCTCTACTCGGTGGTCAATCCGAGAATTCGGCAGTAAATCATTGAGGAGATCGACGCTGGCAGGAGGCCACAAGCATCGAGCCGGTTGTATTCTTCGCCTCGCCCCATGCTGTCATCGGGCATGGCCATCGCCGGCGGTCAAACTGCCAAATCCCGGCCCTGCGCGGTGCTGCTCGAGCTCCATTGCGGCTGCTCAACAGCCCGGCTGATCAGCTCCCACCGGGCCGATTTTGTCGTCAGGCATAGCTATCGCAGGTGTTGACTGGAGATCTGGTAGTGGCGACTTAGGAATCTCGCGTGCAAACCACCCCCGTCTCAATCCAACGTGCCGTTCGGCATCATCCCCTGGCCGTGGTTGGCTTGCTGCTGGTCGCGATGTTTGTGGCCTTCGCTCTGTTCGCGTCCTGGATTTCTCCTTACGACCCGGTCTCGATTGACCTGCCGTCGCGCCTGTCCCCGCCTTCGCCCACGCACTGGTGCGGAAGCGATGAGCTCGGCCGTGATCTATGTTCCCGCCTGATCTATGGATCTCGCGTTTCCATGCTCGTCGGAAGCTCGGTCGTGGCCGCGTCTCTCGGAATAGGACTGATCGTAGGATCGATTGCCGGCTACTACGGCGGCCGGGTGGACCGAATTGTCAATGTCGTGGTGATGAACGCATTTCTTTCTTTTCCCGGAATTCTTCTGGCCATCGCGTTTGTAGCCTTTCGCGGGCCGGGAATCTTCAACCTTGTGTTGGCGCTGTCGCTCGGCGGTTGGGTCGGCTACGCGCGTTTAGTGCGCGCCCAGGTGCTTTCGGCCCGTGAACGAGAATATGTCGAAGCCGCACGCGCCCTGGGCGCGAGCGACCTGCGAATCCTGGGTCGTCACATCCTGCCCAACATCATTCAACCGGTGATTGTTCAGGCAGCAATCGGGATGGCTGGCGCCATTCTCGCCGAGGCGACCATGAGCTTCCTTGGCCTCGGCGTTCCTCCACCCACAGCCAGCTGGGGTACCATGCTCAACGACGCCCGGGCTCATCTGTTCGACGCTCCCCACCTGGTTCTGTTTCCTGCGGCTGCGGTTATGCTGGCGGTGCTCTCCTTCAACTTTATCGGTGACGCGCTGCGGGACTACTTGGATCCTCGCTCCCGCATCGAGGCCGGCCTTTAGTTTCCGTTCGTTCTCGGCCGCGCCGAACGCTCTGCTTGCGAGGAAGACTGGCGGAGGCCCGGCTTTGCAGGTCGCAGCCGGCCGCTTGACGCCTGGGGAAAAATATCTAGGTGAGAATTCTGATCTCGGCCGGCGAAGCCTCCGGCGAAATGTACGGGGGGCAACTGATCGCGGCGCTGCGCCGTGTCGCCGGGCAGCTTCCGCCGGGCGGCACCGCTTTCCCCGCGGATGAGCAGCTCGAATTCTTCGGCGTCGGCGGGGACCGCATGCGAGCCGCCGGCTTTGACGCCATCGTGGACGCCCGAGAGCTAGCCGTGGTTGGCATCACGGAAATCCTTGGCCATCTACCGAAAATCTACATGCTCTTTGCCAGGCTCATCGCCGAAGCCGACAGGCGCCGGCCCGATCTCGCTGTGGTCATTGATTCGCCAGCCTTCAATTGGAGGGTGGCGCGCCAGATGCACAAGCGCGGCATTCCCGTTGTCTACTATGTATGCCCGCAATTCTGGGCGTGGAGGCAAGGTCGCGTCCGGCTGCTGCGCCGCTATATTGCCAAGGCGCTGGTGATTTTCCCGTTCGAAGAGCGCTTTTACCGCGATCGCGGCGTGGATGCCACCTTCGTCGGCCATCCGCTGGCCAACCTGCCCCTAGCAGGAATCACGCGGGCCAGCTACGCTGCCCAGCACGGACTCGACCTCGCCAAGCCCTGGATCACGCTTATGCCCGGCAGTCGAGTGAACGAAGTGCGGATGAACTTACCTACGATCCTCGAGGCGGCCTCGCAGCTGGGTGCGGCCTACCAATTCCTGTTGCCGGTTGCCCCCACCCTCAGTCGGGCTTGGCTCGAAGGGCTGCTTGGCAACCGCGAGCGCATCCATCTCGTCAACGACGGTCTAGCGGCTTTGACCCACGCGCGCGGCGGCATCATTGCCAGCGGAACCGCCACCGTCGAAGCCGCTATCGTGGGCACCCCATTTGTCATGGTCTACCGGGTCAGCCCGCTCACCTATGCTTTAGGGCGCCCGGGGGTGAAAGTCCCCTATCTTGCCATGGTGAATTTGATCGCCGGCAGAGAAGTTGTCCCGGAACTGATCCAGCGGGACTTCACCGCCCAAAGTGTCGTCGTCAACCTGAGAACCGTCCTTGCCGACGGTCCGGCTCGGGCGAGGATGATCGCGGGTCTCGGGGAGGTTCGAGACGCGCTGCGCAGCCCCGATCATGGCCGTGCCTCACCGGCGGAGCAGGCCGCCCATTCCATTCTCCGGCTTTGGCTGGAGCGGAGACGTTAGACACCGAGGTCACGGTTTCGAGCTTTCAGGCTTGTGTCGCCAGCATCTTTTGGGCCAAAATCTTCATCATAGTGAGAGAACATCCGGGAGATACGGTTTTCATGCTCGGTCGACCTCGGCCCAGGTGTCGAGCCGCCATCGGTAGTTTGGCGTTCCTTTTTTTGCTGTTGGCGTTGCCTGCGCGGGCCGCGGAGAAAGCTCGCCTTAAGGTTGACGATTATCAGATCAATGCTCAGCTTACCCCCCACATCCACAAGCTCGCCGCCCATGTCAAAGTCAGCTTCACGGCGCTTGAGAACACCAATGTCGCCATTTTCCAACTGCATAATGATCTGCGTTTGAACAAGGTGACGGACGACAGTGGCAAACTGCTCAGCGCTGAGCGCATTGCGCAGGATTCGACCGTGCGTGTCCAGTTGCTGAAGCCACTGAACAAGGACGAGTCTGCCAGCCTGAACTTTGACTACGACGGGACCCTGGAATCGGCCGATGACAGTCCGGTGCAAGGGCTCAAGCTGGCCTATGTGGGGGACGACACCAGCTATCTGCTTTACCCCGGTCGTTGGTTCCCGGTGGTGGCCTACGGCACGAACCGCTTTACGGCCACGGTAAGCATTACGGTTCCCGCGCATATGACGGTGATCGGCAGTGGACAGCAAAGCGAAAGCAACACTCCGGCGTTGACGAGCGCGACACCCGGCGATTCGCTCAAGACGTACACGTTTGTGTGGAGCAAGCCGAGCTTTCCGGGAACCGTCATTGCCGGAACCTTTCAGGAGTTCAAAAGCGACGAAGCGGGGGTGGATCTCCACGTTTTCTTTAAGCCAATTCATCAGAACCTGGGCACGTTGTATGCCGAAACCGCCATCAAGGAATTCACCTACTTCATTACGCTCTACGGCCCGGCACCCACTACCACGCTCCGGGTGGTCGAGATTCCTGACGACACTGTACCCTCGGTGTGGGCTCCCGGACTGGCAGGAATCGCCAGCCGGGCGATCACGGAGAAGGTCAATTACCGCCTTTTGGCCAACACCATCGCGCATCAGTGGTGGGGCGCTTCCGTCAGTCCCGCGTCGGTCGACGACTGGTGGCTGAACGACGGTTTTGCCCGTTACTCGGAAGCCAGATATGTCGAGACTGCTGCCGGACAAGCCGGACTGGAAGAGGCAGTGAAAGACATGTCGGTCGGAGCCTTGGCTTATGACACCGTGCCGCTCTCGACGGTCGGCAAGCTCGACTGGTTCTCCCCCGAGTTCCAAACCCTGGTCACAGATAAAGGAGGGATGATCCTGCACATGTTGCGCTGGGTGATGGGCGACCAGAAGTTCGATCTGACGATGCGCACCTTTGCGGCAAAGTATGCCGGCAAATCCGCCTCGGTAGACGATTTTCGCGAGCTCGCCGAGCAGAACTATGGCGACAAGCTGACCTGGTTCTTTTCGCAGTGGCTGGATTCAACCGGGGCTCCCGAGTTCAAGGTGAAGTACACGGTGTACCGCTTGGGCGGTGTTGGGCCGCCGAAAAATGGCGCCGAAAAGGCGGCCGGCTTCCGCATCGTCGGCCAGATCACCCAGGATCTCGATCTGTTTCGTATGCCAGTGTTGCTGAAGATTGATACCGATGGCAGAACGGAAGAGAAGCGAATCGACGTGGTGGGCACGGATTCGGCTTTCACGGTCGAGACCTTTGGCAAGCCGCGGCGCATATCCCTCGATCCGAACAACGAACTGCTGAAGAACTCGCCCAATATCCGGCTGCGCGCCTCGATCCAGCGCGGTCAAGCTCTGGTGCAGCAGGGAGACCTGGCTGGCGCCCTCGCCGAGTACAACAAGGCGCTCGACGTGAGCAAGAACAGCTCGCTCGCCCACTATCGCATCGCAGAGGTGTTTTTCCAGCAGAAGAATTACCAGGCTTCGGCCAACGCCTATCGTGACGCGCTGAACGGCGATGGCGAGCCCCGCTGGACCGAAGTCTGGAGCCACATCCAGCTCGGCAAGATCTTCGATATCACCGGTCAGCGCGAACGCGCAACCAATGAGTACCGTCAGGCCTTACAGACCAACGACAACACCCAGGGCGCGCTCGATGAAGCTCGGCGCTACCTGCAAAAGCCGTTCGAGCAACCTAAGAACAAACCGGAAGCCGGAAACTGAACCGAGCTCTTTTTTTGTTCAAACCGGCCCTCGCCTCGCGTCGAAGCAGGCTTAATACGCCCAGCGCACCAGTGCGGTCCCGACCGTAAAGCCTGCGCCGACCGCTGCCAGCAGCACCAAATCGCCTTTGTTCAGCTTGCCTTGCTGACGCGCGCTATTCATGGCGAGAGGAATCGTGGCGGAGGTTGTGTTGCCATAGCGGTCGATGTCGATAATCACCTTTTCGATCGGCATCCGCAAGCGATCCGCGGTCGCGGTGATGATTCGTTTGTTGGCCTGATGCGGAACAAAAACGTCAATGTCATCGGCCGTCAAGCCATTCCGTTTGAGCAGTTCCTCGCAGAGCTCCGCCATTTTGCGAACGGCAAACTTGAAGACCGCCTGGCCGTCCTGGTGAACATAGTGCATCTTTTGGCTGACGGTCTCATGGCTCGCCGGATTGAGGCTGCCTCCACCCGGCATGAACAGCGAACACCCTCCGGATCCATCCACTTCATGCAGGAAATCGATGATACCCCACGATTCCTCGGCCGGTTCCAGGATCACGGCTCCGGCGCCATCTCCAAAAATGACGCAGGTTGCACGGTCGGTGTAGTCGATGATGGACGACATCACGTCGGCGCCGATCACCATAACTTTCTTGTGCACCCCCGAGGCCACGAATCGTGACCCCACTTGCAGGGCATAGAGGAACGAGGAACAGGCGGCGTTCAAATCGAATCCCCAGACTCGTTTGGCGCCCAGCTTGTGCTGCACCAGGCAAGCCGAGCATGGGAACAGCATATCCGGTGTGACCGTGGCCACGATGATGGCTTCGAGATCCGAAGGTGCGATGCCCCGATCTGCCAAGGCCCGCTTCGCCGCCTGTACTCCCAGATCACTGGTGGCAACGCCTTTGTCCACAATATGCCGCTCCCGAATCCCTACCCGCTCGACGATCCATTGATCGTTCGTCTCCACCATTTTTTCCAGATCTGCGTTGGTCAACAGGCGGGGTGGAACATAGGTTCCTAGAGCACTTATCTTGGCGCGCACCATCGCACTCACTCGTTGGTTTCTCCCCAGGGAAAGGTAAAGCGTCTATTGTACGCAGGCGTACAGCAATGTCCAAGTGACTCGAACACTCAGAACTGGACCGGTTTCGATTTTCCAGGCTCGCTTTAGTATCCGGTAAGTGGGGGACCATCACCGAGTGAGCATCGGGAAATTCGGGTGATGATTGCGTCCTTTTGCTGCTCTGGGTTATGGCCCGCTTCCGGGGGGTGGGACGTGAGAGTAGTTAATGACGGGTGCCAGAATCTCTCACGGATTGGGAGCTAGAACGCCTGACAAAGGGTCCCCAAGGGGCCCAAGATCGGGACAGAGTAGACTCCCGTCAGACTCTTAATTCTTAGTGATGATCCTAACGATTAACCGAAGAGCCCCTTGCAGTCCACCACCTCGTCATACTTAGCGTCTGCATAATTCTCGGCGGCACGCTCGCGGTAGCGCAAAGCCAGGCACCGGAGACCCGCTGCACACGCAAGAGCCCGTTACCGTTGCTTCCTTCCGGACCTGGCGGGGTTGGCGGGAAAACGTCGCGCGGGACCGATGCCTGACAGTGAGATTCTAGCAGGAGTCAGGGCGGAGCTACGCCGGCAGCCAGCGGCGAGAGAACCACGTGCCATGGTGTTCCCTGGTCGGGAGGAAATGGATGCGAAAGACCGCCGCTCCGGGACCCTGACTAGCAAGCTTCCGTACCCTTCCCTTTCCCTCGGAAATCGCCAACAATACAGAAGCCAATGTTCGTAGCGAAACCTGCGGAACCTTCTGCGCCCACGATTACGGTCGCCATGGAGCGCTATTTCGAAATTGCGCTCTACTTGCTGGTTTTCGTGGGATTCGGATGCTTGGCGTCGACCGGAGGACTTGATCTCGGACCGGTGTTGCTGGTCAGTGCCGCTCTTCTCCTTCGCGGATACACTCTGGTCACCCGCCAGTCCATCCTGATTCCGGAGAGTTGGACGACGCCGCTTACGGTCGCTTATGGGCTCTTCTACCTGGTGGATTATTCCCTTATCTCGCGTACATTTCTCGGCTCGACCGTGCATCTTGTGCTTTTCGTGATGGTGGTACGCCTGTTTTCCGCGCGGCGCGAGCGCGATTATTACTTTCTGGCGGTGATTTCCTTTTTGATGCTTCTAGGCGCATCGGTGCTGACGGTCGAGAGCACTTTCTTGTTTGCCTCTCTAGCCTTCATGCTCGTGGGCGTGGTGACGTTCATCCTGATGGAAATGCTGAGCGCATCTCGGCGGGCGACGATTCAGGCCAGTCCCACCGGGGATCAGTGCCTGGGCAAGAGGCTGGGACTGTGGCTGGTTCTGTCGGCTCCTGCATTTGTCGTCTTCCTCTTGATGGCGGGCGCGGTCATCTTTCTGGTCCTACCCCGGCTTTCGAGCAGCTACCTGAGCGAATATGCGGCCGGCACCGGAATTGCCACCGGCTTTAGCGACCATGTACAACTCGGTCAGATCGGGGAGATTCAGCAGTCCAGCTCCCTGGTCATGCATATTCAAGTCGAGGGCGACCGTCAGGGCATTCTCGACTTGAAGTGGCGGGGAGTGACGCTGAACTCATTCAACGGCAAGAGCTGGTCGAACCCCCACGAACAACATCTTGTGGGCCGCCTTGGCGACCGGTTTGTGTTGAGTCAAACGCTGGACAACCCGGCGTCCCCCACTCCGGCCCGGATGATTCGCTATCGGGTATTGATGGAACCCGTCGCCAGCAGTGTATTCTTCCTGGCCCCCACGCCGTTAACTCTCGAGGGGAACTATCGGATGATCTCGATGGACGAAGGCGGAGCGGTATTTGACCCCGACCTAGAACATCCGGTCAACACCTACGAAGCGACCTCGAATGTCGCCGCGGCCAGTCCTCAACAACTGCGCACGGCTGCCTCCGAATATCCTCCAACCCTGAAAAACGACCTCCAGATTCCAGCTGGCCTGGATCCGCGCATTCGACCCCTGGCGGAACAGATCACCTCTTCCGCGGGCAACAACTACGACAAAGCCATCGCCCTCGAACAATACTTGCGCACGCACTTCACCTACAGCCTTAGGTTGCCGCGCGTGGTGGAGCCTGACCCGCTGGCCAACTTTCTTTTTGAGCGCAAGCAAGGGCACTGTGAGTATTTCGCTTCGGCCTTGGCCATCATGCTGCGCACGGTGGCAATACCGGCGCGGGTGGTGAATGGGTTCCGCACGGGCGAGTTCAACGACATCACCTCCCAGTACCTGGTGCGCGCCAGGAATGCGCACTCCTGGGTAGAGGCGTTTTTTCCCGGCTATGGATGGATCAGTTTTGATCCCACGCCTGCCGCTCCGGCGCCTTCCCGAACTGGTTGGAGCCGCATGATGTTGTACTTGGATGCGGCCGCCTCCTTCTGGCGCGAATGGGTTATCAACTACGACGCCGGTCATCAGCATATTCTTACCCAGCAGGCAGCCGGCAATGCACTCGATTGGTTGCATCACACGCACAACTGGGCCTGGCACGGGTACCAGGGCTTGCTCGACCTCGCTCGCCGCTCCCGAGAAACGGTCTCTCAGGCTCCCTTGGCCTGGAGCGTCAAAGCGGTCTGCGGCGTACTCTTGTTGATCTTGGGAGGCAAGGTTCCTCGCTTGTGGGGGGCAATTGGCCGGCAGCGGGTGGCGGCGCGTCCCGAGAAGTTTCCCCAGGCAGCTGCGACCATCTGGTACGAACGCACGATCCGGACGCTCGCCAAACGAGGCTTTCCGAAATCTCCCGCCCAAACGCCAGAAGAGTTTCTGCGCTCGATTCCTGATCAGGCTCTGCGCGAGCGGATCTTCCGCCTGACGCAATCTTATGAACGGGCACGCTTTGGGAATTCAGCGGAGGATGCCGCCCGTTTGCCCCAAATCTTTGCCGAGATCCGAAGCACCCGCCGCCACTAAACCAGCTCCGGCTCGAGCATCTTCTGGCCCACGGGAGGGAGGCTTGGTTGGACGCGGACCACAAGCCGAGGTCCTTGCCTTGGCGATGTTAGAATAGAAGTGATTGCATGTCCCACCCGAACCTGACGGCAGCCCCCAACGTCGATGGCGAAACCGAGGCCAAACCTTCTTCCCCAGCGAAAGTTGGCTTTGTCAGCCTGGGCTGTCCCAAAAACCTTGTCGATACTGAAGTGATGATGGGCATGCTCGCCCGGGCGGGAGCCGAGCTGGTCCGCCGCCCGGAAGACGCCGATATCATCGTGGTCAACACCTGTTCGTTCATCGAGAGTGCGCAACAGGAATCGGTGAACACCATTCTCGAGATGGTGCAACATAAAACCGGGGGTCGGGCGCGGAAGCTTGTGGTCGCCGGTTGCCTGGTGGAACGATTCCGCGAAGCGATTCGCCAAAGCATTCCGGAAGTGGACGCCGTCGTCGGTACCGGAGAATTGGAAAACATACTGCCGGCCTCCGGAATGGGGCCACGACCTGCGGTCACTTCCCTCCCCATTCTTTCTTCGCGAGCCGAAGGAGACGCCCGCCTAGCCGCCGGCCGGTTCTCGCGCGAGTCCTGGGATGGGGCCATCGCCGATCTGCCCAACTACTTGTATGACGAGGCTACCCCCCGGTTGCTGACAACTCCTCCCCATACCGCCTACATCAAGATCGCTGAGGGCTGTGATCATCCCTGCAGTTTTTGCATCATTCCCCAGCTGCGGGGCAGGTTCCGCTCGCGTCGATTTGAGTCCGTGGTCGCCGAAGCGGAACGACTGGCTCGCTCCGGCGTGCGTGAAATCACCCTGATCGGCCAAGATACCACTTGCTACGGGGAAGACTTCGGTCTGAAAGAGGGTCTGGCGCTGCTGCTCGAGAGACTGGCCGGCATCGACGGTCTGCGCTGGATTCGATTTCTCTACGCCTACCCCAACAAAATCACCGCCCGCCTGCTAGAGGCCATCGCGGCTTCGGACAAGGTTTGCTCCTACGTTGATCTGCCTCTGCAGCACGCATCACCCTCGGTGTTGAAGCGCATGCAACGAGGGGGCGGTGCCGACGTTTTTCTTCGCTTGCTCGAGAAGATGCGCCGCATCATCCCGGGAGTGATCCTGCGCACCTCATTTATCGTCGGCTTTCCCGGTGAAACGGAGCAAGAGTTTGAACAGTTGTGCGGCTTCGTGCGCGAAGCGGAGTTCGACTGGATGGGGGTGTTCGGCTATTCGGATCAGGAGGGTGCGGGGGCGTTTTCCATGGAAAAGAAGCTCTCGCCCCAGGAAATCGAGCGCCGCCGGAAGCTTCTGATGCAGATGCAGCGCAAGATCAGCCGGCGAAGCAAACGAGCTCTGGTCGGAAAGCGATTCGAATTTCTGCTCGAAGGGCCCTCCGAACAGAGCGATCTTCTGCTCGAGGGACGCACTCCGATGCACGCGCCGGAGATCGATGGCCGGGTTTACGTCAATGATGTGACGCAAGGTCGCGAACTCCGCGTGGGCGAATTTTACGCGTGCGAGATCAGCGCAGCGCATGACTACGATCTGGTAGCGAAGATCGTCTGAGAACCATGGCGCGCAAGCAGGTCGTCAAGCTCGACTGCCCCACCTGCAAGGGGCCGGTAGCGAGCGGGGATGCCGAGTTCCCTTTCTGCAGCGAGCGCTGTCGCCTCATTGACTTGGGCAAATGGGCGAGCGGCGCCTATGTGATTTCCTCGCCGACCCGGGACGTGTCGGATTCCGCTCCTGACTCCCACGAGAACACATCCGATGAAGAATGAAGTCAGCCGCGCTGTTGGCTCGTGACCTTTCGATCGTAACTCCTCAAGGACGGCCGTGGTCGCAGGAACGACGGCGCCGGAGGTAACCACTTGCGCGCACTGTACCTCCTCCGGGACGGCCAGGCACGATGAAGGCAAAGCCCCCGAACCCGCGAGTTTCGAGTTGGGCCGCACCGCTCGCCACTGGCTTTGGAATCGGGCATCTTCCTTGGGCTCCGGGCACTTGGGCCTCGTTGGTAACGACGCTTTTCTGGTGGTTCCTGAGCTCGGTTCTTCGGCCCAGCTGGCAGAGCGCGGCCGCCCTTCTGCTCTCTGGCTTGGCCACCGGTTTGGGCGTTCTCTCTGCCACCTCGGTGGCTCGGGAGACGGGAGACAAGGACCCACGGTCGGTTGTCATTGACGAAGTGGCCGGCCAGCTCATCGCTTTCATTGCGATTCCCGCCTCGTGGAAATCTCTGTTACTCGGCTTTATACTCTTTCGAGGATTTGACATCGTGAAGCCACCTCCCGTGCGTCAACTCGAGCAGCTTCCCGAAGGTCTGGGCATCGTCATGGATGATGTGGCTGCCGGCGTCTATGCATTCGGGATCATGCAAATCTTGTTGCACACCGGGCTTCTGCCAAAATAGATCTCCGGGTCGCAGCCGCGAATGAACTATGGGAATCTCTGACCGCTTGCTCGGCAAGAAGAATGTCAACGGCAAGCCGCATATTCTTGCGGTGCAGCCCGGGGCGGCCCTACCTGGCGGTGAAGTGCGTATCACGGGCACCGACCTGCGTCCTTCCGAGCTGCGCCGTCCTCGGGTCCGGTTCGGCGAGGTGGAAGGTGCGGTGGTCATCAGTTCCGACCGGTTTTTGGTGGCGCGCGTCCCGCCGGGCGCCTCCTCCGGACCGATTGTGGTCTCGACCAACGGTCATTCCAGCAACCCACTGCAGATCAAGGTCGCGGTTCCGGTTGCAGAGAATCTGCATCCGGTGACCAATCCGGCCCTCGATGCTGAGGGAAACATCTATGTCACCTTCTCGGGCAGCCGCGGCCAAAAAGTCCCCGTCTCCATTTTCAAGATCGACACCAACTACAAGGTAACCCCGTTCCTGTCCGATCTCATGAACGCTACCTCGATCGTCTTCGACCGCACGGGGCAAATGTACGTGTCCTCTCGTATGCTCGGCACGGTCCATCGAGTCGCGCCGAGTGGGACCATGTCGGTGTATGCCGAAGGCATGGGAGTTGCCACCGGCATCGCATTCGACCGCAGCGGAAACCTGTATGTAGGGGATCGAAGCGGAACCATCTTCAAAATTGCTCCCGACCGCCAGATTTTCGTCTTTGCCACGCTCGAGCCCAGCGTTTCCGCATACCATCTCGCCTTCGGAGCGCAAGGCGACTTGTTTGTCACCGGTCCTACGACCTCCAGCTTCGATTGCGTGTATAAGATCGACCCCCATGGCAGCGTTTCCACGTTTTACCGTGGTTTAGGCCGTCCCCAAGGACTGGCCTTCGATACGGAGGGCAATCTCTACGTCGCAGCTTCGCTGGCCGGCAAGCGCGGCATTGTCCGGATCACTCCCACCGGCCAGGCGAGCGTGGAGGTAGCCGGTGCCGGCCTGGTAGGGCTGGCCTTCGCTCCGGGGCGCTCCGCCATCTTGGCCACCACCAGCGCCGTCCATCACCTCGCCTGGAATATCCAGGGGGCACCGCTTGTGGACGTAGCGGGGTGAGGTCAAGCCAAGCGAAAGCAGGCCATGTGACTCTCCCGAGCTGAGCTCCATCGTTTACACTTTTAGCAATGAAGGCCGAGATCATTGCCATCGGCTCGGAACTGCTCACCCCGTTCCGGCAGGACACGAACTCCCTCTACCTAACCGAGCGGCTGAATGACGTCGGTGTGGAAGTCATCTTCAAGACCATCGTAGGCGATACTCGGGAGCACCTGGTGCAAGTGGCCTGTGTCGCGTTGTCCCGCGCCGATATCGTCCTTTTTATGGGCGGACTCGGCCCCACCGAAGACGACTGCACGCGCGAAGCCGTGGCCGAAGCTCTTGGTCTTGAACTTCGTCGCAACCCCGAAATGGTAGCCAGCCTCGAGCAGCGCTTCGCCGCCCGCGGCTGGAAGATGACGGCGAACAACGCGAAGCAAGCGGATGTGATCGCCGGCGCTACGGTGCTGCCGAACGCGAATGGGACGGCCCCCGGACAATGGATCGGCGGAAGGTATGAGGGCCGTGAAAAGATCATCCTGCTGCTTCCTGGACCTCCCCATGAACTCAAGGCGCTCTTTGAAGAGCAGTGCTGGGAGCGGCTGGGCTCGAAACTGCCTCCGCAATTCATCGTCACGCGGGAGCTCAAGATTACGGGGCTGGGAGAATCGCATTGCGATGCGCGCGTGGCACCGATCTACCAGCGCTTCCCCGATGTTCAGACCACGATCCTCGCGGCGGCGGGGGAAATTCAGTTGCACTTGAGATCTAGCGCCGTCTCGCGCGCCGCCGCCCAACAACGGGTGGATGAGCTGGTCTCGCAAATTGAAGACGAGCTTGGGGACTACGTCTTTTCCGATAATGGCGACTCCATGGAGCAGATCGTGGGCTACTACCTCGAGATGCGCAACACGACCCTGGCGGTAGCCGAATCGTGCACCGGAGGCTTGGTCGCCGAGCGCATCACTTCGGTGAGCGGCAGTTCTCGATATTTCTTGGGCGGCGCCATTGTATATTCCAACTCCCTGAAAACAGAGTTGGCCGGGGTTCCGGCGGAACTCCTCGAGAAGCATGGTGCGGTGAGCCGCGAAGTGGCCGCGGCCCTGGCCGAAGGCATCCGTCAAAGCAGCGGCGCAAACCTGGGACTGGCGGTTACCGGCATCGCGGGTCCGACGGGCGGGACAGCGGAAAAACCAGTCGGGCTGGTATTCCATGCCCTGGCAGGCGATCGGAGTACGGAGGTCGTGGAACGCCGGTTTTCTGGCAACCGCGAACAGATTCGCTGGTTTGCCAGCCAGCAGGCACTCGACATGGTGAGACGAACGCTGCTCTGACGAACCGTTTCCGGCATGGTCGGGTCTTTCGGCCCGGCCCCCGACCACCGCGAGACTACATGCGAATCTTTGTCGCCCTCGACCTCGACGACGCGCTTCGTCAGCGCATCCAGCGCTTTGGGGAAGGGGTGCGTGGCTTTGCGCCGGACGCGCGTTGGGTCTCTGCGGAATCGCTGCATATCACGTTGAAGTTTATCGGCGAGAAGCCCGCGGAAACCATCGCAGACATCAAGAGCGCCCTCGGGGGCGTCGAGGTCGCACCCTTTGATCTCAGTCTGCGAGGGTATGGTTTTTTTCCCACAGCACCATCGGCTCGCGTCTTCTGGGTCGGCATCGAATGCGGGCCCCAACTTCAGGAGCTGGCGAAAGCCGTGGATCACGCGACTTCTGCCCTGGGGATCCCCAAAGAAGACCGCCTCTTCAGTCCACATCTCACCTTGGCTCGCGGCCGAGGTGGCTCGGGAGCACCGGGCTGGCGGAAAGGCGATGGAGCCAACCGAAGCTTCGAATACCTGCGGGAAAAATTGTCGAAGTTCCCGGCCCCGGAGTTTGGTACCATGACCGCCCGTGAATTTTTCCTGTATCAAAGCCAGCTCATGCGGGGAGGTGCGCGATATACGAAACTCGAACGATTCGCTTTGCGTTCGCCGGACGTGCTTTGAGCGGTGCCAGGCACAGCGGCGCCCCCCGTCCGATACATCTCGATGACTAGTTTCCTGTTAGTCGCGGCCTATAGTTACCTGCTAGGATCCATCTCCTTCGGCTACCTCTTGGTTCGTGCATTTCATGGAAAAGATATTCGGGAGACGGGCAGCGGCAACATCGGAGCCACCAACGTCTCGCGAACCTCGCCGCTGCTAGGGGTGACCACCCTAGTTCTGGACGCTCTCAAAGGGGCATTGGCCGTAGCCGGCACGCGAGCGCTCTTCCCCGCTCGAACCGTGCTCCTGGCGGCTGCCGCTTTTTTTGCCATTGTGGGACACGTTTTTCCTATCTGGCTGAACTTCCGTGGCGGCAAGGGTGTAGCCACCGGACTTGGCGCCTTCCTGGTCTTGCTGCCGACCATCGTCGTGGTGATGATCGGGATCTTTGTGGCTCTGTTGGTGGCATTCCGTTACGTCTCCCTGGCTTCGATTCTAACCGTGGCTTTCTTCCCCTTCATCGCGTGGGCATTCGACTCCCCCTCCAAGGCGCCGGGAACACTCTTGTTTTTAGCCGCCTCTTCCCTACTCATCGTCTGCCGGCACCACGAGAATATCCGTCGGCTTTTGGCCCACACCGAACCTCGCTTCGAGTGGAGGAGGAAATGAGCAGGGTGGCGGTTATCGGCGCCGGGGCCTGGGGGACAGGTCTCGCCATCGTCCTCGGGCGAAAAGGAGTGCACCAGGTCCGCCTATGGGCGCTCGAGGAAGAAGTGCAAGCGTCCATTGCCGACCGCCGGCTGAACGACCGTTTTCTTCCCGGCTGCCTGATTCCTCCAGGCGTTGCGGTGACGGGCGATCTCGAGCGGGCTTTGCAAGGCGCCCAATTTGTGGTGAGCGTGACGCCGTCGCACCACTGTCGCCGGCTTTTCCAGGAGATGAGCGCCTTTCTGAGGCCGGACATGCTATTCGTTAGCGCCACCAAAGGTCTCGAGGAGCAAAGCTTGCTGCGAATGAGCGCCGTGATCGCGTCGGTCCTCGAGTCCTACCGGGGCTTTCAACCGCGTATCGGAGCGCTGAGTGGGCCAACCTTCGCCAAAGAAGTGGCCCGCGGGGATCCCACGGCAATCACCATCGCCTCCGTCGATACCGAACTTGCAGAAATCGTGCAGGGCGAATTCAGTGACCCGAGTTTTCGTGTCTACACCAATTCCGACATCATCGGGGTTGAGCTGGGAGGCGCCTTGAAGAACATCATCGCCATCGCCGCCGGGGTGTGCGACGGTCTGGGACTTGGGTACAACTCCACCGCCGCCCTGATCACCAGGGGCTTGGCCGAAATCACGCGCTTGGTCGTGGCTTGCGGCGGACGACAGGAAACCATGGCCGGGCTCGCCGGCTTGGGCGACCTGGTTCTCACCTGTACCGGGGGACTTTCCCGGAATCGCAGTGTGGGAGTGGAACTCGGCCGAGGGCGCAAACTGGCAGCCATCATCGAGGGCATGCGTGGCATGGTCGCCGAAGGCGTATTCACCACCCGTGCGGCCGTCGAATTGGCCCGTGCTCACAAGGTCGAAATGCCCATCACGGCGCAAATGAACGCCATCCTCTACCACGGCAAGTCTCCACGCGATGCGATTCAAGAATTGATGACACGCAGCGGAAAGAGTGAGACCGTGCTGGTGCAGGCTGAATCCGGGGACGGTTAGGCAAAGGCAAAACCACGGTTGCAACCAGCCAACGAATCTGGCCATTTCCCCAAAACGGATCTGGCTCCAAAGTACTCAAAGCTGGCCGCGAATTGGGGTACCTTCGTAACGGACATTGTCCCGCGAAACCAAGGAGTTACTGACCAGGCTGCAAGTAAAATCTTAAAGGCAAGTCCGGCGTCTCGCCGGCCAGTGCGGGGGGAGGCCGTTTTGCCATTCAGATTGCCACGCCCGTCCCGTCTACCGATTCTCTACGTCATCCTCGGCGTGCTCCTGCTGGTCAGCGTGTTCCCCATGTATTTCTACTCGGCAAAGGTGGAATCGATCAACCGGGAGCGGTTGATCACCAATGAGAGGCTGCTGCAGAACACCGTGACGCGCTCGCTGGCCGACGACATTTCCGAGCACCAAGCACAACTGCGCCTGATGCTGACCAACCTTTCTTCCGCCCTGCAAGTGTCGAGCGGGAGCGATCTGACTGCGGAACACGTGCAGGCACCCGAGCTCCGCGCCCTGCTCGAGAATTTTGTTTCCTCCTCCGAAGACCTCGCCTATGCCACCTTGCTGAATTCGGAAGCCAAAGGCATCTCCGCCGGGCGCATTGCGGCCGATGCCTTCTTGCAACGCGAACTGGAACGAGCCTATGCCGCCGCTCGCGAGGGGCGAGTGTACAACGGCCAGGCGCTCGTGGTCGGAACCGGCAAGGCGTCGCGCACGGTCATGTTGGTGAGCACTCCGGTGATGGCCGGTGGCCGCTTTATCGGCATGATTGCCTCGGTGGTCGATCTGCAATTCCTGATCCGACGCCTGCAAGAGGTCAGTCGAGGGGGGCTGACGCCCTATGTTGTGGATAGCCAGGGGCGCCTGGTCGTGGGCGCAACCTCCGACTACGCTACTGGCCAAGACATGAGCAAGCTCGAGATCGTCCGCAATTTCGTGGAGCAAGGCAGCAAGGCCCAGATGGTCGCCGCCACCTGGGAATTCAGCATGCCCGATGACAAGCACAACATCAAGATGCTTGGCACCTACAGCCCGGTGACCAATCTGGATTGGGCGGTGGTGGTCCAGAAGCCCCGTGCGGAGGCCTACCGAGGCGTATACGAGATGCAGCGCACCGGGCGCATTCTGGCCGTGATGGCGATCGCCTTAAGCGTCGCCATCAGCGTCTTCGCGGCCCGGCGCATCACCAATCCCTTGGAAGTATTGACGCACTCGAGCCGAGCCATCGCTCGGGGAGACTTCTCCCAACGGGTGCATCTCAACAGCCACACGGAAATTGGCGAACTCGCAGCCACCTTCAATATCATGTCCGCCGAACTTGAACAGTTCGTGCTCGACTTGAAGCGTGCCGCGGTCGAAAACCGCGAGCTGTTCATGGGGTCCATTCAGATGTTGGCCGGGGCGGTCGACGAAAAAGACCCCTACACTCGTGGCCATTCCGACCGCGTGACCCGTTATTCCGTGATGATTACCCGCGAGATGGGTATCTACGAGGAGTACGTGGAGGTGGTACGGATCGCCGCCCAGTTGCACGATGTCGGTAAGATTGGCATCGAGGACAGGATTCTCAAGAAGCCGGGGGCGCTCACCCCGGAGGAATTCGAGATCATGAAGACCCACACCACCAAGGGCGCCAATATCCTGCGCGGGGTGGCGCAATTGAAGGAGATGATCCCTGGCATCGAGCTTCACCACGAATCTCTCGACGGCCGCGGCTATCCCCACGGACTGAAAGGCGAAGAAATTCCCTTGCTCCCGCGCATCATCGCCGTGGCCGATACGTTTGACGCGCTCACCACCAACCGTCCTTATCAACGCGCTCATGAACCCAAAGAGGCGCTTGGCATCATCCATTCGCTTTCCGGCAAGCGGCTGGACCCGACCGCGGTGGCCGCTCTCACCGCCCTCTATGAGCGCGGAGAGATCCGGGTGGTCCGCCCCGCGACGGTGGGGCCCGCAATATCCACGCCGGCCTTGCCCACGGACACCCAATCTGGACCTTTAAGCCAAACTCTGAGTGCGGCTAGCGATCCCCATGAGGCCGCTTTTATTCAGACCACCCGCTTCTAGCCGTCCCTCTTTAGCGTAGCGCCAAGGTGCAAACCCGCTGCAAGGTCGCATCCGCAGCCATCGCCGAGGATCCCGGGAGGATTGCCTGCCCGTGCCAGTGGTCGGGCGACGCCTCCCGCTATAATTGAAGTTCGCTTTCGAATACGCGGCCCACAGCTATGATTCAGACCCTTTTCGGTAGCCTGCAGGAAAAGCAGAAGCCCAGCTTCCTCGAGCGTATGAAAGAAGCGGTCGCCCGGACTCGGGAAAACCTGACCGAGCGCATCGAGGACGTGGTTTCCTTGGGCAAAGAGATTGACCGCAACCTTCTCAATGACTTGGAAGCAACCCTGATTGGCGCAGATCTGGGAACGACGACCACTCGGGAAATCCTGGGCAAGCTGCGGGAGAAAGCCGATCGAAAACAGATCCAGAACGTCGAGGAACTCAAGCGCCTGTTGAAGGAGGAATTGCTGGCGATCTTGCATGCCGCGAACACGCGCCCGGTCGAGAAAGTCGAGGGCAAGCCTGAGGTCATTCTGGTGGTCGGCGTGAATGGCACGGGCAAAACCACCACCATTGGCAAGCTGGCGCAGGCGTTTCGTTCCCAGGGGCAGACGGTTCTGCTGTGCGCTGCGGACACATTTCGAGCAGCCGCCATTGAGCAACTGGAAATCTGGGGAGCGTCAACCGGAACCGAGGTAATCCGCACCAAACCCGGCGGCGATCCCGCCGCCGTGCTTTTTGATGCCCTCCAGGCTGCTTTGGCGCGCCACACCGACTATGTGATCGTCGATACCGCCGGCCGGCTGCATACCAAGACCAACCTGATGGCTGAGCTCGAAAAGATGCGCCGCACAGCGCAGCGCCTGATTCCCGGCGCACCTCATGAGACTCTTTTGGTCATGGATGCAACCACCGGACAAAACGGCCTGCAGCAGGCACGCCAGTTCACCGGCGCGGTCGGAGTCACCGGGATCGTTCTCACCAAGCTCGACGGCACCGCCAAAGGCGGAGTGGTCGTGGCCATCAGCCGGGAGTTGGGATTGCCGGTGCGTTATGTAGGGATCGGGGAAAAGCCGGGAGACCTTCTGCCGTTTAATTCCCAAGAGTTTGTAGATTCGCTGTTCGCGTAGTTCCGCCCGACTCCTTGGCGCGGGCTTTCGCGGAACCACTGCGCAGAACAGGAAGGATCGTGGAGGCATCATCCTGCGGGATGTCCGATCACGGCACTGACAGGGGATTTCTCGAGCGCGCGCTTGATCTCGCACGCCGAGGGATCGGCCTGACCTCGCCCAATCCTTGCGTGGGGGCGCTCATTGTCGGCCAGAACCGCACCATGATCGGCGCCGGCACCCACACCTACCAGGGGGTAAAACACGCCGAGGTGCTGGCGATCGAGCAAGCAGGGGAAAACGCGCGCGGGGCAACCCTCTATGTCAACCTCGAGCCGTGCTGCCATCAAGGGCGCACCCCCGCGTGCGTCGATGCCATCCTCGCCGCCAGGATCGCTCGCGTCGTCGCGTGCATGGAGGATCCGAATCCTCTGGCCAGTGGGCAGGGGCTGGAGAGGCTGCGGGCGGCGGGAATCGCTGTGACCACCGGTATTTTGCAGCCGGAAGCCAGGGCGCTGAACGAGGCCTTCGCCAAGTACATCCGTCATCACCGTCCGCTGGTCACCTTGAAGGCCGCGATGACTCTGGATGGCAAGATCGCGCCCCCGTCGAGCGAATCGCACAATCCGACCGCGCTCGGTGCCTCCGCTGCCCATGCCGGCTGGATCACCAGCGAACTGGCCCGCGCCCACGTGCAGGAGATGCGACATCAGCACGACGCGATTCTGGTCGGCGTCGGTACCGTCATCGCCGACGACCCCCGGCTTACAGACCGTACCGCGCGGGCTCGCCGCCGGCCGCTGCTGCGGGTCATTCTCGATTCTCGCCTTCGCCTGCCCCTCGAGTCGCGCGTCGTCCAGACGGCACAGGATGACGTCCTGGTACTCTGTTGTTTCCCGCAAGATGAAAAGAGACGGGAGCTTGCAAAGCGGGGCGTGCGGGTAGAACAGCTCTCCCCGACGCTGACGGGACACCCCGATTTCGAAGCCGTGGTCGACTACCTCGGGAAGATGGAGATGACCAGCCTGATGATTGAAGGCGGGGCCATGGTCAATGGGGAGGCCATGGACTCGGGAATCGTGGACAAGGTCTTTCTCTACTACGCGCCCAAGATCCTTGCCGGGACGGCCTCCGTGCCCTTCGCCCTGGGGACAGGATTCGCCCGCATCAGGGATGCGGCCAACGTCCAATCGATTCGCCTGCACCGCTTTGGCGAAGATTTTGCGGTCGAGGGATACTTGAAGGATCCCTACGAAGACGCAGGGAATTGAATGATGAACCTCAACCACTGAGACACTCATGTTCACCGGCATCATCGAAGAAGTGGGACGTGTTATTCAGATCCGGCACGCGGGTGGGAACCGCCGCCTCACCGTGTCCGCTCCCCACCTCGCCAGGCAGCTCAAGAAGGGTTACAGTATGGCGGTCAGCGGTGTGTGCCTGACCGCGGTCGAGATCGCCTCCCAGTCGGTCAGCTTCGATCTGGCGGAGGAGACCTGGAACCGAACCTCGTTCTCCCGAATCAAACAAGGGGCGCGGGTCAATCTGGAGCTTCCCATGCGCGCCGACGGACGCTTCGGCGGCCACCTCGTGCAAGGGCATGTGGACGGCACCGGCAGATTTCTCGCCCTGGAACTCATCCCGAACACCGACAACTACTGGCTGCGGATCGAGATTCCCGGCGAGCTGGCACGCTATGTCATTTTCAAGGGATCGCTTTCGATCGAGGGAATCAGCCTCACCGTAGCTGAGGTTCTGGGCACACAGGTGACCGTCGCTATTATCCCGCACACGCTTCAGATGACCAATCTGCAATCGCTGCGACCGGGGGATCCCGTGAACCTTGAGGTGGACATGATCGCGAAGTATGTGGAGAGAATGATCAGGCGTGAGTCGGAGAACGGTTCAATCACCTTGGATCGGCTCATGCGGCAGGGGTTCTGACGTTGCACGCCTTCGGGAGATGATGAGCGGCCAGGCGATGAGCGCTCCCCGGGAGTTCGAGGTCGGCGGGAGGCATCCGAGGGCAGCTCAGGCTAGGCGCGCCAAATCCAACTCATCCAGGCGCAAGAACTCGCGCACGATCGGTTCGTCGCACTCTTCCATCTGCGGGTACGTGCCAAAGAACAGAACCTTGGCTTCGTGCAAGAAGACCACACGATCCGCCAGCTTCTTGGCCAGCCGCATGTCGTGGGTCACGACCACGCTGGTCAATTGTAATTGCACCTTCAGACGCTTAATCAAGTCTCCTAGCAATTGCGCCATCAAGGGATCGACCATCGTGGTAGGCTCGTCGTAGAGAACGCACTCCGGCCGCGCAGCCAGCGCACGCGCGATCGCCACCGAACGTTTCATCCCGGTGGACAGGTCCGATGGCATCAAGTCGCGCATGTGTTTCACGCCCACCATTTCGAGAAGGCCGTCTGTGACCTCGATGATCTGTTCTTCGCTCAAATCCTTGTGCTCGCGCAAGGGAAAGGCCACGTTCTCCCCGACGGTCAGCGAGTCGAACAGGGCTCCGTTCTGAAACACCATCGTCACCCGCTTGCGGATGCCTTCCAATTGTTCGTCATTGTAGTGAGTGATGTCCTCATGGGCGACCACCACGCGGCCCGAATCCGGTTTCAGGAATCCCATGATGGTTTGCAGCGTGACTGACTTCCCCACACCGCTGCGTCCCAGGATGCAAACGGTTTCGGCTGACATCACGTTAAAGCTGACACGATCGAGGATCAGATTGCTGTCGAAAGACTTGGAGACTTCTTCAAACTCGATATAGGGCGCCGCCAGTTGGTTGCCGTCCATGTCCGGTGTCTATCTCGTCCCAGCCTCTCCCTACGGTGGATGATCGTTGATGATAAATGATTGGGGGGCGCTGTTCCGCGAACTCAGCGAGCGAAGTCTACTTTACGCCTCGGAAACTGAGGGGCCGCTTACCTCTTCGAGGTCTTGCGGGGTATTCACATTCCGAAACATCCCTCGCGAGAAGCCGGCTTCGAACAGTTGCTCTTCTTCAATCACTTGGGTTCTGACCTTGGCAAACAGCAGATCGATCTTATTCTCCCCAGCTTCGAGCGACCGCTTGGCAACCTCGGCAAATTCCCGCCGATAAACTGCGCAGAGTGGCTGCAGTCGAGCTCCGACCTTGGGCACGGTCACGGTGGCTTGCGATTCTCGAGCTCGCGTCAGCAAGTAGGAAAGCAGCTGGCGATTCAGCAAAGGCAAATCGACAGCCAGTATGAGATTCCATGGGGAAGGAGTCGTGGAGAGGGCGGCGTGAATTCCCCCCAAAGGACCACAATCACGATGGATGTCCTCGATTACGACTACACCATGGTGGGCAAATTTCTCTGCCTTGGCGACGATCCGGACCTCGGGCGTTAGCTCACGAGCCAGTGCGAGAGCATGTTCCAGTAAGGTTCCCTCGTGCCAGCGGAGAAAAGCTTTGTCCGTGCCCATACGCGTGCTTTTGCCGCCGGCCAGTACGAAGGCAGTCAAGTCAACCACGGCGCAGCCCAACCCGAAAGAAATCGGCTCCTTGTTGCTGTCCTGACCGTGCCAGGTTGTTTTTGCGATCTCGCGGTTCACCACCCTGATACGCAAGGCCATCAAAAGCTTAGGGCCTTAGGCGGACTATGTGCCCTTCGGAATCGCAGGCGTCACATTCTGTGACCTCGCCCTGGCATCGGCTCCCACATCTAGGCTTAAGTCGGTCGACCAGCAATCGACCAGAATCTTCCACTCGCCTGCCTGGCGCCCAATGACCATCACGTATTTGCCACGCTCCTCGCGGCGTTTACCGGTCGCCGTCGGCATGAGCATGGTGCAGCGGCCCACCTCGTAAGCAATCTCCCCGAAGATTTCCACCCGCAATGGTTCCATTTGAACTTCGCCCAAGCCCGCTTCGAGGGCCGAAAAAAACAGCTCACGAATCGCCGCAGTGCTGCGCACGGGAGGCACGTTGGGGCGTATGACCATGGCATCGGAGGCATACAGGTCCACGAGCTCATCCAAGTGCCTGGTATTGCACGCTAGGGCCCAGTCCTGAGCCAGCTGGCGAAGCGCTGTCTCCGTCCGGCTGAACCGGGCTGCGCGCGTGACCCGACCCTTCGAAGTCTCCCGTAGGGGCGCGGCCGTCGGAGTCCGCTGATCGAAGTTTCCCTCCGAGGCAATCTCCTCGGAGGAGCCGAAGTAGTGATGGTGGTAGTGATGATGGTAATAGTGGGGGCCGGCGAGGGGTGGGAATGGGGGGGCCGACTTCCCTTCGCCGGACACCGGAACCGTCTCCTCCGGCAAGGCTTGCAGGAGAACGCCGCATTTGGCGCAGAAACGGTTTCCCCGCGGATTCTGGCTGCCGCAACCATGGCACCTGCGCCCTTCCTGAGCTTCGGCGCCCGGACCGACCGACCTGGCTGCATCCATCTGGAACGCAACCCGTTGTGCCGCTTCAAGAGCGGTAAGAACCTTCTCGTCTGTGGGCTTGGAGCGGACCATCTCCGCACTCAGCTGGCGAAGCATATCCTCGAGGCCGGAACTGGTTTCGTCTGGGAGTCTCTGCTCTGCAGACGGATTCTTGGGCTGGGCGGGCGGTTTTCCCTCATCCACGGCTGACTCCAAGTTCTAGGTTTGTTTTATTCTAGCCGAAATCGAGGGGTTGCCATGACCCAGGAAAACGATGTTAGGTAGCTCGATTTGGTTCTACCCACGGAGCGGAATTGGAGGCGGTTTCGAACGAAAGGTGCTAAACCACCCGGGGTACACGAGCAGCCGCATTGCCTCCCGCAGGTTTCCGGCTTGTCGCTTAGGATGCCCTCAGAGCGCGCAAGGTAATCAGAGTAACCTCGGGAATGCAATTGAAACGCATCGGTATGCGGATGGTTCCCAAACCTATGTTCGTATAGAGCGACAGCTCACCCACTCGGTATCGGCCCCGCGGGTATTTTCGCGCATACAAAGGCAACCAGGGCGCGCCCAGGCCAGGAATCCAGACTTGTCCGCCGTGGGAGTGACCCGAAAGCTGCAGATCGACGGGATGGCGCGCTGCCGCGTCGGCAAAATCCGGCTCATGCATGCATAAGACTACAGACTCGTTCCCGGGCACACCCTGCAAAGCCAGATCGAGGCGGGGATGCCCTTCCATAGAATCCAAACCGCACAACCATAGCCGGTTTGCTCCCCGCTCGAGAACTTGCGACCGGTTGCGAAGAACGGTAATGCCCTGCGCTTCAAGGGCCTCCGTAACCAAGTGTGGATCCGCGGCGACATCGTGATTTCCCAGCACGGCCAGGCTGCCAAGTTGCGAGCGCAAAGCGCGCAGCAGCTTGGCGCACGGTTCCGCGGCCCGGGCGGCCTCGAGCTCCGGTTTCCTCGAAAACACAGAAGTGGTCACAAAGTCGCCCGTCAGTACCACCAGATCCGGATGGAGGCCATTTACAATCTGAATTGCCTTTTGGATCGGAGTGACGGTGAAGACTTCGTTGTAGTGAAAATCGCTCAACTGCGCGATGGTGAAGCCGTCGAATGCCGTGGGCAATCGCGCCAACGCCATCTCCACCCGCACCAGCACGGCACTGCTCGGCTCACGGATGAGGCCTTCTTCCCCAAAGCCCAGCGCACTGGCGGAGATCACCCCGGCGGCCACCAGAAATTTGCGCCGGTTTAGAGAAGCCAATCGCAACATCTCCCCACGGGTTTGGAGCTTGCAACGCGCATCTGTCCTCGACCGATTCTATCGAAAGGGGGTTTTTAGATCTGTCGGTCTGCTAACCAAGCCATGCATTGCGGTTCCCTTGCCTAGCGTAGATGGCCTCTTCCGCCGGTGACCGAACCGCGACTCCCCCGGGGGCCTGGCGCTTCTATCGATGCTCGTTCGTGGGCTCATCGCCTGCAAACTTAATAACATGCGAGGATCTCTGAATCCAATTTGAGAAGAAAGTCTCTACCCGCCCCCCTCAAATTTTTCACAACGGCCATGTTCCCAGTTGCATCGGATACAAGGTGTCCGTAATCGCGTAGGGGAGGAAGCATTCCATGCCGGCAGTCCTTGCGCAGCCAAGCAGCCGAGAGAACACCTCGCTCGCCGAGCGGTTCACAGAAATTCGCAACACGACGATAGGGATCACCAAGGGGCTTACGGCTGAGGACCAGATGGTTCAGTCGATGCCCGATGCCAGCCCCACCAAGTGGCATCTCGCACACACCACCTGGTTCTTTGAAACCTTCATTCTCCAGCCTTATGGCGATGGCTACAAGCCGTTTGACCCGCGATTTCGACAGCTCTTCAATTCCTACTACAAACAGCTGGGTTCGCATCCCTTGCGCGGTATGCGGGGCCTTATGTCGCGCCCGACGTTGCTACAAGTCGAAGCCTACCGGGCCTACGTCGACAACGCGCTGCTTCAAGTTCTCGAGCATGCGCCGGCCGAGGTGCTGGGGCTGGTCGAACTGGGTCTCCATCACGAGCAGCAGCACCAGGAGCTTGTCCTGACGGATATTAAACACGCGTTGTGGTCGAACCCGCTCCGCCCGGAACCATCCACGGAAACCTCCGATCACTCCGCCCCGCCAGCCATGAGCTGGACTGAAGTGGAAGGTGGTATCTACTTGATCGGCCATCGCGGTGGGGGCTTTGCGTTCGACAATGAAGGCCCGCAGCACGAAGTTCTCGTGCAGCCGTTTCGCATGGCGTCGCGGGACGTGACCAATGGCGAATATCTTGAGTTCATCGAGGACGGCGGCTATCGCCGCCCCGAGCTGTGGCTTTCCGACGGCTGGGACACGATCGCTGCCCAGGAGTGGAACGCTCCTCTCTACTGGGAACACCATGATGGCGGGTGGTGGCAATTCGTCCACGGAATGAGACTGCAAAGGGTCAATCCGCTGGAACCAGTCTGTCATATCAGCTACTACGAGGCCGACGCTTATGCCCGCTGGAGGGGTGCGCGGCTTCCGAGCGAACAGGAATGGGAGGTCGCGGCGGCGCGCATGCCATCCAATGGAACTTTTCTCGAGGACGGTGTTTTCCATCCCCAGCCGGCCCGAGGAGAGGGAGCCCAGCAGATGTTTGGAGACGTGTGGCAATGGACTGCAAGCCCCTACATCGCCTATCCCGGATTCCGGCCGGCCAAAGGGTTTTTGGGCGAGTACAACGGCAAGTTCATGTGCAATCAGTTGGTATTGCGGGGCGGCTCCTGTGTAACCCCCCGCAGCCACATCCGTCCCACGTACCGCAATTTTTTCCCGCCCCACGCGCGCTGGCAATTTACCGGGATCAGGTTAGCCCAATGATCGCTCGCGAACTGGCTGCGCTACCCGCCTACACGGAAGAAGTGGCCCTAGGTCTCACCAGCCGCCCCAAGTCGCTTCCCTGCAAACTGTTCTACGACGGCCCGGGTTCAGCTCTGTTTGAAGAGATTACCCGTTTGCCCGAGTATTACCTGACGCGCACCGAACTGGAAATTCTGCACGATCGGGCGGATGAAATGGTGCGCACCATGGGAACGGTAACTGTAGTGGAGCTGGGCGCGGGAACCGCGGTGAAAACCTGCACGCTGCTTGAGTCTTTGTCGCGGCAGCGGATTGGGGTTCGATATTTTCCGGTGGACATCTCTCGAGCCGCCCTTGCGCAAGCGAGGGAGCGGGTTGACTCCCTGAGCCGGCAGATCTTGGTTCGGCCCGTCGTCGCCGACTTCAGTGATGGTTTCGAGTTCCTGCGCGACATCCCCGGCAAGAAGCTGGTCGCCTACCTTGGCTCAAGCATCGGCAATTTCGACCCAGAGACCGCGATCGGGATGCTAAGTCAGATTCACCAGCAGCTTGCGCCTCAGGATACGCTGCTGCTCGGCACCGATCTGGTCAAAGACGAATCGATGGTGCTGGCTGCCTATGACGATTCGCAGGGAGTTACGGAGCAGTTCAACAAGAACATTCTGGCCAGACTCAATCGCGAGCTGCTCGCGAACTTCGACCTGGACTCCTTCCGCCATGTTGCCCTTTGGAATCCGCAAAAGTCTTGCGTGGAGATCCACCTCGAGAGTCTTTCTGCGCAAACCGTGGACCTTCCCCTGCTCCATTTGCGCGTGTATCTCTCCCCGGGAGAGCGCATTCACACCGAGAACAGCTACAAATACACGGTCGCAACCGTCAAGCGCATGCTCGAACGCTCCGGGTATGGCCTAACCCACACCTGGCTCGATCGGCGTCACTGGTTCGCGCTTCATCTCGCCAGGGTTCAGCCACCGCGCTTCCAATCTTAGTTCTCGCCGTCCCTCTTGCGCTTGCCCGGCAGGCCGGCTGGATTCTCGTGGGTGCGCTCGCGAAAGCCTCCCTTCAGCCCGGTGGCGAGCAGGATACTCGCCTCGCCAAACTTGTCACGTACCCGATCTGCGGCGGAAAGGGCACGCTCCCAGCGTTGCCGTCGCTGCCCTTCGATCAGATCGCCCTGACCGCTCCCAGAATCGAAATGCGAAGCCTCGACTCCGAGCAGCCGAACGGCGGTTCCCTTGCGCCAGTGGCGATGAAATAAGGTTCGAACTTGGGCAAAGATCTCGGTATCAAGCTGGGTCGCATCCGCCAGTGTGTGTGTGCGAGTGAGGGTGGTGAAATCTCGGTAGCGAAGCTTGAGTTGAAGGGTGCGTGCGCGCAAGTCGCCTTCCCGCAAGCGGCGGCCCACCATCTCAGAAAGTCGCATCAAGGTGGACTCGATGCGCTCGACGTCGGCGGTGTCTTCGTTGTACGTATGTTCGTGGCTGATGGACTTGGCGGCGGCGGCGCGATCGACGGCTCGGTCAAACCAGCCACCTGCATCCGCGCCCCGGGCTTTGCCGGCTAGCGCCAAACCCCATTTTCCAAAGCGCTCTTCGAGGAATCGATCCTCAAAGCCCGCCAGATCGCCGACCTGGTGAATCCCGAGATGATGCAGGTTTTGCTCCGTGACCTTGCCTACGCCGGGAAGGTCCCTTACATCCAAGGGAGCGAGAAACTTGGCCTCCTGGCCGGGAATCACCCAGAGAATTCCGTGCGGCTTGGCTTTCGCCGACGAAACCTTGGCGATGAGACGAGAGGTGCCGATGCCGATCGAGCAATTCAATTGAGTTTCCGACCTTATTCTCGCCTGAAGCCGGTGCGCCGCCCCCAGGGGCGGCCCATGCAGGCGTTCTGTGCCCGTCATATCGAGATAGGCCTCATCGATCGATGCCATCTCGAGCAGCGGCGAGAAAGTTCGCAGCACGCGATAGACCTTCTCCGACCACTCGCGATAACGCTGGGGATGGCCATCGAGGAAGATCGCATGGGGACAGAGCCTGGCGGCGGTACGCAGGGGCATTGCGGAATGGACGCCGAACCGGCGCGCCGGATAGGAGGCCGCGGAAACCACGCCCCGCTCCTGCCGCTGCCCACCAACCACCACCGCTTTGCCTTTTAGGGCAGGATCGAAGAGCTCCTCCACAGAGACGAAGAAGGCGTCCATATCAACGTGGAAGATGGTTTGTGGCGAGACCATGGGGGCAGCTTGAGTCGCACTGCAATTCTACTTGAGCTCGTCCCCGCTCTCGGGTCCGATCGGCTGGGAAAGCGAGGTCCACGAGCCAGAAACCCCAGGCGATTCTGGGGAGGAATCCGCCGTCCGAAGCCTAGGAAAGATGCTAGCTCCGGGGAGCGGGTGTCTGGCAGAAAACCTGCTGCTAAACCGCCGTCAATGCAGCCGCCGTCGGCGATTGCTGGTCCTGGGACTGGAGTGCCTTCTCGTAAACCCGGAGATATTCCTTGGCGGAGGCATTCCAGGAAAAATCTTTGGCCATGCCGTTGCGCAGGAGCTTCTGCCAGGATGACTGGTCGCGATAGGCCCACAGGGCTTCTTTGATGGTCTCGAGCAAGGCTTCGCCACTATATTGGCTGAACTTGAAGCCGGTCCCCTTCCCGGTACGAGGATTCCAGGGCTCAATGGTGTCGTCGAGCCCACCGGTTGCACGTACGATCGGTACGGTTCCGTAGCGGAGGCTGTAGATTTGATTGAGGCCGCAAGGCTCATACTTAGAGGGCATCAGGAACATATCGCTGCCCGCTTCGATCTTGTGCGCCAGCGCGTTGTCGTACGCAATCTTCACCGCAATCTTCTGTGGGAATTGCTTCTGCAGCCGCAAAAACATCTCTTCGTAGGGTTTGTCTCCTGCACCCAGAGCCACCGTAATCATCTCTTCCCGGGCCAGACGATCCATGATTTGCGAGATCAGATCGAAACCTTTTTGGGCAGCGAAGCGGGAGACGATGCCAATCACAGGCAGGCTCAAATTCGGGTTGCTGATGTTGAACGCGGCGAGAAGATCTCGCTTGCACTTGGCCTTGCCGCTCAGGTCCTCGGTCGAGTATCGCGCCACGGTGAATTTGTCCGTCTCCGGGCTCCATTCATCGTAGTCCGCGCCGTTCAAGATGCCGGTCACCGTGGCCGTGCGATGGCGCAGCACTCCTTCCAAACCGAAGCCGAACTCAGTGGTCTGAATCTCCTGACTGTATTTGCGGCTCACGGTGGTGATGAAATCCGAGTACACCAGTGCACCTTTCAAAAAATTCACATTGCCAAAGAACTCCATCTTCGAGATGGTGAACAGGTCCCAAGGAAGAGTCAGCAGGGGCAAGGTATCGGCCGAGAACAACCCCTGATATCCCATATTGTGAATCGTGAACACCGTGGCGACATCGCGGAAAGCCGGGTCTTCCGCGTACTGAGTGCGCAGCAGAACTGGAACCAGGCCTGACTGCCAATCATGACAATGAAAGACTTGTGGCACTCCCAGGATTTTGGAACCCTCGAGCACCGCCCGCGAGAATAGGGCGAACCGCTCCGCGTTATCGGGGTAATCGCCCGTGGAGGTCCCGTACAGCCCGTCGCGATCGAAAAACGGCGGGTAATCAACAAAATAGAAGCGCACACCGGAATGGTTCCCTCCACTCCAGACGGAACAGAAACGGTAGCGATCGTCAAAGGGTACGGTGATGCTACGGACCACGGTGACGGCATCGGCGAGCTTGGTTTGGCGATAACGGGGGGAATAAACGCTTACCTGGTGGCCGGCAGCCGCCAAGGCTCGTGGCAAAGCACCGACAACGTCCGCCAAGCCCCCGGTCTTCGAAAATGGCACACATTCCGACGCAACAAACGCGATATGCATAGATTATGACTCCTCGAACCTACTCCCTCAGCCCTAGGCCCACGCTATCATGGATAGCGAACCGAGTACTCCGCCTAACTGGTCATCGCGGCGGGGACGAAAGTTTAGTCTAGCGTCTCCAAAGAAAGAGGGTCAACGTGCCGAAAGTGTCAGCTGCGCGTCCCAAACACAAGAAGCCCAAACTGGGACAACATTTTCTGGTGGATCGATCGGCGGCCTCGCGTATCGTCGACACCTTGGGAGACCTGTCCCAAAGTACCGTGCTCGAGATCGGTCCCGGACGCGGCGTTCTGACTTCGCTGCTGGCCAAGCGAGCCCGCCGGCTGATTGCCATCGAAGTTGATCGGGTTCTGGCCGCGCAATTGCGCATGCATTTTTCTCTTGCGCCCAACGTTGAGATCATTGAAGCCGACATCCTGGCGGTCGATTTTGACACCATCTTTGGCCCAAAGCCAGGAAGCACGCGTCCGGGCCTCAACCCCGAACCCGAGCGTGTCCCGGTGATTGGCAATCTTCCCTATTTCCTCACTTCGGACATCCTGTTACGGCTCTTTGCCTACCGCAAGTACTTCGCTACGCTCCTGCTCATGGTGCAGAGCGAAGTTGCGGATCGACTGGCGGCGCAACCAGGAAAAACTGATTACGGACTGCTTTCCGCTACGGCGCAGCTCTATGCTCGAGTCCGAAAGCTCTTCGTCCTGCCGCCGGCCGCATTTTCGCCTCCCCCCAAGGTTCATTCTGCCGTGGTCGAACTGCGGATGGCCTCGCAGCTTGAGAGCTTGCGCGTCCCTGAGAAAGCCTTCCTGAGTTTCTTGAAGCTGTCGTTTGCCCAGAAACGAAAAACCCTGTGGAACAATTTGAAGTCAGAATACCAGCCGCACGGCCTAAAAAATGCCATGGAGCAGGTGGGAATCGCGCCCACATCGCGTGCGGAGGCGGTACCGCTCGACAAGGCGGCAGCTTTGTTCCGTACTTTGGGCACTACCCAAAGTCCCTGAATCCTGCGGATTTCGTGAATCCTCGGCCGGTGCGGGATTACAATTTCTTGGGGGAGGAACGCGACAGCGGATCCTATGGAAGCTCTCCGTCATCCGGCGGTCGCCGGCCGTTTTTATCCCGAGGACCGTGATACTCTTCTGAGCGACCTGCGATCCTTCCTTCGGGCGCGGGAGGCGCCCCGGCCTGCTTTGGCCTGCATGGTGCCGCACGCCGGATATATCTACTCGGGATCGGTTGCTGGCGCGGTCTTTGCCGAGCTTGAGATTCCGCGCCGCTGTCTCCTGCTCTGTCCGAACCATACTGGCCGCGGCCGGCCACTCGCCATCATGAGCCACGGAGCCTGGCAAACTCCCCTGGGCACGATCCCCATCGATTCCCAGTTGGCGGAAACCCTGAAACAGCGGTGCCTCCTGCTCACCGAGGACGCCGAGGCGCATCGCAGCGAACATGCGATCGAAGTGGTGCTTCCCTTTCTGCAACAAAGTCGACCCGAGTTCACCTTTGTGCCGATCGCCTTGGGCACGGGGCAGTTTACCGCTCTCCAACAGCTCGGCGAGGCCTTGGCGGCGGTTGCGGAAACGCAGGAGCAGCCGATGCTGATTATCGCCTCGAGCGATATGAATCATTATGAGAATGATCACATCACAAGGGTAAAGGACACCAAGGCGATCGAACGCATTCTGGCGCTTGACGCATGGGGTCTCTATGACGTGGTTATCAAGGAAAACATCAGCATGTGTGGTTTCGGCCCGGCCGTGGCCATGCTGACGGCGGCAAAGCGGCTCGGTGCCACTGCCGCCGAACTGATCAAGTATGCGACCTCCGGCGATGTCTTCGGCGAACGTGAAGTGGTCGTGGGCTATGCCGGAGTGGTGGTGCGCTAAGCCGACGGCTATTTGCAACTACCATAGGCGGCAAGCGTTCTTGCGCACCATGGGCTGCCCCTTGTGGCAGCTGAAAGCCTGGGCGAACTCCGGCATGTTTGAAACGACATTATTGACCCGGTATTTGTCCAGGGGATGAGGGTCCATGAGCAACAGAGTCCGCATCATTTCAGGGCGCACGTTGCTGCACGAGATACCGGCATAGGCAAGAAAAAATCGCTGCCGGGCGGTTAAGCCGTCTTGCCCTTTGCTATCGAGAGCTTCTCCCTTGGCTTGCAGGTCGGCCTCGAGCGCAAACAACGCCAGATAAATGCCGCCATTGTCAGCCGTATTCTCACCCTGGGTCAGGCGGCCATCTTGCTGGACTCCGGCTTCGGGCACGAATTCGGTATATTCCTCTCGAATGCAATCGCCTCGCTGGTCGTAAGCTTGGGCGTCGGTCGAGGTCCACCAGTCACGCAGATTCCCGCTGCCATCGAACTTACGACCTTGATCGTCGAAGCCGTGAATCGTCTCGTGCCCAATTACGGCGCCGACGGCACCATAATTCACGCTGTCATCCTGCGTCGGATCGTAGAACGGAGGTTCGAGTATTCCCGCCGGGAAATTGATGGTGTTGGTTTGAGCATCCTCGTAGGCATTGACGGTCGGAGGCGTCATGGTCCACTCGCTGCGATCGAGTGGTTTGCCAATCTTTTGCAATTGTCGATGGAATTCAAAGGCGGCGGCGCGCCGCACGTTCTCCAAGTGGTTGTCGGGACGGATCTCGAGCGCAGAGTAGTCGCGCCAGTGATCGGGGTAGCCGATCTTATCGACCTGCATGGCGAGCTTGAGGTGCGCCTGTTTCTTGGTTTCCGGACTCATCCAATCACTGGCGTCGATATCGGAACCGAGTGCCGCCTCAAGGTTCTGGACGATCTGTTTCACGCGCTCTTTGTTGGCTGCGGGAAAGGCGCGTGCCACGTAAGCCTGCCCTAGGGCCTGGCCGAGGTCGCGATCTTCGGCCTGTACGCAACGTCGCCAGAGGGGCAACATCGCCTTCGCCCCGAACAGTGTTTTCCCCACGAATTCGAAGTCCTCTTGGACAAAATCATCGCTCATTTGGGATGCGCTGCCTGCCAGGAGCTGCCACTTCAGATATGACTTCCAGTGAGCCAGCGACTCATCTTGGATCAAGCGCTCCAAACTGCGGAAGAACTCCGGCGAGGTGACAATGAACTTACCGCTCGGCGGTGCGTTCACCCCTTCCAGATACCGCGCGAAGTCAAAGTTTGGCGCCAGCTTTTCCACCTCCGCGAGACCCATCTCGTTGTCCAGATTTTTCGGGTCCCGGCGCTTCACCACGTCCATGGCGGACTTGGCCATGGCCGTTTCCAGGTTGAGTACAGCCTCGGCCGCGCTTTGCGCCCTAGCCACGGGCTCTCCGGAAAGCTCGAGCATCCGCGCCACATGAGCCTTGTACTTGGTCAGGATAGCCAGCGATTCCGCATCGGTCTTCAGGTAAAAATCCCTTCCCGGCAGGCCCATTCCGCCCTGATCGAATTGCGGGATCACATTAGCGGTGTCATGAAAGTCCGGTTGCGCGCCAAAACCAAACAGCGCAGCATAGGTTGCGGGATCGCTCGGGTTCCAAGCCCCATAAATCGAGAGGTGGAGGTCGGCCACAATCTCCGCGATCTCGGCCTTACTTCGCATGTGGTCGATGCGCTCCAAGCCCGGACGAAGAGTTTCGAGTGCCGTTTGCTTGCGTTGCTTTTCGTCCATACAGGCGGCCCAGTAATCGCCCACTTTCTGCTCCACCGGCGTGCGTTCGGCAACCGGCTTGGCCGCAATCGCCAGCACCGTTTGGTGCAGTACGGCCTCATTCCATAGTTGCAGCTTGCCGGACGCCCCCCAAAAGATCTCGTCCGGCGGAACCGGATTATCCTGAACCCAGCGATGGCAGGAGTACTCATAAAAATCGGTGCAGGGGTCGATGCTCGTAGCGACCTTGCTAGCGTCGAAATGGTCGAGCGCAGGAGGGGGCTGCTCGGAGTTGTGCTCCCGTGGTGCCGTGGTGGTCTGGGCAAGGCTCTCCGAGCAAAACAGGCAAACCCAAGCGAAGCACACGACTAGCGATCGCATGGTGATAACCTCTCCTTATACTTCAAGATAGGAAGATTACCACGTACCCCGGAAAGGACGATGAGACGGCAGACGGTGACCGGGGTCCGGCTGGACTTTGCGGCTGTCAAACCCAGCTCGACATCCCGAACCCGTGCAACCGGCACCGTGATCGGATCAATGGGCGGGGCTCTAAGCCACTCCGGGACGAACTGCCGTCGCTGGGCTTTGCCGGGGGCATGTCGGCCGTCGCACCGTGCGCTCGTTCGATCAGCCGAGGCTACAATGGCGATGTCGATAGGGCTGGTTGTGTGGGATCGGAGATGGTCCGCCGCCAAACGGGTTCCCTCAGCCTGACGGCCGCCCCTCATACCCGTTTCCTGCTGCAATTGGCGCTAAAGCTCATGTTTTTAAGGTGTTAGACGGGCTGCCCGGGTATCCATCCCGGCCCCGACAATGGCCGGGCGAACAAGAGACGGCAGCTTTGCCCGTCTCCGCCAACCCACACCCAACACCCCGAAGATGTTGACCTGCAGGGTAGACGGGCATAATATGGCGCACTCGGGAGGACACCGTGCCTAGGAAGGCACGTAAGAGGGGTACCTTCCCTAACTAATCAGAAACGGCCGCCTATGGCGACGAAAGGACCCGAACTGGCGATTCCGGTGGCCGAATTTGCCGCTGCCTTGCTGGCCACCCAAGAGGTGGTCCCCCGCGCCCAAGTCACAGCTGACCAAGTCGCAGAGCTTCTTCCGGGCATCGCCGTGGTGGTCTATGTTGTCGAGGACCAAGAGAGTCCTGCATGGAGAGCAAAAGCAACCGCCGGGGAGATCACCGTAGCTGCGGCGATCGAATTTCGTGAAGGCACGTTGGGAGTGGTTGCTGACAGCAAAACCTCTCAGCTCTTCGAGGCAAACCTCAAGCGTGAGCACTACGCCCACCTCGACGTTCGCCGCACCGTGGTGTCTCTCGCCTATATTCCACTCCTGGTGAGCGAAACTCTGGTCGGCGCCATCGAGCTAGTCAACTGCGAGGCTTCTTTTCCGAAATCATTGTTGGCGCGACTCCATGACGTTGCCGACCTAGCTGCACCCGCGATGGCTGCGGCTCTCGCCTACGAGAGGGAGCGTAACGCCAGCCTTCATTCGATCAGCCGAGTGACCCAGATGTATGACCTCGAAAAGGTCTTCAACTCCACGCTCGAAATGGACGAGTTGCTCGAAATCATCACCAAGAAATTCCAGGAGGTGATGAATGTCGAAGCCGTCAATCTGTGGATGATCAACGGCGATGCCCTGGAGCTGACCCAGTGTGCCGGGGTCGATCCCACGGTTCACGTGGGCAGGGTGGAGAACCCGGGCGAAGGCATTGCTGGCGACATCTCCGATGACGGCGAACCCGTCTTGATTGACGATCCCCTGGATGAGCGCTTGCAGAACCGCAATTCCAGAACCCAAACCAACGGCGTATTTTCGATCGTCGCCGCGCCGCTTCTCGAACACGAAAAGCTCGTGGGAGTGGTGGAGGTGGTCAATCGGTTGGACGGCGCGCCCTTTGATGAAGACGACCAGTTCCTGTTGAACAATATTTGCCAAACCGCCACCAACGCCTTGCACAATGCCAGCCTTTTGCAGGCCGAGCGCAAGCTCGAAATCCTGCAGACCTTGGTCGAAGTGAGTGCGGAAATTACTTCCACCCTCAACCTCGATGGTGTGCTCGAAGCCATCGTGAATCGCCCCGCCGCGGTGATCCCTTACGAACGCTCGGCCGTGGCCCTGGAGTCGCGCGGCAAGCTGCAGCTCAAAGCCATCTCGGGAATGGATGTCATTGTTCCTGGGGATCGGGAAGTGTCGCGGCTGCGATCGCTGCTCGAATGGGCCTCGATATCAGGCGAGGAAACTTTTATCACCCAGACCGGTGACCAGATCAATACCGAACGGGTGGAAACCCGCGCCAAATTTGAGGAGTATTTCTCGCAAACGGGAATGCGAGCGTTCTTCTCGATTCCGTTAACGGACGACGACGGACGACTGGGCATCCTTTCCCTGGAAAGCAGCGACCCCGACTTTCTTACACCCGCCCATCTGGAAATGGTCCGGATCATGGCCGCGCAGGCCACGGTCGCTCTGCGCAATGCCTCCCTCTACCGGGAGGTTCCCCTGATCGGTGTTCTCGAGCCGATTCTCGAGAAGAAACGCAAATTTCTCGCGCTTGAAAAACGGCGCCGCACGCTTATCTTCTCGGTGGCTGCAGCCGGGTTGCTATTTTTGACGATATGTCCTTTCCCTCTTCGCGTGATGGGGAACGCCACCGTGGAACCTGGATTGAGGTTGCAGGTAGGACCGCAAGTGGCAGGGGTTGTCGAGAAGGTTTACGTCCACGAAGGGGATCGGGTAAGGGCAGGTCAAGTCCTCGCTCACTTGGAGGACTGGAATTACCGGGATGCGCTCTCGGCGGATCAGGCCAAGTACGAAATCGCGGTCGAGGAAATGAATCGCGCCCTGGCGGCCAGCGATAGCGGCACAGCCGGTGTGCAGCGGGAACAGGCTGAGTATTGGGCCTCGGAGGTGGACCGCGCGAAAGCGCGCCTCGAGGCGACTCACCTCCGAGCGCCGATTGACGGCTGGGTGGCTACACCCCACGTCGAGGATTTCAAGGGTCGAGAACTTTCCCCCGGCGACCCGTTCTTCGAGGTCGTGGACAACTCGCGCGCTAGCGTTGACGTTGCTATCTCCGAAGAAGAAGTGAACCTTTTGCGTTCCGGGCTGCACGGGTCCGTGAAGCTCGACAGCTTTCCTCTCGAAACTTTCACCGGCACCCTGGCTACCCTTAGTCCGAGGGCGGAGACGCAGGGCGATGATCAGGTGTTTTTTGCTCGTTTGGCAGTGGCCAATCCGAAGGGTTGGTTGCGGGCGGGCATGCAGGGCCGGGCCAAGATCTTCGTGGGATGGTATCCCGTCGGCTATGTCTGGTTTCGCCAGCCCGGTGTTTGGGCTTACAGGGAACTTTGGTCCTGGTTCGGATGGTGATCCAACCTGCGCGGGAAGTTCAGCAGGGGGATGGTTCAAGTCCAGGTACTTATGCAGGCTTCGAAAACGCTCTTGCTGACTTTGCTCTTGGGCAGCCTTGGGTTCGTGTTCGCCTGCGACAAATCAGAACCAGCGGCCTTGACTCCCGTGGCGGCGGCCAAAGCTGCTGATCAAAACACCGAGGCCCCCTCCCCGAACAGCGATTACCTCGCGTCCGGCCCCATCGTGGTTGAGAACCAGGTGGATGTCGCGGCGCAGCATTTCGGAGTCATCACCAGCATTAAGGTCGACGTCGGCCAGCCCGTGCATAAGGGTGAACTCCTGGCCTTGCTCGATGATCGCCAACTTGCGGCCGAGCGTGAAGCCGCCGAGGCTAAGCTGCACAGCGCCGAAGCCAACCTGCAAGATTGGGTAGCGGAAACCGGAGTCGCCGAGGCCGACTACCAACGTGCCCAGGCGATGCGGGATGCCGGCATTAATACCCAGGAAGAGTTAGACCATGCTCATTACAAGTTGGTCGGGTCGCGCTACGAGGTCGAAAAAGCCAATCAGGATCTGAAAAACGCTCAGGCGACACTCCGAGCCCTGGACCTGGAACTCGAGAAAACTCACATCGAAGCGCCCTTTGAGGGCGTTGTTGCCCGGCGCTATGTTCATCTCGGACAGACCGTGGCACCAGGCGACCGTCTCTTTTGGCTAACCGCGCTCGGCCCGCTCATCGTCAAGTTCACCTTGCCGGGAAGGCTGATCAGTCGGGTAAAGCGGGGCGAACAAGTGGAGGTCAGCGCCAGCGATGATCCTTCCACCATCCATCCGGCCAACATCGTGCAGCTCAGCCCAGTGGTCGATCCGGCCAGCGAGACGTTTGAGGTGGTCGTGGAAATCGTCGGGGCCACCTCAGACCTGCGTCCCGGCATGACGGCCAATGTCAGGCTGGGGTCCACGCGATGAACATCCTGGAAGCCTTCGATCTTACCCTTCCCGAGATACCGGCTCACCGCGCCGGGAAAGCTCCTCCCCGGCTTGATCCGCGGGTTCTGGCTCGCGAAGAAGTCGAAGGTGGCAAGGCGGTGGTGCTGGCTCATCTTCCCGGCTCTTCCTTGATCGGCCGTCTCAGTCCCCAAGAGTGGCGGGTTCTTCAATTCATGGATGGTGTGCGGTGCTACGCCGAGATTGCCGAAGCTTGCCGGGCGGAGGGCATTCCTTGGTCGGAAGAGGATGTGCGCGAGTTAGGGTCCGTACTCGATATTTTTCTTTACAAAAGCCCTGCGGAACGCAATTTTACGCTGAAGCAGAAAACGGCTGGTGAGCGCCGCAAGATTCGGAAGATAAAGTTTGGCGACCTATCCGAGGTGGAAATCGCGTATTGGGATCCTGACCAGTTCCTCACCCGGCTCTACCCGTGGGTCAAATTCATGTACACGCCATGGTTTGTTTTGAGCACCCTTCTGGCTTTTGGCGTGATGTTGTTCCTCTGTATCGATCGCTGGAGCGTGCTTTGGCACGATACTCTCACTTTTTTCAACTATTTCAACAAAGGTCTCGCGGATCTGGCGCAGTTCTACATTCTGTTCGGAATCATGGTCTTCTTTCATGAGTGCGCGCACGGAATGACCTGCAAGCATTTCGGCGGTGGCGTGCGCAAGATGGGTTTTATGCTCATGTACCTCATGCCCGCATTCTTCTGCGACGCCTCTGAAGTTTATGTCTATGGCGGGCGTTGGCCGCGCATTGCCACCATGGCAGCGGGTGTTTGGGTCGACATGATCTTCTGCGTGCCCGCCACCATCGTGTGGTGGGCCACACCGGTCGGCATGCCCCTGCACGATTTCGCTTACAAGATCATGCTCTTGACCGGAATCGTGATCTCGTTAATGCAACTCAATCCTTTGATCAAGCTAGACGGTTATTTCATCTTCTGCGAGCTGATCCAGATTGGCGATCTTATGCAGGCTTCCACCGCTTACTTTGATAGCTGGGTACGACGGAATATCTTTCGATTGGCGGTAGAAATTGAACCTGTACCTCGCCGGCGGAGGATGCTGTTCTTCACCTACGCGCTGCTCTCGAGGCTCTACAGCATCACCCTGCTCAGTTTTTTTTCCGTTTTCGCTTACCATATTTTTCGCAGCTACAGCCCCGAATGGGCTTTCATTCCTGCCATGGTGTTCGGCTACCTCGTCTTCCGATCCAGGATCATGGGTCTTGTGAGATTGCTGCGCGCCTCTTATCTCGACCACAAGGAACAGTTGAAAAGAAACTTCGCCCTTGGGCCCGCCGCGGTGGCGGCGCTGGTGTTGGCGCTGCTGGTTGCACCTCTCTGGCGGCAGACCGTGGAGGCTCGACTTATCCTGCAACCGGTCGAGCGCGTGGTCGTTCGCAGCGAGGTGTCGGGTCAAGTGCAACAAGTGCTGGCCGAGGAAGGTCAGCCCGTCGAACCCGGCAACGTTCTGGTGCGCCTCGAGAACCTTGACCTGCGGTCGCGCGCTGCCGACATCGCAACCCAATTACAGATTGCCTCCGCTCGCGCCACGCAATCCCAATTGCAATACCTGGACCCTGCGGCGGTGCGCGAGCGGCAAGAACTCGCCGAGGAGAATCAAACCATCGGCGAGGAAGTCAAGAAATTGCAGGTGGTGAGTCCTATCGCAGGCATCGTCTTGACGCCGCGGTTGCAGGATTTGCAAGGCCGTTACCTGCTGGCCGGCACGGAAATCGCGGAGGTCGCCGATCTTTCGGTCATGCAGGCGCGCGTGTTCGTCCCGGAATTCTCCCTGCGCGATGTGCGCGTCGGAGCTCCTGTCCGCCTCTTGCTCGCGGGCAGGATACATTCCACGCGGGGAACGGTCACCTCGATTTCACCCTCGGTTTCGCCCGTCCCGACCATCCTGGTGGAAAAGACTCAATACGCGGGAATTAGCCCGCCGCAGTACTACATGGCGATGGTTTCGTTTCATCCGCCCACGCTGCTCGCCGAAGGTTTGACCGGAACTGCCAAGATTTTGGTTCGCCGACGCAGCCTGGTTAGCTTTGGCTGGATGTTCTTCGACGACATGCTGGCGCGTAAGTTCTGGTGAAGCCAAAGAGCCGCAGTGGCGCGGCTCTTTGGGGTTTTCACACGACGGTTCCTTAGTTCACCGGCCTAATCTTTTACCGGCTTAAACGCCGCTCTCTGGCTAAACAACGCTGCCTTCCTATCCAAAGCCGCCGCCCTAAACTTCGGGTTCGCTGTCGTAAACCGCGATTTCGATGTCGTGGCATTGCTCGCCACAACCGCCTTCTTGGCCGCTGTCCGCTTGCCGATCAAAGACTTTTTCTCGATGGCCATGACCCATTCTCCTTTTGCGCCTCTGGCGCCGCTCGTTAGAGCTTTTTTCTTTCTGCTTGCCTCGTTTTAGGTAGAAGCACGGTGAGTGCCAAACCATTTTCCCGGCGGCGCCGGACGGGAGATGTCTCGTTTTCAATCACTTGCTACACTCTGCAGGATTGGCTCCCGCCTCCCCCCTCGCTCAACGGATGAATAATTCAAGCTCGCCCAGATAAATTTTTAAATTTACGCCGCCGGCACGGATTAAATTTTAATCCTTGGCGATGCGATATTTGCGGCAGAGATAGTGCAGTCTCTGTTTGTCCACATGGAGCAGCTGCGCTGCAGCGATTTTGCTGCCGCCGCAGCGGCGCAGCGCCGCCGTGATATAGGCCACCTCGATGCGGGCGATCTCGTCGTCGAAATTCACGCCCTGCTCGGGGATCAGGAACGATTCCTGAGAAACTTGGCTGGCGACCAGTAACGGCTGCGGCAGGTGTTGTAGGCCGATCACGGAGCCGTCGGTCATCAGCACCAGACGCTGCATTATGTTTTCCAACTCCCGCACATTGCCCGGCCAGTCGTAGTCCTCCAAGACCGCCAAAACCTCCGCCTCGACCTGTTTCAAGGGTTTTCCGTTCTCCTGGCAGTAGACGCGCAGGAAGTGGTCCACCAGCAGCACCAGGTCGCTTTTCCGTTCCCGCAGCGGCGGAACCATGATGGGGACGACGTTGATACGATAGTAGAGATCCTCGCGGAAACGACCGGTCTCGACCATCTGCTCCAGATCCTCGTTGGTCGCGGCCAAAAGGCGGAAATCGATCTTCTTGGGGGCCTTCCCCCCAATGCGGGTCACGGCGCGGTCTTCCAGCACTCGCAGCAGCTTGGTTTGCAGGGCCAGGCCGAGGGTGGCGATTTCGTCCAGAAACAGCGTACCCGTATGCGCCAGTTCAATGTGTCCGGGTCGGGCTTCCTTGGCATCGGTAAAAGCGCCCCTTTCGTGTCCAAAAAGCTCGGTTTCAATAAGATTCTCGGGTAAAGCCGCGCAGTTGAGGCTGATGAATGGTTTTTCGGCCCGGGGACCAACGGCGACGATGGCACGCGCTACCAGCTCTTTCCCAACCCCGCTCTCCCCCCGAATCAGAACCGTGCTATTGCTGCCCGCCACCCGCTGAATCGCCTCATACATGCGGAGCATGGGTTCGCTGCCGCCAACCAGTTCGGAGAAGGATTGTTTCTCCGCCTGCTCCAGCTGTCGTTGCCGATACTCGATTTCCGCCGCCCGCTTCTCCAACGCCCGGCCCAGCACGATCCGGACTTCTTCAAAGTCGATGGGAGCGGTAAAGTATTCATCGACCGCAGCATCGATCGCTTTGTGACGAAGATTGCGGCTGGCGGAACGGGTCAAGGCTACCAGCACGAGGTGGGGGTGAAGGGAGCGCAACTCGGTCAGCGCGGTGATTCCCTCATCCCTGCTTTCACCAATCGTGTCGATGTCCAGAAGTATGGCGTCCGGTAACTGCTTCTTGAGCCCCGCCACCAGTTCGTCCCAGCCACGCAGCACACACAGGTCATACTCTTGGGCCAGATGGGCTTCGGCCTCGGGACGCACCCATTCGTCCGACGTGGCGATCAAAACGCTGTAAGCCGAAGGTGACGTTCGGAGGGCAGCAGCACGCATGTCCCCTCCCCGGCCGCGCATTATATTAAATTTTTCGACTCTGCGGTATAAAAATTTTATTTTTCCCGCCGTTGGTTTTTGCTGTACCCTGGCAGCGAAGGCGCTAGGTTGCCCTCGCCGCTTGCAAAATCAGAGTTAATCCCCTATTTTTAGCAGCACCGCAAGGATGCTTTCGCTGCGACCGGGCGGCACAAGACGGGGGGAGGAAGGCTTGGACATCAATGTCCGTAAGCGCTCGGAAGTGCAAGTAATTCAGCTCCGCGGAGCTCTCCGCTTAGGTTCCGCAGTCGATGAGCTGCGCCAAGTTGTGGAGGAGGCCGTGGGCAATGGAGACACTCGC
>DASPVV010000154.1:0-3853 GCA_035622175.1 Terriglobales bacterium | reverse complement strand
CGGTTTTGATTTCTACGAACCACGGTACGACTCCCCAGAGTTCCAAAAGGCCTTTACCGACTTGAACGAGCTCCTCGCTGCGCGCTTCGATGGCGACCCGCATTTGGAATTCATGGATCTGATGATGTACGGCTTTTGGGGCGAAGGTCACACCAATGATCTGCCCAATCCTTTTCCGGACTATGTGACGGCAGAGAGGACCTTCGTCCAGATGACGCGTTTGCAACTGGACACCTGGAAGAAGACTCCTCTGGCGGTCAACACCCAACCCGACATCAGCAACGTGGGCAACCGTGAGGTGCAAGACCTGGCAGTCCGTGCCGGATGCTGGCTGCGTTCGGACAGTTTGATTATGGATGAACCGATCCAGATCGAGGAACTGAGCCATCGTCCTCCGTGGCTCGCCGTCGTTATGGAAGACGGCGAGAATCGGCACTATGTGCTCCCCGAATTCGCAGCCGAGGAGAAAGATTGCTTGAGCAAGCTCTCCGATTTGATGCTGGTATTTGTCGGGCCGGACGAGGAGACTCAGCCGAATGACGACTACCCCCACAAGATCGGCGGCCCGCTGGAGCTGCCCTATCGCGAGTGTGCGGGTTACCATGCGCTCGATATCGGCACGAACTATTTTGCTCTCTGGACTGAGGCCGACAACGTTCGTCGCTACTACGAAAAGTATCCCGCCTCGCTCCACGCCATGGAACAAAGGCTCGGCTACCGCGTGCGCCCATCTTTGATCTGGCAGCGAAAACGTTACGACACGACGGAACTGATCTTGGGCATCGTCAACGATGGCGTGGCGGGAGTTCCGGGGATTCTGGGCATCTACGCAGAAAGTTCGGACGGGCGAGTGAAAGTTGGAGGCAATCTGGATGCGGGCCAGCCCCGCGCCGGCAGAATGCGCCAGTGCTCCCTCATTCTCCCGAAAGGCATGGACGGACAGCAATTCATTCTGCGCGCAGAGCTCGAAGTCAAGGGCGTGCGGCGCCCCGTGCGCTGGGCATGTCACGAGCGAACCAACCCGGATGGCTCCCTGACCATTCGCACCAAGAAAGCCAGCGACCCGGGCTGGAGAAAAGGAGTGTAGATACTCTCGCTCTTCGCCCGTTGGCCATCCGTGGCGTACCGGTGAAGACGGCTCAGCTCACGGTGAAGCAGATGACTGGTCGCACCGCGGGTGGTCACTTACTCCCTTCTCCAGAAACATAGCGTGCCGAGTTGCCTACCCAACAAAGGGGCAGTCGTTCTGCGACGTGACAGGCTCCCCAAACGATACCCAGAATGATACAAACACCAGCAATAAATAAAATAAATTAATTATTGTATTGACTTCAATGATTAATTATGGAAAAATACTGAATAAAGTTAACTATATGGATGTCGCGACAGCACTTTGCCCGGGTTGCAAGCAAGCACTGAAGATTGCCCGCATGAGTTGCCCCGCGTGCAATTTGGCGGTAGAGGGAGAATTCGATATAGCGGCACTGGGAAGACTCAGTCTCGATGACCAGGCCTTCGTCATCGCCTTTGTCCGTCATCATGGCTCGATCAAGAAAATGGAGAGCCTGTTCGGGATCAGCTATCCGACAGTCAAGAACAGACTCAATGCCATCTCAGCGGCGCTCGACAAGAATTTCCAAGCCCCGTCGCCCAATCTCACAGTCTTGGAGCAGTTATCTCGGGGCGAGCTCGGTGTTGAGGAAGCGCTAGAACGAATTGTGTGACGAAAAATTCTAAAGGAGGAGGAGGAGCAATGTCGGAGGAAACCAAGAAGGTGCTGGAGATGGTTGCGGAGGGAAAAATCTCACCCAGCGACGGCGAACGAATACTGGAAAAGCTGGCAGCGTCCGCCCAAACTGCGTCCCGCGAGGAATCTGAGGGAGCCCCTAAGACGACTGCCAAGACAAAAGCGCGCTTCCTGCGCATAGTGGTGGATAAGCCGGGACAGGACCAAATCAACGTCCGCATGCCGCTTTCCTTCGCGGGAACGCGGTTGCTTGCCGTGCTTCCCTCGCGAGTTAGCGAAAAGCTGGCCGAGCTCGGAATCGACCTGAGCGCTCTCGCCTCAGCTAGAGGTTGTGTCCCGGACTTTGAAGAAGCCGAGATCAATGTCGACAAAGGGGACGGCAAGAAGGTGCGCATCTTCTGCGAGTAAACCCGATCAGTGCAGGCCTCCGGAGGAACTTCCTGGCGAGAGGTAACAAGCGGCCGCCAGGGAATTCCGAATGCGCCGGAGCCACCTACCGGAGTGCAGTCGTCGGCCGGCGGCGCGGCAGTTGTTACAGAGGCGTCCAAGGCTCCCCCGGGGGATTCGTTAGAGGACGCGGCCAACCAACCATCAACTCGGCATTCAAGTCTCCCACGCTGCCTTTCTAGGGGGTAGCGTGCGTGGACTGCCACTCCTCGGTGAAAGGACAGGGACGGCTGGCGGCGCTGACTGCGGCTCTGACCCGCCTGGTGGCGCTGATCCTCCAGGCCCGTCGGGACCATCTTCGGTAGCAAGCAGAGTCGCCAAGGAGCGGAAGGAGCGACTCAGATCCGGGCTGTTCTGGGCCGCGACCGGCTTACCCTTGTCGATCGCCGGTGCGATCAATTGGTAGTTGTTAGGCAACTTCCAGAGAATCCGGGTACCGGTGGCTTTCTCTACATCTTCGTCCGTAAAGCCCGGTATTTTTTTGTAACGGTTCAGGACGAGGCGGAGATGGTTCGAGTAGGCTCCGTCTTCCAAGAAAGTGCGAACGCGGCCGGCGCTCCAAAGAGAAACTACGTCCGTTTGTGCCACCAGCAGCACCTTATTGGAGAGGTCTGCGAGTAGTCGGGTAGTGTTGTCCATCCGGCTCGAACAATCCACCACCAGGTAGCGATAATGGCCGAACAGGAGATCGAACAGCTGCGCCAGTTCGGCTGTCGTGGCCGCTGTCGCATCCGGCTGCGGTGCTCCAGCGAGCAGGTGTAGGCCATCCTCGGCAGGAGTCATCAGTCCGTCGAGCAGGGTAGTGTCCATGCGGTGCAAGTTCTGCAGTGCGTCCAAAATTCCAAAGCTGGGCTGCAGGTTCAAATGCAGGGCGGCATGACCGATCACAGCAAAGTCGATGAGCGCGGTCTGGCCATGGTTCCGCTGTAGCGCCACGGCCGTGTTCACGGCGACTGTGGTCGAGCCGGCGCCCCCTTTGGCATTAATGACCGTGAATACTGGTGTCTTGCGCGTGCGAGCGCGCTTCTTCGTGCGCGCCGCCGAGAAGCGTGCGAAGGCATTGAGCCACTCCTCATTGCCGGCCTGGCGATCCACATACTCGCAGGCTCCAGCCTGCATCGCGGCCACGATGTTCCTCGGATTGCTTATCTCGCCCATCACGAAAATCGCAATATCGCTGGTCGTGGCCTGGATGAGTTCGATCGCACCAAGGGCGCCCTCGAGATTCTCCGGGTGCAGATCGACGACCAGCACCTCGGCACGCTGGTCTTGAATCTGGCGGATAATCCAATCCGTGGCACTCAGCGGAAACGCTGCATGGCTGAACACGATTCTTGCCACACCGGTGGCTTCCACACGATTCTGGATGGCTAGTTGTTGCTCCCGATGTTCCGTGAGGATGGCAACCGCTATACCACGCATGGCTAAGTTTTCCTTTCGATCACTTTGCATGGGTGGTGAAACCTCCTCCGAACCAAGGCCGCGTCATGCGCTGCCACTCTGTCCTTGGGCCAACCGTTCACACCTCCGCGAGACTCGAACAGAGCTGGCCGACCGCGACGGTCACGTGTAGGAATAGGGACTCGGCAGGATTATAAGCCTGGTTGCAAGTTCACCGAGCCCTGGTCTCGAGATCGAGGCCGGTGGCACTCAGGGGAC
>DASPVV010000153.1:0-47642 GCA_035622175.1 Terriglobales bacterium | reverse complement strand
ACCCAAGGAGGTGCGCATGGGTTCATGGCAAGTTCAGGACGCGAAAGCGCGATTCAGTGAATTCTTGGACGCAACCATCAAGAAAGGGCCACAGGTCGTTACTCGCCGCGGGATTGAAACCGCGGTCCTGGTCCCCATTGGCGAATGGAACCGCCTGCAAAAGGCCGCGCATCCCAGTCTCAAAGCCTTGTTGTTGGCTCCCGCAGTTCGATTTGAGAACCTAGTTCCAGAACGCCACAAATTGCGACGGCGGCCAGTACTGGAGTTCAAGTGAACAGGTACCTCCTGGATACCAATGTCGTGTCCGAACTGCGCAAGCCGCGTCCCCATGGCGGAGTTGTCGCATGGCTCAACCGTCAGCAGGAAGAGCAACTGTTTGTATCAGCCGTGACCATGGGCGAATTGCAAACAGGAATTGAGCGCACCAGGCGCCAAGATCCAGCCAAAGCGGGCGACATAGAGTTTTGGGTCGATCAGCTCGCAGCCTCCTATCAAATATTGACCATGGATGCGTCGTGCTTTCGGGAGTGGGGACGGATTATGGACCGAAAACCTGATGCATTACTGGAAGACGCAATGATTGCCGCCACGGCGCGCGGCCATCACTTAATTGTTGCCACAAGAAACGAAGCGGATTTTAGGCAGTTTGACGTTCGTATCCTCAACCCATTCAAAAACGGCTAGCTTCGTGAGAATACTCCCCCGACAATCTGCACGAAGGGCCATGCGAATGATGGTGAGCTGCACGACATGCTGTTTGAGAAAGGTGTGTCGCCGCCGTTCCGATGTGAATCTATCGCTCGTGAATGTCGCCAGCGCCCACGAGATACAAACAAGAGTTCTGCCGGCAGATTTTGCGTCACACCGGCGTCACATTCGATTGTGCGACAGTCTAAGCCATTGAAAACAATAGTTTGTGGCAGCCGGACCTGTAAGCCGAATTCTGTCTGCCGGGGAAACCGGCAGGACGGTCATTCCTCTAGGCTTCGCATTACTGCGAGGCTCAAGCGACCTACCCGGAGGTTTGACGCATCGAGCCGACACGTGCCTCGGGCGAACCCGAAGACTTCCTCCCTATTTGGTCTTGCTCCGTGTGGGGTTTGCCCTGCCTGTCGCATTGCTGCGGCAGCGGTACGCTCTTACCGCACCTTTTCACCCTTACCCCGCCGCGTTGCGATCTCGCCACCGCGTGGCAACGAAATCACGAAACAGCGGGGCGGTATGTTTTCTGTGGCACTTTCCGTCAGCCGGGCTTGAACGCGGCTTCCCGGACGTTATCCGGCACACTGCCCTCAGGAGTTCGGACTTTCCTCTCCTCGTGCCCGAAAGCACGGGGAGCGACCGTCCGGTCCAGCTGCCAACACCCTTCATTATATGCGATGATGCTTGCCAGACCCAGGCGGATGTTTCAGGTTCCGAGGTGAGCGGGCGAGCCCGGAGCCGGCTGGGCTGGCTTTGTTAGACTCGAGGAGCCGGCTGGTTCTAGATTCCCCGCGTAGGGACGGCGCTACCTGCGATCTGACCGATGACCACCTTGGAAGCCATCCGCATTGCGCTGCAATCCCTGTGGGCGAATAAGCTGCGTTCGGCGCTGACCCTGCTCGGGGTGGTGATCGGGGTAGCGGCGGTCATCGCTGTAGTCACCTTCACCAGCGGGATCAATGGCTACGTTGCGCAAAAGATATTCAATTTGGGCGCCGACGTCTTTCTGATCAGCAAAGTTTCCCCGGTCATCACCAATATCGATCAGTTCCTGGAGGGGCAAAGGCGGAAGGACATCACCCTCGAGGACTACGCGGCCGTCCGGGATGCATGCCACCATTGTGCGCTGGTCGGTGCCTCCACCATCAAAATAGACGGACACGCCAAGTTTGGGCAGCAGTCGCTTAGTGATGTCTGGATTCGTGGATTGACTCCCACCATGGGGCAAATCCTCGATCTTGACCTGACTTCTGGCCGCATTCTAAACGACAACGACGAGAACAATCGCTCGAATGTGGCCCTCATCGGAACCGACGTGGCGGACAATCTGTTTTCCGGCGCCGATCCGCTCAACAAAGAAATCCGCGTCGAAGGCCAAATCTATCGAGTGATCGGGGTGGGGAAAAAACAGGGAACCACTCTGGGACAGAGCCGCGACAACTATGTGGCCATCCCCCTCTCCAGTTTCTTGAAACAATTCGGATCGCACACCACCGTGCGCATCTCCGGCAAGGCCCACGGCGTGGGGAACCAACTGGAAGCGGCGATCGACGAGGCTCGCGCCATCCTGCGGGCGCGCCGCCATGATCTTCCCGGCAAACCCGACAGTTTTGCCGCCGAGACCAACCAGAGCTTTCTCAGCCTTTGGTCGAACCTGAGTGGAACGTTTTTCATCGTGATGATCGTGATTGCATCGATCGCCCTGGTGGTTGGTGGCATCGTGATCATGAATATCATGCTGGTTTCGGTGACCGAACGAACCCGGGAAATCGGCATCCGCAAAGCCATGGGAGCGCGCGGACGGGACCTGCTCCTGCAATTCTTGATCGAATCGAGCACCATGGCACTGGTGGGAGGATTTCTCGGAATCCTCTGCGGGATTACTTTCTCCAAGGGGATTACGGTTCTGATCGGCATGCCCTCGAGCGTCAAGCTGTGGGCGGTGGCTGCAGCTCTTGTCGTCTCCGGCAGCGTGGGCATCTTCTTCGGTGTCTACCCGGCACGCAAGGCTGCGCGCCTCGACCCCATTGCCGCCCTCAGGTTTGAATTGTGATGAGAACCTTCGAGCAGGCGAAGTGATGCGGAGAAGCGATTACACGGAAATTGTCCAGATGGCGTTGGCGACCATCCGCAGCAACAAGCTGCGCTCCGCCCTGACCGTGTTAGGCATCGTGATCGGGGTTGCCGTCGTCATCGGCATTTCTTCCGTGGTGCGTGGCTTAAACGAGAACGTGCGTCAGGTAATCCGCAGTATCGGGTCGGACATCATCTTTGCCTTTCACCAAGAGCCCTTCACCTTCGGCATGCCCACGGAGGAAATGCGCAAGCGCCGGGAATTGACCTGGGAGGACGCCCTCGCCGTGAAGGATCTGCCCCATATCCGAGCCGTGACCCCAACCCTCCAGTTTGTCCAGCGGCAGCTCGGCAGCGGCACCTATGTTGTGAAGTACCGTGACCGCCGCGCCAAGAACACCATGCTCGAGGGCGATCTGGCGGCGGCAAAAGATGTTTACGATTTCCAAATGGCGTCGGGACGTTGGTTCAGCGAAATCGATGACGAACACCACAGCCCGGTCATCGTGCTCGGCAGCGATACGGCCGAGGAACTGTTTCCCAATGAAGATCCTCTGGGTAAGTCGCTCAACATCGAAGGTGAGACGTTCACCGTGGTCGGCGTGATGGTACCCATCAAAAGCGTACTCTCCAGCGGCAAGGATCCCAATAACAATCGCGTGATCTTCCCCCTGTCAAGCTTCCGTAAGCTTCATCCTGAGCTGAAAGAGTATTGGATCAGCGCCAAAGCCACCTCCCACGAAGATATGCCGAAGGCGATCGACGAGATGAGAGAGCTGCTCCGCCGGCGGCGCAAGGTGGCACCGGATCAGCCCGACAATTTCGCTTTGTTTACCCAGGATTCGGTGAGTGATGTCTGGAACCAGGTAACCGGTGCGGTCTTCGTCTTCATGTTTGCCGTCTCCAGCGTGGGCCTGGTTGTGGGCGGGGTCGGCGTCATGAACATCATGCTGGTTTCGGTGACCGAGCGAACTCGCGAAATTGGTGTGCGCAAGGCAATCGGAGCGCGCAAACGCGATATCCTGCTGCAATTCACGCTGGAAGCGATCACCCTGACGGCCATCGGGGGAATCCTCGGAGTACTCCTCGGAGCGATCGTGACTTGGACCATTCCTGCGATTTGGACCTCCTTGCCCGCGCGTATGTCGGTGTTCTGGACCGTGTTTGGCATTTCTGCGGCCGGGATGGAAGGCCTGGTTTTCGGCATTTATCCGGCATGGAAGGCCGCAAATCTGGACCCCATTGCGTCGCTTCGCTACGAGTAGTTCATGGTTTTTCCAACCACAACGAACCATGAAAGGTCGAGCGTGAGGTACAGTGGAAGCTCCGCCATGCGGACGACGGGCCGACTCATTGCGGAGCGATCCGAGCCCGAATACGCAGATGGCCGGGACGTCGATCGGCACAACGAACTGTTGCCTCCGCGAGCGTAGCGGAGTAGCACGCTAAGGCTACGACCAACTGCGGAGAGGAGCGCTCGTTTGGCTCCGGCAAGCAGATGGAATGCCCCATGGCGGCAGGCAAGCAATTTCAGCATCCATGCTTCATCCATTCTTGCGCATCGTAGAGACTTTGACCGCGGCAGCCGCAGTCTCGAGTATTGCTTATTACGTCCTTTGCCTGTGGAGCGCAGCCGCTTTTCTGCGGGATGCGGCTGCGAGCAACGATTCCCGGCGATCCCAGCCGGTCGCGCCCGTCTCCATCCTTAAACCATTACGAGGCACGGATGTAGAGATGTATGAGAATTTTCGCAGTCACTGCCTGCAGGATTACCCTGCCTACGAGATCCTCTTCGGGGTCAGCGACCCTGCCGATCCAGCCATTCCATGGGTCGAGCGACTGCAGGCTGAGTTCCCGCGGCACGCGATCCGTTTGATTCATTGTCCTGAGGAACTGGGCACCAACATCAAGGTGAGCACGCTCGTGCAGATGCTGCCGCATGCCCAAAATGCATACATCATTGTGAATGATAGCGACATTCGTGTTCCCCCGGATTATCTGCGCAGCGTCCTCGCTTCTCTAGTCCGTCCACAGGTCGGCCTGGTGACATGTCCTTATCGCGGGATTGCCAATCCGACGTTAGGTTCACGCCTGGAATCGCTCGGCATTAGCACTGACTTCTTTCCCGGAGTGCTGGTAGCGCGAACCCTTGAGACCTTCAGGTTTGCGCTCGGTTCAACCCTTGCGTTTCATCGCCGCCACCTCGAGGCGGTTGGTGGTTTTGAAGCTTTCCTCGACTACCTAGCCGATGATTACCAGATGGGCGCGAGCATCGCCGCTTTGGGGTTGTCGGTGGTCCTCTCTAGCGTCACGGTGGACAGTTACTTGCCACACTACACTCGGCGAAGCTTTTTCGATCACCAGCTACGCTGGGCCCGTACGATTCGCGATTCGCGCTACTGGGGTTATCTGGGGTTAGGGGCGACCTTCGGTTTACCCTGGGCGCTGGTGACCGTAGTTCTTGCCGGCGGGGCGCTCTGGGCTTGGATCGTTCTGGCGGTTGCGGCCCTGCTGCGGGCAGCCGTGGCTATTCGCATCGGCCGATCGGTGCTGCGCGACCATCAGGTGGTGCGCTGGCTCGCTTGGTTGCCGCTGCGAGATGTATTGGCTCTCGGGGTTTGGCTCCAGAGCTTTGCCGGCCATACCGTGGCTTGGCGGGGAGTCTCCTATACGCTCAAGAACGGAAAACTTGCCGGGATGCCGTCCCACAAATAAAGGGCTCCAGGCCCTCCCCGGCAAAGGCCGTTTCCACGCGCAACCCGACCGACGGAGCGGTTCACTGGTTCAGGGGCCGATTCGTCAAAATGGATTTGCCGCCGCTATGGGCAACCAAGTATTGCGCCCTTCCCATCAACTCCCTGGGGTGATCCTGATCGGTCCATAGGAAGACTCGTTGCGGGCCATTCCAGAGAGCGGCAAATGATTCCTCGGTCTCGAATACATGAGGAGCGTCGGGAAACTGCGACCCATACCAAAGGTTCCCGCCGGGCTCGTGCAAGCTGCGCAGCGGTATGCCGGTATAGAAATTCAAGGTGGAAGCGTTCTCGTACTCTCCGAGGACCACCACCACGTCCCCCGGCCGCAAATGCTCTTTCATGGCGGCGGCCAGCTGGGCGGAGGAAAGAATCGGCGAAAAGGTCACAAAGGCGGAATGGACACAGCCCAGCAGCACGACCATCATCCCTGCCAACGCCGCATTCCCAAGCCCCGGATGGCCGCGCCTGCGGAACAGCCAATTCCCGGCTGTTCCTACCAGCAGGGCGAGCGAAAACCCGAGCAAGGGCCCGTGAAATGCTCCGATGGCCTGCGGCGTCAGATCGAAGAAATGTCCGAAGGAGAGCGCATAATCCTGCGGATTCTTCTCGAGCAGCTGCGCCAACTCTGTGCCGGGTGCAGGAGTTTTCGAGATCACTAGGAACGTAAGTCCAACCACGAAAGCAATCGCCGCCAGCAGAAACAGGACAAAAGACGATCGCTGGCCCTCCCGGCGCTCGACGTCATGCGGGCTCCGACTCGCCTCCTTCCGCAGCCACCCGCCGACGAGCAGCGCGAGGGCGGGCAAGGCGGGCAGCGTGTAATACTCCTGCCGGGTTGACAGCCCAAAGAATAGCAGGACCACCAAGGCCCAAATCACAAAGAGCAAATCGCCATTTTGCGGCCGCGAGGAACCTGATTCTGGCCGCCGCCCGAGCCGGACATGCTTGAGAGCTGCGGGCAAAAATACGCTCCAGGGAGCCAGCCACACCAGCACCAGCGCCCAATAGACGAGCAGCGGAACGGTATCGTAGTCGCGTGGCACGCGTCGGTTCAGGTAACGCAGGAAATGTTCATTGACAAAATAGAACCACAGGAAGCCTCGCACCGAGCCCTGGGCAGGGTTACGAACGGCCGCCAGAATGTGCCAGGGCGCCGCCACCAGAACAAAGACGAGTGAGCTAGAGATTACTCGCAGGCGGAGCAAGTGCCGCAGATTTCCCGTCAGAAGCAGGTACAAAACGATGACCGCGGAGGGAAACAGCAAACCGATCAGGCCCTTGGTGAGAACATTCAATGCACAGGTTGCGGAGAGCCCCCAGCAGGTGAACCGCGAGGGCGGGTCTTCGGCGAGCGATCGCAGGAAAAAGAACAGGCTCAGGGACAACCAAAGCGCCACCAGGATGTCGGGAATGAGGAACCGGGTGAACAGGTACGGACCGAGCGATGTGGCGAACACCAGAGCGGAGTAGAATCCTCCCCTTTCTCCGTAGGCTCGGGCACCGATCGCATAGAGGGTGCCAACCAGAGCGAGAACACCCAACACCAAGGGCAGACGCGAACTCCAATCCTTTACCCCGAGCAACCGGTAACTGGTAGCGGTCGCCCAATACATCAGCGGCGCCTTCTCCAGGTAGCGAATGCCTTGGTTGATGCGGAGCGTCACCCAATCGTGCTGTTCGAGCATCTCGCGAGCCGCTTCTGCATGTACCGAATCGGCGTCATCGAGGAGCGGCGGGGTAAACATTCCACAGAGGTAAATCGCACCCCACAAAAGCGAAAGAATCAGAAGCGAGGACGTTTTCCTGCGTGATTGCGGATGGCTTACTTGCGAAAGTCTCGGAATTGGGGTGGGGATGGCGGGGGAAAAAGCCATGAATCATTCCGGAATATACCATAAGCAGAGAATCCTCCACCGATCGGTGCCCAACTGCAGAAACATCCCCCAGCGTTGCCGCCGTCAACCGCCACCCCGGCCCGTGCCGCCGCGCGCAACCCGTGACCTGGCCTACAAGGCAGCGCTCGCGTGGGACTACAATGGCGGACGGCTCGATTCGGGCCATCGCCCTATCCCAGGAGGAACGATGCCTGTCAAACAAGGAAGCCTTGACCTGTTAGAACATCCCGCATCCAAAGAGCTTCTGCGGTCGACCATTCCCGCCCGCCTGGCTTATGTCTGGACGGATGGCACGCCCAGGGTGATCCCCATCTGGTTTCATTGGAATGGCAGAGAGTTTGTGCTGGGCACACCCTCGAAAGCACCGAAGCTGAAGGCATTGGCCAAGAATCCCAAAGTGGCGCTCACGATTGATGACAACACCTTTCCCCATAAGGTTCTGTTGGTGCGTGGCAGGGTGCGGCTGCAACCTTTGAAGGGGATTGTTCCTGAATATGCCCTGGCCGCCGAACGCTATTTCGGAAGCCAGCAAGGAAAGGCTTGGGTCGAGCAGCTGGCTTCGATGATATCCGACATGGTGCGAATCACCTTGACACCGGAATGGGTCGGACTGCTGGATTTTCAGACGCGTTTCCCGAGCGCTCTGCCGCTCTGAGAGCAATTTCCGCAACCTGCCGCTAACGGCTGCCGAGACCAGAAGGTGGCGGCGAGGAAACGGCACCGGCTCGACCTCACCGTAACTTGAGGAGAAGCGCGATCACCGTAAGCAGTACCATGAGCAACGTGCCAAGAGTGTAAAAATGGGATTCGAACCAACCCCGGTTCCCCTCACGGGTCAGTTGGGAGAGGAAAGCGGGAGCGGATTCGCTGCTCTCGTGCTGATGGCTCGCTTCTTCGCAATCCAGGCAGAGGGTCCGGCCCTCGGATACGGGAAAGTTACAAACTTGGCAGGTAGCGACCCTCTCGATGGCCCGTGGACCGGCAAGGGTTGGGCTCCCGGCAAACGGCCCCGGCTCGAACACCGCTTCGCTCTCGAAGTCGACTCCAAATTCCCGGCTGAGGCTGGCGATCTCCTGTTGCGCGTGCTCGGCAGCGTCGGCGCGGTGGAGCGCGGTGAGGACCATCGCGGATAAGTGCTCCAACATTGCGCCATCGCCATCTTGAAAAGCTTGCGTCCGATTCGCCAGGAGTTCAAACATCGCCACGACGCGTTGGCCTTCGATCAGAGGCATGACCATCATGGACTTGATCCCGAGAGCCGCATAAGGGATCCCATCCGCGTTGGCCAGGTTTCCCGTGTCATTGCAACAGACAATCTGTTGGGTTTGAATGCTTCTCTCGACCACCGTGGGGTTTGCCCGAAGCCCGGTTCCAAGCCCAGCCGCCATCGGCCCCGCACTGGCGCGGCAAAGCAACTCCTCCCCCTCCCCCACGGCGATGGTGGCGGCCGAGGCTCGGCTCAGCTGCTGCGCCCGATTGGCCAACAACTGCAAGGTCAGATATAGCTCGCGCTGCGCCATGTCCTCGCTTTCTGCCTCGGGGGAAGCCGCGGATTCGAAAGGCGGATCGGCGCAAGCCACAGTCACGGGGGGGCCATCGGAGAGGGCCGGGCTTGAGCCAAGGTACCGATCCATAGGAATCCACCGATAAGCAGATCTTATCGCGGACTCCAACGGGTTCGGCGGCCGGGGGGAATAACCCTTGGGACCGAAAGTTCTACGCCCATAGTTTGCCCCGTTAATTTTGTCCAGCCAGGCCTCATCCCTGGAAACTCTACCTTCTCTTGGGCGGCAAGTATTTCTTCTCAATCGAGGCCACCACCACGTAGTTTGGGTCCACCATCTCGTTGAGGTGAATTTTGGCGACTTCGGAGAGCAGTTCGTAGGCATCGAGCTCCGAGAGCCCGTAGTCCTGATGAACCCATCCCACTAACTCCGTGAAGGCGATGCGCAGGCAATCGTCCAGGGGTCGATATGCCCCCAAGGTCATAATCGCTTGCTCATTCTCGAAGCGTGGCCAATTGATCTTCCAACCTTTGATGACATTGACCTCGACCTTGGCGTGGAGTGGAACTTCAATTGCCGTACCGGCCACCTCCCCGTCTCCCATGGCTGCGTGCCCGTCCCCCAGGTAGAGCAAAGCCCCAGTTACGTTCACCGGAAAATAAACCGTGTTACCGACACTGGCTTCGGGAGAATCCATATTGCCGCCGAATTCGGCGGGCACGATCGAGCTGCGCGCCTCCCCACCGGCGGGAGCCACCCCGATGCAGCCGAAGAAGGGATGCAAGGGTACCTTGGTCGTGAACTTCGAGTCGAGCGCCTGGAAGGTCGCGACGTTGGCAGCGCGATCGATAGGGTAGAACCAGATTTTTGGCGGCAGGGGCGGCGCCAGCATCGGCGTATAATTCGTGGCGTTGATGGCGCCAAATCCAGGAGCGAATGCTCCCACACCTTGTTCACTGTCGACCACGAGATCGAGAATCTTCACCGCCAAAGTGTCCCCCGGTTCGGCGCCTTCGATGTAAAACGGCCCGGTGAGGGGGTTGTCGCCTTTCGCCATGCTGAGCGTATCGCCCGGCTTTTGGATGGCGTTGCCGAAACAATCGAGCGTATTCGTGTCGAGAATGTCGCCCGGTTTCAGTCGCGCAACCGGAGGCAGGGAGGCATACACATATTTCACAGTATCGATCGTGGCCTGATATTTCACCGTGTTCCCCTGAGCCCACGCTAAAGAGCTCAAGCAGGTAACCCCGGCAGATACGACGGAAGCAAGTGGCTTTCCCTTCATGTGTCCTCGAGGAGCGATGGGTCTGTGTTTCGCTATCTTACCCTTGTCCGAGCGCAACGTCAGCCCACGTTCCTCCGATGGGGCAGGGCAACCACCGCCGCAGAGCAGAAAGGGAAGAAACCAACCTGCGTGCCATGGCCTCGAACACAGGCAATGCCCCGCTCCGCAGGCGACGAGCAGACGGACCGCAATCAGCCAACCCAGGCCAACCACGCCCATCCCCACAACAAAGTGGCAAGGGTGAGGGGGAAGCCGACCCGGAAGTAGTCGCCCAACCCTATCTCGATTTCGGGCCGGGCACTTTCGACCACGATGATGTTGGCGATGCTTCCGGTGATCGTAAGGTTCCCGGCCAAGGTTGAAGACATGGCGAGGGCGAGCCAGGCCGCGTGCGGATGAGCGAATCCGGAGATCAGGGACTTCAGCAGCATCACGGCCGGCACATTGCTCACCAGGTTGCTGAGAACGGAGACGGTGAGAAGGAAAGCGGGCAAGCTCTGGAGATTCCAATGCTCTCTGAAGGCGAGCAGTTTGCCCACGATGCCGGCGTTCTCGGCGCCGCCCACAATCAGAAATAGTCCAACAAAGAACACCAGCAGTCCCCAATCCACTTCGTCGTAGAGCTTCCGCGGTTCGAGCGTTCGTGTGATCAGCAACGCGGCCGCGCCCAAGGCTGCCATCATAGCCGGGGGTACACCAGCAAAAAATCCGATCACCACCAGGCTGACGACCACGATCGGCTTCCAGAAGCGTGATCGATCAACTGCGGGCAGGGGCAGTGAAGTTGGCGTGGGGACGAATGTCCCCGGCCGACGCCTATAGAGCCAGGAGAGGACGGCCCAATTCAGAAACAGACCCACGATCGCAACCGGCCCCAGGTGAAGCAGAAAATCCCGATAGGAAATCCTCGAGAACGATGCAATCAACATGTTCTGTGGGTTGCCCGTGATGGTTGCCACGCTGCCGATATTGGAGGAAGTGGCCACCGCCAAAAGATACGGCAAGGGAGCGACGCGCATGCGTTTGGTGACCGCGAGCACAAACGGGACCATGACCAGGCACACGATATCGTTGACGAAGACGGCGGAAAGAAATCCCGTGGTAAAGATCACCGCCGGCAAGAGCTGGGGAGGATTGATTCGTCCGAGCAGCCGTTCTGCATTCCACTCAAAGAAACCCACCAGGCGCAGATTACCAACGATCAACATCATCGAAAACAACAGCACCAGAGTAGAAAAGTCGATGAATTCGAGGGCGTCGCCTGCCGCTACCACGCCGGAGGCGATCATCGCGACCGCACCGATGATGGCGGCCCCGGGACGGTTGATCTTCAAGCCGGGAAACTTGCCGATGGCAAAAACCAAGTAGCTGGCCAGGAAAATGACATAGGCGCAGACCAGTTGCGCGGCAGAAAGCGCCCGGGCGGGGATGTCGAGCATCGCGTGCAAGCAGCAGAATAGCAGCCTGCCAAAGCCCTGTGAAACCGTCTTACGCTCCGTCCGCCTCCGGGCGCCACTCCGACACTCTCACTCGGCCGCGCAATTCCACAGGCCGCTTGCCCCGCGTGCTTACCAGAATCACGCCGGCCACGATGATGAGCGTCGCCAGCGCCACGCGCCAGTTCAGCGCTTCGCCCGCCAGCGCCCACCCAAGGAAAACTGCAATCACCGGATTGACGTAGGCGTAGGTAGCAAGCATGGAGGGAGAGCTCGCCGCTACCAGCCAGGTGTACACCGTGAAGGCTACAATCGACCCGAAGACGATCAGGTACCCCAGCGACAACACGGATCGGGCGCTAAGGTGGTGAAACTCGATTCGGCTCCCTTCGCCGAATAACAGCCCGGCCATGAGAAGCCACAGCCCGCCGCACATCATCTGCATGGCCGCGGACAATATCTTCGATGAGGGCAGCACCGCGCGGCGGGTGTAGCTGGTTCCTAGCGCCCAGAACAGCGCGCTCGAAAGCACGCCCACGGCTGCCGTCCAATCCAGCCGTTGGCCGACAATGCCGGGACCCATCAGCAGGGCCACCCCGCCGAAGCCCAGGAAAACTCCCGACCACGCCTTCCATGCCAACCTGGGTTCGCTGCCATCCAGGCGCGCCAGGAGGACGGTCCACAATGGCAGGGTAGCGCACAGCAGCGCCGCCAGCCCGGACGGCACTTTTTGCTCGCCCCAGGCGAGCATGCCATGGCCCCCAAGAAACAGCAGCGCGGCCGCAATCCCCGCCCCGCCCCACTGCTGGCGCGAAGGCGAGGGTGCTCCTCGGACCCGCGCCCAGGCGAAGACCACGACTCCCGCGAGGAACTGGCGAGTGCCCATCATGAGGAGCGGGGGAATGGTTTCGATGGCATAGCGAATCCCAAGGTAGGTCGATCCCCAGATCAGGTAAATGGCCGCAAACCCAAGTCCAAGCTCGACGAGCGAGGTCGTCTTCCTTTGCCCTTGGACACTTCCATCGCGAATTGCCCGAAGGCCGCTCATTTGGTCTCCTTTGCCCTGGGCCCGAGTTTGCGCGGTCAGAAAGGCAGTGGGCTAGCTCACCATCAAACATTGCTTTGACGGTTATAGCATCTGCGCTTTTAACCTGTCAAATATTTTTTGGCGGTTACATCATGAAGCTACCATCGGGCAGGCACCGATGGCAGAATCAGGCGGGAGTGCAGGGGAGGAGGAAACCTGTGCCTCGATTTCGCCAACACCATCAAGAACTGAGGCACTGCTTCCTTGAGTATGCGTCTTGATGCGCGAGTCTTCCGTTCGTGCTCGCCGGTTGCGGGAACCCATGTTTCCAGTGGAAAGGGATCCCGCCGAAGGCTACTTGGAAACGGGTGCTCTGGCGGTGGCGCGCGCACGCGCTCGGTTCACCTCAGACCAGACTCGCGACCGGGCGAGAGGATACGATCAGCTCCAAAATCGCGTCTCTGGTACGACCGGCGGTGGCAGGCGTTCCCTCTAACGTTTCGACTCGCCTAGGCGGAGCCACTCGAGGAACATCTGCTCCAGGGGTTTGTCATAGCCCACCATCACGTGGCGAATCGTGTGGCCGCCGACAAAGTGGCAAACCTCTTCCGCCAGATTCTTGGCATGGTCGCCGGCGCGTTCGAGCGACTGCGTCATGAAGATTACTTGCAAGCTGGCCTGACGCTCCCGGCCCTCCGGGTTCTCGATATGGCGCAAGAAGATGAGGTTCCGCAGCCGGTCCATCTCAGCATCGGCGCGTAACACCTCGATGGCTTTCTTCAGGTCGCGCGAGGAAAACGCGGTCCCCACATCGCTCAGCATTTTTTCGAGCACGGTGGCCATCTGGGTAAGCTCGCGCGTGTCCTGGGAATCGAGCCGGCCGTTCGCCGCCTGCGCGCTGCTGCCAAAACTCAACAGCAGATCCCCGATGCGCTCCAGCCCGATCATGAATTTCATGCAGGCCAGCAGCTGCCGGACTTCCGCCGTCGCGGCTCCTTGGGTAATGGCCAGAGTGACTCCGTCATCGATCTCGCGATCGAGAGCGTCGAGCTGTTTTTCTTTTTCCCGCAGACTATTGAGCAAGGGCGACGACCCGGTGGCGATCCCTTCGGCAGCCGCGGCAGCGGCCTCTTGCGCAGCGCGGCACGCTTCAATCGTGCGGGTCAGCCAGTAGGAAGCGGCCTTCAACGGGCTGTTTGCGGCGGCACCACTCATTCGATCATCCCTCTTCGTCCACGATAAGGCCGAAAAAACCGGCCTTGCGCGCCTTCTGCCGTTCGCGAGCACGATCTCAGGATAGAATCCTTTGTCGGGAAAGTTGTTAAAGTCCGGTAAAATTTGGGAGCGCGCGAACGCAAGTTGTTGGCTTGATGCCAAGCCTTGCCCTTCCGTGCTCAGCGCACAAACATTGCATAACCGCGGATTGTAGGCCAGATGCGAGAGTTAGGTCAAAGAGTCGTCTTCTTGGACCCCGGTTCCGAACCGGCCATCGGGCGGCAAAGCTGGCGAGGTGGCTTGGCAAGCGGTAGGGAACCAACACCGGCAGGGAGATCAATCAGGCGGAGGTACAATCCAAGTGCTGGCTAGAGAATTCCCCGATTTTGTGATTGTTGGTCTGGCTGCTGTTTTGGGCTGGCTTCCCTTCACCGCGACCGACCAGCCCCAACGCCCAAGGATCACTGGAATCGCCCATGTCCGAATCTATTCAACCAACCTGGACAATTCTCGACAGTTTTACGGCACGATTGTCGGGCTTGCCTCACGAACCGCTGGATGCCCTGCGGTTGCGCAATCCTGTTTTGTGGTCAACGATCACCAGCAAATCGAAATCACGGCGGCAAACACGCCCCCCAACCCTAATTTTCTCGCCGAGGTTGCCTTTACCACCGAGGATGTCGGCGCCATGCGCCGTTATCTCATGGCCCACGGTGTCAGCGTGGGCGCTATCTCCGAAGATGCCAAGGGTCGACCGCACTTCGAGCTTCTTGATCCTGAGGCTCACCCCATCGCCTTCGTCGAAAGCGCACCGGGAACTGCTTTCAAACCAGCACCTGAGCAATTGAGCACGCGCCTGCTGCACGCCGGCTTTGTGGTCCGCGATAGCCGCGCTGAAGACCGCTTCTACCGCGACTTGCTGGGTTTCCGCATGTACTGGCGGGGCGGATTCAAAGACGCGGACACGGACTGGGAGGAAATCCAGGTTCCCGACGGCAGCGACTGGATCGAATACATGCTCAACATTTCGTCGACCGCAGACCATCAAGAGCTCGGCGTGCAGAATCACTTCTCGCTGGGCGTCCTTAGTGCCAAGGCTGCGGTTGAAAGGATCCATGCCCACGGGCTGAAAAACACAGACCAGCCGGAGATCGGCCGCGATGGCAAGTGGGCGGTCGACATCTACGATCCGGACGCCACGCGCGTCGAATTTATGGAATTCTCACCCGCCCAAAAGCCTTGCTGTCACCCCTACACCGCACCCCAGCCGACACCCTGATCTGCTCCACCCGTCCAAATAAGGAGGAGGTGCGAGCAACCGGTCACGCTCGGACCTCGACCCAAGGTGACAAAGGCCTTCTCGCGGGAACCTCTCCCGTTCTCCGGTCATGGCGGAACCAGGTTCCTCGAAGGACAGGATATTGTATATAACATATGTGTTCTACGAAGAAATGCCTTCTGCATCGTGAGCGACGGAGGTGGCATGAGGTTAGGCACCGGCTGTCTATCGCCGACCGCAATTCTAGTTGTATGTGGGCTCTTCCTCGCTCCGATGTGTCTCGATCGGTCGTACGCGCAAGACGCAGAGACGACCGAACCAGGGCACTCGATCGGTAAGGTCACGACCCAGGGAGACCTGATCGTCATGGAATTGGACGATGATGCGCTGGGAAAAGCTAACCCGTTCGACCTGGTCGACAAAACGCTGCATTTCATTCCCACCGGTTCCCGCTATCAGCTGGAGAGTACGACCCTGCAATGGGATTCGGACTTCGGTTCGGAACTTCAGGGCGACGAAGTCACTCTCCACCAATTTGCCTTCCCTTTCTCTGGTCAGCGCTGGAACTCGTTCCACGTCGGCAGAACTGGATCCATACGCTTTGGTACTGCGAAGCGGGACGGAGGTGCTTCCCCTGCTGGGGTTAACGACGGAGGTTTGTCGATTGGTCGTTTCGACCCCTTGGCGGAAGCGGCCAGCACTTTAATCGAAAGCGCTCCGGCAATGTGCGTGTTCTTCAAGCCGCGGATGTCGGGGCCCCGTTACGTGAAGGAACTTCCGGACCGTGTGCTCGTCACCTGGGATCTCACCGAACCATTCGGGAATATCCAGGACTTCACTTGGTTCAAGACGGTCAATCGCTTTCAGGCGGTACTCCATCGCGACGGATCGATCGAGATGTCGTATAAGGAGCTGGCGGCGAAGGACGCCATCGTTGGCATCTACCCGGCACTGGCGGGCGCGGAGAAACCTTTGGCCAGCTTGCTTTCCGCGCCGCAACCCACGGTGCCAGCCCACTTGGATGTCCGGAAACTCAGACTGGCAGTGGTTGACGGCACCCGCTTAACGGTCACGCTCGAAACGCGCGGGCCAGTCGTGGCGGAAGGCGATGCCGCCATGGAGGGAATCACGTACCGCGTCCTCTTTGATACGCACCTGCCGCCCGCCGCGAACGCCCACTCCACCCACGCGACCCTTGCCTGGACGGTGCGGGGAATTGGACGCTACGTCCGTCCAGCAAGATATATTGCCTTCGGCCCGGGCGCTTCGCGCCAGGTGAAGGCGGCTGGAAACACGATCACGCTGCAAGGATTCCTGCCGGCGGCGCTGCGAGGAGTTGATCAAGTTGCGGTCTACGCCGAGGTCGCCGCACCCGGAAGTCCCGAGCCGGTTGAACAGATCGCACCTCAGGTCATTCGGTTGGCGGGGATCCGCAGCCCCGAGGCTCACCTTTCTGCTTTGACCCGCAAGGATGACCCCTTTGCCGTCGTTTATGAATCGTTCCATTACCTGTCTTTGCCCCGATCTCAGGATCTGTCCTGCACTGTGCTTCAGGGTCTCGGCGACAAGTTCGATTTCCTGGCTTACTATTCCGATTTCCGCATTGACAATCAGGAAGCGGGCACTCCGAGTGACGGACCGCTGGGAAGCAACGTGACCGGGATCGGGGCGCGACCCCATGATCTTGAGAATTACTGTACCCAGGGCAGGTTTCAGTGGGAATACGTGCAGCCGGTGTATGTGGGATCGAACCAGATGCAAGAGAGGCCACCGGAAGGAGCGCCGGTCGGAAGTGATCGCGACATCACCTTTTACACGCGCCAACTGCAGGAGAGCTCTCCCGATCGAAAGATCCGTCCCTACAACTACGCGATGTCGCAGTTCGGGCATGAGATGGGCCATCGCTGGGCCGCGTTTGTGTCTGCCCGAGTGAACGGTGAAACCATTTCCCTCGGCCCGGTGCATTGGGCGAAAGGGTTGCAAGCTCCCGCCGCATTTCCTTATCAGCGGCCCACAGAAGCATCGGCGATGGGCGGAGGCGTCTGGCAGGACAACTTCGATGGAACCTACACGCAACTCGATGACGACTATTATGTGCCAGCGACGGGCTATTCCTACCTCGACCTCTATTTGATGGGATTGATTTCTGCCGCTGAGGTTCCGGACTTCTTTATCCTGAAGAATCTCGTCCCCGCTGGCAGGGACACGAATGGGCATCCGATCTTCAAGGCCGAACGAACGAAGGTGACGATTCAAGATGTGATCGCCGTCGAGGGGCCGCGCTTACCGGATGTGGATCACTCCCAAAGGAATTTCAACACTGGGATCGTCCTTGTGGTCGAACACGGGCATTCCCCGAGCCGCGATCTTGTCGAACGAGCGAATGCGATCCGCCAACGCTGGATCGACTATTGGGAGACCACCACCGGACACCGCTCGTCGATGACGACCGATCCGCGCTAAAGGTCATTCCCTGGATCTTGCCACTGACGGCTACTTCCGGGCCACAGGACCGCTGGGATTGCGAGACATCTCTCCGTTGATCATGCGCCAAATGGCCAACGGATTGGCGTCCTTGAGTTCGTCCGGCAGGGCAAGGTCAGGAAATCCTTGATAGCAAACCAGGCGCGAAAAACGAAAAATAGCCTGGGTTCCCACCGAGGTAAAACGTCCGTCCGAAGTCGACGGATACGGGCCCCCGTGCACCATGGCATGGGAGACTTCAACCCCCGTAGGAAAGCCATTGAAAATGAGTCTTCCGACCTTAGTTTCAAGGATCGCGACCAGGTCAGCGAACTCGCGCAAGTCTTCTTCCGTACCATGAATCGTCGCCGTCAGGTGGCCCTCGAGAGAGCGAGCGAGCGACAGGATCTGATCTCGGCTGGAGTGGCGGACAAGCAGTGTGGTGGGACCAAAGATTTCCCCAGCCAGATTCGAGCCGAGAAACGACGCTGCGTCGGTTTGAAACAGCACGGAACAAGCAGCCAAGCCGGCATCGGCTCCCGCCTCCGAACCCTCGGCAACCAGTTGGACATTCGCTGCGGTTTTGCGCTGGGCGATGGCCGCATCGTAACCCGAGTGAATGGTCTCGGTCAGGAGATGGAAGGGCGCCGATCCGGCCACCAACTGGCGCAAACTATCGGTGAACGCTTCCGCGTCGGAGCCGTTCGGGAGAAAGACCATTCCCGGTTTGGTACAGAATTGGCCGGCCCCCAGGGTGAAGGACGCGTGCAATGCAGCCGCAATGCTCCCGGCCCGCTCGCGCAAAGCGCCCGGCAAAACAAAGACAGGATTCGTACTGCTCATCTCCGCAAAAAAGGGAATCGGCAGCGGACGCGATGCCGCCAGATCCATCAAAGTTCTTCCCGCCACGCCGGAACCGGTGAACCCTCCAGCTTTGACCAGAGGATGTTTCACGAGCGCCGTGCCAATCTGCGAACCGCCGTCAAACAGTAGCGAGAACACCCCCTCGGGCAGGCCGCATTCGCGAACGCTTTCTTGTAGGGCACGCCCCACCAATTCGCTGGTGCCGGGATGCGCCGCATGGGCTTTCACGATCACGGTATTCCCGGCGGCCAGCGCGGAAGCCGTATCTCCTCCCGCCACGGAGAAGGCGAGCGGGAAGTTACTGGCACCGAACACCACCACCGGGCCGAGCGGCCGCAGCATGGAACGAATATCGGGCTTAGGCACAGGCTTGCGGCCGGGATCGGCGAGATCAATGCGTGCATTGACCCACGACCCCTCCTCTGCGACCTGGGCAAACAACCGCAGCTGACCACAAGTGCGCGCGGTTTCCGCTTGCAGGCGGGCCGCGGATAAAGCCGTCTCCTGCCCTGCGCGCTCAATCACCTCCTCGGCAATCGACTCTAGTTTTGCGGCAACCGTGCGCAGGAACGTCCCTCGATCACGGCCGGAAACATGACCGTAGGTGTCGAAGGCTTTCGCCGCCAAGCGCGCCGCCAGTTCCACTTCTTCCCCGGTTGCGGGAATAAAGCCCGGCTGCAAAGGTTCGTTGGTGGTGGGATCGGTGGCGTACAGAGGCTCTCCCGCACCTGCTCCTTCGCGGAATCCGATCAGGGAACGACCCGAGAGTTTTGCTATCGAAGTTAACATGGTTCACTTCCTATTCGGCAGCGCATATGCGCTCACCGACTGTGGCCGTGAACGTAAAGCGTCACGGATAATCCTTCGGGCTTGATCGCGTTCGTCGCCCGCAAGCTCGAGCCGCGGCGGGCGCACGCGGGGGTTGCCCATCCCAACCTCCTCCTGTACGAGTTTGATGAGTTGAACAAAATTCGGAACCGTATCCATGCGGAGCAAGGGCAAGAACCAGCGGTACAGCTCAAAGGCCTGGTCGCTTTCTCCGCTGATCGCATGGTGGAAAAGGCTTACGGACTCCCGCGGCAGCGCATTCGCCAAGCCGGCAATCCATCCCGTCGCTCCCACTCCAATCGCTTCCAGCACGGCGTCATCCACCCCGACGGAGATAACCAGCCGCCGATTCAGCAACGCGCGGATGGCGGAAACTCGCCTCGCATCTGTGCTCGATTCCTTGACGGCGGCAAAGTTCTGGTGTTCGGTCGCTAGTTCCTGAATCTGCTCAGGAAGAAAATCGGTTCCGTAGGCCACGGGATTGTTGTAGAGCATGCAGGATAACGGTGTGGCGCCAAAGACAGCCGCGACATGGGTCTTCATTTCGCGCCAACTTCCCTGATAGACATACGGAGGCAGAACCATCAAGCCATCGCAGCCCAGGTCCGCCGCTGCTTTCGCCAGGGACACCGCCTCAGACGTAGTCAACGCCGAGATGGAAGCTACCACGGATCCGCGCTGCTGAACCGCTTGGATACAGGTGCGCAAGATTTCCAGTTTCTCGTCGAACGATAAGGTTGCGCCCTCCCCTAGCGAGCCCAGCGTAACAATCCCGGAGCAGCCATTCTCGAGCAGCCAGCGGCAGTGTTCGGTCATAAATCCATGATCAACACCAAGGTTTTTACCGAAACAGGTTGTAATTGCAGGCAGGATGCCTTTCCAGTTCATCACCGACCTCCTAGAACTGCGCTGTCTCCCCATGCGAAGCGTCCTTGCCGGGCCTGCCATGGCAGCCGGGGGACGATGTGCGCGGCTTGTCCATCGAGGACAGGCCCAGACCGTGTGACCTGACTAAGCCCGCACGTATTCTTTCGCCACACGCGATGGCAAATAAGGCTCGATGGGAATCTCCGGCCCCGCGGCCATGATCTGATCCACGAGGATTCTGGCCGTTCCGAGCGAGGTCGTGATTCCCAGCCCTTCATGTCCGGTCGCGAGGAACAGCGACTTATCGCCCGGCCAGGGACCGATCAGCGGCAATTTATCGGGCGTGGCAGCGCGGAATCCAGTCCAGGTCCGCACCGCCAACATGCCTCGCAGCCTTGGCATGTATTGCTGGGCACGCTCGAGCATGCGTGCCAGGATGACCTGATCCACCTCTTTGTGCTCCACCCCAAATTGCCGCGAGGAACCGATCAGAATCTGCCCCGTGCAGCGGGGCTGCACATTGAACGCAACCGAATCGCGGCTGACGGAGTGGGCACTTTTCAAGTACCCGAGTTCGACTAACTGGTGGTGCAGGAATCCCGGGTAGCGATCGGTAATCACCAGGTGACCCTTGCGGCTCTTGACTTCCATTCCCGGCGTGAGTTCGGGTGCGCTGGCCCCGGTTGCGTTGACAATGATTTCCCCGCTGATCTCCGATCCGTCGCTCAGCCGCACACGTCCTTGACCGATCTCCTCCACCGAAACGCCAAGCCGGAGCCGGGTGCCGTGTTGTTGGGCGCGCTCGATGAGAAACTGGGCCGCGCTCGGCGGGTAGAGAACGCCGTCCTCGGGAACCAACAAACCACCCCTCATCCCGTCCCGCAGGTTCGGCTCCAGATGCTGCAGACGTTCGGCGCTGCACACCTCGGTCGGGACGCCTCGGTTTCCGTAGTGCTGGTGCTTGCGCAACACCTCCTCCATTTCTTCCTCGTCGGCCGCAACCCAAATCGTGCCGCACTGCTCGTATTCGACGTTGTCAGGCAGTTCGGGCTTGAGTTCTTGCCACAATCGTTGGGAGTATCGGGTCAGCGCAAACTGCGCGTCGGAGTCATCCATGACGACGATGTGTCCCATCCCCGCGGCCGTGGCCCCGCCCCCGACCACCTCGCGGTCGACGACCGCAACTTTGAGCTCCCGCCGCGCAAACTCATCGGCGCAAGCTGCGCCCACGATCCCGGCGCCAACAATCACGACCTCGTAGGCAGCTTTGCTCATGCCTTACTCAGGCGCGAATGCCCATGCAGAACGGATCCTTGGGATCCAGCACCAACTCTGCCTCCGCATTCACAAACGCCGATCCCGTAATGCTCGGATACACCTTGCCCTGCCGCACTTTTACACTGCCCTCAAACACGCTTCCGACAATGCTCTCTTGGCGATAGCTTTGCCCCTCTCGAAGCTTGCCGTCGGCATAGAGACAAGCCAGCTTGGCGCTCGTCCCGGTGCCGCAGGGAGAGCGGTCGTAAGACTTGCCCGGACAGAGCACAAAATTCTTGCTGTCGACTCCGGGAATTCTGGAGGGAGCAAAAAGCTCGACGTGATCAATCTCTTTGCCGTCGTCACCCGCAATGCCGCTGGCAACCAGCCCTTGCCGTACCGCCCAGGTGAAGGCCGTGAGTTGATCAACCTTGCTCAGCATCAATTCCATCGAGTGATCGCGGACCAGGAAAAACCAGTTTCCACCCCAGGCGACATCGCCATGCACTTTTCCGTAGCCCGGCACCTCCACTTCTACATCGGCGGCGCTGCGGTAGCTGGCGACATTGTTGACCGTCACCTGGCCGTTTTCATGCAGAATCGCGCTCACGGTTCCAACCGGGGTCTCGATTCTGTGTTCCCCGGGCGCGATGCGGTTCAGGTACGCCAAGGTGGTAACCGCGCCGATCATGCCGTGACCGCACATGCCGAGGTAGCCCACGTTGTTGAAAAAAATGACGCCAGCGGCGCAGTCCTGGTCCGCGGGATCACACAGCAGAGCGCCCACCATCACATCGGACCCTCGCGGCTCATTCACGACGGCGGAACGAAAAGAATCGTGCTCGAGGCGAAATCGCTCCAGTTTTGCCCTGAGCGCACCCGTCCCCAGGTCGGGACCTCCAGACACGACCAAGCGTGTCGGCTCACCCCCAGTATGAGAATCAATGACTTTGACCCTCTGGCGGACGTCGGTTGTCATTTCGTCCTCTGGCCCCTGGGGTCGTCCCGTCGCCTCATTCTGCAATTCCGGTATTTTATGGATACAATATGCAATCGGTCAAACTTGACCCTGGAGCTTTGCCTCGGCGCGCGGCATCCCCTCTGCAAAGTGGGTCTGCCAGATACAACCTGGGTTATAGTAGTTATCGTACACGTTCGCGGCGAGCCAAGTTTTGATGAACCTGGACGTTACCGAGATGGATTTCGAAACTGCATCCGACACGGCCATCCCGCGCCAGTCACTCACCGTGGCGGTAGCCGACAAGTTGCGCGACCAGATCATCCGGGGTGAAATCCAGGAGGGAGCGCAATTGCGGCAGGACGCCATCGCCACGCAGTATCGGGTCAGCCGGATTCCGGTTCGCGAGGCCTTGCGACAACTGGATGCGGAGGGCCTGATCGAGATCGTTCCCAACCGGGGAGCGGTCGTACCGGCGCTGTCTCCGGATGACATTGAAGAGCTTTTCTCGATTCGCGCCCTGCTCGAACCCGAAGTGCTGAAGCTCTCCATTCCTCACCTCACTCCCGAACACTTCGCGCAAGCCGAAGCGGTGTTGCGCAAATACGCCAGCGAGCTTAGCCGCGAGGACCACGTTTCCGCTTGGGGACGGCTGAATTGGGAGTTCCATTCCATACTCTATTCCCGCGCCAATCAGCCGCGATTCATGGCCATTATCCGCAACGTGAATAACAGCGGGGAGCGGTACACGCGCCTGCAGCTGTACTTGACCCACGGTATGAAGCGCGCCAACGAAGAGCATCACCAGATTCTCGAATTGTGCCGCGAGCGCGACGTGAGCGCTGCCTGTAAGCTGCTGCGCCAGCACATCCAATATGCCGGCGAGTCTTTGAAGCAGGCGCTCGAGCAGAAACGAACTGCGGCGCAACCCGACTCGGGGAACGGCAACCGGCGTTCAACCGCTTGATATCCGGGGTTCGGATTGGGCCAGCGGCGAGGTCATGGCGGGCGGAATCTGGTCAGCGGACCTTAACCAGAACCGCACCGTGGCGTGGAATCTCCGCAGTGTAACTTGCCGGGAACGATCCCAGGTCCTTGTGGCTCCACAAGTCGCGAACCATCGCCGATCCTCGCAACCCGAGATCCTGGAAGTTCACGGTCACCGGATTGCGGGACTCCCCTCGATTGAACAGACCCACCGCCACGGCCCCGTCTCTGAGCGGCTTGGCCCACACTTCGAGCGGTCCCTCTTGCCGAACCCGCCGCCCTTGCACTCCCTTTGCATCCTGATCGACAGCGATGACCTCCTGATTGGTCAGCAGGTCCAGCGTCTCCTCGGTCATGCTGGAGAGGTCATTGCCGGCCAGTAACGGTGCAGCGAGTAGAACCCAGAGACTCATATGGGTGGTGTATTCGTCACGATTCATGCCGCCGTTGCCAACTTCGAGCATGTCAGGATCATTCCAATGACCTGTCCCGGCAAAGGGTTCCAGACCAGCCTGGGCAAAACCGATCACGGACATGCGGTCATAAGTATCGGAAATGTCCTCGGTCGTACGCCACAAGTTCCCCCCGGCCGACGCCCCCCATCGCCATACCCGGTCCAAGCCATACTGGCACAAGCTGAAGACAAACGGTCTTCCCGTCCGCACCAGTGCGTCATCCATCTTCTTGTAAACGGCTGGCATCTGGCTGCGCGGATAAACTTTTCCCGCGCTGCACCAGTCATACTTTAAGTAATCAAATCCCCAGGCGGCGTATTGCTCGGCATCTTGCTCCTCATGTCCATAGCTGCCCTCGTAACCCGCGCAAGTCTTCGGACCGGGAGAGGAGTAAATGCCGATCTTCAGCCCTTTCGCGTGGACATAATCCGCGAGCGCCTTCAGGTCGCCGAATTTCTCGTTGGGCCGGATCTTGCCCTGCTCGTCGCGTGTGCCTTGCCAGCAATCGTCGATGTTGATATAGGAGTAGCCGGCATCCTTCATGCCATTGCGGGCGATGGCATCGGCGGCCCCGCGCACATCCGCGGCCGTCACTTTGCAGGCGAAGTGGTTCCAGCTGTTCCAGCCCATGGGAGGAGTCGCCGCGACGCCCGAGTCAGCAGCGCCCGCCTCCAGACCGAGGGCGAAAAGAAAACCAACCACAATGAGCGTTCTCATAGCTGCCGGTGGGACCGCTCTCAGCCCTAGCTCGGCTGAGGCTTGGCCTCCTATCGTCCTCCTCGCCGCGGACTGCGGCGGGGCGGGCGATCCTCCTTGATTTCGAAATTGTTGGGCGGACTCACTCCCATCAGGTACTGAACAAAATAATCCCAACGCCTCCGCACCAGATAGAGAGCGTGATCGCCACTTTCCCCGTGAAACATATTAGGCACAAATAGCATGTCGAAGCTCTTATTGGCTTTCATGAAGGCATCGACCAAGCGCATGGTTTCGACAGGATGTACATTGTCATCCACATCTCCGTGCACAATCAATAGATGTCCCTTCAGGTGATCCGCCAGGGTAACGTTCGACTGGGCTACGTAGTCATCCTCGACCGGGTATCCTTGATAGGCCTCGTTCCACCACGCCTTGTCCAGACGGGCGTCATGATCTCCTGAGATGGTCACCCCGACCTTGTAGAAGTCGGGAAACACCAACATGGCGTGCGCGGCGCCGTAGCCACCCGCCGAGGTGCCGTAAATTCCCACCCGAGTCACATCCATGTAAGGATACTTTTCCGCCATTTGTCGGATCAGCGCCACATGATCTTCAAACGCTCCGCCCAGATTTCGATAGGAGAACTGATGGAAGGCCCGCGAACGCCCAGACGTGCCGCGTCCATCCACCATGACGACGATAAATCCAAGTTCCGCCATCGCCTGCAGACGAAATGTGCCGGCGAAAGTCTTGGGAACGAAGAAGCCCTGAGGACCGGTGTACACCTGCTCAATGACGGGATACTTTTGGGAAGGATCAAAGTTCGAGGGATGCCAGATCAAGCCGTAGATCTCCGTGCTGCCATCGGCCGCCTTCCCCGAGAACGGTTCGGGGAACTTCCATCCTGTCTTCTCCAGTTCACTGGCATCGGTCTTCTCGAGGAGGCGCACGTCGGATCCATCCTGGCTACGCCGCAGAACCGATTCCCCAGGCAGATCCGGACGGGAGTAGGTGTCGACAAAATACATTCCATCGGGCGACAGGCTGACCGAGTGGTTCGCATTTTCCCGCGAAAGCAAGCGGAGATCTTTGCCGTCAAGACCGATGCTGTAGAGACGGGCCTGGTAGGGGTCTTCGTCTTTCTCCCGGCCGTTGGCCAGAAAATAAACTCTTCGATCCTTTTCATCGACATATTCGATTTCCCTTACTACCCACATTCCGCGGGTCACCTGATTCTCCAATTGCCCAGTCTGGCGGCCGTAGAGATAAAGATGATTCCAGCCATCACGCTCCGACGACCACAGAACTTTTCCTATTCCATCGGCGAAGCGATAGAAGGTTTCGATGGGATCGACATAGATGTCGGATTGCTCGCGGATAAGAACCCTCTGTTCCCCGGTTGACGCGTCCACCAGGCGAAGCTCCTTGGCTTTGTATCCGCGCTCGTCGTAGTCGTAGTAGAAACTCTTGTTGTCCGGAGCCCAAGCAAACTCCGGCCCATCCTGAAAGGGAAGCTCCAAGGGAGCGGTCGCGACCGGAATTCCCTTGCCCGAGGGAACCTCGAAAATGATCGGCTCTGCCTTGGCCAGCACCTCTCCCGGGAGGGGATACACATAGCTGAACGCACGCGGCCGCAGTTGGTCCGGAGGCACGAATTGAAGGCTGGTAAAGCGGCCGGACTGCCTAGCATCAATGCGGTAGGTGACCAACTTCGCGGAATCGGGCGACCAGAATACGGCGGCAGGCTGCTGCACATCTTCTCTTCCCTGGTCCACCATCGGATGCAGCGACGGAAGTGGAGTAGCATAGTCCCAGCCGAACACACCATCGTGGGTGAGTTCGACGATCGTCCCGGTCGATACGTCGCGCAGGTACAAATTGTGGTCCCTGACGAATGCCGCCCAGCGCTGATTGGGCGACAAGGTTTCATAAGGCCTCTCCGGCCGCGGATCGTTTTGACATTCGTAGGCGGCCAGCGAGCAGGCCCATTGGGTTTCATCGATGGAAAAGCGAATGGCTTTTCCGTCGCTGACGAACGCGATGTCGGAGAAGGGCAAGTCGAACGGTTCGAACTGGCGCTTGGTGAGCTGGGAGAGTTTCCTGGCCAGTTGGGCATGGTCGAAGGCGGCACCGCTGGTGTTGTGCCCGGCATCCACGAGAACAAATTCGGTGCCCTTGGGGCTGACGCGCCGGTACCAAAAGCGGTCGGTCTTCTCGATCCAGTGGGGTTCGACCTCCGCGGGAAAAACGACATGCCGAAGATTGCCGGGAAGAAACCGTTGGGCACGCTGGTAGTCTTCTAAGTTTCCCTGCGCGAGAGCGTACGGCAGCGCAAAGAAGCATACAAGGAAAACGGTCGCGAAGCGTTTCTCCAATCTATGTTCCTCCTGTTTCTCGAGCGAGCCCGCCCGGTGCAAGAAGAATCCCCCACGTCTTGTGGGGTTGAACGCGAGCGGCCAAGCAGGGGTCTTGGGTGGATTGGATCTTCCCATAAAATGCGAAGTAATGTATACAATATCCACAACGCTTCAGCAACCAGGGTGGCAGATAGTATGGCTGGATTCCGAACCTTGTCCCGCAGAAGTTTCGTGACGACGCTGGCCGCGGCCGCGGGCTCGGCGCTTTTGCCCCGATCCTTGATGGCAAGTCCGCGGCAAGATGCGGTGGTGAACGCCAGGCAAAAAGTTGGCCGGCAGGAGAAGGTTCGAGCGCAAGCCCGACCCTTCCCTATGAGCCAAGTACGGCTGGGAGAAGGCCCGTGCAAAATGGCGATGGAAGCCGACCGGCAGTACCTGCGCTCGTTGCCCCCGGAGCGCCTGCTGCATAACTTCCGCATCAATGCCGGCATGGCTTCGTCGGCACAACCGCTCGGAGGCTGGGAAGCGCCCGATTGCGAACTGCGTGGTCACTACGCCGGCGGCCACTATCTTTCGGCGTGCGCCCTGATGTACGCCAGCTGCGGAGACGAAGACCTCAAGAAAAATGCAGATGGGGTCGTCGCTGAGCTCGGCAAATGCCAAGCGACATCGAACAACGGCTATCTGAGCGCCTTTCCCGTCGACTTCTTCGACCGCCTGCGGGAGCGCCAGCGCGTGTGGGCACCGTTCTACACCCTGCACAAGATCATGGCCGGCCTGCTCGACATGTATGTTCACTGCGGCAACGAACAAGCCCTCGACATGGTGCGGAAAATGGCCGGCTGGGTCGACAGTTACACCGAGTCTCTCAGCTACGAGCACATGCAGCGCGTGCTTGGCACCGAATACGGCGGCATGGGCGAAGTGCTTTGCAATTTGTACGCCGTCACCGGCAACGAGCGCTACCTCGAAATGGCGCAGCGTTTCGACAAAAAGCAATTCTTCGATCCTTTGGCGGCGCGCCGCGACGAATTGAAGGGTTTGCACGTGAATACTCATATTCCCCAAGTCATCGCTGCTGCCCGCTATTACGAACTCACCGGCGAGCGCCGCTATCGCGATATCGCCGAGTATTTCTGGAATGAAGTGGTGAGCGCGCGCTCTTACTGCACCGGCGGCACCAGCAATGGCGAGTCCTGGAACACGGACGCGGGCAAGCTTGCCACGGAATTAGGTCCAAGCACGACAGAATGCTGCTGCGCCTACAACATGATGAAGCTGACCAGGCATCTGTTCAGCTGGACTCCAAATGCCCGCTTCATGGACTATTACGAGCGCACCCTGTTCAATCACCGGCTTGGAACCATCAATCCCGAAGACGGCGCTATGATGTACTACCTCCCGCTGGCGCCGGGATATTTCAAGACCTTCGGTAAGCTTTTCGACGCTTTCTGGTGTTGCACCGGGACCGGATCGGAGGAGTACGCAAAGCTGACCGACACGATTTACTTCCATGACGACGAGTCGCTGTACGTGAACCTCTACGTCGATTCTCAACTGGAATGGCCAGAGAAGGGGTTGGCTGTAAAGCAGGAAACTCGCTTCCCGGAAGAGCAGGGGACTACGCTTACCATCGCCGGCAAGCGACCCGTGGAACTCGGCATGAACCTTCGCATCCCCTACTGGGTCCATGGTGGCAGCGTGAAGATCAACGGGGTTGCGCTGCCGGCATTTGCCGGTCCCGGCAGCTATCTCACGTTGACTCGCGTATGGAAGTCAGGAGATAGGATCGAACTCAGCTTGCCGATGGCCTTGCATATCGACTCCATGCCTGACGACCAAACCATTCAGGCCGCGATGTATGGTCCCCTGGTATTGGCCGGGCGTTTTGAGGATGTGGCGAACGAGATCAGTTACGGCGACTACGGCCCGAAGCCCGGCAGCCAACGTCAGGTGCCGAAGATCACTGCTGACCCCGATCAGCCGACCGCTTGGATCGAGCCCGACGCGAAGCCGGCGCTCACCTTCCGAGCCGTGGGGCAGTCGCAGCCGTTGACCATGGTTCCTCTCTACAAGGTGATTCACGAGCGTTACGCCGTGTACTGGAAGGTGGACCTTAAGTCGGGCCAGCCCGGGTAAACCTTTTTATCGTTTCCGCTGATGAAAAAAAATCTGAGCGCAGCTGTGAACCCGTTGCCCACACAGAACCCGCAAAGCTGGGAGAAGTTTACTGTGATCTTCCGACCGATTCTGCGATCGCTGGCTATCCTCGGCCTCCTGACTCCACTCGTAGGCTTTTCCCTTGCCCAGAACGACACATCGGCGGTGGCGTCGGTTGAAAACCGTCGCCGGCAGCTGCTCGCCCTTTTCGACGAGGAATGGGAGTATGAGTTACGCGCGAACCCCGAGCGGGCTACGGCGCTAGGCGACCGCCGTTATAACGACCGGCTCAGCGACAACTCTCCCGAGTTCTTCCTGTCGGATCTCGATCAGAAACGAAACTTTCTAGCGCGCTTCGAGGCTATCGATCCTTCCGGCTTCTCCCCCCAAGATGGGTTGAGCCGCAAACTCATGATGGAGAGATTGAATCAGGACATCGAGGGGGCGAAGTTCAAGCCCTGGGAGATGCCGGTGAATCAGATGAACGGTCCGCATCTGGAGATGCCGGACCTGATTATGCTGACGCCGTTCGATACTGTGGCAGATTACGAGAACTACCTGGCCCGATTACGCCAGATTCCGAATTTCTTTTCTCAAGTGACCGGCAACATGCGGCAGGGCATGCGCGATGGTCTCATGCCTCCGCGCTATCTTCTCGAAAAAGTTGCCGCCGAAACCGAAGATATCGCGGGCAAGACAGGGGAGAGCAGTCCATTCGCCAAGCCGGTACAAGAGTTTCCTTCCGCCGTTCCCCCGCCGGAGCAGAAGCGGCTAGGGGAGGCCATCCTGGCCACGATCGATGACCAAGTGGTTCCCGCGTACCGACGTTTCGCCGCCTTCGTTCGCGACGAGTATGCTCCCCATGGGCGCAGCGATGCGGGCGTTTGGTCGCTCCCGGACGGAGCCGCGCGATATCGTTATGCCATTCGCCGCATGACCACGACTGACTTGACTCCAGATCAGCTGCACGAACTCGGACTCAAGCAAGTCGACGAGATCGAAGCCGAGATGCTCGCGGTCGCACGGCAGCTCGGATTCAAGGACCTGGCCAGCCTCAACGACCACATCAAGAACGATCGGCGTTTTTACGCAACCTCCGGCCAGCAACTGCTCGATTTATATGCGAAGTATGTGCATGACATGGAACCCGAGTTACCCAAGCTCTTCGGCCATCTGCCCAAGAGCAAGCTGGCGGTGATTCCTATGGAGGCTTCGCGCTCCAAGAACGCCGTGCCTGCCGACTACAGCGACGGCACTGCCGATGGGTCGCGGCCGGGCCACATCAACGTCAATGAATGGGATCCGGAGCACCGCTTGGTTCTGAACGTCGAGGCTATCGCCTACCACGAGGGCATTCCTGGGCACCACCTACAACTTTCGCTGGCCCAGGAAATGGAAGATCTGCCCGCCTTCCGCCGCCACGCCGGCTATACCGCGTTCGTCGAAGGTTGGGCGCTCTATGCCGAACGGCTGGGCAAGGAGGTTGGCGGTTATCGAGATCCTTACAGTAACTACGGGCGCCTGGAAAACGAGATGTGGCGCGCCATCCGCCTAGTCGTCGACACCGGAGTCCACGAAAAGCGTTGGTCCCGTGAACAGATGGTGGCCTACTTTCATCGCTACACGGCGATGGACGAGCCCAACATTCAAAGCGAAGTGGACCGTTACATCGCCTGGCCCGGCCAGGCTCTCGCCTACAAACTCGGACAACTTGAGATTCTGAATCTCCGCGAAGAGGCTCGGCAAAAGCTCGGCGACAAATTTGATCTTCGCGCCTTCCACGATGCCGTGCTGGCAAACGGGGCCCTGCCATTGGACGCCTTGCAGGCAGAAGCGACTGCATGGATGAATCAGCAGAAGCCATAGCTCCCCCAATCGCCCATGCGGCCGCAGCCCGAGGACGGGGCGGGTGTTATGAAACGCGGTCGTTGGCGGAGCGATCGCCACTACGATCCACATGTTGCATGCCGCGAGGACAAAACTATCCTTGACAGTTGTATATCGCATATTGTATACAGCGCGCTACACACTGTTTCTGGGCTCGCAATTTCTTTCCGGCGACAACGAATTCCAGCTGTTGTGCTTGGAGGATGTCATGGATCAGAAATTGTTTGGTCTCGCCATGCAGGTGCAGTTGAAAGCTCTGGGCCGCGATTGCGGCCGAGCACCGAATCCCCTCGAGGAACGCCTCCAGATGCAGGTGGGTTCTACGGCGACAGGTTGCTTCCCGGCAGTTGGTTTCGCACTCCTCGCGTTCCTGGTCTTTCTAGCGACGGGGAATCCAGCGCGCGCTCAAGTCCTGAATACCGGTGGGGTTTCTGGTATGGTCGTTGACCAGTCCGGAGGGGTCATCGCCAACGCCACGGTCATCATTCGAGACCCCTTGACCGGCTTTACCCGAACCGTAACCAGCAACGCTTCGGGCCTATACGCCCTTTCCGACCTGCAGCCGGCGAGGTATCAGTTGAAGGTCGTAGAAAAGGGCTTCGCAGACGCGGTTGTCAGTGACGTGGTTGTGCAGGCCGGGCACACCGTCGATCTCAAAATCGAGATGAAAGTGGGGACGGCAACCGAAGTCGTCGAGGTCTCCGCGCAGAGCCAGGTGCTCGAAACCACGACCAACACGCTTTCGACGACGATCAGCCCAGAGGCGATTCAAGACCTGCCGCTTGCCGGCCGCGACGCCTTGCAGTTCGCCGAGCTGGTGGCCGGGGCGACGAGCGCCGGCCAGGAACGCTACACGGTCATGGACGCGCTGCCCGCGGCGGCACTCAATATCACAGTAGACGGAGCCAATGACAACTTCCAGCGGTACCGCTCCACGACCACGGGCTTCTTTACGGCGGCGCCTCTGCGCATTGGCGCATTTGACGAGTTAACCGTGTCTACGAGCTCGCTCACGGCGGACGCGGGCGCGGAAGGAGCAAGCACGCTGAAGTTCGTCACCAAGCGAGGCACGAACCAATTCCACGGCACTGCATTCTGGCAGGCGGTCAACAGCGTCTTCAATGCGAATAGCCCCCTTCTCAATGCCGAAGGAATCAGCAAACCGAGCAGCCATCTGAACGATTACGGGGGAAGTTTGGGAGGGCCGCTCTGGAAGGATAAGATCTTCTTCTTCGTTAATTACGAGTGGGAGACGAGCCCCAGCCCGTATCCGGATAGCACGCAGGTTTTTACCACGGGAGCCAATGGACAAGCGAACTCGGCGGCTGGTGATTTCACCTATGAAACAGCCAACGGCGGGGAAAATACTGTGAACCTGCTGCAAATTGCGGCGCACAATGGCTTCCCATCCACGGTAAATTCGACGACCGCAGGCTTGTTAAGGCAGATCAACGGTTACCTTGCGAACGGGTCTGTTTTACCTGGTCAGTACTCGGCGCTCTCCGGCGGCACACAGGGCGGAACCAACTGTTGCCTCATGCCGGTGACGAATACCCTGGCCTGGGCGCAGCCCTTTGAATACAAGTTAAGATATCCCACGGCGCGGGTTGATTATCAGATCAAGCCCAAACTCGCCCTTCACTTTTCTTGGGATCTGCAGTGGTTCCAAGAGACTGGTGCACCGAACTATCCGGGCAACACCTTGCAGGGTGGTAGCTGGAAATCGACCTACTTTACCACCTCGACCGGCTTGGACTGGACGATCACGCCTCACCTGATGAACCAGTTCACCTTTGCCACAGAGAGCACCATCGAGCAGTTCAATCCGACCACAAAAGGAGACCCCTTCGCGGCCCAAGCCGACGAAGTGATCAATCCTCCCTTGAGCGTCAATCCCGTCATTCCCGGGTTCATTCTCAACGCACCCCGCGACAACCCGCTATGGCAGTTCATCGACAACGTAACCTGGAACCGCGGGAAACACACATTTACCTTTGGGGGCTCAACCCGCATCTCAACCATGTATGAAACGGAAGTGAACAATCCGCCGACGTACAACACAGGGGTTTTGAGCACTGATCCCGCGTTCGGCATGTTCACGAGCACCAACTTCCCCGGAATTAACACCGGCAATAACAATCAACAATTAGCGGCGGCGGAAAGTCTGTACGCTTTCCTGGTGGGCCGAATCAGCAGTGTGAGCGGATCTAACTATGTAAGTTCGAACACCGGCCAGTACCAGCTTGAAGGGCGGCTCCTTGACAGGGAGAAACAAACGGTAGGTGGCTTCTACGTCCAGGATGCCTGGCGTGTCAGCCCCCATTTCGCACTGAACTACGGGTTCCGGTGGCAACTATCAGGAGCGCTGTACAGCACCAATAATTATTGGACGAGTCCGACCTATGCCAATCTTCTGGGCCCGTCCTCCGGCCTTTTCCAACCGGGAGTTTTGAATGGTGTTCAGAATCCCGTGATTCAGCTTCGGGCTCATCCCTACTCTGCGGACTTGAAAGAGCCCGCCCCGAATCTTGGCTTCGCTTGGAATCCGAATTTTGCGGGCGGGTCCTTGGGAAAGTTGTTCGGTGGGAGTAATACGGTCGTTCGTGGCGGCGCTTCGCTCAGCTATTACGATGAGGGATGGGCGACGACAGAAAACAGCTTTTACACAAATCCCGGAGGCTACCAGAGTGTGTACCTGACACCGTCGGTTAACTTTGTGCCCGGCAGCATAAGCCTCGGCGGGACGATTCCGCCGCTGGTTTCGTTTCCCTCGAACTTCAAAACTGCATTCCCGCTTCCCGAGTCCGCATTCACATTCATTCCTCAGGCCTTCGACACCGTGAACCCCAACATCCGGTCGCCTTACACGATAGCCTGGAATGTTGGCATTCAGCGCAAGCTCCCGGGAAGCAACGTGCTCGAAGTGGCTTACGTAGGCAATCACGTGGTGCATTCGTGGCTGCAGTATGACTTGAACGAAGTGAACATTTTCGAGAACGGATTCCTGAATCAGTTCCAGGCTGCGCAGAAAAACCTGGCGGCCAATGCCGGCACGAGCTTTGCCGATACGGGTCTCACCCCGACTCCGATTTTCGATACCGCCTTCGCGGGCCAGACCAATCCTTCTCCTTACACAAACTCAAGCTTTATCTATGACCTGCAAACCGGGCAGGCGGGGGCTCTGGCGGGAGCGTTGGCCTCAAACTATGTTTACTTTTGCAACCTGGTCGGAGCTAATAGCAGTTTCACGCCGTGTAACGGTTCCGGCGGCACTGGTAAATACCCCATCAACCTCTTCCAGGTGAATCCGTACGCGACCGGGGCCATAGCCCAACTGCTCTCCGATCCCGGGAGCTCGACGTACAACGCGTTGCAAGTGCAGTGGAAGCATCCAGCGGGACACGGGCTGATGCTCGGGGCAAACTACACGTATAGCCACTCGCTCACGAATCGCTGGCTGGGTGACTACTACACCGCAGACGAAGTGCAATACAATTTCACGACTTTGCGCGATCCCGGGTTGAACAAGGGACCGTCTCCTTACGACGAGCGCCATCAGTTCAAGACCTACATGACGTACGCATTGCCGTTTGGAGCAAACCGTCAGTATAGGACTGGGGTCCGTATTCTCGACAACATCATCGGAGGCTGGACCGGGGGTGCCATTGTGAAGGCCAGTTCCGGTCTTCCCTTCAAGCTATTGGGCGGAACGAATACCTACAACTATTCGTTCGCGCTACCGATTTATTATCCGACTTATCCCGATGCCAGCGACTCGGGAGTAGTCTTGAATGGAGTTACTCTGAGCCAAGTGCGAAGCAATATCGGCGCTTATGCTGGGCCGTCCCCATCCGTGCCTAAGGTGGCGATTAACCCGCAGTTCCTGACCGCCCACGCGAATGCGATACAACCGGAGTCGACCCCCGGTGCACTCGGCCAACTCGACTATCTGAATGGTCCGAAGTTTTTCGACGTGGACTTCTCTGTGCATAAGGAAATCCCGATCTACGACAGGCTCCACCTGGATATCCGCGCTGAATTCCTGAATGCCTTTAATCATCCCATCTGGGCTATACCCGGCGTCACCGGCGGCCCAGGACAACCGGCTGATTTTGCCAATGTCTCGACCACCAACTACGATGCCTTGGGACTTGTCAGCACCCCGCGAACCATTGAGTTCCGGATGCAGTTGACGTTCTAACTACGATGACGCCGGTGAGGGCCACTCCGACGACCTTACGGTTGTCGCTCGAGAGGACGCGGCCCGAGATATGGCGATGGCTGGCGGGAGGCTCCGCCAGGAGCTCACCGGCTTTCCAGATGTAAACCTAGCCCTGCCCGGAACAGCTCTCGAGGATGGCGGTCTTGTGATCGGGCGAGACGGCAACGCGTACCTGCTTGACCCGAACGTATCCCGCCTGCCGGTGGCATTCTAAGGCGAAGAATGGCTGGCTCCTCGAGGTTGGATTAGACTGCCAAGTAACCGCCATCGAGAGGCAGGGCAGCCCCGGTGAGCCAGGCTGACTCGTCGCTCGCAAGGAAGACTGCAAGTCCGGCTACGTCCTGGGGTTGGCCTAGCCTACCCAGGGGATGAGCAGCGATGCGTTCACGCCTGACCGTCTGCGGGTCCGGGGCCTGGGTGAACACCGGCCGGGTGAGTTCGGTTTCCACAAATCCTGGGCAGATGGCGTTGACCCGGATGTTTTCGTGCCCGTGATCGATCGCCATGCACTTCGTGAGCAGAACCACGGCACCTTTCGACGAGGCGTATGCCGCCCGGTTGCGGGCGCCATTGATGCCAAGCACCGACGCGATGTTGATGATCGAACCTCCCCCCTGCTTGCGCAGATACGGTAAGGCGGCCGAGGAAAGCTGCCACACGCCTCGGGCGTTCACGTTGAAGGTCTCGTTCCATTGCTCCTCGGTAATTTGCTCGGCAGTCCCCATGTGCAATACCCCGGCATTGTTCACCAGGGTGTTCAGTCCACCGAAGTGTCCGACGGTTTTTTCGAGAGCTCGATCGATGTCGGGCTTCTTGGAGACGTCGGCCTCGAGCACAACCGCCGCGCTGCCGATCTCGCGAGCGACGGCTTCGAGCCGAATCTTACGGCGCCCGGCCAACGCGATCCGAGCGCCTTCCCTGGCGAAGGCCAGGGCAATCGCCCGTCCAATGCCGGTACCAGCTCCAGTAATGAGGGCAATCTTGTTTTCGAGGCGGGCGCTCATCGCCGCCCTAGTTTAGCAGGCCTCAAATCTCAAGCTAGAAACGACACCCACCATGGATCAGACAGGCTTGGGTGGACTGTCGCAGTGAATTCGTTCCTAGCTACGCGCCAGGAAAGAGGAAAATTGTACGGCAGCTGTCGGCTGTCCGCGGAGGTGGCCGGGTGGTTTTCACGAACTCAATAACAATCCATGGCCTTACGAAGCGGTTCGGTACAAATACAGTTGTCGATCGCTTGAATTTGGAGATTTCGAAGGGCACGATTTTCGGCTTGCTCGGGCCAAACGGAGCCGGCAAGAGTACTACGGTCAAAATGATGACGGGGATACTACGTCCCGATTCAGGGGATGCGTTGATCGAGGGGACATCCGTGCGCCAAGACTCTCTTGCCGTGAAGCGCATGATTGGTGTTGTACCCGAGAATCTAGCTCTATTCGAACATCTAACCGTCTGGGAACATCTAGACCTGGTGCGGTCGGTCTTCGATATGAAATTGGACGAGTTTAGAACGCGAAGCCAGCAACTCCTGAGTATTTTGGATCTCTCAGATTTCACTGGCCAGTTGGCTGAGACGCTCTCGTCCGGTACTCGCAAAAAGACTTCTCTCGCCATGGCGCTACTCACGAACCCACGAGTGTTGATATTGGACGAGCCCTTTGAGGGCCTTGATCCGGTGATCTCCGCGAGACTAAAAAGCATCCTGCGTTCCGGCGCATCCCGCGGCATGACAGTTTTTTTGACGACACACCTGCTGGAGTCAGTGGACCGGTTTCTGACGGACTATGGAATACTCCGAGCTGGTGCTCTTAAAGTGCAGGGAACCATTGCGGATCTTGCTTCGAGAGGCCTAACCTTACAGCAGGCATACCTTAAAGAATTCGAGCCCGTATCCTCGGGAGATCTACCATGGCTAGGGTAACGTCTCTCCTTCGCTATGCATGGATCAGCAATCGCCGCGCTTCAGGCGAGGGGCCGGGTGGTGCGAAGGCTATTCAGTTCGCACTCACGCTCGCCTTCCTGTTTGCATGCGGTAGGGATTTCGAAGTAGCAGTTGTTTCGCGCTCGAGTGCTCCTCGCGAATCAGTTGTTTTCACAGTTCTGATCGCATGCTGGCTTCTCCTACCTCTTACGGTTGAGGTTACAATTCCAGCTCACAGGCTTGCAATTTACCCTCTAACGCGACTGCAAATTACGAAATATTTCCTGATTTCCAGATGGACAGATTGGAGAATCGTTATCCTCTTCGTCGGCTCAACCGTTGAGCTTTGTGCCTCTGCCATACTTGGAGTGGCTTTTGCGGTTCGCACGTTCTGCATCCTAGTTGTCAGCATCGCAGGCGGCACGACTCTAGCTTGTTTCTGGGAGGCCGTTCAGCAACACGGTCGGCGTTCCCGTAAAAGCACCTCTACTCGGACTGGATGGCGGCCGGTCTTACGGAAGGAAGTATTTTACCTTGCGCACACGATCAATCCCTATTTTGCGCTCGCGATTTCTACTGCCTTAGGGTTCTCCGAGATTCACGATCCGTGGATTTCGCCACAAAAAGCAACGGCTTTGTTTGTCGCAGTTTCTGTGTTCCACCTGAATTGCGTGCTCAATCCCTTTGCCATAGATTCGAATTCCGAGCGTGAGCGGTATTTGTATCTGCCTCTAGCCTTTCCCGAAATCTTGCACTATAAGCAGACAGCCTCTGCCATCATGTTTGCTGGATCGGTCTCGCCCCTATTACTCCCATTGCTGTGGCGATTGGACTTGCTGGGGATCGTTCTGGTGTTGCTACGCCTCGGCCTGGTCACTTTCAATCTACTATTGACGGGGATTGTGCTTATGCGCACGGATTCTGCGCACAGCATCAGGGTTCTGTTTTGGGCTTTACGAAGCAACGAGCGCATTCTCATGCTGGGGTTCATCGCAGTCTTTCTCGACGCAGCCGTCCCGATCGTTACCATGCTGATTACGAAGGATGAGCGCCCCCTGCTTGAAGTTCTCAGTTCAGTCGGCATACTGGTTTTGCTGATTGCTCTGTTGGGAACACTTTGTCGCCGCCAGACGTGGGCTTCGTTTCGCAATACGATCGCTTTGTGAGACCGGCTTGGAGATTCCGCGCAGACGCTTGCGCCCCCGCTCACGAGGTCGCCCGTTCCAGCTTCGCAGCCAAGGGCAAGCTGAACATGAAAACGGATCCGTGGTTTAACTCGCTCTCCGCTCGGATGTTGCCCCCGTGGGCCAAGACAATGTGCTTCGCGATGGCAAGCCCCAGCCCAGTGCCGCCGGACTCGCGCGATCGCGCCTTATCGACGCGGTAGAAGCGCTCGAAAAGCCGGGGCAAATGCTCGGACGAGATGCCCGGGCCGAAATCGCGAACATAGAATTCGAGTCCCCGGCCGATGGGCCGGGCCCCTAAGAGCAAGCGTCGACCCGAAGCGGCATACTTCATGGCGTTGTCCATGAGATTCGAGAACACCTGATGGATGGCCTCGCGGTCGGCGCTCACCAGGCCCTCGGGAAAATCCTCCACCAACAATTCGACGCCATGCGCGCGCGCCACTTCGCGAAAACTCTCGACCGCATCGCGCAACAGCTCCGCCGGCGGTACCGGCTGAATATCAAAACGCTGCTCCCCCGACTCCACTCGCGCCAGCGTCAGCAGATCCTCGGTCAAGCGCGCCATTCGGCTGGCATTCTTGCGAATGATTTCCAAAAATTCACGGGCGTGATTTTCCGAAGAGCCGTCGAGCAAGGTTTCGGCGTAGCCCTGGATCGAGGTGAGCGGGGTTCTGAGCTCGTGGGAGACATTGGCGATGAAGTCGCGCCGGGTTTTCTCCATGCGCTCGGTTTCCGTCAAGTCCCGAAGAACAGCCACCGCCCCGCCTTCGGGCAGGGGGGCCGCGGTCACATCGAACGTCCGGCCGGGGACAATGGAGGTAGCGCGGGCGGTGAGGACCTTGCGTAGTTCGTTGGCGCCGCGGATGGCGCGGAGAAAGTCAGGGTCGCGAACGGTTTCGACCACGGGAGCGCGGAAGCGGGGACGAACCAGGCTATTCATCCTCTGATTGGTCCATTGCAAGCGGTTATCGGGAGAAATGGCGATGACCGCATCCTCCATGCTGTTGAGCAGAGTCTCCAATTGTCGGCGGCTGGTATTCAAAGCGGCGAAGTCTTGTGCCAGGCGGCCCGCCATCCGGTCGAGCGCCGCCGCCACCGGCTCGAATTCGCCGCCCAAAGTTTCGGGAATCCGCGGGTTCCAATCGCGGTTCGAAAGCCGCTCGGCGGTTTCGAGAATGCGAGCCAGATCCCCCGCGATTCGCAACGCAGCCAGGGACGAGATCGCCATGGCCAGCAGGAGGCCTAGGGCCAGAGTGGCCAGGAATGCATTCCCCGCTGCCCATCCCTGGTGGAGAAGAAAGACGGTCAACCCGGAAGAGATGAGAATCAACGGCAGGGAAACGCCCAGCAGCTTGAAAAGAATCCGCTCCTTCACTTCACAGCCTCAAAGCGGTAGCCGGCGCCGCGCACGGTCTTCAAGTAGCGTGGATTCTCGGGGTCCGGCTCGATTTTTTCGCGGATCCGGCGCACGTACACATCGACCGAACGCGGCGTCACGTAGGCCGTATCGCGCCACACCGAATCGAGCAGTTGGTCTCGGGTAAAGACCCTGCCCAGGTGGCGAGCAAAATGATCGAGCAAGCGGAACTCGGTCGCGGTGGTGGTGACTCTCTGGCCGCGCACCGTAAGGGTCATCGCTCCGGGATCAACTTCGATCTCTCCCACGCGGATGGGCGACTGCGAGAGCGGACGCTCGAAGCGCCGCAATACGGCTTTGACTCGGGCGACCAACTCCCGCGGACTGAAAGGCTTTGCGATGTAGTCATCCGCTCCCAGTTCGAGCCCCAGAATGCGGTCTGCTTCCCCGCTCTTGGCGGTCAAGAAAATCACCGGGATCGAAACCAGCAAGGGCATCTGGCGGATTTGCCGGCAGAGCTCTAAGCCGTCCTTACCCGGCACCATAATATCGAGAACAAACAGAGCCGGCCGCTGTTTTTCCGCTTCGCCGATCACCGCGTGGGCGGTAGGAAACAACTTCACCGTGAATCCCGCTACTTCCAAATGATGCCGCACCAGACGGGAAATATCCGGGTCGTCCTCGACCACAAAGATGCTTGGTTTCATTGGTAGACCATGGTGCACGGTCAGCAGAGCTGACCTGTTCCCATTCGATCCCCTTTCAAGCCGTGCGTCACACGGCTTAACGCTTTCCCCGAAACGGGGCTTTCACCGGCAAGAACAAGGCGTCTTGCAAGACGACAGGGGTATTGTAGCCGCAGGGTGGAAATCCTGCTGTCATTGTAACCTGGCTGAAACAATTGCTTTAGGAGCGTCGGGGAGGCCGGGTTTCGATGATTAAGTTGCCCGTCGAGTCCAGCCAAAAACGTCTGCCCGCCGGGATCAGGGTGGTTGCACTGTATTCGGTGACAATCGCAGGACCCGGGCGCTTGTCTCCCGCTATCAGAAAGTTACGGTCATAGACCGTGGTAGGAACTCTCTTACCTCCGATCACGGTCGAAACCCGCTGCGGGGGAAGAGCCGAAGACCCGATCTCCATGGCGGCAAAGGCGACGCCGGTCCCGCGATGGCTCCCCGGGCGTGGGACAGAAGAGCGCAGGCGCGCCCGGAAACGCAGGGTCACGAGTTCAATTTCTCGCTGAGGATAGCTGTAACCATAGCGCCGTTCATGCTCACCCTGGAAGGCGGCGAGCAGCCTGCGGCTGTAGGGCACGCTCAGCTCGTAGCCCTGGCCTCGGTAGCGAACATCGACGCTGCGCCTGATCTTCATTCTTCCCTGCCAGCCTTCGCGGCGAAAATCTTCCTTCGCCCTCGAGTCGAGGGCAGCAAATTCCTGGTCCAGACGGTCGAAAGGGAGTTCGCTCGCGGCCGGCCAGAGCACAGTCTTTGAATAATCCTTGACCACGTCGCTGAGCAAAATGCCCAGCGCCGAGAGTGCGCCCGGAAACGCAGGAACCATCACCTGCGGAATTCCTAAGGCTTCGGCCAGATCGCAGGCGTGCAGACCACCTGCCCCCCCAAAAGCCAACAGCGCGAATTCTCGGGGATCATGGCCACGTTCGATCGAAACCACACGAATGGCCTTTTCCATGGTGGCGTTCACCACGCGGATGATTCCCCCGGCAACTTGCTCGAGGGAAAGCCTCGATCCGCTCCGTTGCAGCCATTCCCGGAGAACCCTGCGGGTGCGCGCCAGGTCAGGCGTGAAGCTCCCGCCGAGAAAACGGTCTGGGCGCAATCGTCCCAGAATCAGGTGGGCGTCGGTGACGGTCGGTTCCATCCCTCGTCCATAACAGATGGGGCCGGGATCGGCGCCCGCCGATTCCGGGCCCACGTGCAGCGCACCCGCAGCGTCGAAGCGCGCAATCGAGCCTCCGCCGGCTCCGACCGTGTGGATGTCCAACATCGGTACACCAACCGGCAGCCCGGCGATCTCCGATTGGCTGCTCAGCCTGGCTTCGCGATCGACCAGGGCCACGTCGGTAGAGGTACCTCCCATGTCGAAGCTAATGATGCGGTCGTATCCGCTCGACTTCGCCGTCGCGGCGGCCCCGACAACGCCTCCCGCGGGCCCGGACAGCACGGTTCTGACTGGCTGACGAACGGCTGCATCGAAGGCTGTGATCCCGCCGCTTGATTGCATCAAAAACAAACGGCTGGGGGTTCGGGGGACCCTGCCCGAATTACCCCGCGTCCGCATGGCCTGCCTCGGGCGGAGGCTCATGCCCGCAAACTGTCTTATCTCACCGGAGGGAGCGATATCGCCTTCTTCCCGACCCTCGAGGCGACGCACCAGATTCTCCAGATACTTTTCCATCACCGGCTGCAGATAGGCGTTGACCACAACCGTGCTGGTTCGCTCGTACTCGCGAAACTCCGGAAGGATGCGATGGGAGAAGGAAAGCGGTACTCCGAGGCTCTCGAGCGCCTTCCCAATCCGCCTTTCGTTCCCGGGATTTGCAAAGGAAAACAACAACGAAATCGCGATTGCCTGGCAATGGCTCCGGCCGAGCTTGCGGACAAGTGCCGCTAACTCCGCCGGCGAGGGTTTGCGCAGGATCTCTCCCTCGGCGGTGGTGCGTTCCGCGACCCCGAAGCGCCGCTCACGCGGGACCAGAGGCTCAACCCGGTCAAAAAAGAAATCGTAAAGCTTCCCCCGGGCCTGCCGGCCGATTTCGATCACATCCTCGAATCCCGCAGTGGTGACCAGGGCCACGCGCCCACCCTTGCGTTCAAGCAAGGTGTTGGTTCCCACCGTGGTGCCATGCAGCAGTACCACCGGTCCACCCACCCCCATGGTTTCTAAGGCTGCCGCCATCGCGCGCGACGGATCGTCCGGGGTGGAAAACACCTTGAGCATAGAAATCCGGCCTCGGTCCACCCAGACGCAGTCGGTGAAAGTACCCCCGCTGTCGATCGCCACCCAAATTGGTTTCGAGGGTTTCATGGGGTACGGAGTTGGAACGTTAGGGTACCACTCTGCGGCCGGCTTGTGCCGATCGAGGCAAGCGGCAAGGGGGTGGAGAAAAAACTCGAGATGATGTTGGTGACGCTTGCGGGGAAGGCGTGACTCAAGCTTTGGGTTTCCAGCGCAACACCGGATTCCTGGCCGCCTTCACCTCGTCCAGTCTCGACACCCGAGTGCTGTGGGGAGCGGCCAAGACCATTTGCGGGTCTTCGTCCACCTCCTCGGCGATCGAGCCCATGGCTTCGATGAACAAGTCCAGCTCCTCCTTCGGCTCGCTCTCGCTCGGCTCAATCATCAAGGCGCCGGGAACGATCAGGGGAAAGGCCGTGGTGTAGGGATGGAAACCGTAATCGATGAGCCGTTTGGCAATATCCATGGTGCGCACGCCCTTCTTCGCCTGCAGCTTATCGCTGAACACTACTTCGTGCATGCTCGCTGTGGGGTACGGGAGATCGTAGACACCTTCGAGTCCTTTGCGAATATAGTTGGCATTGAGCACGGCGTCTTCCGTGGTCTGTCGCAACCCGTCCGGCCCGTTGGCAAAGATGTAAGCCAGCGCCCGCACAAACATCCCAAAGTTTCCATAGAACGCGCGCACCCGTCCGACCGACCGAGGCCGGTTGTAATCGAAGCCTAGGGTTCCATCGGCCTTGGTCATAACCACGGGCTTCGGCAGGAACGGCTCGAGGAACCGCTTCACCGCCACCGGGCCGGAACCCGGTCCACCGCCGCCGTGAGGCGTGGAAAAGGTCTTGTGCAGGTTCAGGTGCATCAGGTCCACGCCAAAATCCCCCGGCCGCACCTTGCCCACCAGGGCATTCATGTTGGCGCCATCCATGTAGAGCAGGCCGCCTTTTGCGTGCATGAGATCCGCGATTTTGTGGATCTCTTGCTCAAAAATCCCCAGCGTATTGGGATTGGTGAGCATGAGCGCAGCCACCTCCTCGTCCATTTGCGCGGAGAGGGCGGCCACATCCACCATGCCTTGGGCGTTCGATTTCAGATTCTCGACGGCATAGCCGACGGTGGCCGCCGTCGCCGGATTGGTGCCATGGGCCGAGTCCGGGATCAGAATCTTCTTGCGCGGATTTCCCTTCGCCTGATGATGGGCGCGCACCATGAGCAAACCAGTCAACTCTCCCTGTGCTCCGGCGGCGGGCTGCAGGGTAATGGCATCCATCCCGGTAATCTCGACTAGGCATTCGCTCAACGTCTTCAGAATGCGCAAGGCCCCCTGGGAAACCTTCTCCGGTTGGTAGGGATGGGCATTCGCCAATCCATCCAGGCGGGCAACCACCTCGTTCACCCGCGGATTGTACTTCATGGTGCAGGAACCCAGAGGATACATGCCTAAATCGATGGCGTAATTCCAAGTGGAAAGCCGGGTGAAGTGCCGGATGATTTCGATTTCGCTCACTTCCGGCATATTGCCAAGGTCGGTTCTGTGAGAAGTGCCGAGCAACCTTTGGGGATCCACTTCGGGCACGTCGAGCGGCGGCAGCTTCCAGGCCAATTTGCCCGGGGAAGATTTTTCGAAAACCAGGCCTTCGTTCTGGCTGACATGGCGGGTGGCCTTGCGGGTCTGGTGTTTCATGGCGCCACTTCCTCGACATCCACCTCGGGAGCAGACTTCAGCCTACGTTCACTTTCGGAGATAAAGCCGACCGCGGTATCGATCGCGGTCCGGCTGGTCATCTCGGTGCAGCACCAAAGCGCTGCGTTGCCGAGCTCGGGATAGAATTTCTTGAGCGGCAGCCCGCCCACGATCTTATGGCCGAGCATGCGATTGTTAATGGCGTAGGGATCCTCGCTGGTTTGAACCACGAACTCATGGAAGCGAGGGGCCTCTTGAAACAACAGTTTCGTGTGTTTTCCACATTGCTCGGCAGCATAGGCCGCCTTGGCGAGATTCTGCTTGGCTAGCTCTCGCAGCCCCTGCTTGCCGTAAACCGTCATGAAGATGGTCGCCATCAGGGCCATGAGCGCCTGATTGGTGCAGATGTTGGAGGTCGCTTTCTCCCGCCGGATGTGCTGCTCGCGGGTCGCCAGCGTAAGCACAAATCCGCGCTTGCCGTTCCGGTCGGTAGTCTGCCCGACCAGCCGGCCGGGCATTTGCCGCACGTATTGCTCCCGGGTAGCAATGATCCCGCAATAGGGGCCGCCGAATCCAAGCGGCACGCCGAAAGATTGCGCCTCCAGGGCGACAATGTCAGCCTGGCGAGGCGGCTCCAGGATGCCGAGCGACACCGCTTCGGCGATCGCGACGACCAACAGCGCGCCCTGCTTGTGGGCCAGCTCGGCCACGGCGGAAACATCTTCAATGGTTCCAAAGAAATTCGGCGACTGGATCAGTACGCAGGCAGTTTCCCGGGTGATCGCCCGTTCTAAGACCGCAAGATCAACCCGGCCGCTCGCGGCATAAGGGATGGTCGTCAGCGGCATGCTCTGATGAACGGCATAGGTCGAGAGCACTTCTCGATATTCCGGGTGCACGCTGCGGGCAATCAGCACGGATCGCCGTCCGGAGAGGCGGCAGGCCATCATGACGGCTTCGGCGGCGGCGGTCGAACCGTCGTACATCGAAGCATTGGCCACATCCATGCCGGCCAGCTCCGAGATCATCGTTTGAAATTCGAAGATAGCCTGCAAGGTACCCTGGGAAACCTCCGCCTGATACGGAGTGTACGCGGTGAGAAACTCACCCCGCGAGATCAACGAATCAATAATCACCGGACGATAGTGATAGTAGGCGCCCGCTCCGAGAAAGGTCGCGGCGTAGCCGTCTCCATTTTCCCGCGAACGCTCGCGAAACCAGTCCACGATTTCTGCCTCCGCCATTTGCCGCGGAACCCGCAAATCGCGATCGAGGCGGTACTCGGCGGGAATGGGCGCAAATAGGTCATCGATCGAGCCCACGCCGATCGCTTTGAGCATGGCCCCACGATCAGCCGGAGATTTCGGTAAGTAACGCATACCAGCCTTGGTCGATGAAATTAGGAATGCACTGGATCTTCGCTCGCCCACCTACGCCGAGGTCGCCCCGGCCAGGACCTCTCTGAGGTGTCCTTGGCCGGCCCAGGTGCGGCCGATCGTATCGAGTCCGTGCTTATCCCTCCTCCGCCACGAACTTTTCATAATCGGCTGCAGAGAGTAGCCCGTTCAACTCGGCCGGATTCTTAATCGTGATCTTGACCATCCAGGCGCTATGGGCATTCTGATTGATCTTCTCGGGTGCGCTGGTGAGCTCGCTATTGACTTCGGTCACCGTACCGGAAATCGGGGCGAAAATGTCGGACACGGCCTTCACCGATTCGACACTGCCAAACGCCTTCCCCGCTGTGATCTCGGCTCCAACCTTGGGTAGATCCACAAATACAATATCTCCCAACAATTCCTGGGCATGGTTAGTGATCCCAACCGCGGCGTTTTTGCCGTCCAGCTTAATCCACTCATGCTCTTTGGTGTATTTAAGATCGCTCGGATACGCCATCGGTGCTGGCTCCTTAGTTTGTGGGTTCATGGTTTTCTAACCCCCGAGGGCAAAGTTCTCCCTAGCCGTAAGGCTTTTTGGGGCGCTGATAAAAAGGAGTCGGCACCACCTTCGCTTTCACCGCCTGGCCACGGATTTCCACCTTCACCGTGGATCCTGGATCTCGGAATCGGGGCGGCACATAGGCGAGCGCAATGTTCTTCTTCAAAAACGGCGCATAGGACCCGCTGGTGACCTGCCCAATCTCCCTTCCACTCTCGTCGAGCACCTTGTAGGCATCACGGGCAATGCCTCGTTCCACCATCTCCAGGCCCACCAGCGTGCGCTCGAGGCCGGCCGCTTTGGCTTTCTCGAGCGCCGTCCGACCGATAAACTCGGGCTTTTCCATTTTGCAAAAACGATCCAGGCCGGCTTCCCAGACATTGATAGTATCAGCAATCTCATGACCGTAGAGGGGCAGTTTGCCTTCCAGACGCAGCGTGTTGCGTGCCCCTAGGCCGCAGGGCAGACAGCGGAATTCTTTTCCCGCCTGCAGCAGTTTCTCCCAAACCATCGCGCTCGTGGTCGCATCGCCTGGGATGTAAATCTCAAACCCGTCCTCCGCGGTGTAGCCGGTCCGCGCGATCAGGATGTCCTTCAGCCCGCAGACCGTTGCTCGCGTCAGCCAATAGAACTTCACCTCGGAAAGCTTCGCGTCCGTGAGCTTTTGCAGCAAGTCCACGGCGTTAGGACCCTGGATCGCAAGTTGGGTGAAATCGTCCGACACATCGCTGACTCGGCAATCGAACCGCTGGGTATTCTCGCGTACCCAGCCAACGTCCTTCTCCCGCGTGCCCGCGTTGATCACGAGCAAGTAGTCATTTTCCCCCAGCCGGTGCACGATCATGTCGTCGACAAACGTGCCTTGGGGATAAAGCAACGCGGAATATTGCGCCTGTCCAATCGCAATCCGCGAAGCGGCATTCATCGAGATATGCTCGACCGCGGCTAAGGCCTCGCGTCCTTCGACGCGAATGTCCCCCATGTGGCTGACATCGAAGATGCCGACCCGGGTGCGCACCGTGTTGTGCTCGGCAATGAGTCCCCCCGAGCTCGGGTATTCGACCGGCATGTCCCAGCCATTGAAGTCGACCATCTTCGCGCCCATCTGGCGATGGACGGGATTCAGTGCAGTCTTGCGAGCAGCCGGTGAGGTGATTTCAACCGCGGACACTTTCTCCTCGGGCAACAGCCTTGCTGGGCTGCCAGGGACGCGACGCGCGACGCTGAGGACCACTACCTTGAACCTCCCCGCCCTAACGGGCGAGGATTCTCACTCTACGCCAGCCTTACTGCACTGATGTTATCGAATGATGGCTCGCTCCGAGCCATTATGTTGACTGCTCCATTGTGGTCGGCATGGTCCTGATAGCCACAGGAAAGACACGCAAAATCTGCTTGC
>DASPVV010000152.1:0-6168 GCA_035622175.1 Terriglobales bacterium | reverse complement strand
CGCCTCTTTACCATGAGCATCACCGACCTTCTGAATGACTGGTTCGAATCGGAGCACGTCAAGACGGTGCTGATGGTGAATGGAATCATCGGAGCCTGGGCAGGCCCGGACGAGGCTGGCACAGCCTACGTGATGCTGCATCATTCCGTGGGCGACGTAGGCGACGGACATCTGGGAAACTGGGCTTTCGTGGAAGGAGGCATGGGCGGAGTATCGGATGCCATCCAGCGCTCAGCGCAAGAATACGGTTGCGAAGTCCGCGTCAACGCGCCCGTGGAAAAGATCTTGTTCAAGAACGGACGCGCTCAAGGTGTCGCTCTGAGAAGTGGAGAAGAGCTGCGCGCCCCTGTCATTGTCACCACCATACATCCACAAATCACCTTCCTGAGACTTATCGACCGCAGCGAGCTGCCCACGGACTTCGTGGTTGATATGGAACGCTGGAAGTCGCGCAGCGGCGTAGTCAAAATCAATCTGGCCCTTTCCGAGTTGCCAAACTTCAAGGCCAACCCGGGCACCAACCCACAGGACCATCACAGCGGCTCCATCGAACTGTGCCTTTCCACCCAATACGCTGAAACCGCATTCCAGGATGCGAAGAACGGCCGGGCCTCGCAACATCCGTTCTCCGAAGCTACCATTCCGACCGTCTGGGATAAAACCCTGGCGCCGAGGGGAACCCACATCATGTCGATGTTCACCCAGTGGGTTCCATACCAATGGGCCGCAGCGCCTCACGGTGAAGAATTAGAAGCCTATGCGGAGAGGGTGATCGACGCTTACAGCGAGCTTGCCCCTAACCTCAAGTCCGCAATACTCCATCGCCAGATCATAGGTCCCTATGACATGGAGCAGCAGCTCGGAATGATTGGGGGAAACATCTTCCACGGTGAACTGTCGGCCGAGCAGCTCTTCCACATGCGCCCGGCACCGGGATATGCGGATTTTCGCTCTCCGCTTCCGGGTCTCTACCAGGCCAGCTCGGCAACTCACGGTGGAGGCGGCGTATCCGGAATTCCCGCTTATCAAGCGGTGAAGCAGATTCACAAAGATTGCGCGCTCAAGAGATGAAGGTTCCTCCGGAGACCTCCAGGATATGGCCGCTGCGGGTCTCGGCCATCTTGCGTCGGATGAAATACAACCCAAAGCCAAAGGCCGCAACCGCACCGACGACCAATAGCTGCACCGGGTAGGACCGCCAGTCGCGGAGCGTCGCGAATAGTAGAAGGGCAGCAAAGGCAAACGGCGACGCGCATACGTAACCCAAGCCCAGCCAACCCCCAGGCACTCGGAAGCTGCGGTGCGCATCGGGGCGGCGAATGCGCAAGACCAGTAGCGCCAGAAATTCAAGCGTCAGGCCAGCCGCATAGAGCAAGCATTGAATGATGGCTAGACTCCCGAACGAAAGAGCAGCAAAAATTGCAGCGACGACCCCAAAACACAGGATTGCCATTCTGGGAACCCTCGCGCCGGGGGACACTCTCGCGAGAAAACCGGGAAACCAGCCGTCGCAGGCCAAGACATAAGGCAGGCGAGATATATAGAGCAGTTGAGCATTGAACAATCCCGACATGGAGACGAGTCCCGCAAATGCCACCAGGCTGCCCAGCCAGCGCCCGCCGATCAACTGGGAAATCACGGGCCAGCCGGCATCAGAACTCCAGATGGCGGGCGAGGTCGTCACGGTGACGCCGGCGATCACCGGCAACAGATAGCAGAGAACCAAAACCAGTAAGGCAAGGCCCAGAGCCCGCGGGTAGTTGCGCTGGGGCTTGTCCACCTCTGCGGCGTAAGTGGACGCATTTTCCCACCCCGAGCAGTCGAAGACGATGATGGACAGTCCGAGGAGGAGCGCTCCTTGGTGGCTTGACGAAAGGTCGCTTCTAAGCACTGCAACGATCGAACTCGGTGCCGGACCCCGCTCAAGCCAGACCATAAGCAGGAGCAGGAAGACGCCGAGCACAAGGTAGGCGCTGACCTCTGCTGAACGCCCGACCTCGCGGGCGCCTTGAAAATTCAAGGCCATCCCCAAAAGAATGACCAGCACAGCGATCAGCCAGCGAATGACGGCGGACGTGGAAAGTGCCGGAATAAAAAAGGTTAGATAAGTTACGAAGAGGACTGGATAGATGGCCAGCCAAACAACCGCACACGTTATGCTCCAGCAGGCCTGCTGTACGGCCCAAAACGGTCCAAAGGTTTCGCGGATCCAAACGTAGTAGCCGCCTTGCGTCGGCATCAGAGTGGTCAACTCGGCAGCCATCAGCGCCGTCGGTAAACTCCACACGAGGGGCGTGATAAGGATCAGCGCGATGGCCCAGGCCGGACCGATCGCTCCAATCAGGGGCTCGAGTCCGTACGCACCTCCGCAGGTTGTAAAGAAAATGAGCCAGGTAAGCGCAAGCATCGTAACGCGGCGCTCTTTGGACAAAGGAGCGAGTACGCAGTCAGCTCCACCCTGCGCAGAACTCAAGGGGGCGGAAGGGTTAGTCACAGGCAAACTCCTCGAGACGAGAAAGACTACGGCCTAGTAGGATCCTTGGAAGTCACGCGCTAAATGATTCTCTGCCTTCGCCAGCAATCCCCCGGCACAAAATCGAACTCCTTCGACGGACGACCTGGGCACTCGCTGATGCCGAGCCCGCCGCCACAGCGTCAAATGAACTCGCAGTCCTCTACATCCAGCACCATACTTTCAGCGCCCCGGCTACGGTACTTACCGAAGTAATCCCACATTTCTTGTGGACTGGAGGCTTGTTGATCTACTGTGGCGTTATTACCTTCCCCGCAGACTTCTGCCGTTTCCTATTCAGCGAGGTATGAATGCAGTCGTCGAAGTTACGGGCCTCCCTTGCTATAACGGTTGCATTCTCCTTCTGCAGCCTCCCTGCCTTTGCGGGCAGCAAATCGGTTGCGCTCGAAACGGTTCCAGCAGGAGCACAGGTGGAAGTCAACGGCAGTGTCTCGTGCCTCACGCCATGCTCCATCAAAGTGCCCGGATATTATTTTGGCAAGAAGCACACCGCCTTCAGTTCCCACGGTATAGACCCGATTCGGGTGAGGCTGACGAAAAAAGGCTATGTGCCAAGAACGATCGAACTCACGACAGGTCCCATCCATTGGCGTAACTTGCATGGAAACATTCTCTATGACTACTACCTCATGACCTCGGAGTACTTCGAGTTTCAGCTCGATGCGGTGCAGGAGTTTACCCCTAATATCCCCGCGTCAGCGACCGTGGAGACGACAGGGATGCAGAGCTCCTCAGCGCCGATTCCCATTGAGGAGGTAGTGCGTCAAGCGCTCCCCGCTGTGGTAAGCGTCTCCACTTCCAAGGGGAGCGGTAGTGGTTTCTTTATTGCTCCCGCTGGTCTCCTGGTGACGAGCGCTCACGTTGTGCAGGGTGAGTCTGTGGCAACCGTGACCATGGGATCCGGGCGATCGTTCGATAGTACGCACTTGTATGTCGACGAAGAACGTGACTTGGCGCTGATCAAGGTTTCCGTTGACGACAACGCCTTTCTCAGATTGAGTTTAACGCCCCCATTGCCCGGTTCAGATGTAATTGCCATTGGCACGCCTGTCGCACACGATGTGACCGGAACTCTCATGTTACCGAACACCGTCACGAAGGGTGTCGTGAGCGGTGTGCGGGAATTTCCAGAGTACACCGCCGCGTCAGTACCGGGGCGTGCCGGGTTGTGGATTCAGACCGATGCGACGATCAACCACGGCAATTCTGGAGGACCCCTGTTGAACCGCCGCGGGGAGGTGGTTGGGATCAATACGCTTGAATTCGCGGCCGCGGGCACACCCGGATTGAACTTTGCACTCGCCGCAACGGAACTGGCTAAAATGATGCAGAACCAATTCGGTGTCCTGCCGCCATCGAGTACACCGCCTGCCAGTAGTGCAACAACCTCGGTACAAGCAGCATCAGTACACACAGCATCGACATCGCCTGTAGGGGTTTCTAGCGCTCCAGCCATCCTAAACTTTGTCTCAAATCCCGTCGGCGCAGATATCGAAGTGGATGGAGTTTTCTTGGGCAATACACCCGCCGAGGTGCCACTCGCATCAGGCCTGAGGACAGTAAAGCTTTCTAAGAAAGGCTTTAGGCCCTACCAGCGCACTATGCAAGTGCTGAGTGGAGGTGCGCAGAGAATCGCTGTTGATCTAGAGTCTGAATAGCATCGCCGCTCTCGATGCTACCCAGCTTTTCGCCCGTTTGGTTTCCGCCTACTTTCTCAAACTGGTTTGCGTTATGGCCCACGCCCATGCTCCCGGCCAGCGGGTCTCACAGTAACCCAGAAACAACAGATCCTGGGGAGATGCGCTAGAGGAAAGACTACAGCGGAAACGGCCGGCACCTTCGAGAGAACAATCTCTGTGCAGGCCGAGTCCCATCAATTCATTGATGCCATGAGAGATTCGCAGCAGCCGTAGTGGCTCCTCCAGCCTCGCGTCCCCGAAACTAAATCAGAGCCCCAACCCTTTGTTGACGAGGACTTTCACATCGACTCGCTGGTTGATCTGGCGGCCTTCGGGGGTTGCGTCGTTAGCAACCGGGCGCGTGGCCCCGTAGCCCGCAGGAACCACGAAACGTCGCATGGGAATATTGTCAGTGTTCCGTAAGTAAGTCAGAACCACGCTTGCCCGTTCGTCGCTGAGCTTCTGGTTCGCCTCCGCGGTCCCAGTGCTGGACGCATAACCGGCGACCTCGATCAGGTAGTTGTCGATAGACATTGCCTGCTTGGCCAAGTCGTCAAGCATCTGCTTGTCTGCGGGAGCCAAGGTCGCCTGTCCGGTCGGGAACCAGATCAGACCCTTGGCTACGATCTTGTAGTCGCCGAGATCGGAAACCCTCTTGTTGATCAACGCGATGGCATCAGCATCCAGCGCGGTACCGGCCAGAGCCGCGCTGGCAGTCAATTGCGCCGCATCAGCGGAACCCTGCGCCCCGTTCGCATTGGCTACGCCTTGGTTGGCCGTGGACTGGGCCTGCGCTGCAGCCGCCTGATTCGCCAGGATCTGCTTCTCTTGCGCCACTGCAATGGCGAAGTCGTCCGGGCTGAAGGATATCTTGCTGGCATCGAGTTGCCCTTTGGCATCGCCTATGCCCTCGGCGTCAATGGTCAAGCCCGGTACCATCGCGGTGACGTCCATCTCCGTTTTGCGAAACTTGAAGACGCCCCTTTTGCGCTCGAACTTCGTGCCTTCGTCAACGTTGACGACGGCTACCGTATTGGTCTTCTTTTCCAGAATGGTGATTGCGTCACCGTTGCGAGACTGGATCATTCCAGTGACCTTACCCTTCTTGCCAGCCTCAAAGGTTCTTGGTTTGGCGATGGCAAGAGCCATGGTGGCTGCCAGCGCCAGGCAAAGCGTCAAACTGATACGACGTTTCATCGAGTGTCTCCTTGAGCACGCCTGAGTTGGAATTGGCTTAAGCCATGAGTTATCCCTGGTTCGACTACTGCCCGGGATCGGGGACAGCTACTTTGTTCCCGCATCCCTTTTGCTGCAATTGAGCCACGATCTTCGAGCTGCCAAGACAATTTTGGGACATCAATCACCTGTCCGATAGATCTCGCGCATCGGCGACATGCAGGCCAACCTTGATACTGCCAGTCCGAGGTGGGGAGTCAACCGATTCTACACCACAGTCGCTCTAAGGTCTGCCTGGTAAGAATCGCTACTCCGGGGGCGGCGAATCTGCCGACCCGTAAGGGTGAGGAACAGGAAGGGTTGCTTGGGAAAGTCTTCTTGCTGGATCAACAGACCATGACACCGGTCCGGTATCGGTCGTCCCTCAAGCAGATTTTCGCCTACCGGTGAATCGGCAAGAGTCTGGTTGTGGAACTGCGTTCACTTTCGCGACAGCCCACTGCTTGGCCCCGCCCGTCGGCGAGCGGCTTGCTCCGGAAGCAATCGCGAAATACGCTATTGAACCTCCCCGCCCTAAAGGGCGAGGATTCTCACTCTACGCCAGCCTTACTGCACTGATGTTATCGAATGACGGCTCGCTCCGAGCCATTATGTTGACTGCTCCATTGTGGTCGGCATGGTCCTTATAGCCACAGGAAAGACACGCAAAATCTGCTTGCGTCTTGCGGTTGTCCTTATGGACGAAACCACACGCCGAGCAGGTCTGACTTGTGTATCTCG
>DASPVV010000151.1:0-7586 GCA_035622175.1 Terriglobales bacterium | reverse complement strand
CACGGAGTTGACGTAGCTGAGGGGGTCGCCCCAGGTACGCAGCGCGAAAACCATTTCGTTGGGTTCTGGATATCCCTGGTCGTACGCAAGATATACCACCGGAGGAACTTTCTTCTTGACTCCCCCGTAGTCGGCGTTTTTGGCTATGCCAATGATCTCCATATCTCTGGCAACATTCTTGTCTTTCCACAAAAACAGATGCCGTCCCAGAGGATTTTCATTAGGGAAATTGATTCGGGCGAATTCTTTATTTATGACTGCAACCGCTGGAGTGCCCGGGCCATCCGCATCGGAGAAATCTCGCCCGGCGACAAGGGGAATTTGCATTGTGGTCAGGAACGCTGGCCCCACGGGTATGAACCGAGTGTCGTCGCTGGGGGGATTGCCGGGAACGCTGATTGGCAACCCATCACCGGCGGTGATTAGCGACGTATCGGCTAGGCTCGCTTCGCGCACTCCCGGTATCGCAGCGAAGCGCTCCCGCAGGTGAGCATAAAACTCCGAGATTTCGGGGTCGTGGTGACCTGCTTGGCGCGCATTTAACTCGAATAACAGCACGTTTTCGCGGTTGAACCCGAGATTTATCGATTGCAGATTCGCGAGCGTGCGCACGAACAATCCGGCGGCAATCAGCATCAACAACGAGATAGCGATCTGACCGACTACCAGAAATTGGGTGGCGCTTATCACTGGGAAACGATGACGCGGACGAGCCTGGGTCGTTTGTGTTTCCTTCAGAGCGGATACAAGGTCAAGGTGTGTGGACTGCAAGGCTGGAGCGAGGCCGAAGAGCACTCCGCTGAGCACAGAAAGAGATGCCGCTACCAGGAGTACGTGCCAGTTCAGTTCGGCGTGCACACCCAGATTGCCCTGACCTCCTGCCAGCAGGACCGAGAGAAGGCGAATTCCCGAGACCGCCAGCAATACTCCAAGTAATCCACCCACGGAAGAGAGCAGCAGGTTCTCTGTTAATAGCTGGCGGAGCACCCGGAACCGGCTTGCGCCCTGGCTCATGCGCAACGCGATTTCCCGCTTTCGGGATGCAGCACGGGACAGCACAAGATTGGCGACATTGGAGCAAGCGATCACCAGAATTAGCATCACTAGAGTCATCAGCACATAGAGGGGCTTTGAGAACCGCCGGCGCAGAGTGTCTATCCCGCTCGCTCCTTCCCTCAAGTACAGCTCGGGAAGATTCGTCCTCTGTGTATCGTTGTGCGCTGTGGTCGCGACCCATTGCTGAAATCGCGGCACAAGCTCAGCCTGCGCTTGCTCCAACGTGACGCCCGTGCGCAATCGCGCCATCATCTCCAACCAGTAATAATTTGCGTCTAGGTAGTCCGAGGGCTCGAATCCAAACGAAATTTGAGCTCCGAATAAGACGTTGGTGTGCAGCGGAAGGTAAACGTCAGGGGCGGCCGAGGGATCCACGCCAAAAAACTCTGGCGGCGCTACGCCCACGATTGTGAACGGCAGATTGTTGATCTGGACTGATTGGCCGGCGGCGTTCGCGGGGCTTCCGAAATGTCTTTCGCTGAATGCATAACTCACTACGGCAACCGAAGGCGCGCCGGCACGGTCGTCATCAGGACCAATTAGCCGGCCGACGGCTGGAACGACCGCAAGACCTCGAAAGTAGGTTCCAGTAACCAGTTCGCCTGAGGCAATCTCAGCGTGTCCTTGGATCAGCACGTTTAAGGTTCGAACTTCTTTCGACCGGCAATACCCGAACAGGTCCGAGAATACGCGGTTATCTTTTTCTAAAAGCTCAAATGCCGGATAAGGAAAGATCCCGCTTACGGTCCCTAATTTGGCGTCGTCGTCAATCATGCCGCTCATGCTTTGCATGACGAAATCCTGCAGTTTGGGCTTGGCATGCCAGTTCAAGACGACCAGGGAGGCCGAATCGGAGACGGGAAGCGAGCGCAGAAGCAGAGAGTCGAGAAAGCTGAAAATGGACGTGTTTGCGCCGATGCCGAGGGCCATTACCAGAATCACGACGCAGGTAAATCCGGGAGCTCTTGCCAGGCTACGCACGGCATAGCGTAAGTCACGCCACAAATCCTCAACCCAGGCAAACTTGTTTGCTTCCGACACCTGGTCGCGAATAACCAGTGGATTCCCCAACTTCAGGTAGGCCTGGCGCCGCGCTTCCTGTGCGCCCATGCCGCGCGCCAGGTTGTCGTCCATCTCGTGCTGAACATGAGATTCCAGCTCTTGCGCTAGCTCGGCATCTTCTTGCGATCGGTTGAAGAATCGTTTGAGATTCATCGTCGCTTCCTCCTACTCGGCGGCTTCGCCCAGCACGCGCCCGATAGCTGCGACGACCTGGTGCCATCGGTTTCTTTCCGCAGTGAGTTGCTTCCTGCCAGCGGCCGTCAGCTTGTAGAACCTTGCTTTGCGATTGTTTTCGCTTATTCCCCAGTGCGAGGTTACCCAGCCGCGATGCTCCAGCCGGTGCAGGGCGGGATAAAGGGACCCCTGCTCGACTTCCAATACGTTATCTGAGGTGTGTTCGATGACGTGCGCGATGGTGTGTCCGTGAGCGGGCCCCGTGATCAACGTGCGGAGAATCAGCATATCGAGCGTTCCCTGCACCATCTCTGAGTTCTTCTGTTTGTAGCCCATTACTTCGCCTAGAACGTCTATGTGAGTGGAGTATACTCCACTCGAGTGTCGATGGGAAGAGGTCCGATCGGCGCGGGGTATCTGGTGGCACCCAGCTCTTCGGTGTAATCCGTTGATGCTGTTAGGTGCCGCATGGCTGCTTGTGAGTGCCGCTCTCATCGCTGCAGCCAATTCCGGCGCCGAGCGACTCGAGTGGATCCCATGATGGCGCGGCGGCACGAATGATTCTTCGCAGACGACGCGCAGCTCCTGTTCGAAGAACTGTGCACAATATCTGCGTGAGCGGCTGTGGCAATTCCTATCGGATCACGGGCAAAACTGGACGTTGAAGATTGCTTCCTGTTTAGCCGACGGCTTCGCTCGCTGGCGATCTGGTTGCTAAACCCTTGGACGTATGCAAGGAAGTGGGCTATTGCCTTCGCCGCAACAAAGTGTCGGCCTTGGCGCTGGCTTTCAAGGTGCCGGCTTTGGGCTCGAATTGTTGCTTGGAATTCTGGCGAGCCGGGTGCTGGCTGCGTCGGTTCAACCGCATCCGCAAGCACAGACAGCGTCGAAGTTCTTCATTGGGCAGACGGGCGAGAGCCGCGAGGAACTGGCTCTGGTCAACAGAGCTTGCGACAGGAATGCTCCGGGGCAATACACAATTCAGGCGTCCATGTGGACCCAGGCGGTCCCTGGAACCCAGTATTAAGATCGAACAGAATTTCAACAAGCATTACTCCTTCATCGCAAAATAGTAGACTGAAAGGGCATGAGCGTCTTTACCAAGCGACTAATGTTAGGCGCAACCGTGGCCGCGACCTGCATGTACTCGCCTGCACAAGACGCCTCGCAGCCATTCAGCCTTCGCCTCGGCGTCGAAGGAATCTTCCTAACTGGCCACAAGTCCACCGAGGGAAGTCACGTCGTCAAGACTGGCTCCGACATTTATCTCGGAATCGTAACGACCAATACTTCCCGGCACAGTTTGAGCTGCATGCGGGTTACGAATTATGTAACCAACCTGGATCCGGCCTATCAGTACGATGTCCGTGATGTCAGTGGCAGCCCGGTTGGCAAGCACGCGATCGACGCAGAGCCATTGGTTGGAGCTTTCCGGGGGATGGGCTGTACATTTAAACCCGGTGAGTCCAGCACCAGCGGCGGGAATTTAATCACCAAGCTCTATGATCTCAGCCAGCCTGGTGACTACACGATTCAGGTTTCGCAACCCGTCTCCAGTGATCCCAACGCGGATGTCGTCAAGTCGAACACCCTCGAGATTACCGTGACGGACGATGATGCTCTCATCGAGAGGGCCACAAGCCCGTTTGTGCTCATGATCGCCGGCTATTCCGACGGACACTTTGGATACACAGACAATATTCTCGAGACGGACAGTAAACTCGATGTAAAGGCTGGGGCTGAGATAGGTATCAATATTGAAAAGAAGAATACATCAAAGCACGACATCGACTGCTTCAGCGCCTGGAGCAACCTGAGCGGTTTGGATGAAGGCTATCAATACGACCTTCGGGACGCCAACGGCGAACCGGTCGCCAAGCGGGGGGTCCAAAATCCTCTCCCATTCACGAGAGGGCCCGGGGCGCAGGTGTGCAAGCCCGGCGAAACCGGCGCAAGTAATAACATCATTCTCACGCGGGCATACGATCTGAGCCGCCCCGGCAAGTACACCGTCCAGGTCTCGCAAGCGGCGCCTGGCTACGGCCCAGGCGTGGTCAAATCCAACACGATCAAGATCAGCGTCGCACCGTGAGACCATACGCTTCAGGACGGCCCGTGTACTCGTTCGACTAGATGTAACCAAGTTTCCCGGTTGAGGGCACCTCCCTCGCTCAGGTGTTGGTCCTTGGCGTAACTCGAGCCGCGAATTGCGCACGGGTCCCAGCGAACGGACGTCGCCGCGCTCTCGACATTGACACCGCCTCCGGTCGGATAACAACTGGATCAGCGGGCACCTGTGACGCATGGCCGAGAGTCTTACTTACCCGGACATCCCGAGGTTCAGCTTCGCAGTCCGCCCTTGCATTGCCAATTCCCAGTCAAACGCCACTCGCGAAACGAACACAGAAGTGAACAAGTTGGTGACCAGTCCGAGAACCAGCGTGGTCGCGAACCCTTTTACGGGTGGAGTCCCAAAAGAAAACAGAAAGAGGCACGACACCACGGTGGTGACATGAGTGTCGACGAGCGTGGCGAACGCCTTGTAGAATCCTGCCCCGAGTGCCGCGCTGACGGACTTACCCGTCCGCAGTTCCTCGCGGATGCGCTCGAAAATCAGCACGTTGCTGTCAACCGCCATGCCTATCGTCAGGACGACACCCGCGATTCCCGGCATGGTCAAGACCGCTCCGAAACACGAGAGCGCGGCGAGAAGCAGCAGCCCGTTCAGAGCTAGCGCGAGGGTGGCATTTGCACCAGCCCAGCGGTAATAAAGCAGCATGGTAGCAACAACCGCTGCCAGACCTGCGGCACCAGCTATCAAGCCGCGATGCACAGAATCGGTCCCCAAAGATGCTTCCACGGTGTGTTGTTGCATAAGTTCGATGGAGGCTGGCAGCGCACCAGAACGCAACTCGACCGCGAGGTCTTCAGCTTCCTGCACCGTCTTCGCACCGCGAATTTCTCCGGAATCGCGAATCACATCCTCGATTACTGGCACGCTGAGTATTTCCCCATCCAAAACAATCGCTGAACGCTTGCCGATGTTCGCTGCCGTATACTTCTGGAATCGCGCAGCCGCATCGGCGGTCAGGTCGAACGTCGTCACAGGCCGTTCCGTTGAGTCCACTGCTGTCCGTGCATCCCGCAAGTCCGTACCACGAATCACGGGTTGGCTGCGCAGCACGTACCACATGCGCTCTCCACTCTGTTTCGTTGCCATCAGCTTGTCGCTGTAAGGCACAACACCTCCGAATTCAGCGGCGGCATCGGCTGGAGTGCTGTAGGGACCGCCCTCGACGGAATACCATTCCAGCAATCCTCGGCTCTGGAGTAAGCCCTTGACCCGCGAGAGATCACCAACACCCGGAACCTGCACCAACAATTCATTGCCTTGGCTTCCGTATCGCTGGATGCTGGTCTCGGACAGTCCATAAGCATTGACGCGCTTCTCTAATATCTGCCGCGTCTGCTCGACAGCCTCTCGGATTCGTTCGCTCGATGTCCCCTCAACGTTGACGCGGAGGATCAGACTGTTGCCTCCCCTCAGATCGAGGCCGAGGCTCAATGGTTTGCGAAGCAGAACGAGAACAGCCGCCACCGCAATCGCGACAATCAATAGGCTTTTGCGAAGGAGCATCTTGTTCATCGCAGACCTCCGGAGAGCGTCTCCCTGCCGAATCGCCGATCCCACGCGAGAAGAAACGGACTGGCGATATAGACGGACGAAAAGGTGCCGACAACAATGCCGATCGCTAAGACGAGAGAGAACCCGTGCAGTACAGGACCGCCGAAGAACAATAGCGATAGAGCCGTAAGCAGTGTCAGCCCTGAGGTCAAAACTGTTCGGCTGAGCGTCTGATTGATGCTGCGATTGATAACCCCCGCAAGAGGAGCACGGGGCTGCGCACGGCGATTCTCCCGAACCCGGTCGAAAACGACGATGGTGTCATTCATTGAATAGCCGATCAGCGTCAGCAGCGCGGCAACCACGGTAAGCGAAATCTCCTGATGCAGAAGCGAGAACAGCCCGACAGTGATAACCGCGTCGTGAGCCATAGCCAAGACGGCAGCGACGGCATAACCGAGGCGAAAGCGGTAGGAGAGGTACAGAAGCATACCTCCCGAAGCACCGGCCGTGGCCATCCCTGCCTGATGGCGTAGGTCTTCACTTACCTGTGGTCCAATCAGTTCGAAGTCTCGAATCGAGTAGCTGTTTGTGATGCTGGAAAGCGCGCTTTCAATGGTCTGCCGCACCGCTGTTACGTTCTCTTCGCGTGAGAGTGCAGTCGAGACAATGACCTCATTCGAACCGCCCGTGCCGTGCGCTGCTACAACCGTGACGCCTTGCAGCTTTGAGGAGATGGCACTTCGTATTTTCTCAATAGGTGGGGTGCCGTCCCACCGGATTTCCGTCTGGGTACCACTCTTGAAGTCAATACTGTACAACAGCCCGTGCTGCGCAACTATGCTGCCGAGCCCGACAACGATGAGAGCGAGCGACGGCAGTATGAACCGCCACTTCTTGCCGAGAAAGTCGAGATCTGCATTCCTAAAGAGTTCCATTGGGCATCTCCTAACTAACGTCTTTGAGTCCTGAACGGACTGGTGGGCACAGAGATACAGACACGCTTGCCATTGCTGGCTCGCATGAATGCAGTTCTTGGGGTGTTGAGCTTAGGAGAGACTTGGCGGGGGACGCCGGAATAGGGAGCCGTAGAGAGGCTCACGTGTGATGGCTAGCTGATCCGACTGCTGCCCGGCATAGCCCGCCAGCGCCCTTGGTGGCGGAGTTGCAGATGCGACCGTGTTTCCACACCCGCCAAAATGCGCCTGCTGAAGTTGGGCATCGTGTACAGATTCGAAGGATGCTCTAGGAGTGGACGGCGGAGATGCACAATTAGCACTTCCAGCAGCGGGATCACCGGAACCATGCTGGAAAGCCAGCGTCGTAGCGAGTATGGCAACGATGCCAAGAGCCCAAACGCAATTGCGCCGACGCTGCATCAGGCAAAGTTTAGCAGGAGCAGCCAAGTTAACAAAGTGCCGTCGGCTGCTTCTCTCCTCTTTGTTAATAACATCGCCTTAACACAGGCTTGCATTGTTTCTTTGCCGATTGGTGCGGGCGTTGTCATTCGGACATGCCTCGCTGATTACTCGTGCCTAGTCGGCTAGCGTTTACCGATCGCCTGAAAGTTCAGTAAACCCTATGCCGTTAAGCAGGGCCGATCGCTCCGCCGCATTCCCTCAACCCCCGAGCCAACGCCCACAAAGCCACACCGCAATCCAGGCATACT
>DASPVV010000150.1:0-4697 GCA_035622175.1 Terriglobales bacterium | reverse complement strand
CGATTGGTCGCCGACAACGACGAGTTCTTGCGGATCCCGCACTGGCAGCATCTTCAGCATCAATGCATTCACTACGCTGAAGATGGCCGTGTTCGCCCCGATGCCCAGCGCCAGCGTGAGCACCGCCACGACCGTGAATCCTGGATTTTGGCGCAACTGCCGCAATGCGAAGCGAAGATCTTGTGCGAGTCCGCTCATCTCGGGTTCTTCCTGCTGGCATAGCGGGTGCCACCGGTTCGCGGATCAATGCCAGGGCGACGCCCGCTACTCTCCCTTGAAGCACGACTTTTACCAATACGGGGCAAGACGTAACCCCTTGATGGAAAAGGACAAGAGAATATCGTTATCAAACAAAGCGTCTACAACGTGTCCGCCTGCAGCATCAGATGTCCGGATCCGAACAAGGCAAGCATCGGTTTGATGGTTTTATAGAACAGCTTGTAGTGTGTGCCTGATTTTCAGGTTCAGGCATTTCGCAACGCGGGATGAATCCTTAAGGCATTTCGGCTGCTATCGCTTTCAGGGTGGCGGCAGTTTTCCCAGGATTTTCCAGCCAAGAATAGTGACCCGCGTGTTCGACGACGATCAGCCTTGAGTTGGGGTGCAGGTCCCGGATCTGCCCCGCTATATAGAATCCTGGGTCGAAACGCCCGAAGACGAGCGTCACCGGTGCCTTGAGATTTCGCATTCCCTCAACGACATCGAATTTGCCGAGATCGGGCCCGATCAGTTGGCCAACGGTTTCATACCACATGGGCTCACCGGACGGAATACTTTCCTGCAAAAGGCCCACCTTCCCGGGATCAGCGAAATACGCCTTCTCCTCGATTGCATCGATCTGGGGCGTGCCCCTGGCCTGCTGCAATGCCGCTCGCTCCTCAGGGGACAGCCGGGCGTGAATGATCGCGGACTCGGTTGAGGATCCCGAATCATTCATCGGGCCTGTATCCAGCAAAAGCAAGCCGGCAACGCGATCTGGATACTTCTGCGCGTATGCCATGGCAAGCATTCCACCCCACGAGTGTCCAGCTATTGTGAGCTTCCCCAAGTGAAGGTACTCGCGAAACGCTTCGAGGTCAGCTATAGCTCCGGCCAGGTTCATGCGGTCTCGGCAAGAAACCGCATCGGCGGACATTCCAGTTCCCCGCTGGTGAAGCAGCAGGACACGACGCCCTCCAGAAGCAAGCATTTTCGCCACCGGCACCATGTAGGCAGGGTTCATTCCAGGTCCGCCCGCCAGCAAAACAATGGGTTTACCTGTGCCGTACTCTTGATAGGCAAGGGACTTGCAATCAGTTACGTAGGTTCTCAAGTTGGGGTACGGCGTGGCTACAGCAATCCCAAACAGTACAGCTGCGAGTGCACCGATCAAGGTCATGTTCGTCGCGCAAACATATTGTATGCGCTTTGATCATGGCTCGCGCTTGACAGGGAAAATGGACGCTACCGGACCGCGTTACAACTTGAGAGCAACAGGCTGCTAAAAACCCACTTACCTTCAAAGCGAATCCCACCGACTAGAAGCCGCGTCGATTCTTTGGCGCTTACTGCACGACTGAAAGTCTTGCTCTTACCGAGCCTATGTTTGGACGGGAGTTCTTCAGCAGCCCGCCTAGCTGCTAGGCTAAGTCTAGTCTTAGTCTAGTCGACGTAGCCATGATTTACGCACCCTATTGAGCCTGAGCTGAGCGTCTGGCGAACTTCGCGGGCGGACGCGAACTGGAGACCGTTTAGGGCTACCTAGAACCAACGGCCCGCAGTCCCGAACATCCAATCCCACAGTGGCAGGAAGATGTTAAACCGCGCATCCGGGCGATCGTGGTGGGCGAGGTGGTACGCTCTCGTCGCGCGAAAGCCCGGCGGCAGCCATTGGCCGAGGTGAATGCGCCAGTGAAATTCCTCGGTCGTGAGAAAGTAGACCGAGAATGCGACTAGCATCCCAGGAGCGATCTGCAGTCCAAGGAGTGCGTTCACAATCACCACAGCCACCCCATTGACCGCAAACATCGCCACGACCCAAATCGGTGCGCTGCCCAGGTTCACATGCTCGGCTTCAGTGGCCGTTCCGACGGTCGCGTGATGTTGGAGGTGTCCTCGGGCAAGGAAGTTTCCGGGCAGGTGAAGAAGGAATCGGTGATAAACATATTCAAACAAGTTGGCCCACAACAGTCCGACGACAAACCCCACGACCCACGTGCCTAACGCCGCTGGCGAGAAGATACCAAGTGCGATGGCAGGCAATCCGCCGCACAAGACCGCGGTCACGGCATTAGCCCGTTTAATCGCCAGTCCGTGAGCGACCGCCTCAGCGCGAATTTCCATAGCCGAAGGCACTCTAGCCCCTTGTGATCTTCCCCTGAATCTTAGATGACCACAAGGTTACGTCCAGCCGATTGTCGGGAGAACGCTAGTTGCTGGTTGGGTTACCCGTTCCCGCGCCAGGGTAATGAAACGCTTGGTCATTCCAGTCTCAAGGAGTCCTGGCTTGTGAAATATGAGCAGTTCCGGGGAAGGGCCGCAAGGTAACGCAAGTCTTTGTGCCCGCCGTTCTGGTGAGACACAAATGATTATCTGACGGCGCAGCGTGATTCAAACATAGGGGTTCTGGCGGCGCCCGCAAGCCGGCATCGTCGGAGGGGGTGTATAGTGCTGAGGCTTAGAAGGGAATGAAAGGGAGAGATGCTGAAAAGTCTTGGGTTCGACTGGTTTTGCGGACCCACAAACCGCCAATTTAGAGTACTTCCGGTGTCATCGCTTACCGCGACTCCACTTCGACAGAGGTTTCGAGTTCGATGGAACCGGCCGCGCGATTCGGGACAACCACCGAGAGCGGGTGTTTGCAATGCGAGGCGATGACCGCAGGCTTTGCCCAATCCAAGTCCCAACCGTTCGCAATAGCACAAACGCTATACGAACCGGGAATTACATCGGCCAGGCTGAAACTGCCATCCAGATCACTCTGGTCTCTGCGAAAAAGGTCATGACTGGATTCCGGGGTTTTGGGTACAAGAACGACCATGGCACCGGGCACAGGCTGGCCGTTTCGCTTGGCGAACCCTTCGACTCGCACGATACTCCCAACAAGAGTGATAGCGATGCTAAGAGACGAGCCAGCTGTTACGGGCAGAACATTGCCCGAAATTTCGGCGGCTTGCGATGAAATTCGAAATACCGAATAAGCTGCCCCCGGAGCCCGTGCGAGCAACTCATATTTGCCGGGGAAAACGTTGGGGAATTCGACTTCTCCCTGGTTGTCGACTTCCCGCTCTGCCACCACCCGCTGATGGCTGTTACGGAGCAAGATGTGGAGTTGCCGAGGAAGTGTCTCCTGGCCGGGTAGCCGCACCGCGGCGTGCACACTGCTCGCCTGTACACCCTTGGTCGGATCCAGTTCCTGTCCGTCAGTACGCAGATCCATCTCAACCGCACTCGTCGTAATCGGCTCGCCCGGCCGCGATATCGGCAGTTGAACCCTGTAGCGCCCGGCGGCTAATCCGGTGATCTCAGTTTGACCAGCCTGAACCCGGTCGACGACGACATCGTCGCCGTCTAAGGACGGTTGTAGCAGGGTTGGCATGAGAGAAAGTCTAGCGAGGATGTCCTCCTCGCCGAGCGGCAGTTGTTGCATGGATCCCCAGATACGTTGCTGAAGATCACCGGACACTCCGAGATGCAAATGCACGGCTGGCACTGGATTCAAATGAATGTCGACTTCAAGATGATCGCCGCCCCGAATCGCTATCGGCAAAGCCTCATCCGGCTCGGTTACATCGTTGTAGTACGTTATCGGGTATGCCACGTCTAGGGATGGATCAGACGCAGACGCTGTGTTTGCTCGATTTTGACCGAAGGATCTCGGGTGTAAGGCATACCAAGGGCTCGCTTTGGCGGCGAGGAAGTAAGTGCCGGCATTGAGTGGCCAGAACTCATACGTGCCTTGGTCATCCGTTCCCTCTGCCTGGGGGATCCTCTGAATGCGGTCGACGCCGGAGGAGCGATCCTTAACGTACAACGAAACGATTGCACCCGGTTCCGGTTCTCCTGCCTCATTCAGCACTTTGCCAGACAGTGTCGCAACCGGGGCCAAGCGCAACACCAGGTGTTCGGTATCCAAACCAACGCCGGTTACGATGGCGGTTGAAAACTGCTCGTGTTGTTCGTAACCTGCGGCAATAAAGCCGCGCTTTGCTCCTCGCACCCCATATTTACCCGGGGGGAGCTGCCCGAATTCAAAGCGACCATCATCGGAGGTTATCGTCCACTGCGAATTCTGCGGATTCCGCGCGTCCTGAATGCTGACGCGAGTTTGCGCCAAAGGGCTACCGCTGACGGCATTAATTACGGTTCCGGCAATGCGAGAAACACCCGCCGCAGGTTGGCTGGCCGGTGAGGAAACCTGAAGTGCGGCGACGGAGGATGTCGTCAACCCGAGAAGCGAGAATACGAAGGCACGACAACACAAAACCGTAAACATCATCATTCACTCGTCGAAAATCACCTGGAGCCGCAACTGCTCTTTCTGGCCAGGCGACAGCCTGACGGCTCGCCCCTTCGACTCATACGCGCGCATCGCCTCGGAGTTCCGGTATTCGAGGCGAGTCTGCGCTCGATCAATGGCTAGCGCCTCATACGGACCGGGTGGTACTTGTTCGAAATTGAACTTCCCTTCCGGCGACACCTCTGCTTCACGGTAGTCT